>CASKJV010000001.1 GCA_949388605.1 uncultured Clostridia bacterium
GGTGGATTTTTCATTTATTAATATACTAATTGTTGATTTGCAATGAGAATATTAATTTTATAAATTTATGCTGTATGTATTAGATGATATATCTTACTATTTCTAAGTGTGTATTACTTTTAAGGTGGATTTTTCATTTATTAATATATTAATTGTTAATTTGCAATGAGAATATTAATTTTATAAATGTATTCTGTATGTATTGGATGAGCTATCTTAACTATTTCTAAGTGTGTATTACTTTTAAGGTGGATTTTTCATTTATTAATATACTAATTGTTGATTTGCAATGAGAATATTAAAATTTGACAAATTTATGATATGTATATGAGATGATAAATTATATTGTTGTAAAAAGTAAAAATTTGACTTTTTTTAAATTAATGATATAATGAGGAAGTGGAAACACGAAAGGAATAAATTATACATGAATCAAGAAAATAATAGAAAAGTATTGGTATCAATAAAATTATCAACATTATTATTAATTATAACAACAGTGGTTGCAGTAATTATTGTTGCTAATATAGTTGTAAATAAAATTTCAAGTAATACAATAGAAGAAATTAGTACAGCAAAAATACAAGAAAATAGTTTAGACGAAGATAACTTTTATAAAGAAAGAATAATCAATTCTAGTATATCATCAAGATCTTTAGGGACTTCTAGAAATTCTAATCAAGAAGAGCATCATCAACTTGAAGAAATTATAGAAGAACAAATTTTAAATGAAGCTCAAGAAGAGTTACCAGAAGAACCAGAAATTATTACTACTCCTATAGAAGAAGTTAAAATTTCAGTAAATATGGATTTAACAGTGAGAACTGGATTATCAAAAGAAGATTTTATTATATTAATTTCAGGAGTAAAACAAGATACATCTAATTTTTTTAAAGAAAATGCAAGTTTAATTTATGATGTATGTGAAAAATATCAAATAAACGAAATCTTTTTCTGTGGCTTAATATCAGCTGAATCTGGATGGACTATAGCTCAAAATCATAGAAATACATACAATTATATAAGTTTAATGTCAAAGAATGGATTAATAAGATACTCATCTGTTGAAGATGGAATAGAAAAGGCTGCACAAACATTACATCAAAATTATTTAACACCTGGTGGTTGTTTTTATTACGGTTCAACACTTGCTGGAATGAAAACAAAATTCTGTCCTGCTTCAAGTACATGGGTAAATTTAGTTTATCAGAGAATGCAACAAATTATGAATAGTATATAGTAAGATAAAATTATATAATATTAATTATAGTAAAATAAAATTATGTAATATCAATTTAAGAAAGATTTATAAAACGTTTATACTAAAGCAGTATAAACGTTTTTAACTTTCTATATATAAAGCTTTAGCTATATAGGGAATTATTTCATCAAAATCATACCATCCAGAACTTTTGCTATCATTTTTTCCACCATTAGGATTTGAAACATAAACCATTCCGTTTCCATCAGAGGCTAATAATACAATATAATGTGATTTTTCAGTCCATCTGTTTTTTGAATTGTTGTCCCATACACAAACAAGTATAGGACGATCTGTTTGAAGATGTTTTTCAATAGATTTTTCGGAACAATTTATACTATCAAAGTAAAAATCTGAATTTTTAATACCAAAGGTTTGTGATAATTCGTCTGATAATTTTTCATAATTTAATTTGGGATAATATTTTTTTCTAATATATTCAGGAGTGTAACTTTTATTATATCCGCTTAAGATAATTGCTAGTGATGTAATACCACAACCGTTTTCCTCCATCGTTCCACCCCAATAAGAATTATTACTCCAAGAACTATTTCCATTTTGTTTATATTCAATATATTTTTTATTATTTTTAGTAGTAAATGTTGTAAAATAACCATCCATATTATAAACTTTTTCTTGACCAATTCCAGTATAATTGGAATTAAAATCTTGTTTTATGATTTCATAATTATAGTTATGTGAAAATAAATTATGTATTTTTTGTTTATTGTTGTATAAATAATTTATAATGAATAATAAAAATAAAATTAATAATACTTTTTTTAAATTAATTTTTTTCTTTTTTTGCTTTTTCATAAGAAACCTCATAAAATTTATTAAATATATATGTAGTTATAAAATTTTTGTATTTTGTAATTATCATATTGTCCATTTTTGTTCTTTTCAATATTATAGAAAATTAATGTTATATATTGTTCATAAATAAATTCTATAAGAAATATCTTAAGAATTATTTAATTAAATATTAAATTTTTCTTAAAATGCAATTTTTAATATTTAAACTGTAAAAGATAAAATTTTGCCAAATTGTTCACATTTTTCTTATGTATAACTTATCTGTACGAATTAAAAATTCTACAACTAAAAATCTAACTTGCTTGTTTGAAGAATCAAGAAATGTACAAAGTTTGCCAAAGATTTTATATTATAGGAATTTGCGCGTAATTTCATATAATATAAAATTACTTACTATACGATTTTTGTAATATTGTAGTAATTTTTTCATATATTTAATTAGAATATATGGAGAGAATAAAATGATAATTTCGATAGTTTTTATAATTGTAGGTTTTATATTTTTAATTAAAGGTGCTGATTTTTTAGTAGATGGCGCAAGCAATGTTGCTAAAATATTTCATATACCAGAAATAGTAATTGGTTTAACAATAATATCAATAGGAACATCAATGCCAGAATTATTTATAAGCACAACTTCTGCTATTGAAGGATATTCAGATATGGCAGTTGGAAATATTATAGGAAGTAATATTGTAAATTTGCTTTTTATTTTAGGTGTATCTGCAATGTTAAGTCCAATTGTTGTACAAAAAAGTACAAAGAAATTTGATATTCCTATTTGCTTAATTATAACAATTATATTTATGATAATATGTAATACAGGAAAAGCAATTACAAGAACAGAAGGATTAATACTTATTGGTTTATTTATATTATTTATAATGTATACAATATATACTGCAATAAAGACTAAGGTAAACACAGAAGAAAATTTGGTGGATGGAAATAAAAGTATATTAAAAAATATTTTTTTATTAATTTTAGGAATTATATCATTAAAAATTGGAGGAGATATAACTGTAGATCATTCAGTAAATGTTGCAAAATATTTTAATCTTAGTGAAAAAGTAATTGGTGTTACTATACTTGCAATTGGAACTAGCTTACCAGAGTTAGTAACATCTGTATCAGCTGCAATTAAAGGAAAAAGTGATATTGCTATTGGAAATATATTGGGTTCAAATATATTTAATATGTTATTAATTATAGGTGTTGCTTCTATAATTCAGCCTATTACATATAATGTAAATTATAATAAGGATATATTAATTTTAATAAATGGTTTATTGCTATTACCATTATTTACTATGATTTATCCTAAAAATAAGATTGGAAAATTTAATGGAGCAATTTATCTTTTTATATATGTTGAATATATAATTAGTTTATTTATAAAATGATTATTAAGCTATATAATGTGAAAATATTGATATTGATAATAAATTTTGACTTTTGTAATTTTTATATAATTAAATTTTGTTATTAAATAAAAACGGTATGTTAATTTTAACATATCGTTTTTTCATTTTTTTACTAAAAATGAAATTATTACTAAATAATTAATGAAAAAATTTCACATTATAAGAATATAAAACAAAAAAGGAGGATTTTTAAAATGAAAAAAATATTTGGAATTTTTACTTTAATATTAGTAGTTAGTATACTTATTTTTTCAGTTAAAAGTTATGCAGTTTTATTAGATACAATAGATGTAGATCTTGATAAAACAACAGTAAGACCAGGAGAAAATGTAACAGTAAGTATAAATTTTGGAGAAAATTTAGGAGCATATACTGCTAGTATTGCTTATGATAACAATATTTTTGAATATGTTTCATCAGAAGGTGGAACAGCCAATGATACAACAGACAAAATAAATGTTGTTTATTTTGATCAAACAGGAGGAACAAATCCAAGAAATAATATGAGTGTGACTTTTAAAGCAAAAGATGCAATTACAAGTTCAAATCCGACTGAATTTACAGTTACATTAACTGGAATGGCAAATAGTGATGCATCAATTACTTTTGATGATATAACAACTCCAATTATTAAAAATTTAGTGGTAGAACCTGAGTTTTTTCCATATATAATAAATTTAGATTATACAGGAGATATAATTGCAAATGAAGCAAAAGATATGAAACTTTCTTATTCTTCATCTAAAGGAAAACATTATGAAAAAGCAAGATTAGTTGCTGAAGCAACAACTCCTGAAGGAGCAACTGTACAATTAATAGGAGTTGACGAACAAAGTTTAAGACATGATATTATTCAAAGTGGATGGGGAGATGCCCAAGGATTTAAAATAGGAGGAACAAATTTTTCACAAGTTTTAAATGTACAAGGAACTTTTTCTAAACCAGGAAATTATGGAATTACTTTAAAATTAATAGATCGAGAAAATTCTGATTCAATAATAACAGAAAAAGCTTTTACTATAGCTGTAGCAGAAAAAGCAAATGAAGTTGCTCCTACTGAAGATGAAAAAACTCCTACAGAACCAGAGAAACCAGCTACTCCAAGTACACCAACAACTACTGAAAATAAAGTGGAAAATACAGCAACACCAACTAAATTGCCAAAAACAGGCATGAATATTTATGCACCAATAATGGTATTAATGGTAATTTTATTAGGAGTTTTTATATTTAATAGTAGAAAAAATAAATAGTTAATATTTATAAGATATACTTTTTAAATATATTTAAGTAACTCATCTTTCTGCTGTATAACTTATATATAAATAATAAGTAATGAGGATTTTTAAAATTTCTCATTACTTACATAAATAAAATTTAAACGTACGAAAGGCTCAATTTATGAACAGGAAAGAAAGGAGAAAGAAAAAGAAAAAAATAGTATTAAGTTTTGTACTAATTGTTATGTTTATTGTCTCTAGTTTTTATATAACATTAAAATTATATGAACAAAATAGTTTTCAAGATGAAAAATATGAAGTTAAAAAACTTTATTTAGAAGAAGATAATAATGAAAATGAAATAGAAGAAGTTGTTATAGAAAAATATCAGTATCCTAAAGAATATGTAGAAGAAACTTATAAAGGCTATAATGTTATTGCTAAGCTAGAGATACCACAAATTGAGTTAGAAACATATGTGATTAAATTTTCAGAGGAAACCTTAAATATTTCTGTTACTAAATTTTGGGGGCCAAATCCAAATGAATCAGGTAATTTTTGCATAGCTGGACATAATTTTAAAAATAAAAACATGTTTCATAATTTAAAGAAGCTAGAAATAGGAGATAAAATATTTCTTAAAGACAATAATATAGGAACTGTTGAATATGAAATTTATAATAAATATATAGTGGATCCTGAAAATGTAAGTTGTCTTTCTCAAGATACTAATGGAAGTAAAGAAGTGACTTTAATTACTTGTACTAGTAATTCAAAAAAAAGAATTATTATAAAGGCACGAGAGGTATTAAAATAGATTTATAAATAACTAACAGTCAAAAAATCAAAAGAGAGGAAAGAATGAAAAAATTTAAAATTCTTATTATAATATTTTTTTTAGAATTAATAATAATATCTTTTTTTGTAAAAGCTAAGGCTATTACTAAATTAGATGGAATTGAAAATTTTCCAATAAGCTATCAAGGGTACCTAAAAGAATTAGAAAAAAAGCATCCTAATTGGAATTTTACAGCATTATATACTAATTTAGATTGGAATTATGTAATAAATGAAGAAAATATATTTGGAAGAAATTTAGTTCCTAAAAATTATACTGATGATTGGAAAAATACAAATCCAGGAGAATATAATTTAGAAGTTGATTTAGGTTGGGTGGATAGTTCAAAAAAAGCAATAGAATATTGTATGGATCCAAGAAATTTTTTGAATGAAGTTCGTATTTTTCAATTTGAAGGCTTATCTTACAATTCTAGAACAAATAATCTTAATGGAATTGAAAAAATTTTATATGGAACAGAATTTTATAATCAACAGGTTTCATATGTCGATGGATATGGAAATACAATTAATATGAATGAAAAATATTCTAATTTAATTTTAAATGCAGGACAGGCTTCTCGTGTTAGTCCATATCATTTAGCTTCTCGTATAAAACAAGAAGTTGGGCCGTTTTTATCACATAATTCAATTAGTGGGAGAGTATCTGGTTATGAAGGTTTATATAATTTTTATAATATAGGAGCAACTAGTTCTGCAGAGCCAATGGGTGCAATAAAAAATGGTCTTCAGTATGCCAAAGATGGAAAGAATGCAAGTGATGAAATAAAATCAAATTATTTAATTCCATGGAATACTAAAGAAAAGGCAATTACAGGAGGAGCAATTTTTATAGGTTCTAGTTATATTAATAAAGGGCAAAATACAATTTATTTACAAAAATTTCATGTAAATCCTGATAGTAAAGATGGATTGTTTTGGCATCAATATATGACTAATGTATTAGCTCCATATAGTGAGTCTAAATCTATTTATAATGGATATAAGAAGAGTAATTTGTTAGATACACCTATGTCTTTTATTATTCCAATATATGATAATATGCCAAATATTCCAACACAAAATCCTAATATCAATTTAAAAGAATTTTCAACAGATAATACTAAAGTATATTGTAATGCTACAGATGTTAATATAAGAATAGGTCCAAGTACTTCTTATGAAATTATTACTACTATTTCTAATCCGCAAAATATGATTAGAATTAGAAAAGGAAATCAATCAGGAGAAAAATGGGATATGGTATTATTGCCAAATGGAATAATAGGATATATTTACCAACAATATGTTAGTGAGTTAGCAACAGAAATAGAAATCGAATTTACAAATCCATTAAGAGAAAGTGGCTCTCAAATTACTGGAATGGAGAATAATACTGTATTAGAAGTGAAATCTAAAATTATAACAAATAATGAAATAGAAATTGTAAATAATAAAAATAAAATACTTCAAGATAATGATTTAATTGGAACAGGTAGTAAAGTGAGAATAAAAGAAAATGGAATAGTAATAAAGGAATATAATTTTATTTTATACGGAGATATAGATGGTGATGGTAAAATTACTAGTATAGATTTATTAGTTTTACAAAGACATATTTTAGAAATTGAAAAAGTTGAAGAAATATATAGAAAAGCAGGTAATATAAATAAAAATGGACAAAAGCCAACTTCTATTGATTTATTATTAATTCAAAGACATATACTAAATTTAAAAATAATACAACAATAGAGTTACTTTTTAAATTTTCAATCATTTTTAATAATGTATATAACTTACCAAAGTTTCATAAATAATAAGAAAAGTGGAGTACTTTTGTAGTACTAATTTTGAGTTGAAAAATTTTAGCTATATAAAATAAAGGAGTTTTATTGTGGAAAATAATACAGATTTAAAGGAATTTAGAATAAATCAGGAAGGTTTGCTTCCAATTTTTCAAAAAGATGTTTATGAATATTATTTAACTGTTTCAAAAGATGTTAATGAAATAGAAGTTGAAGCAGTGAGTGAAAATCCAAATTCTAAAATTCAAATAAGTGGTAATAATAATTTGCAATTAGGTGAAAATACAATTCAAATAAGAGTTATATCACCAGATGAAAATGAAGAAAAAATTTATAGTATACAAGTAACTAAAACTGATAATGAAGAAATTGCAAATTCAAATCTAGAAATTTTAGCTATTGAAAATGCATCATTAGAACCAGCATTTGATAGTAATATAACAAATTATAAAACAGAAGTATCTAATGAAATTAGGAATTTAAATATTTTTGCAGTTCCAGAAAATGAAAATGCAAAAATAGAAATTAAGGGAGCGTATGAATTAGATGTTGGAAATAATTTTGTAGATATTAGTGTAACTTCTGAGGATGGAAGAATTCAAAAAAATTATAAAATAGAAGTATATAGAAGAAATAGACAAGAGAATAATTTATATGAAAAACAGCAAGAAGAAAATGAAGAAAAAATACAAGAGATTTTAGAAGTCCAAGGGATAGATGAGAATTATAATACTGAAAAATTGAGTTTAGAATCAAGGTATTATATATCAGATAACAATTCTATTAAGATATTAATATTAAGTTTAATTTTAATATTAATATCTATAATACTAATTTTCAAAATTAGAAATAATAAAAAATAATTATTAGAATTTGTAAATTACAGTTTTAAAATAGATATGTAATATATAAAATCAAAAAACATATTAACATAACGCGTTGACTTTTGGACTTCGATATGATATAATCCTTTTGTTAAAAATTAAGAAAAGGAGGTTAATTAATTATTTGTAACTGTTAACAAGGCTTTTAAGAAAGGAAGAACACCTATGTTTATTCTCAAATTAATTATTGTAGCACTTGTAATTACAACAGCAATTTTCTCAATTATTCTCAATAAACAAAAAAAAGATTGGGATGAATATTCCAATGTAGCAAGTAATAAAGAAGAGATTATAAGAAACATAAAGATATTACGGAACGCTATATACAGTATTATAGTAGTTGCTACAGTTGTTTTTGGTATCTTAACTTCGGTATTTTTTACAAATGAGCAGGAGATTGGTTTTACTACTATGTTTGGGAAAAATACAATGATAGAAGGTGCAGGTATGCATTTTAAAGTACCATTTTTGAGTACAAAGACAGTACTTGATTCAACTACAAAAGGTATGCCAATTGGATATGTTGAAGAAACAGATGAAACAGCAGAAGAAGATAGCTTGATGATTACATCGGACTTCAATTTTGTGAACATCGATTTTTATATTGAATATCGAATCACAGACCCAATTGAATACAAATATGGCTCAGATGATCCAGAAGGAATTTTGAAAAATATTGCGCAGTCTGCTATAAGGAACACAATTGGGCAGTATGATGTTGATTCTGTTATGACAACTGGTAAAGCTGAAATTGAAGGGGTTGTATTTGATGACATTGTTACAGAACTTACATCTCATAAATTAGGACTTACAATAGTAAGTGTAACAATTCAGGATGCAGAGCCTCCAACAGCAGAGGTACGTAAAGCTTTTAAAGAAGTTGAAAATGAAAAGCAGAATGCTGAGACAGCAATTAACAAAGCACATGAATATGAAAATACTCAGATTCCTGCAGCTGAAGCTAAAGCAGAAGAAATTATACAGGCCGCTAATGCAACAAAAACAGAAAGGGCAAATAGTGCTAAAGAAGAAGTAAAACGATTTGAAGCATTGTTTGCTGAATATCAAAACAATCCGGATACTGTTAAACAGCGTCTTTATTATGAAGCTTTAGAGAAAATCCTGCCTAATATGGAAATTATTATTGGTAGAGATGCTAAAGTTATTTATGTTAAAGATGATGCGAATAATACAGTAGGTACAGGAGTGGCTACTACTCAGGCTGTTTCAGAAGAAACATCTGAAAAGAAGGATTAAGTAAAGTAACTTTTAAAATAATTAAAACTTGGAGGTATGTAATGACAGAGGAAATTAAAAAGAAAGACTCAAAAAACAAAAATGTAAAAACAATCCTTTTTTCTGTGATTGCCATTTTGGTAATTTTTATTGGAACAAGTTTTGTTGGCTTTAATAAAGCCAATCAGAATATTCTGATTGTGCAGGTCGGCGAAGTAGTTGATGTAAAAACTGAACCTGGTATTTTTTTCAAGATTCCGATTATTCAGAAAACAAAATCTATTTATGTTGGAGAACGGCTATATGATGTTCAGGCATCAGATGTAATCACATCAGATAAGAAAAGTATGATTGCAAATTGCTACGTTACTTGGCAGGTTACAGAACCCAAGAAATTTTACCAAACACTTTCTGCTGAAAGCGTTGCACAGAGTAGAATTGATGTAGCTGTGTATAATGCCATGAAAAAGATAATTAGTTCTACCACTCAGGATGAAATTATTAGTGGTAAAGATGGTTCTTTAGGTAAGAATATCATGGAAAAAATTTCTTTGGGACAGTATGGTATAACAGTTACTCAGATGGAAGTAAAAGTACTTGATTTGCCAAATGACAACAAAACAGCAGTTTACAGTCGAATGATTTCTGAGCGACAGGCAATTGCAGCTGAGTATAAGGCAAATGGTGAAAGAGATAATAAGAAAATTAGAAGTGCTACAGATGCGATGGTAAGACAAACAGTATCAGAAGCACAGGTAACAGCTTCTCAAACAGAGGCAGAAGGTGAAACATTATATTTCCAGACTCTTGCAGAAGCATATGGGGCATCTCCTGAACGTAAGGAATTTTATAACTTTATTGTGGGGTTAGATGCTATGAAAGAGTCACTTATTAATGGCGGTACTATGACCATTGATAAGAGTTCACCACTTTATAGCATATTAAACAATCAACAGCCAACCCAAACCAATAGTGCTGTTGAAACACAGTAAACAAATAATTAATTAACAAAGGATAACCTTTAACACTGGTACAATAAATTTGTACCAGTGTTTTCTATTTTCTAGAAAATTTTTACGGATAAGGAAAAAATTGGTAGAAAATAGTTATGCGAAAATTAGCTTTTATTACAAACAAAGGAAGAATAAAAATGTTATTTCTATTCTTCTTATTTTCTAGAAAATTCGACTTTTAAGAGAAATTAATGTTTCTTTTTGAGAAAAAAAACTTTAACTTATTACAAATTTATGATATTCTAATTATGCTTTTTAAATTAGATAAAGGAGATAAATTGTGAGTAAACAGAAAAATAGCAAAATATTTGTAGATGAACTAAAAAGAACTTTTCCAATATATACATTAGGGATAGTATTTCATGCAATAGCAATATATATATTATATAAAATACCAAGTATAATTGGAAACATATTAGATTTATTAATTCAAGGAAATAATAGTAAACAAGTAATAATGAATGAAATATACTTGTTAATTTTTTATTCAGTAATTATGATTATACCAAGAAGTATTTATAGAGTACTATTTTTTACAAGAGCAAGAATATCAGATACTTATTTAAGAAGTAAAGTAATAGAACATCTTCAAAATGTTAAACCAGAATATTTTGATAAAGAAGACAAAGGTGTATTTTTAGCGTATTTATCAAAAGAAATATTAGCAATAAGAAGATTTTTAGGTAGTGCGTTTTTTCAAATTTCAAGATTAGTTGTAGCGCCTATTATAGGACTAGTGGTTATTGGAAAAAATTTTAATATATTATTAGCTTTAAGTTTATTACCAATAATACCATTTGCAATTTATCGTTTGTATAAATTAAATAAATTACAGGAAAAAACAGTCGAAAATGAACGAGAAGCCTACATTGATTTATCAAATACAATAGAGCAAAATACTTCTGGATTTAATCTAATAAAATTATATAATCAACAAAATAATCAAAGAAAAAAATTTGAGACAATTAATGAAAAAACATATAAAGCGAATTATGATATAGGTGATGCAATAAACAAAATAGATAATACTATAGATATTTTATATGCTACATGTTATTGTATAGGTTTTGCCTTAGGACTAATTCTAATAGAAAAAGGCTTATTAACAGTAGGAGAGTTAACTGCGTATATATCTTGTATATCACTTGCCATTTCTGAGATTATTCATTCAATTCAACCATTAATAAGAGGAATAGCATATTTTAAACAATCAAGTAAAAGATATAATTATTTCTTTAATTTAGAAACATATAAAAAAGAGGGCAAGAAATTAGAAGAAGTAAATAAATTAAAAATTAAAAATCTTTCTTATAGTTATGAAAATAATAAAAACTATGCAATAAAAAATATAAATATGAAAATAAGTAAAGGTGAAAAAATAGGGATAGTTGGAAAAGTTGGAAGTGGAAAAACAACTTTAATTAATATTATAGCTGGATTTTATGAAGTACCAAATAATAAAGTATTTATAAATAATATTGATATAAATGAATATTCCAGAGAATCAATATTTGAAAACATTGGATATGCTATGCAAAAAAATATTATAGCTGATGATACAATTAAAAATAATATAGATATAAGGCAAGAATCAGAACAGTCAGAAATTGAAAATGTAATAAAAAAAGCCAATATTTCAGAAGATATTGAAAACATGCAGAATGGATTAGAAACTAAAATAGGAGAAAATGGTGTAAAAGTATCAGGAGGGCAAAAGCAAAGAATTCAAATTGCAAGAAACTTATTAAATGTAAGAAAAATTAATATTTTTGATGATACTTTATCAGCTTTAGATATAGAAACAGAAAAAAAGGTAATAAAAGAAATAGAAAAACAAATAGGAGAAAATATTTTAATTGTTATTTCTAATAAAATAAGCATGATGGAAAAAATGGACAAAGTTTATTTATTAGTTGATGGTAAAATTATAGCAAATGGAACTCATGAACAATTATTACAAGAAAGTGAATTATATAAAGAACTTAGTGACTATGAGAAAGTTGGTGAATTACAATGAAAGAAATTATAAAAAAACATAGCAAATATATTATATTTGTTAGCATTTTATTAATAATATGTAATTTATTATCAACACTACATCCATATGTTATGAAACAAATTTTGGATATAGATTTTTCAAGTGATAATATAAAAGAAATAATAATGAAATTTATTATTATATATACTGTAATCCATATTATTTTAGTACTATTTAAAAATTTAAGAAATATTATTATTAATAAGGCTATATGTAAAATGTTAAAAGATATTAGAATAAAAGTATTTAATAAAGTATTAAATTTTAAAATGATAACATTTAATAAATATAATTCTTCAGAATTATATACAAGATTAACAGATGATATAGATAGTTTATTTGATTTATTTTTTGGATTATTATATATGGTTATAAATAATATTTTATATATTGTTTTTATGATTATTATGATGTTTATTGCAAACAAAGAACTTGCATTAATTGGTACTATAACAATATTTATTATATCTTTAATAGCAATTACTTCGGCTAAAGTTTTGGGAAATTTAGATAATAAAATATTAAAAAAGAGAGATGAAGAAAATAGGCAGTATTCAGAATTATATAATAAAAGTAAATTAACATATTTATTTAAACTGCAAAAGCAAAATTTAGAAAATATAAATGACTTGCTATATTCAGAACTTAAAATTAGAAAAAAATATATATTTGTACATACTTTTCCATTTTGGATAATAACAGTAATCCAAGCTATTGGTATATATGCAATAATGTATTATGCTCTAAATATAAATATTTCTATATCTTTAGGAAGTATATATTTGGTATTGTTTTACACAAAAGAATGTAGAAAACCTTTAGAAGCAATTTTTAATAAATTAGAAGAAGTGCAAACATGTTTTAATTCATATAAACGTATTAAAATAATATTATCAGAGAATAATGATGAAAAAATAGATAAAGGAAGTTATATTAAAGATTTAAATGGCGATATAGAATTTAAAAATGTATATATGAGATATGAAAATGAAGTTGTGCTACGTGATTTATCTTTTGTTATAAAAAAAGGAACAAAGGTAACAATTGCAGGAAGAACAGGTGCAGGAAAAACTACTATTACTAATGTGTTAATGAAATTATATGATATAGAATCTGGACAAATTCTAATTGATAATTATGATATTTCTCAAATATCTACAAAATGCTTAAGAGATAATATTTCTTATATTTCTCAAACACCATATATTTTTGCAGATACAGTTAGAAATAATATAACTTTAGGAGATACTGAAATAACAGATGATAAAATAAATTCTTTAATATATGAGATGGGAGTAGAAAATTTATTTAAAAAATTACCAAATGGTCTAGATAGTAAAATAAAAATTTCTAAATTATCGTATGGAGAGTTACAAGTAATAGCATTTATAAGAGCAATTTTACATAAAGCAAATATATATATATTTGATGAACCAACCTCAAATATTGATTTACAAACTGAAAACATGATACAAAATATTATAGATAAAATTTCTGAAAAAAGTACTGTTATAATAATTGCCCACAGAAAATCTACTATAGAAAGTTCAGATCAAATAATTTATATAGATAATGGACAAGCACGAAAAGTAAATAGCATTGTTGTTGAATAAAAAATCATTATTGTGTGCAAAAATTAGCGAAGCTTTTATTTAGTAGGAAGTGCAGAGCACTTTCCTACTAAATAAAAATGGACAGTGGTTATTTGACCAACTGTCCTTTTTTTATTGATTTTTTAAATAGAAAAATCCGATTGACTTTATATTAAATTAACTTTATTCAGTTGTATTTCTTATAAAATTTCTGTAGTCTTTTAATTCCTTTTTTGTATACCACATGAAATGGGTGTAAATTTCTAAGCTAGGAACTCTGCTTAAAATACTTTTGCTAAAGCCAGGAGCCATATCTTTTCCTGTAATGATATCTTCTTTTAAAGTTAGATTACTTTTTTTTGCTTGAGCAATGGCATATTTCATTTCTGAAGATATACCACTCATTCTTATTTCTTGAAGTTCATCTATTTTTTTATAAGTATTTTCTGTTATTTCATTTATTTTTTTTCCAGTTAAAAGATAATCTCTAACATAACTCATAGGAATAAGTTTTTCTATATCCTTTAATCCTTCTTGAAATATTTTTATTTTTTTCCAAGTAGATTTAGCATATGTAGTTTCTATCTTGTCTTGCTTCATAATCATTATCTCCTTGTATTATAATATACTTTATAAATTAAATAATTGTTGTTTGAGGTATTTACAAATAAATTTTATATTAACGATCTTCATATTCATCTGCTGTTTTTTTTCTATAATTAACTTTTGAAATAGCACGAGCGATAGCAGCTTTTCCTTCAGCATCTTGATTGGTAAACCTTACTTTAATGTGGTTTTCAATAAGTGAAGATTTATTTTCTTCAGTTAGTACTACACCATCAGGTAAAAAGATTCTATCGGATCTTTTTGATATAAAATCACGTTCATCATTTTCTCTTATTTTAGGATCACGAATAGGAGAATCTGTTTCGTTAAATATAAAATATCCAAATTCATCTAGTTGAAATCCAAGTGCACAAAATGGATTTTTGTCTAGGTCATAATTAACATTAAATTTTGTTGCATTATTTTCTAAAAATGCTTTTAATTCACCATCATATTTAAGCTTTTTTTCAGTAGTAAAATTTTGTGGGGTATTTTCTTCTGGAACAGCAGGTGAAGTATTGGAAAACATGGCAATTGGATCATATCCTAAACTGGCTATTTGTTTACTAAGTATAATAATAGCAGCTTCGGCAATATCACCTTTAAATTGTTTATCTCTATTTGACCATAAATCCCTAAAAGTATCTAAAATATGTTTTGGATTATTATAAGCTCTTTGAGAAGTCATAGCATCAATACAATCTGCTACTGCTATTATAGATGCATATTCTCCAATTCGCTCTCCTCGAATAGGATCTATAGGAGCTTTAGGATCTAATTTACCATTCCAATATTTGTGATGTAATTTTATTCCTTGAAGCATTTTGGTATCAATAATTCTAGAAAGTTCAGGACTGTGATTAATTGCAATATGCAATAAAGTAGAACCCATTGTACTATGAGCTTCCATTTCTTGTCTTTGTGGAAAAGAAAGAGATTTATCGGAATCCAATATTTTGTCTGGAATACCAAGTTTTCCAACATCATGTAATTTGGAAACTATAGCTAACCCTTTTTTAGTATTTGAGTCTAATCCTAATTCATCAGCTAAAGCAATTGCATATTTTGAAACTCTTTCAAGATGTCCATTTGTGTAATTATGCTTTGTAGTTATTGCACTCATAATAATGGCAATAGTTTCTTTAAGTTTATCTTCAGTAGATTTTTGAATAGGAGTAACTTCATTAAAATATGTATTAGCAGTAGTTTGTATAAATCCTTTTACATAAGCTTTCATTTCTTCTTCTGAATTAATATTAGCAGGAAATACTGATATTCCTTCTTTTCCAAATTTATTATTTACATAGCTATTTATAGTACTAATTTCTTTATTTGCTATCATAGGAGTTACTATTGTATGTGATAAAGAAAAAAGTGATAAATCATCTTTTTCTTCTTGATGATTTAATATTATTTTTAAAGTGTTAGCATGATCAGACGAATGTATATTAGTGAAGTATATAACTCCATGTAATGCTCCATATTCTAAAATTTCATTTTCCGATTTATTAGTTATATCAATGAATTGTATAGAATTATCACTATTTATATATTCACTATTTAATTGTTTTTGAGCTTGTTCAAAAAATATAGTATCTTCTTTAATTCCAATAGTTGCTATTTTAAAAGTAGCCATAATTTATTTAATTCCTTTTATATTATTTTGATATATTTTTATTATATATAAGAATATATTAACTATCAATAAAATAGCAATATAAAATAAAAATGAAATATTTTTGAAATGATAATGAAATATTTTTCTATATATATAGGAAAAACATAAACATTTGCAATTTATTTTGGATTTTATAATTATTATAATGTCAAATTTTTTTTCTTAATGTCGATATTCCGTATTGTGCAATTTTTATTGGTATGATATTGTTACTGTAAATAGTAAGTTTATACTATTTAAATAATTTATGGAGGGGATTTTATATGATAAAAAAAGGTGGTGTTATAAGACTTTGCTAAAAGATAAATGGGATAAATATATAAAAGAATATGAAAAAGAGTATATTTTGCAACAAGAAGAAAAAAAGAAAAATATACCAATGTTAATTGAATTATTTGAAAGTTTTGACCAAAAAATTTGTATACCAACTAAAATTTATGAATTAATGATAAAAGGAAAGAGTGAAATTGAAAAAGAATTATGTCAAAGCTTTAGTAAAGAACAAAAGGAATTGTTAGAAAAGTGGATTGTATGTGAAGATAATATATTGAATGATATGGTAGAACAAGCTTTTTTGTATGGGTATTCATTAGCTAATAATTTAAATAGAGAAAGTGAAAAATTTTTATTAGAGAAAAAATAGTATTTTTAAAAAATATATTTTAAATTTATATTAATACTTAGAAGATTAGTGGATTAGGTAATTTGATTATTTAAGAGATTCCTAGAGTTATATAATATAGAAATTAAAGATTGTAACTTAGTTTTCAAAAATGAATATTATATATAGGGGGAAAAAATGATATTTATTAAAGCGTTAAAAGATTTATATGAAGATGCGAAAAATATAAAAGAAAAGGATCCAGCATGTAAAAATGTTTTAGAAGTAATGATATTATATCCAGGATTTCATATATTAATATTTCATAAATTATCTAATTTTTTATATAGACACAAGTTATTTTTCATAGCTAGATTAAATTCACAATTAGGAAGATTTTTTACAGGAATAGAAATACATCCAGGTGCTAAAATAGGAAAAAGATTGTTTATAGATCATGGAATGGGAATTGTAATTGGAGAAACAGCAACTATTGGAGATGATTGTACCATATATCATAATAGTACTTTAGGAGGAACAGGAAAAGATAAATATAAAAGACATCCAGACATTGGAAATAATGTTATGGTAGGATGTGGTGCTAAAATTCTAGGGCCAATAAAAATTGGTAACAATGTAAAAGTTGGTGCAAATTCTATAGTATTAAAAAATATACCAGATAATGTTACTGTAGTAAAATGTAATCGAATGACCAATTGGGGACGTTAGTTTTTGGACATAAATGACCAGTTTTATACGAATGTTAATATTATATTCAACATTCGTATAGAATTGGTCAAAAATGTCTAAAAAACGGACTAACAAATTCTAATATTTAATTATAAGAATTTGTAATGTTCGCATAACTATATTTTAAGAAAATTTCATACTTTCAGTTGAAATTTTTAAGAATATAGAAAACTAACGTCCTCAATTGGTCATTTTACATAGGAATGTAAAATACAGGTATTCCACTTGAATATGGTGCAATATCATATTGTTGAAAATAAATAGCAATTGCAGTTGGAGTAACAAAGTAATTTTCTAAGTTAAAAGTTTCTAAAACAAGTTCACAATAATTATCAAAATAAAAATTATTTCCAGCTTCAATTTGGGCTTTTATTTGAGAATTAATATTTTTTATAATGTCAATTAAATAATATGGGTTATTATGATAAAAATATGAAAGAGGAATAAAATTGCAAGTATTTAAGTTCCAATTTTGAGATGTTCTTAAGGTGTTTCCATGAGCGCCACCTGTAAATTCATATTTATCTTCGTATAAACTAATTAAAAAATCATTATTATAAGTAATATTAAATTCAGAAATTACTTCGAAAACCATTATAGGGTAGCCATTTGCTAAATTATATTCATAGGTACTTACAGCATCAGCATATAATTTGGTTTTTATATAGTTTTCTAATTTTAAAGCTTTTTCTTTGTTATAATTATTAAAAGAATGTTTTCCAGAACAATAATTTGAAGAAGTAATTTGAGGATATTCAATTTTATAAGTTAAAATAATAGTATTGTTATATTTTAACTCATTTTTAATTTCTTTTTTTTCTATTATATTCATTTATAACCTCCTATAATAGTATATGAATGAAAGTTAGTATGTGATAAAACACTTCAAATTTATTAAATATATTTTGGCTATGGAATTAAAAGTATGTTCAAAAATTTTACTTAAATTATTAAGAATTAATTAATGTCACTTACATGTCACTTTAGATTAGCTATAATAAAAGTGTAAAAAATAAGTTATGAGAAAATAAATTAATACGAAAGTGTTATAAAAAGAAAGGAGAACTCTATGGAAATTTTAAGAGTAGAGAATTTAAGTAAAGTTTATGGAAGAGATACATCAAAAGTTATAGCATTAAACAATGTTTCTTTTCACGTAGATAAAGGAGAATTTGTTGCAATAGTTGGAGCTTCACGGAAGTGGTAAATCAACACTTTTACATTTAATTGGTGGGGTTGATAGACCAACAAGTGGAAAAGTTTTTATTGATGGAAAAGATATATATAAGTTTAGTGATGATGAACTTGCAATTTTTAGAAGAAGACAAGTAGGTCTTATATATCAATTTTACAATTTAATACCAATACTTAATGTTGAGGAAAACATAATATTACCTCTTAATTTAGATAATAGAGAAGTTAATAAAAGAAGATTAGATGAATTAATAAATTTATTAGGATTAGAAAGTAGAAGAAAACATCTTCCAAATGAATTGTCAGGAGGACAACAACAAAGAACATCAATAGGAAGAAGTATGATAACAAATCCAGCAATTATTTTGGCAGATGAACCTACTGGAAATTTAGATTCAAAATCAAGTAATGAAATTGTAGAATTATTAAAGAAATCTAATAGAGAATATAATCAAACAATAATAATGATTACACATAATATGGAAATTGCTCAAATTGCGGATAGAATTATTAAGATTGAGGATGGAAAAATAGTTTAATTTTAACAATAATTTGTATGTTTATTATTGTTAAAATTGGAAAGGAAGAAAAATGAATATACTTAAACAATTATCTATTAGAAATTTGAAATTAAATATAAAAAGAACAATTAGTACTATTATAGGAATAATTTTATCTGTTGCACTTATATGCGCAGTATCAACAATGGTTTCAAGTTTTCAGGCTACTCTAATAGAAAATGCTATAAATGAAACTGGATATTATCATTTGAAAGTTGGGTCTATTAGTGATTCGGATATAAAAACTCTTCAAAATAATAGAGATGTAAAGGAAATATTTACTTCTCAAACAATAGGCTTTTCTAAATTAGAAGGTGGGCAAAATGAGTATAAACCATATTTGAAATTATATTCTATGAATAAAGATGTATTTGAAAAACTAAAATTAGATAGAAAACTATTAGAAGGAAGATTCCCAGAAAATACTAGTGAAATTTTAATTAGTAGACATATTAGTTCTAATGGAAAAGTAGATTATAAAATTGGAGATAAAATAAATCTTAAAGTAGGAGAAAGAAGAGCAGTAGATGATTATAAACTCTATGATTCTGATAGTTATCAAGAAGAAGGCGAAAAATTAGAAAATGTAAAGGATTTTGAATTTACGGTTGTTGGAATTATTGAAAGACCAAATTTTGCTTTTGAAGATTATTCTACCCCTGGATATACAGTTATTACAACTGAAATAAGTTCAGGTAGAAAAGATGTATATATTGCATTAAAAAATCCAAAAGATAATAAAAAGGCTATTTCACAAATTTTAGATGTAAAAGATTACACAGATATGAGGGAAGGTGAAATTCCTAAATATATAGAATATGATGTAAATAAAGAATTATTAAGATGGGAAGGTTTTGCATTTTCGGATTCTACAATTGCTATGTTATTTGCAGTATGTGGAGTTGTTATATTTATAATTATTTTTACAAGTGTATTTTGCATAAAGAATTCCTTTGAAATTGCTACATCTGAAAAGACTAAAATGTATGGAATGCTTTCAAGTGTTGGAGCAACAAAAAAACAAATAAAGAAAAATGTTATTTTTGAATCGATGATTCTTGGATTAATTGGTATACCATTTGGGATTTTATCTGGAATATTTGCAGATTTTATTTTAATTAAAATTGTAAATAGTTTAATAGGAGAATATTTATTAGGTCATGTTGATGGAATTATATTGAATGTTGCTATATTACCAATTATAATTTCAGTTTTATTAGGAGTTATTACAATATATATATCGGCAATATCTTCTGCAAAAAAAGCAAGTAGAGTAAGTCCAATGGAAAATTTAAGAAATTCAGAAGAAATAAAATTAAATAGTAAAAAGTTAAAAACTCCAAAAATTATAGAAAAAATATTTAAACAAGGTGGTGTTTTAGCATATAAAAATTTAAAAAGAAGTAAGAAGAAATATAGAACAACAGTTATGTCTTTAACAATAAGCATATTTATTTTTATAACAATGAATTCTTTTATAACAAATTCTTTCAATTTTACAAGTAATTATTATAAAGATATTGGTTATAATTTAAGAGTATATGGTAGAGAAAAAAATATAACAGAAAATGAAATTAAACAAATAGAAAATTTAGAAGATGTAAAAAAAGTATCTGTTCTTTATGAAAGTAATGATAACTATTTGGAAATAGAAGATTTTACTAAAATAGTTCAAATAGAAGGTGTTGACTACATAAAAGAAGATAATGGTGAAATTAATTATATAAATATTGGTGGCAAAAATCCGATTGCTCGTATGATGTTCAAATCATTAAATGATAAAGATTTTAAAGAGTATGTAAAAACACTAGGATTAAATTACGAGCAAGTAAAAAAAGATGGAATTTTGATTGATATTAGCTATGACTATGATGAAGAAGAAAATTTAATAGAAAAAAGAAGATATACTTATAATGAAAATGATATTATAACTGGAAAAATTAAAGATGAAGAATTTAATATTAAAGTAGCTAGTATAATATTGAGTAATGACAATAGACCAAAAGGCTTAGAAAATAATTATTATACAGATGGATATTTAGTTATAAATAAAGATGAATATTCAAGTATAGATTTCGAAGTAAGCTGTATTTGTATAGATTCTAGCAATGCTGACAAAACAGAAGAGGATATAAAGAAAATAAGTAATGGTTTAGGAATATCAAATTTCGATGCTCAGGTAAGAGAAGAAAGATCAATGGTTTTAGTTGTAAAAATATTTTTGTATGGATTTATAACAGTAATTACTTTTATTGGTGTTACAAATATATTTAATTCAATTACATCTAATATGGAGTTAAGGCAAAAAGAATTTGCAATGCTAAAAAGTATTGGTATGACAAAAAAAGAATTTAATAGAATGATTAATTTAGAAACTATATTTTATTCTACAAAAGCTCTATTATATGGAGTTATATTAGGACTACTTGGAACATTTGCTTTATATAAGTCATTTTCAGTAAAAATGGACGAAAGTATGTATATACCAATTATTCCGATTATAATATCTGCTATAGGTGTATTTATTTTAGTATATGTAATTATGAAGTACTCTTTAGGAAAAATTAATAAACAAAATACGATCGAAACAATTAGGAAAGAAAATATATAATAATTAACAAAGTTATAACATTGACAAACACTTTTATGAATAGTAAAATACAAATAGTAAATAGAGAAACCGCTTTTGTGGTTTGTCAGTGAAATGTTTAATAAGCCATTCAACCAGTAAAAACAGAATGGCTTATTTTTTCTATTTAGTTGCTGTTATTATTAATAATAACAAATTTTATATAATAATTACATAAAAAATGTAAATACAAATATGGAGGAAAAAATGGAGATTTTACTGGTTGAAGATAGTAATATGGTTGCAAAAGGATTAATATATTCTTTGGAACAAAATGGATATAAAATAAATCATAAAACAACTAAGAAAGATACTATAGAATTTTTAGAAAAAGAAAAAACAGATTTAATTATTTTAGATATTTCTCTTCCAGATGGAAATGGATTTGAAATTTATGAAAAAGAAATAAAGCCAAAAAAAATTCCAACTATATTCTTAACTGCTAAAGATGAAGAAGATGATATTGTACAAGGATTAGAAAGCGGAGCAGATGATTATATGACAAAACCATTTTCTACAAGAGAATTATTAGCTAGAATTAATAAAATATTACTAAAAGAAAAAAGAAACTCAATTATTGAAATTGATAATATAAAATTTAATACAGATAAAATGGTTGTTTATAAAAATAATGAGGAGATTTCTCTTACAAGTTTAGAATTAAAAATATTACATTTATTATTTATAAATTTAAATAAAGTTGTTACAAGAAAAGATATTATAGAAAAAATATGGGAATGGACTGGAAATGATGTAAATGACAACACAGTAACTGTATACTTAAAAAGAATAAGAGAAAAAATAGAAAATGATATAATTTATACTGTAAAAGGAATTGGATATAGAATTGATGAAAAATAAAATTGAATTTAAAAAATCAATAATTTATAGTTTTATAGTAATTATTGTAGTTAACTTAATATTTGCACGGATTAAATTTTTATGAATACAAAACATATACTCAAAAATTTAATCAAAAAATAAATCTAATTGTTTCAAAAATAAATGAAAAATATCCAGATGTAAACAAAACAGATTTAGTTGAAATATTAAATAATACTACATCTGAAAATAATTATTTGTTGAGAGAATATGGAATTGATTTAGAAAAAGATTCATTAATTTTAGAAAATGATAATTATTTTCTGAAATTTATAATACTAAATATTAGCTTAATAATAATTTTAAGTATATTATTATTACTTATATTTTTTAAATATAACAATTTAAAAGATAAGGAATTACAGAAAATAACTAAATATATTGAAGAAATAAATAATAGAAATTATAAGTTAGATATTGATGAAAATACAGAAGATGAATTATCAATTTTGAAAAATGAAATATATAAAATAACAGTAATGTTAAAAGAAACAGCAGAAAATTCAATGCAAGATAAGATAAATTTAAAAGATTCTTTATCTAATATTTCACATCAATTAAAAACTCCGCTAACTTCTATTACAATAATGCTAGACAATATTTTGGAAAATCCGAATATGGAAAATAGTATAAAAAATGGATTTATAAAAGATATAAAAAGACAAATAGTAAATATTAATTTTTTAGTAGTTTCATTATTAAAATTATCAAAATTTGATGCTTGTAGTGTACATTTTGTAAATAAAGAAGAATATATTGAAAATATTTTAAACTATAGTATTGAAAATGTAAGTGCATTATGTGATTTAAAAAATATTAAAATAAATATAAAAGGAGATAAAAACATAAAAATATCTTGTGATTTTAAATGGCAAGTTGAAGCTATTACAAATATTTTAAAAAATTGTGTAGAGTATTCTTATGAAAATTCTAAAATAGATATTTACTATGAAGAAAATAAAATGTATTCAAAAATAGAAATAAAAGATTATGGTACAGGAATAGATAAAGAAGACATACAGCATATTTTTGAAAGATTTTATAAAGGAAAACATTCATCAAATGAAAGTATTGGAATAGGACTTGCATTATCAAAATCTATAATAGAAAAAGACAATGGACATATAATTGTAGAATCAGAAATCAACAAGGGAACAACATTTACTATAAAATATTTTTACTAAATTTAGTAGATACTTTTGGAATTTTACTATATTTAACCAATTTTGTAGAACCTGAAAGTACTGAAAATAAAGACATGCAAATAGTAGTTGACAAATTTCAAAGTAAAATTGGTGGAATGCAACCAGTATAAAAAGGTATAATTATCTTACTTGAAGTGCGTATGATGAGCAAAGAGAATACAAAATAAACTCTTACTCGTTATTGTAGTAGAGAAATTGTAAAACAATTCTTGAAATACAGATTTTGAGTAAAGTAAAAAAAGAAAGGAATATAAAAAATGAATAATTTAGGAGAAAAATTATTTGAATTAAGAAAGGCTAAAAATTTATCTCAAGAGGAAGTAGCAGATAAACTAGGAGTAACCAGACAATCTGTATCTAAATGGGAAACAAATCAAAGTACACCAGATTTTGATAAAATTGTACCTTTATGCGAACTATTTGAAATAAGTACAGATGAATTACTAATCGGGAAAAGAGAAGACAAGAAAGAAATTAAAGAAGAAAAAGTGTTAACTAAAGAAGAAGTAAGAAGGAAATCAGCAGAAATAGTAAGTACATCAGTGTTTATTTATGTTCTAGCAGTATCAATTTTTATTGTAGCAATAGATGTACTAAATATGAATGAGGTTCTAGCAGTAGCATTATTTTTATGTGTATGCGGTTGGGCAACAGCAAGAATTATAAATCATTTTATGTCTGTTCCCAAATTTGAAAAAACTAAAAAAGAAAAGGTAGAAAACGAAATTGAAAGTGCAATTAATGGTATTTTATGGAGTATATTGATAGCAATATATTTTATTCTAAGTTTTACTACAATGGCATGGAATTTTACTTGGCTTATATTTATAATTGGTGGTATATTAACAGAAATCATAAGACTTATATTTATGTTAAAAAATGAAAAAAAGGAGGAAAGTAAAGATGAGTAATAGAAGTTTATTAATAATCACTATAGTATTACTGTCAATTATAGCAATAAGTTTAATTGTATTTTTAGTGTTAGCTATAACAGGAAATGACAGCTTTTTTTCTATTGGTGGTTTTCAAAATAATGAAAATAACATAATTTTTGAAGAGAGTTATGAAGAAGTATTAGTAAATGGATTTGAATTAAAATCAGAAGCTGGCGATATTAGTATACAAACAAGTGAAGATGAAAAAATTAAAATTGTTGTTTATGGGAAAAATCAAGAAGATGTAAATGTATCTTTTAATGAAGGAAATTTAAAAATAGATGTAAAACAACCACATAGATTTATAAATTTTGGAATGTACATAAATAATGTAACAGTTTATATTCCACAAAATTATTCAAAAGAATTTAATATTATAGCCAATTATGGAGATATAGATATTGGAAGTTTTGAAAATTCAATAATGAATGTAGAAAATGATTGTGGAGATATAAAAATTGTAAGTGCTAAAAATACTACTGTAAAAAATCATTATGGAGATATTAAAATAGAAAATGTATTGAATAAATGTGATATAGAGAATAACTGTGGTAATATAAAAATACAAAATCTTGACATAAAAGAAGATTCAACTATAGAGTCAGATCTTGGTGATATAAAAGTAGAAAAAACAAGTGATATTTATATAGATGCTAAAGTAGATTTAGGAGATATAAAAATAAACGAAAATAATAGACACTCTAATATAACATTAAAAGTTAAAAATAATTGTGGAGATATAAAAGTTAATCATTAGAGAATGCCAATATAAGTATTTTCATATTGGCATTGTAATAGTTATTGCTTAACAATATCAATAAATTTCTGTGTTGCGAAACTTGAAATCATATTTTTGGGAAGAACAATTCCAATACTTCTTTTTGGAATTGTTTCTTTTATTGGAATTTCATATAAAGATTTATTTTCAAGTTCTTCTTTTGAAAATTCTTTTGTAATATATGCAATTCCCATTCCAATTTTTGCAAACTCTTTTACTAAACCATAACTTACTATATCGAACTTAGGATGAAATTCTATATTGTTCGAATTCATTAAGTTATTTAAAAATGTTCTTGTATTTGATGGCTCTTTTTGAGTTACAATAGGATAATTTGCTACTAAATCGCAAAGTGATATAGGAGATTTTATTTTGTTTTTATATTCTAAATTTCCAGCAAATCCATCATGTAATACACTACATTCTGTAATATCCAAATCATCATCATTTTTCATAGGAAGATTGACAAATAAAAGGTCAAGACTTCCTTTTTTTAAATCTGATATTAAGTTATGTGTTAATCCATTTGTAACAGAAATATCTATATTTGGAAATTCATTATGGAATTTTGCTATAAAATCTACTAAAAAAAATTTGGTTACAGTGCTACTTGCACCTATTTTTATTTTACCTGTTTCTAAATTTTTCAAAGAAGTAAGTTTATGCTCTCCATTCATAAAACATTCAACACCATTTTTAATAAAATTATAAAAAATCTTACCATTTTCAGTTAAAGTAACACCTTTTGGACTTCTATTAAATAAAGTAATTCCAAGATCTTCTTCAAGCTTTTGTAAAGATTTAGTAACAGCAGGTTGAGAAATATAAAGTGAATTTGCAGCTTTTGTAATACTTCCATAAATTGCTACAGTATAAAAAATTTTATAAAACTCATAATTAATATTCATAGTCATAACCTCACATTATAATAAATATAAATAATATATATTTGAATTATAACACAAGATGCTATATAATTCAATCATCAAACAGAAAGGAGTGCATTAATATGCGGATAAATCAATATTTATCGGTATGCATGTTTCAGTTGAAAGTTCATTTAGATTGTGATAATAAAAATGAATATTTGATTGAGACAGAAGATGTTCTGAAGCAATTGGAATCAGCTTTTAGTATTATAGAAAAGCTAAAACCAGACATATCTTTATTTCCAGAGATGACATATTTGGAAAGATATGAGAAAAAGTATCAGGAATTATCGATATCAAAAATTATTGTAGCAGGAAGTTATTACAAAAATGGAATTAATACTACTGTAGTATTTGAGAATGGTAAAAAGCATGAATTTTCAAAAGATTATGCTTCTGGGGCAGAACCTATGGCAAGAAAAATTCCATTTCTTCAACCAAAAGAATTTTTAAAAAACAAAATTAAGCAACATGAATTTTGGATAAAAGGGAAAAAGATTTATATTCTTAATTGTATGGAATATTATCATATTGCTTATTATATGGCACGAGATGAAGAATTAAGAGATAATCTGTTTGGAGTATTTACAATTTGTTCTAATTCTAATACACATGTTTTTGAGGAAGAGACTGTATGTATTCACAATCATAATGAAAATTTATATACTTTTACATTAAATTGTGTAAGTACATATAAAGGAGATTCTTATGGAGATGGAAAAAGCTATATTTATGGACCAGTGTCTATTCATGAAAAAGAATGGTTAATAAAAGAAGGAATTGAAAGTAAGAAAAATGTTTGTCATGTCCTTTCTTTATCTAATCAAAATGCTCAGTATGCTTATGGGAAATTTGTATTTCCTGAAAATTTAAGTAGATTTGGCAGAAGTGATTATTATTTAAATAATCCAAGGGATATTGTAGTAAAAAATTTATAATCAGGAGGAAAAAAACATGAAGAAAAATATTATTATTACATCAGGACCTACGAACGAGAGAATTGATGCTGTTATGAAAATTACAAACATGTCTACAGGTGCATTGGGAAATATCGTGGCAGAAACGTTTCTTGAGGATAAGGCAGAAGAAATTGATACAATTTATTATATTTCAACTAAAATGTCTTATAAACCACGAATTGGAAGTGATAAAGTTAAGTTTATTACTGTTGAATCTACAGAGGATTTAATTAATGCATTAAAAGAAATCTGCGCTACAAAGAAAATTGATATTATAATTCATTCTGCAGCAGTAGGCGATTATGCCGGAAAATATACCATAAGAGCAGAAGAATTAGTAGATGAAATTTGGGAAACTATTCAGAATGCAGAAAATAAGGATAAAGTTACAAAAGATATTCTTATGAATATTTTTGAAAATCCTACAAGTGTCTGCAATGATAGTACTAAAATTTCCTCTTATGAACCTCATTTAATGACTATGATGAAACTTACTCCTAAAGTTATTAGTCTGATTAAAGAAATGGCACCTGATGTAACTTTAGTGGGCTTTAAGCTATTAGAAGGTGTTAGCAAAGAGGAACTGTTTAATGTTGCAGATAGATTAAGAGCTAAAAATCATGCTGATTACATTGTAGCAAATGATTTAGCCAAAATTGGAGGCGGTAAACATTGGGCAATGATTTTAAATGAGAATGGTATTGTAAAAGAATGTAATACGAAGAAAGAAATTGCAAAGGCATTGGAAGGTATTCTCTTTTAACTAATTGAGAATTGATTTTATACTTAAAGAAAAAATTTACTTTTGTAATAAAATATTTTAAATATATTCTAATATGAAAGTGAATATTAGAAAAATAAAAAGACCAGGGAATCCGTGGTCTTTTTATTGTATTATATTGACTTATTATGTAAAATAAAATATAATTTGAACACTATTAATTATAAGTCTTCATTTTTACAAGAAGATTAATAACAAAAATAAGGAGGACAAAAATGAGTAAAGAATTTTATGAAAACATTCTCAAAGAAATTGATCGGAGAGAAAAGGAAAAAGCAGAATATGGAAGGTGGGAAGAAGAGAAAAGAAAAAGTAAGGAAAAAAGAGAAGAAGAACTAAAAATCAAAAAAATTAAAAGAATAATTTTTGATTCTTTTGATTCACATTTGAAGGAATTGTTAAAAGAATTGAGAGACTATAATGGCCATCATATGATAAATAAAAGTGAACTTCCATATAATGATTTTCTTATAAGAAGAAGTGTATACGAATTAGGCTTTAGTATAGATATTTGGCATAGTACTAATGAAGAATATTATTTACAAATTATTTTAGGAAATGCTAATACACCAGCTCAAAAACATTTATTGAATTTCAGGAATAGGTTACGGCTTAATCAAGATGTGAAAGAGAGAAAAGTATTATGTGAATGCTATATAATTAGGAAATTTATAGAGGAAGGAAAATTCGAGTATGCAATATTAGGCGAAGCAAATGCCTTAAAATCTGCTGTAATAACAGTAAATGGGCTGGAACAAATTGATACAGAATTTGAACGTGAAATTGTTAGAAAATATTTTGATAAATATGGATTAAAGTTTATAGATCCAAAAATATATGGAGTAACCTCAAATCATTCTGATTGCTGGAACTTTATGATTAAATATATGCAGTAATATTTTTCATATAAATATATGGATGGCTTAGAAACTATATAAAAGATTCTATTACTATTTATTGTTTTTGCAAAAGTACTATAGAATTGTATTAAGATGAATAAAAATAAAGGAAAATTCGGGAGCTAGTATAGCTTCCGAATTTTCTAATTTAAATAAAAAAGCTTTTAAATCCACCATTGGGGCAAAAATTGAAATAAAACTACAAAATAGTCCACCAATGATTCCCATAGTAAGTGCAAATAACATAATGTTTCTCCTTTCATAATGTGATTGATAAAATATTATATTATTTACTGAAACATTATATCATACGTAGAACAAAAAATATTATATAAACAAACTTAATATAACTGGTAAAATTACTGTTATTTTTAATATTGATATAAATTATTATAAACTGTCTATAATTTTTATGTATGAGTAAAAAATAAAGTTGTGAAATATCTAAAATTTTGTAAAAATATAAATTTTAAAAAAATTTATAAAATATGTAATGAAATTAAAAAAATAATCTCTTATAATATAGAAGGAGGTAAAAGTCTATGCAGAATATGGAAGAAATATATGAACAATATTCTAATTCAATATACAAATATTTATTCTGTTTGACTCATAATGAAGACATAGCAGAAGATTTAACACAAGAAACTTTTGTAATAGCAGTTAAAGAAATTAATAAATTTAGAGAAGATTGCAAAGTATCTGTATGGCTTTGTCAAATTGCGAAACATTTATGGTATAAGCAATTAAAGAAAAGTAAGAAAGAAAATAATATAATGCTTGATGAATTAGATGAATTTGCTGAATCAAAAGGTATAGAAGATATTATTTGTAAAAAAGAAGAAAAGATAGACTTTTTTAAAGATATTCAGAAATTAGACGAAACATCAAGAAATATTATATATTTAAGAGTGATTGGAAATTTAAATTTTATTGAAATTGGAGAAATATTAGGAAAAACACCTAATTGGGCTAGAGTAACATTTTATCGTGCAAAACAAAAACTAAAGGAGGTAAATAAAAATGGAAAAGAAAGCTGAATGTGAGATTGTACAAGATTTATTATTAGGATATGTAGACAATATATTAAATTCAGAATCTAAAAAAATAGTAGAAAAACATTTAATAGAATGCGAAAATTGTCAAAATAGACTAGAAGAAATTAAAAATGATATTGAAGAAAATGAAAATAATGAAAAAAAGCAAATTGATTATTTAAAAAAAGTAAGAATTAAAAATAAGATAAAATCAATTTTATTTGTAATTATTATTTTAATACTTATTTTGTTTGGATATTACTTATATAAATTTTCTATTTTAAATAGAATTTCAAAAAAATCAAGAGAACAATTTAAAACAGAAAATTTTTATATAGAAAAAATAGAAAAAATAGGAAATGATGATAAATTATCTGTAACTAAAACTTGGTATAAAGATGGAAAATATAAAGTAAGTTGGTGTACAAAAAATGATGCTGATGGTAGTATAGAGAATTTGTTAACAGAATACCAAGATCTTAAAAGTAATCCAAATGAAAAATATGATATAGATGAATATAATAAAAAGATACAAAAAATCACATGGAATTTTGAAAGTGGTAAAGATGATTTGATTGAAGTTCAAAATCCAACTTTTCCATCATCAAAAGAATACTTATTAATGAAATTAGGAGCACCATTTCATACGAAAATTTCAACAGACTATGAATATATAGGTAGAAAATATTATGTATTAAAATCAGGTAAAACAGAAACTTGGGTAGATATAGATACAGGACTTCCAATAATGAAGTTTGGAGGCAGTACAATGACAGTATATTATAATAATACTAAAATTCCTAAAGAAAGAACTGAAAGCATTAGTGAATATCATTATGAATTTAATACAGTAAATGATACTGATGTAGAAATGCCAGATATAACAGGATATGAGATAGAAAATATAGATTATAATGAAATGATTAAAGAACAAACAAAATAATATAATGTATGAAAAAGGTTAAAACTAGGAGAAATATAGTTTTAACCTTATTATATTATAATAAAGTTTTTCTAATTTCCTATAATATAAAGCTTTCGAGCTTTTTAGCTATATGAAGCAAAGCAAACTACAGATAAGTTATACAAATGAAAGATGAGACCATAACTTTACTAAAATGATAAAAAATTTTAAATATACTTTTTGGTTTTTAAAAAATTTACAATTTTGATACAATTTTGTTTTATAATATTTAAGGGGGATTTCAATGAATAAAATTTTAATTGTAGAAGATGAAATTGCAATAAGCGATTTAATAAAATTAGGACTTGAATCACAAGGATATAAATGTGAAACTGCAAATGATGGAGAAATTGCAGCAAATCTAATAGAACAAAAAGAATATGACTTAGTGCTATTAGATATAATGCTTCCAAAAGTAGATGGATTTGAAGTTTTAGAATATATAAAACAAATACAAGATATTCCTGTTATTTTTATTACTGCAAAAGCCCAAACAAAAGACAAAATAAAAGGATTAAAAGCAGGTAGTGATGATTATATAACAAAACCATTTGATATGGAGGAACTATATGCAAGAGTAGAAGCTGTATTAAGAAGATATAACAAAATAAGTGAAAATATTAATATAGGTAATATAACAATTAATTCAGTAGCAAGAACTGTAAAAAGAGATAATAATAAAGTGGAGTTAACTCCAAAAGAATTTGATTTACTTATGCTATTAGTTCAAAATAAGAACACAGCTTTATATAGGGAAATTATATTTGAAAAAGTTTGGGGAGAAGAATTAGAATTTGAAACAAGAACTCTAGATTTACATATACAAAGACTAAGAAAGAAATTAGGCTGGAAAGACAAAATAAAAACAGTATATAGGATAGGATATATGTTAGAGATATAGAAAGGAAAAAATATGAAATTTTGGGTAAAATTGATGCTTGGAATTGTTATGATTATATCTATTGTATTATCATTTAGTAGGTATATTACTGTAAGACAAAATTTTATCAATTCATTAGAAAGTAGTGTAGAACAGAATGCAAATAAACATAGATTAGAACGATATTATTTGGAAAGTAATATTGTAAGCAAAATCGAGCAAGGTGAAGAATTTACAGATGACCATTTATTTGAGTATATGAAATCTTTATATGATTATATGGAAAATGACTTAGAGAGTATTGAAATATTTTCAGAAAATAAAGTGAAAATATTTTCTAATTTTGATAAATCCAATAAATTAGAAACTGGTGATATAGATAGCTTATTAGATAAGGAAGAAGACAAATACGTTATTAGAGAAGTAAATGGAAATAATTATATGGTGTTTAGTTCATATTGTACTGTGAGCAATTTTAGTATATATATTGTAAATATTTATGATATAACATCACTTTACGAAGAAAGAACCAGACAGATAAAAGATGTTATGTTTGCAGATATGATAGTTTTGGCAGTAGCTTCAATTGTGGTAGCTATATTTTCGAGATTTTTAACAAAACCTATTGAAGAATTAAATAATGCAACTAAAAAGATTTCATCAGGAGAATTTAACCAAAGAGTATATGTAAAAACTAATGATGAAATTGGAGAACTTGCTGATAGTTTTAATAAAATGTCAGAACAAATTGAGAATAAAATAAATTATTTAAATTTATCTATTAAGCAAAAAGATGATTTTATATCAGGATTTTCGCATGAAATAAAAACACCTATGACAGCAATAATAGGATATTCTGATTTGCTTAGATTAAAAAATTATGATGAAAATGTACGAATACCAGCTTTAAATTATATTTATTCTGAGTCAAAACGACTTGAAGAACTTTCTTATAAATTACTATCTTTAATGGAATTATCTGAGGATAAAATTGAATTAAAAGAAGCACAAATAAAAGAATCAATAGAGAAAATTTGTAAAAAGATTGTATTGGAAAACATAGAATTGAAATTAGATTTAGAAAGTGCAATTGTAAAATTTGATGAAAGCTTATTAGAGGTTGTTATAAGAAATTTAGTGCAAAATGCTAAAAAAGCAGAACCTAGAGATAATTATGTTTATATAGTTGGAAATAATCACGAAAATAAATATATAATTTCTATAATAGATAATGGAATAGGAATTCCCAAAGATGATATTGCTAGAGTTACAGAAGATTTTTATATGGTAGATAAATCTCGTAGTAGAAAAAACGGCGGAACTGGAATTGGACTTTCATTATGTAAGAAAATTTTAGAATTACATGGTTCTAAAATTAATATAGAAAGTGAAGAAAATGTAGGCACAACAGTATATTTTGAATTGGAGGTAATTAAATGATGGCAAAGAAATTTGTAATATGCTTAAGTGGTATTATAATAATTGCATTTTCATTTGTAATGCCTAAATTATTTTTTCAAATAGAAGATATATCAAGAGAAAAGGAAATGTTTGCAAGACCAAAAAAAGAAACTAAAAAAATTGATGTTCAAGCAGAAAAAATATATTTAGTAGGATTTATCCATGAGATATATAATTTAAAAAATAATCTAATATACTATAATGATAAAAAAAAGGTGTCTGTGGGAGTGCCAGTGACTGAAAGAACAAATAATACTGTACTTACTGAAGAGATTAAAACAGAAATATCGAAATTAATAACAAATAATATATTAAAAGAAATAGATATGTCTAATGTGGAAGAATATTATGAAACTAGAAATATATTTACTCAAGAATATGTTGTAACAACTTCTGAAATAATTAATACAGATTTTGTAATAGGTGTTGGTATAGAAGAAAAAACAGGAAAAATTATTAGTATAAATTTTCCACAAGAATTTTTAAGAGATGATATTGCTAAAAGAAAGCAATTAGAAGATTTTGCAAAATATTTAGACTTAGATATAATAGATGATTGGAAATACGAAAATCAAATTTTGAAGTCAGAAAAAGCACAACTTTCTATAGTTTTAGAAGAAAAAAATGGTATATGCATACTTACAATAGCTCCAATAGAAGTATATGCAGAATATGAAGCAATTCAAAGAGAAGATGAAATCGTTGAAAGGAATAAATAGATACAATTTAGATACAATAAAAGTACAACTTAGATACAACATAAATACAATTTAGATACGGGAATGCGCTATATTGAATATAGCGTATTTTTTGTTCTATAATAGAAAATTCCTCTGGACTTTTATTATAAAACAATTCAAAAAATATTGCAAAAATAAATATACTAATGACAAATATTGTTTTTGTAGCTTAATAAAATATTTGCTTAGTATATTTAATTTAATATACTGGGAGGTATTTATGGAATTTGTTTCAAATAAAGGTAAAGAAATAGAGATTAAAGTAGAAGGAGAAATTTATTTAAGACATGCGATAAAAACAAGATTTGTTAAACAAGGAGAAGATTATATAAATTTATTTAAAGAATATGTAAGTCCTATATACAAGTCAGGAGATATTGTATCTAGTAGTGAGAAAATAATTGCATTGTGTCAAAATAGGGTTGTAAAAAGAGGAGACATCAAAGTTGGATTTTGGGCAAAGTTTTTATCAAAATTTGCAAGTCATCCTAAAACAGGAATTGGTGTTGGAGAAAGTATAAAAATGCAATATGCAATTAATAAAGTAGGATTATTTAAAGTATTATTTGCAAGTTTTACAAGTCGGAATTACAAAATTATTTGGAATAAAAGGTGTATTTTATAAAATAGTTGGACAAGAAGTAAGTGGATTAGATGGATTTTATGGTCATGTTTGGGATGAATATGAAAATATAGGAATAGAGCTACCTAATAATCCAAATGGTGTATGTAATGAAATTAAAGAAAAATTAGGTATTACTTGTATGATAGTAGATTCAAATGATTTTGGACAAGAGATATTAGGTAAATCTGATGATATTGAATTTGACGAAGAATATTTGAAAGGTTTAATAAAAGATAATCCTGCAGGACAAGGAAAACAACAAACACCGATTATACTAATTAGAAAGAAAAAACATTAGTAACCAAAGTTTAAATTAATGACAATATATTATAAAGGAGTTTTATGAAAAAAGTTATAGTAATAATTATTTTAATAATATTAATAGTATTTTTTGTTTTAGAAAATCATAGTGTTACAAAGGAAATTGATACAAAAATATTTATTAATAATGGTCAAATAAAAGATCAAATGGAAGATGAAATAGTAATTGAAAATAATAAAAAAGAAATTGATGACTGGAAACTTGTTTTAGTTAACTTTGAAAATCCTTTACCTGAAAATTTTGAACCAGAATTGACTAATATAGATAAAAACAGACAATTTGATAGTAGAGCAGTTGATTCATTATTGCAAATGCTTGAAGATATGAAAAAACAAGGATATAAAAATATATGGCCACAATCTACATATAGAAGTGTTGCAAGACAAGAAGAACTATTTAGTGAAAAAGTAAAAATGTATATGAATAGTGGAAAAACAAAAGAAGAAGCTGAAAAATTAACTCTTCAAAAGATTAATAAACCTGGGACAAGCGAACATAATTTGGGATTAGCAGTAGATTTTAATAATGTAGACTATAAATTTGAAAAAACAAAAGAATATAATTGGTTAATTGAAAATGCAGACAATTATGGATTTATATTACGATATACAAGAGAGAAAAAAGACATAACTAAGGTTGATTATGAACCTTGGCATTGGAGGTATGTGGGAGAAGAGAATGCTAAAGAAATGAATGAATTAGATATGTGCTTAGAAGAATATGTTATTTATAAGGATTATAATAAAAATATATAAGATAAATTATTATAAAGAGTGTCTATAGTATGTCACTCTTTTTCTTTTATTATAAGAAAGTTCTCTGAACTTCCTATAATAGAAGCCATTCGGGAAAATATTACACACATAAATAGTTCTTACAAAAATGTAAGAATACTGTAAGCTGAATCAATTGTTATGATAATAAAATCTATATATAATGTAATTAAAGATGTAATAGGAGGGAATAAAATGGAAGATATAAAAGAAAAAGTACCTATGATTATTGCAATAATTATAGCTGTATTAGTTTGTATAGGCGCATTCTACTTTTTAGAATTTCAGGAAGAGGTTTATTATACTCAAATAGATAATACGAAAATAACAAAGCTTGTTACAACAGATAATATGAAATACCAATATAAATTATTTGCTTATAATGAAAAGGGAAAGAAAAAAGAATTTATATTTAAAACAAGTAGAGAATTAAGAGATGAGGCATATTTAAAATTGGAAACTAAAATAACAGTAGGAGTTAAACAATGGGAAGAAGTACAATATGATGAACTTCCAGAAAAAGTAAAAGTAAATTATTCAAAATAATTTAGGTGGTAAATATGAAAATGTTAAAAAAAGTAATTTTGGTAATAATATTTTTTTCAATAAGTATAGCTTTAGTTGTAATAGGAAATGGCTATGATATGTATAAAAGTGCCTTAAAAGAAGTACCTTTAGAAGAAAAAGTGAATAGTATAAGAGAAAAAGCAAATTATGCAAAAATACAAGAAGTACCACAAATGTATATAAATGCAGTTATATCAGTTGAAGATCATAGATTTTATAAACATAATGGAATTGATATAATAGCAATTGGTAGAGCTATTATAAATGATATAAAAGCAATGGATTTAGTTGAAGGTGGAAGTACTATAACACAGCAATTATCTAAAAATATATATTTTACACAAGAAAAGAAATTTACTAGAAAGATTGCAGAAATGTTTATGTCTTTCAAAATAGAACATAATTACAGTAAAGATGAAATACTAGAATTATATTTAAACACAAGCTACTTTGGAGATGGATATTATACTGTAAAAGAAGCTTGTATAGGCTATTTTTATAAAGAATTATATCAGATGACTAATTATGAAATGCTTTTATTAGCAGGTATACCCAATGCACCTACAGTTTATGCACCAACTAAAAATCCAGAACTTGCAAAACAAAGGCAAAAACAAGTAATAGATAAAATGATTAAATATAAATATATAACTCAAGAGGATATTGACAAAATGTTTAAAGAATATAATAATTGAATTTATAGATAATAAATAAGTTTATTATATATATTAAAAAAATGCAAATGCTAAATAACTAATGCAAATAAATTCGCACAAAACATTTACTAAATAAAGGAGTGTATAATTATGAGTATATTAGGAAATATCTTATGGTTTATTTTTGGAGGATTCTTAAGTGGACTTTCATGGTTAGTATCTGGAACATTATGGTGTTTAACAATTGTAGGAATACCTTATGGAATTCAATGTTTTAAGTTTGCTTCAATGTCTTTTATGCCTTTTGGAAAAGATATTGAATATGGAGGAGGAGTTCCATCCTTATTTGCAAATATAATATGGATTATATTTTTTGGAATTCCAATGGCTTTAGAAAACTTTTTATTAGGATGTTTATGGTGTATAACAATAGTAGGTATTCCATTTGGATTACAATTCTTTAAGATTGCTAAATTATCTTTAGCGCCTTTTGGTGCTAAAATAGTGTAATGAGTAAAAATAGTTAATAACTACAATTTGTGCGGATTTTATTATGAGGAGAGTAATACTATTACTCTCCTTTAATATTAGGTAGCTATTTTACAAATTAAAAGAACTATCATTCATAGATTAAAAATGTATTAAATTTTTTATTAAATAAATAGTAATTGTGAATTGTAACAAAATATTTAAATAGTTTAAAATATTGATAAATAATATTTTTTATATTATAATTTTTATGAATATTATAATATATGATATAATCATAAGTATACAAAATATTTAAAGTTTAGAGCTATATAATAGAAATTAATAAGTTCTAAGAAATTTCGAATAGAAATGGAGTAAAGTATGAGTAAAAAGGTACTTGCAGTAATTTTAATAAGTTTATTATTAATTGTAGTTATAGGATGTTCAGGATATTTTATTTTTAAAAATATTCACAAATTAACTCCAGAAGAAACATTAAAACAATTTGCAATTCATATACAAAATGCAGAATATGAAGATATGTATGATTTAATATCAGAAGAAAGTAAACGAAATATTTCAAAAGAAGATTTTATAGAAAGAAATAAAAATATTTATTCTGGAATATCTATGACAAATTACATATTAGAAATAAAATCGGAAGAAGAGCAAAAAGATAAAAGTTATAAATTAAGCTATGATGTATATATAAATACAGCATCAAGTGGAGAAATTAATTTTTCGTCTAGTTCAAGGCTAGTTAAAAATAAAGAAACAAAAAGATATGAATTAGATTGGTCTTCTAATTTTATATTTCCAAATTTAGATAATACTGATAAAGTTAGAGTAAAAACAGTAGAATCTCAAAGAGGAGAAATTATAGATAGAAATGGAAAACTTCTAGCAGGACTTGGAGAAGTATCTTCTGTAGGATTTGTTCCAGGAAAAATGAATGAAGATTCAGAAGCTGATATTCAAAAAGTTTCAGAGCTTTTAGAAGTATCAGTAGATACTATAAAGAACTCTTTAAATTCAAATTGGGTAAAAGATAATACTTTTGTTCCAATAAAGAAAGTGGCAGTTTCAAATCAAGAATTAAAAGATGCATTACTTGAAATTCCTGGTATAAAAATAAATAGAGTAAAAGAAAGAGTATATCCATTAGCAGAAGCTATATCACATTTAATAGGATATGTTCAAAATGTAACAGCTGAAGATTTAGAAAAAAATGCTGATAAAGGTTATTCTCAGACAAGTGTAATTGGAAAAGCAGGATTAGAAAAACAATATGAAGATAGATTAAGAGGAAAAGATGGTAAAGAAATTTATATAGAAACTGAAAATGGAACTAGAAAAGATACAATAGCTAGTTCAGAAGTACAAAATGGAGAAACAATTAAACTAACAATAGATGCAGAAATTCAAACTCAATTATATAATGAATTAAAAGATGATAAAGGATTATTTGTTGTAATGCAACCAAAAACAGGTGAACTTTTAGCATTAGTAAGTACACCTTCATACGATAATAATCAATTTATATATGGAATTAGTACAGAAAAATGGAAAGAAATTTCAGAGGATGAAAGAAATCCAATGATTGCAAGATATACAAAAGCATATTGCCCAGGATCTACATTTAAACCAATAACAGCTGCAATAGGACTTTCAACAGAGAAAGTAACTGAAAATAATACTTTTAATTATGATGGTTTAAGTTGGCAAAAAGGATCTAGTTGGGGAGATTATCGTATAACAACTTTAACACCTTACAATTCAGCAAAAAATATAAGAAATGCATTAATACATTCTGATAATATTGTTTTTGCGCAAGTTGCTTTAAAAATAGGTTCAGAAACATTTACAAAAGAACTTCAAAAAATTGGATTTGGTGAAAATTTAAATTTGAATTTAGGATTATCAAGTTCTCAAATTTCAAATAGTGGAGAAATAAAAAAAGAAGTAAGTTTAGCTGATAGTGGATATGGTCAAGGTGAAATATTGGTTAATCCTGTTCATATGGCAAGTATATATTCAGCATTTGTAAATAATGGAAATATGGTAAAACCATACTTAGAATATAAAGAAGAAAAGAGTCCAGAATATTTAAAAGAAGAAGCATTTACAGCAGCTTCTGCAAATATTGTAAAAGATGATTTAATTCAAGTTATTGAAAATCCAGAAGGAACTGCTACTGATATGAAAATTGATGGTATAAAACTAGCTGGAAAAACAGGAACAGCAGAACTTAAAGTATCAAAAGATGAAGAAGCAAATACTTTAGGGTGGTTTGATTTAATAACAGTTGATGAAAACTCAGATAAACAATATGTTATAGTAAGTATGGTAGAAGATGCTAGAGAATTAGGTGGAAGCCATTATCTTATAAGAAAGATAAGAAATTTATTTTAATGACCAATTGGGGACGTTAGTTTTTGGACATTTTTGACCAAACTTATACGTATGTTAGATTGTTGAAAAATGAAATTTATTGGAGGTGTAAAATGTCAAAAATTTTAATAGTAGAAGATGATGAGAAATTAAGAGATGAACTTAAAATATTTTTAAATAATAATGGGTACAAAGTAGAAAATTTAAAAACATTTGATAATACTATAGAAGATATTTTAAAAATTAATCCAGATTTACTTTTATTAGATATAAATTTACCTAATTGTGATGGAGAATATATTTGTAAAGAAATAAGAAAAAAATCACAAATGCCAATAATTATAATAACAAGTAGGGATAATGAATTAGATGAATTAATTTCTATTAATTATGGAGCTGATCATTATATTACAAAGCCATTTAACATACAAATTTTACTTGCGAAAATAACTTCAATTTTAAAAAGAATTCAAAATATTGATGGAAATAATGAAAAAATTGATGCAAAAGATTTTATATTAAATATATCAAAAAGTGCAATAGAGAAAAATGAAAAATCAATTGAACTTACGAAAAACGAATACAAAATATTAAGTTTTTTAATTCAAAATAGAGATAAAATTGTTTCAAGAGATGAAATAATGAAATATTTATGGGATGATGAAAGTTTTATTGATGATAATACATTAACAGTAAATATTACTAGGTTAAGAAATAAGCTAGAAGAAGTAGGATTAAAAGAACTATTAGAAACTAAAAGAGGTCAAGGATATATTTTGAAAAGAGAAGGATAATATTAAATATGATGTTTAAAGATTTTATAAAAGAAAAAATAGTTCAAATATTATTATTGTTGTTTGCTTTAATAACAATAGAAATTTTTTTAATTATGTATAAATTTGCAATATTTTTAAAGTTCTATATACCAATAATAATAATTTCTATGTACTGTATAGGCATTTTAATAGAATACTTTTCTAAAAATAAATATTATTCAGATGTTAATGATACATTAAATGAACTTAATGAAAAATATTTGTTTACAGAAATAGTAAAAACACCAAATTTTATAGAAGGAGAAATTTTAGACAATGTTTTAAGCCAAGTAAATAAATCAATGATAGAAAATGTAAATAAATATAAATATCTTCAGGAAGATTATAAAGAATATATAGAATTATGGATTCATGAAATAAAGTTACCACTTGCTACAAGTAAAATGATAATTGAAAATAATAGATCTCAAGTTACTGAAAGTATTGATGAAGAATTAGATAAAATTGAAAATTATATAGAGCAAGTATTGTTTTATGCGAGAAGTAACACAGTTGAAAAAGATTATTATATAAAGAAAATAAAATTAAAAGAAATTGTTAATGAAAGTATAAAAAGAAATAAAAACATTTTAATAGAAGAAAAGGTAAATTTAGATTTACATGACTTAGAAAATGAAGTTAATACAGATAATAAATGGGTGATTTTTATTTTAAATCAAATAATTCAAAATAGTGTTAAATATAAAAGAAAAGATATAGATTTAAGATTAGAAATATATTCAAAAAAGCAAAAAGAAAATATAGTTTTATATATAAAAGATAATGGAATTGGAATAAAAGATAGTGAAATAGATAGAATTTTCGAAAAAGGATTTACAGGTACAAATGGAAGATATTGTAACCAAAAATCTACTGGAATAGGATTGTACTTATGTAGAAATTTGTGTCAAAAATTAGGAATTTCAATATATCGGAACTTCTAAAGAAAATGAAGGAACAAAGATAAGTCTAGTTTTTCCAAAAGGTAGTTTTATAGATATTAATTAGGGAGATATTATGAAAATTTTAGAAAAATACAAAGAATTAATTATATCATTAGTAATTATATTAATTGTTTTAGGAATAATTGGAATAAATTTCTATATCGATTATCAAAATAAAAAAGTTAAAATTGAAGACAACAATGATAACTTTAGTATGATAGATAATTGTGCTTATACAGCATTTAGAATGCAATTTGAACCAGGATATGATTACACACATGATATGGAATATGAAGAAAAAATATATCATAAAGTATTATCAACATATGAAGAATATCAAGTTTTTGCTACAGGTAAGAATATTGATATTGATGTAACAGAAAAAGATTTTGAAGATAATTTTGTAATAATAACTGCAATTGAAAATACTTCAATGGTAGGATTAACAGTTTCACATATTTATACAGAGGGAATAGAATTACATATACAATTGGATAGTTTTCCTGAAAATATAGATTATGATGAAAATGAAACTTGTATTTTTATCAAACTACCTAAATATATGAAACAAGAAATTGTAAAAGTTGAAGATATTAGAAAAAGTAAAATATCAGCAGAAAAAAATTATAACTGGAATAATACAAATATTACAAATCAAAAAGAAGTAACCCTTGAAGAAGCAATTAAAATTGCTAAACAATATGCCAAAAAAATAGCAACATCAAATAGTTTAACAAGAAAATATTTAAATAATTACACAAAAGTTTATGAAGTAAATAAAACAGAAACAAGACCAAATAATTTTTGGTTGATAGAAGATGGCATTATTGAAAGACAATTAGAAGTTGCTGATTTTACTAGAACAGTATATGAAGTAATTTTAGTAAAGCCAGACGATGATTTAGAAATAGAAAGAGCATTTTTTTATGTCGATGTTTATACAGGAGAAGTAATTGCCGGAATGGAAATGTCAGATTAATTAACCTTACAAAATTGTAAGGTTTTAGTAAGTGAAATCGATGTCTCTTTAAAACATAACATAGTATAATTTACTTAATTTAGAAAGGAGTTTTATTATGGAAAAAGTTTTAGAAGTAAAAAACATTGAGAAATATTATGGTAATAAATCCAATTTGACAAAAGCCATAGACAATATTAGTTTTGATGTTACAAAAGGAGAATTTGTTGGAATTATGGGAGCGAGTGGAAGTGGTAAAACTACACTTTTAAATTGTATTTCAACAATAGATAGAGTAACAGCAGGAAAAATTATTATTAATAATCAAGATATTACAAAATTAAAAGGTAATAATTTAAACAAGTTTAGAAGAGAAGAATTAGGATTTATTTTTCAAGATTTCAATTTATTAGATACTTTAACAGCTTATGAAAATATAGCTTTAGCTTTAACAATTCAGAGAGTATCTCCAAAAGAAATAGATCGTAGAGTAATTGAAATTGCTAGAAGTCTAGGAATAGAAGAAATATTGAATAAATATCCATATCAAGTATCTGGTGGTCAAAAACAAAGAATTGCATCTAGTCGAGCAATTATAACAAATCCCAAATTAATATTAGCTGATGAGCCAACAGGAGCATTAGATTCAAAATCTGCAAGACAATTATTAGAAAATTTTGAGTATTTAAATGGAAAAATGTATGCAACAATACTTTTAGTTACACATGATGCATTTTCCGCATCTTATGCTAACAGAATTTTATTTATTAAAGATGGTAAAATTTTTAATGAATTAACAAAAGGAAATTCGACAAGAAAAGAATTCTTTGAAAAGATTATAGAAGTACAAACACTTCTTGGAGGTGATTTGAACAATGTCTTATAATAAAGAAAAAAGAACATCTAGTAAAAATTTAATAGTAACATTATCTTTTAACAATATGAAAAAAAGTATAAAAGATTATGGAATTTATTTTTTAACATTGGTTTTAGGAGTTGCTATATTTTACATGTTTAATTCATTAGATAGCCAGGAAGCAATGCTAAAGGTTTCAGAATCTACTCGTTCATTAATAAAACTGATGATAAGTATGCTTGGAATGGTCTCTGTCTTTGTTGCTGTTGTTTTAGGATTGTTAATAGTATATGCAAATAATTTTTTAATTAATAGAAGAAAAAAAGAATTTGGTATATATATGTTACTTGGAATGGGCAAAAGACAAATATCATCAATTATATTATTAGAAACAATATTTATAGGAATAATATCTCTTTTTGTAGGTATAGTTGTTGGTATATTTGGATCACAATTTATGTCCATATTAGTAGCTAAAATGTTTGAAGCAGATATGACAGATTTCCAATTTATATTTTCAAAAGATGCATGTATAAAAACTTGTATATATTTTGCCATAATGTATATTGCAGTAATGCTATTTAATACATTAACAGTTTCAAGATATAAGTTAATTAATTTATTACATGCCAGAAAAAAGAATCAAACTGTAAAGATTAAAAATCCAATACTTTCAATTATAATATTTATTATAGCAAGTACAATACTAGGTTATGCATATTGGACAGTTACTGTGAATTTTAAATCACTAGATACTGCTAACAAAATGCTACCTCCAATATTAATGGGAATAATTGGGACAATAGGCGTATTTTGGTCATTATCTGGATTTATTTTAACAGTAGTTAAGTCAATAAAAAGTGTTTATTTAAAAAATACAAATATGTTTATATTAAGACAAATAAACAATAAAATTAATACAACAGTTGTTAGTATGAGCATTATTTGTTTGATGCTATTTATGACAATTTCAATATTATCATCTAGTTTAGCACTAAGAAATACAATGCAAAGAGATTTACTTGAAATGACACCAGTAGATATTAACCTTTATAAAATAGCTAATTTACCAGAAAAAAGTGTAAATAGATCTGGAAGAGAAACAATATATACTGATATACAAAGACAGGATTCGAGAATTTCTGTGATAGATACATTAAAAAATAATGGACTAGATATGAATACATTAAAAGATATAACAGAAATTTCAGTATATACAAATCCAGATTTAACATGGGAAAGATTTTTTGGTTCATATATAGAGGAATTGAGAGATAGTTATCCAATGTTATCATATAATACCACAGAAGAAATTATAAAAGTGTCAGATTATAATAAAATAGCTAATTTATATGGATTAGAAAAATATGAATTAAGTGATGATGAATATATTATGCTTTGTGATTTTAAAAGTCAAAGAGAAATTAGAAATAAGGTTTTAAAAAATAGTCAAAATGTTTTAGATATAGCTGGTAAGCAATATAAATCTAAATATAATGAATGTAAAGACGGATTTGTAGTAATGTCTACAAGCCATGTTAATACAGGAATTATATTAGTACCAGATAATTGTCCATTAACAGATGATATGAAAGAAATGTCTTTTGTGGCTGCTAATTATAATGCAAATACAGAAGAAGAATATTCTAGAATAGAAAAAATATTTACTGATGATAATTCAGAACTATTACAAAAATTAAATATTAATGGATTGGAATTGGACGGACTTTCAAAAACATCTATAATGGAAGCAAGTATAGGACTTGCAACACTTATAACATTTATAGCAATATATTTAGGAATTATTTTCTTAATTGCAAGTAGTGCAATACTCGCAATTCAACAATTAACAGAAAGTTCAGATAATAAACAAAGATATACAATACTAAGAAAAATTGGTTGTGATGAAAAAATGATAAATAAATCATTGTTTAGTCAAATTGGAATATTTTTTGGAATGCCACTAGTTTTTGCTATGATACATTCTATATTTGGAATCCAATTTGTTATAAAAATGATGGCTGGAATAGCAAGTGAAAAAGATTTATTACCATCAGTAATTGCAACAGTAGTTGCAATTAGTATAATATATGGTTCATATTTTTTAGCAACATACTTTGGTAGCAAAACAATAATAAAAGAAGACTAACAGTAAAACGTTCCTTGAAATTTAAGGGACGTTTTAAATTTATCTCAATTATGATTACATTCTATCTTGAAATAATTATGTAAACGTGATATAATAAACAGAATGTTAAACCATAACAACTTTTGATTAATTAAAAGAAAGGAAAATGTAAATATGAAAGAAGCATTTAAAAATTATGCAGCAACAGAAAATAATTCTAATTGGAGAAGAATTATTTCTCGAGAAAATTATTTATATTCAAGAAATAATGATATTCGTTCAGAATTTGAGCGGGATAGTACAAGAATAGTACACAGTACGTCTTATAGACGGCTTAAACACAAAACACAAGTGTTTTTCTCTCCAAAAAATGATCATATCTGCACAAGGATAGAACACGTATCACATGTTGAATCAATTAGTTACACAATAGCAAAATATTTAGGGTTAAATGTAGAATTAACCCAAGCTATTGCAAGAGGACATGATATGGGTCATAGTCCATTTGGACATCAGGGCGAGAAGATTCTTTCAGAATTATCAATGAGAGATATAGGCGAAAGGTTTTGGCATGAAAAAAATGGATTAGATATGGTTGATAAATTTGAATTATTAATAGACCCGAATGGAATTATGCAAAATTTAAATCTCACATATGCTGTTAGAGATGGAATTATATCTCATTGTGGAGAAATTGATGAAAACTACTTAAAGCCAAGGAGTGAGTATATTAGTTTAGAAGAATATCAAAATCCAAATCAATATTCACCATATACATGGGAAGCATGTGTTGTAAAAATTGCAGATAAAATTTCATATTTAGGAAGAGATATTTCCGATGCAATTACCTTAGGATTACTTGATGATAATTTAGAAGAATTACGTGAAATAACAGATTGTTTATCCAACAAGGTAATTAATAATACAGTTCTTATAAATGATTTTATTTTTGACTTGTGTAAGAATTCTACTCCTGAACAAGGGTTATGCTTTTCTGATAAAATATTTACAGTAGTTAATGAAATTAAAAAATTTAATTACAAAAATATTTATTTAAGAGATAAGCTTATTGCAGCAACGAAATATTTTGAGTTAATACTGAAAACTATATATGAATTCTTAAAAGAAACATATAAGAATAAATCAAAAATGAGAGAAATAGCTCCAGAATTGGTTGCAGATTTCGAGATGTGGCTAAAAAATTATTGGAATAAGGAGCGAGATTCAATTAATGGAAATTGCGTTGTGTTTGATGATATTGATAATGAGAAAGAGTACTATAAAGCAGTTATTTGCTATATTTCAGGAATGACAGATAATTATGCAATGGATATGTATAGCAAAATAATTAGATTTTAGGTTTCAAAAATTCTTATTATATAAAAAAGATAGTCTTGAATTTTAAGACTATCTTTTTTATTTAGTAGGAAAGTGTTCTGCACTTCCTACTAAATAAAAGTTTCGTTAATTTTTGTACACGATTTTGTATAACAAAATTGGCGCTTTGAACAAATATGTGGATGATTTAGCAAATATTTGTAAAAATTAAAATTGATAGTATAGAAAAAATTATTATAAAAAGTGTATTCAAATAAAATATTTTTTTATTACTATCACTAGCTATTCCAGTTATAGCACTATAAGAAATTAATGTTGGAACTATGTATCTAAAATTCATTGTAAAAGTAAAAGGATAATCAAAACAGAATTTTAAATAAGATATTATTTCTAAAACTAAAAGTAATATAAAAAATAAAATCCAGTTATTATTGATTTCTTTATAATTTTTAAAAATATATACTAAATTAATAATAAACAAAATTGATATAACTATTGAACAAATAAAAATTAGAGGAACTACTATTTTTAAAATAATATTATTTGTATAATCAATTTGTTCATCAACAATGTAAGATTTTAAAGTTGTTATAAAAAGGTTATATTCTGCATTTTCTTTACTCATATTTATATTAACTGTATCTAATTGTCCACTCGATATTGAAAAGAATCTTTCTAATACTGAATAATTAGAAATGTTTGCATCATTATCTGCATCAACAGATTGAACATAAGTTAATGGAATATCATATAATACAAGATTTTTTATAGGAAACCATAAACCTATTGGTAACGAAATTAATGCAAATAGTGAAAAATATTTTATGTATTTTACAATATCTTTTCTATTTTGTATAACTTTAATAATAAATATAACAGCTATAGCAACAGCAATAAGTGCACTACTAATTTTAGTCATAATAGCAAAACCAATAGAAAATGCTATTTTTATTAAGTCTGTTAAATAATCAGTTTTGTACCATCTTATAGAATAAAAGATGGCTATTGTAGATAGCATAATAGATAAAATATCATTATTTAGGCTTCCAGACATTATAATTATTGCAGGAGATAATCCTACAAATAATAGTAAAAAAATAATTGATTTTTTTATATTAATTTCTTTTAAGATTTTGTATACATATATAATAAAAATAGTAGTATATAAAACAGATAATATTTGAGTATTTTCTAGAGCTTGTTCAATTGTAAAAGAAAAGAAAGTTTGTATTTTAATAAAAATTGCTGATATTATATAGAAAAGAGGTGGATTATAAAAGCACCAGAAATCTTTTGGAGAACCTGTTGGAAGATGATTATTAAAAAATATATAACCTATATATCCAAAGTGTCCACCATTTTCATAATTAATAAAACTTCTACTATCATGTTGTCTAGTAAAAAAAGGAGTATAAGAAATATATCCTAGATAAACAGCTAATATAGATAATAATGCAAAAAATATACCATATTTATTATCATAAACTTTTAATTTTTTAAAAATTATAATACTAAATATACTAAAAAATATTGATATTACCATAAATAAGTGTCCTGGATTAAAAATTTCTTTTAAATAATATAAGGCAACTAAAGAAAAAATAAAACCAATATAAATTATGAAAAAAGCTTTTGCTTTTTCTTTACTAATTTTTTTCTTGCTTAAAATTCTAGTAAAAAATAGTGTACCTATTATAGTCAATATTAAGACTTTTATTTCTGAAAATATAACAATTTCATTCATTATTTTTCTCCCCAATTTAAATATAGAAAAGTATATATAATTCAATAGTTAAAGTAAATTATTTGATATATATAACAATTTTACTCTATATACTATAATATTTATAAAATTAATATATAAATGATTATTTTATTTGTCAATAAGTTACTATTAATTAAAATATGTTAAATTTTTGTATTTTGCAATTATCATATCATCTACTTTTGTTCTTAAATAAATAGTAAGTGAGAATAATAATTTTCAAATTACTCTATTGAAAAAGGTGAATTTTATATATAAAATTAGAGTGAAAATATATTAAAATCTTAATAATATAGGGCTTATGATGAAAATGCATTTATTATATAATGATAATAAAATTTCTATTAATTTACAAATAATAAAATATTTTGAAAAAAATTAAACTTTTTGAAACCAAAATGACTTCTAATTTGTATTAATAATAGATAGGAGGCAAAATATGCAGAAAGAAATATCTATAGATAAAGTAATAGAAAAATATGCTAATATGGTATATAGAATAGCATTAACTAGATGTGGAACAGTAGAAAATGCAGAAGATGTTTTTCAAGATGTTTTTATTAAATATAGTCAAAAAGAAAGAATGTTTCAAAATAGTGAACATGAAAAAGCTTGGTTTATTAGAGTAACATTAAACTTAACAAAAAATCAAAAACAATCTTTATGGAACAAAAAGATTGCTAATTTAGACGAAAATATTGTTTTTGAAAATAAAGAAGAACAAGAAGTTTTTTCAATTGTTTGTGAATTACCTCAAAACTATAGAACAGTAGTATATTTATTATATTATGAAGGCTATAAAGTAAAAGAAATTTCTAAACTAATGAAAACTAGCGAAGGAACAATAAAAACTTGGCTATTTAGAGCTAGAGAAATTTTAAAAGAAAAGTTAGAAGGAGGTTTTGAAAATGAATAAAGATAATTATAAAAATGCAGTAAATCAAATTTGTGCAAGTGATAAACTAAAAGAAAAAACTCTTGAAAAAATAAAACAGAGAAAAACAAATAAAATATCTTATTTAAAATTGTTATCAAGTGTAGCTATAATTATTATAGTAATTTCTATTGGAATGTTCGAATTAAATATAAAAAATAATCCAGAAGAAATAATGCCAAATAATAAAATAATAGCAACAGTAAAAAATGATTTACCAAGATTTAAAAATATAGAAGAATTAAAAGAAGAATTAAAAGAAAATAATTCTAGTAATATAAACTTTAAATCATCAAATAAGGAAATAGTAGTAGAAGATCAAGCAGTAACAAGAGGTGTGTTAGAAAGTGCTGTAGAAGAAAAAAATAGTATTGTAAATTCTGCAACTAAATATAATAATGATTATTCAACTACAAATATACAAGTTGATAATGTTGATGAAGCAGATATAGTAAAAACTGATGGACAATATATTTATTATGTGACAGAAAATAAAGTTTTCATTGTAGATGCTAATGAATTGAAAGTAATTTCAAAAATTGAAATTGAAGAAGATAAAAAACAATTTTCGCCTAAGGAACTTTTTATAAATAAAAATAAATTAATTGTTTTAGGTGATGTATATGAATATGAAGAAGTAACAGTAAGAGAAGAAAATAGTGATGAATTGAAATATGAAGAAACAGAAAATTCTAAAAAGTATAGATATTCAGATAAAACAGTTTTAACAAGTAAAAATTTAGCAAAAGCTATCGTATATGATATTTCGGATAAAGAAAACTTAAAAATAATTAGAGAAGTTGGATTAGATGGAAGTTATGTTGATTCTAGAATGATAGGTGATAATATATATTTTATTAGTAAAAAATATAGCTATTACTATAGTGGAATAAAAGACGAAGAAATATTACCTAGAGTGCAAGATACTGTAAGTAAAGAACAATCAAAACTTGTGCCATGTACAGATATAATATATTTTAAAGAATCAGAAAATAATAATTATATGTTAGTTGGTGGATTTAATATTAATAATGATGATCAAATGAATGTAGAAACCTTTTTTGGAGCTAATGATAATATATATGCAAGTGAAAATAATCTATATTTAACTCAAACAACTTATGATAATAATTATAATACAATTACAATAATATATAAATTTTCTTTAAATAATTCACAAATTGCATTAATAGCCAAAAATGAGGTAGATGGATATTTAAATAATCAATTTTCAATGGATGAATATGAGGGGAATTTGAGACTTGCGACAACATATACAACAAAAGAAAATATTCAAGAACAGATTACTGAAGAAGCAGGTAATAGTTCTGTAGTAAAAATTCCAGAAAACAAATATTCAAATAGATTATATATATTAGATGAAAATTTGAATGAAGTTAGCAGAATAGATGATTTAGCTAAAGATGAAAAGATATATTCTGTAAGATTTATAGGGAAAATTGGATATATAGTTACTTTTGAAGAAGTTGACCCATTATTTGTAATAGATTTATCTAATCCTCAAAATCCTGAAATCAAAGGACAATTAAAAATTCCTGGATATAGTTCATATTTACATCCTTATGATGAAAATCACTTAATTGGAATTGGATATAATACAAAATCTAATGGGCATGGAAGAATAACTACAGATAATATGAAAATGTCTATGTTTGATGTTTCAGACTTAGAAAATCCAAAAGAAATGTTTAATATAGATATTGGAAATGGATATACACACTCAGAAATTTTGTATAATCATAAAAGTTTATTTTATAAGGCATCAGAAAACTTAATAGGATTTCCTGTAACATATAATAACAAAAATGAAGTTATTTTATTTAAAATAGATTTAGAAAAAGGTTTTGAAAAATATGCAGAAATTTTTTCTGAAAAAGAATATTACAATATACAAAGAATAATATATATAAAAGACATATTATACATTTTAGAATATAATAAAATATTTACTTATAATTTGAATACACTAGAAAAAATAGGAGAATTAATTTTGGATTAATAAATTCAAGAGCTTTGGCTGTGAGAATAAAAACTAAATTAAAGGATAAGTTTTTTACTATAAAGTTGATATAATAAAACGAGATAAAAAGTATGTAAAATTTATTAAAAAGTACTTGATTATATAAATTTAATAAGTTATACTTATTAAAAATAAGGGAGTAATTAGCGTAGAAATATGTAATAAAGTCAACATACTGATATTTATAATATCTGGCTTTATTTTAAATAATGAGACTTGTTTGCAAATCTGCAAATAGGTCTCTTTTTTATATTATCATAGGAAATTGCTCTGCAATTCCAAGTTATACAGAAAAAAGACACAGCACATAACATTACTAAAATGATATAAAATTTTAAATGTGCTCCTTTTGTTCTGTATTATATATTTTATAATATATATAATTATGGAGGAAGATAATGGGAAGTATTGAAATAATATTAATTAGTTTAGGATTAGCAATGGATGCTTTTGCTGTTGCAATATGTAAAGGGCTATCAATGAAAAAGATTGATTGGAAAAAAGCTTTAATAATAGCTTTATACTTTGGATTTTTTCAAGCAATAATGCCAGTTATAGGATATTTTCTAGGTACTACATTTGAAAGTTTTGTTGTTCAAATAGATCATTGGATTGCATTTTTCTTATTAGCTTTTATTGGAGGAAATATGATAAAAGAATCTTTTGATGATGAGCTTGAAAAGTGTAATGATGATGTTAGTTTTAAAACAATGATTATACTTGCAATAGCAACTAGTATTGATGCATTAGCAGTTGGAATAACTTTTGCTTTGCTTAGAACTCATTTAATATTATCAGTTGTAACAATAGGAACAATAACTTTTGGAATATCTTTATTAGGTGTTAAAATTGGTAATAAGTTTGGGAATAAATATCAGAATAAAGCTGAATTTACAGGCGGACTTTTATTAATTTTATTGGGAACTAAAATATTATTAGAACATTTAGGATTTTTGCCTTTTTAAATATAAATTATTTAAAAAATAATTTTTAAATGATATAATTTATATACAGATAAATAAGTCAGATAGTAAATTTCAGTTTTACAATTTTTTAGATATCTGATTTTATTTCTCTATACTTTGTTTTAAAACATTAATGAAAGGTAAATTTTAATGGAAGAAATACTAAATTTAAAATCAAAAGCAAAATTAAATTGTACTTTATGTGAAAAATGTTGTGAATATAGAGGAGATATAAAAATCACTCCAATAAATGTTTTAGAAATTAGTAAATTTTTAAAAATACCAATAAACGAATTTTTAAATAAATATACAGAAGAAGTAAAAGGTGAAGAACCTGAAATTGTAATAAAAGGTATTGGAGAAAAAAAAGAATGCATATTCAACAACAGAGAAAATTATAAATGTCAAATAAATAGAGTAAAACCAATGCAATGTGTAGTTTTTCCACTAGTGCCAGTTGATATAAAAAGAGATTTATTTATAAACTCAAAAGCATGCAAAATAGAAAGTGATAAACAAACTTCTGTAGATAAATGGATTAATGGTAATCATAATATTTATAAAAGAAATAAAAATATATATTTAAAATGGATAGAGCTAATGGAGGAAATCCAACCTAAATGGAATTCTTTTTCAAAAGATAAACAAAATAGAATTAAAGAACTTTTATTTAGGGAATATAATTTAAAACAAAATTATGAAAAACAAATTTTTAGAAATATTAAAGAAATTCGAAATATAATTTATAATATTAATTTTTAAAAGAAAATAATTAATATTATAAATTATTTTCTTTTAAAAATGATTAGTGCAAGAAATATATATGAATAACGAAATACTTTTTTAATAGAAAATTCTGAAAATATATCTTCAAAAGATTCTTTTATAGCACAGTATTTATCGACAAAAGTTAAAATTAATGTTTGAGGATATTTAGGTAATGCTATAGTAACAGGCCACATATGTTTTATAATCATATCTTTTTCAACTTTATTTAATTCAAAAAATTTTGAAGCATTTTCGTAAGCTGTTTTTCCATGAGTAAATGCATGTAATCCAGAACGAGTGCCTTTTTCTCTCCAGTCATATAAAAATAAGTCATGAAGCATAGCGCCACGAGCAGCTGAGGCATAGTCTAATTTTAATGCTTTACATATATTATAACAGTAATATGAAGCTAAATAACAATGATTATAGCAACTTGTACTAAAGTGTTGTCTATATTTTTTCATTTCTTGAACAGCAGGGTTTTCAGTTAAATCATGTATAATTTCTTGGAATTCTAAATTTTCATTTATTTTATTTTCTAAATTTTCTGTCATTTTCAAATCCTTTAAAATTTTATATATTTATAATATTATTATACTACTATAAAAATATAAAATACAATAAACAGAAAAAATTACCATTAAATTAAGTAAATCTTAATAACTGTATGTACTATTAAATTTAAAAAATATTTAAATATAAAATCTATATAGTATTTTAAAATGCTATGTATATTTTGGTGTGTGATATATGAATAATTTATATAACTGTATAATTTTGATAAAATTATGTTATTTTTGTTAAAAAAATGAAACTTTTTGTAAATTATGATAATATATAAATAGAACAATAAATTAATAATATAAAAACTAAATAATTTAAAGAAATTAAAATAATAATTATATATTAAAAAGAATTAAATAATAAATCAATAAAAAATATTTTAAAATTAAAAATAAAATTTGTAAAAAACATTTTTGAAACTTTTATTATTTTTTGTTGTATTATATTTATATATAGTATTTTTTGTTGGAGTGAAATATGTCAAAATATAACATAGAAGGTAGAAAGAAAAAGATAAGGTTTGGAAGAATTCTATTAGTATTAATAATTACTAGTTTTATAATACTCAATATAAAATTTAATCTTATGTCAAAAATAATTTTAATAATAAAGCCAATTTCTGTTGAAAAAATTGAAATTAGTGTTGATAAAATAGAAATAGAGCCAGGGGAATGTATAAATATAAAGAAAAATATTTTCCCTGAAAATTTTTCAAAAAGTAATTTTATATGGCATAATTCTAATGATGATATTTTAGAAATTCAAGATGATAAAATTATAGGAAGAAAAGTTGGAAAGTCTAGTATTTTTTTATCAGATGAAGAAATTACAAGTAACGAAATAGAGATTGAATGTTTAATAAAACCTAAAGATGTTTCAGTTGAAAACCTAATACAAGAAATGAAATTAGGTGATATTTATAAATTAGAAACTAAAATTTTACCAGAAGATTCTACTTATAAAGAATTACAATATGAAACAAATGCTCCAGAAATAGTAACAGTAAATGATGATGGGAATTTAATTGCTAATAGTATTCGGAAAAGCAACTATATCAATAAAGGATTATAAAGGAAATATTCTTAAAAATTTTGATATTGAAGTTAAGAAAATTCCTGTAGAGACAATAACTTTAGATGATAAAGAAGTTGTTTTAGGAAAAGGACAATTATACATATTAAATGCAAAAGTAGAACCAGTAGAAGCTACATATACAGATATATCTTGGACAAGTTCTGATACAAGTGTAATAAAAATCGAAAATAGGATAATAACTGCAGTAGGAATAGGAAATGCTAAAATTACAGCTACAACAGATAATGGAGACAAGTCGACAACATGTACTTTTAAAGTGCAAAAAGCAAATCCTGATAATAAAAAGAATTATGCTAATGGCAACTATAATATAAGAACAGGAGCAAGTACAGATTATAAAATTCTTGCAACTACAAGTAAATATGAAGAAATAGAATTCTTACAAGATAATAAAATAGGCTGGAAGAAAGTAAGAAATTCCAAAGGAATTGTGGGGTATACACAAATAAAAAAAGATTATTATTTAGAAGAAAAGCCAATTTTAGTTGAGAATAATAATTCAGATGGGCCTATAGATAATATTGTTACTAGCTATCATATAGATAAAGTGCCATACTTAAATCAAATTTCTTTAGGATATCCAACTGGTTGTGAAGCTGTATCTGCTACAATGCTACTTAAATATAAAGGATATAACGTTTCGGTAAAAAATATTATAGATAATACTAAAAGTGGTAGCAGAAAATATCAAGGAAATGATGGAAACTGGTATGGTGCAAATCCTTTTGAGGAATTTGTTGGTAGTGCTGACAAAGGATTAGGAAAAGGATCTTATGGTGTTTTTGCAAAACCAATAGCAGAGGCTATGAGAATATACGCTGGTGATAAAGTAAATAATATTTCAGGATGCTCAGAAAATGAATTATTTAATCAGATTAGTAAAGGAAATCCTGTTGTAGTCTGGTGTGTAAAGAACGGAGGAAATTTAAAACCAGGAGTTACATGGCAGTATGAAGATAGAAGTGGAAGTTTTCAAGAATTAGTAGGAGAACATTGTGCAGTATTAATAGGATATGATGACAATTATGTTTATTTAAATGATCCATCTGCAGGAGAAAATGTTAAGCAAAGTAAAACTAAATTCATTTCAAATTGGAAACAATTATTTTCACAAGCAATAGTAATTAAATAAAATAATATTTTTCAAGGTATATAAGAATTAGAATTTTGCTAAAAATTAGAAAATATGATATAATAAATGTTGTTAATTGTATTAATACGCAAATAAAGGAGGAAATATGAAATTATATTTTAGTAATGATGAATATAGAAAAAAAGCATTATCTACATTAAATGTTGAAAAAAGTAAACATACAGTAGGAGATGCGTTTTTACTTATTACAAAAGATTTATCAAAAGAAGATTTATCTAATTTAATTTCAATTATGGAAAAGGAATTGAATTTACCATTAGATATCTGTTATAAAATGACTCAAAATGAAGTTTCAGTTAATGACATTACTAAATCTAAAATTGTTGAATTAGCATACAAATGTATTGAAAGTGGAAAAACACTTGGAGAAAAAACTATAAATAATGGTAAAATTAATACTAGTAGTTGGATTAGTCATGTATTATATGAAGGAAAATTAGCAAGAGAATTTGCTATTAAACTTGGAGTTGATCCAACAACAGCTCAAATTCAGGGGATTTTGCATGATTATGGAAGAAAAATTACTCATAGCTTTGAGCATGTTACAAAAGGATATGAAAAACTAATTGATGAGGGGTGGAAAGAAGAAGCTAGTTCTTGTTTAACACATTCCTTTTTAAATGGTGGTAGATGTGCTAGTAATGAACAAGCAGAAGAAGGTTTTTTTGTAGATGAAAATGGTAATCCTTGTTGGATGGATGGAACAGATAAAGATGATATTACAATATTTTTGGAAAATTATAAATATAGTACATATGATAAAGTTCTAAATATTGCAGATTTAATGGCAACTTCTCAAGGAATTGTCTCTCCATATGATAGAATTGCAGACATTGCTACTAGACGAAAACTTGATTCTACAAATCGTGGTTATTTTCTAGCAGAATTTTCAAATACATTAGTTGATATTTTAGAAAAAACAGGAGGAAAAATTCCAGAAACTGTGAAAGAGCCAATAAAGGCTACACCTAATCTAAATATTGAAGAAATAAATGAAAGATTTAAGGCGGTATCAGATATATTTTATACACACTATAAATCTAATATAGCAAAACAAAAAAATAACTTAATAGAAGAGAGAGAAATCTAGAAAATCTACAATATTGGTAATTATTGACTGTAAAATAATTATATGTTACAATAAAATTGTTATGTATGTCTATGAATTAATAAATTAAAAAAAGGAAAAGGAGTTTTTATATGAAATTAAAGAAATTAATAATTTTTTGTTTACTTATTGCATTTATTGTATCACAAATTAGTTGGATTACTTTAAATAATTCTTCATATGCAACAGAAAATATTGGTAAATTTCATTATGATCAACTTGAAGAAATGTCTAAAATAATTTATGATGCAATATATAACATGTACGTTCAAGATATATTAAAAACAGGAAACGCAAGTTATGATCTTGTTGAAAATGGACTTATAACAGAAGAACAAGCTAGAGAATATGAAAGTGGAAATTCTAAATTAATTTCAGCGATGAATGCTGCAAGATATGCTTTTTATGCAGACCATCCTGAAATATTTTATGTAAATTTTCAAATTTTAACAATTAGAATTACTAAAGATATGAATAATAATTATCATGCATATTTAGGTTCAGGAAGACATGCAAATTATTACATAGAAGGTTTTAACAATGAACAAGAAGTTGAAAATGCTATTACTGAATTCGATTCAGTAGTAAATGAAATCGTTGAAAAAGCCAATAATGTTGAAGTAGAAGAAAATGAAAATAGAGTTGCACAACAAATAAAATTAGTTCACAATGAAATAATTAAGAATACAGGTTACAGACTAGAAAGCGATTGTGTACCAGGAAATGAAGGATTTATTTCTACTCCTTATGGGGCACTTGTAAAACAAGAAGCAGTATGTGAAGGATATGCAAGAGCACTTAAAACAGTTTTAGATAAAGTGGGAATTAATACAATCCTTGTACAAGGAACTCATCAATCTGATGGTGCAGCAGCTGTTCCTCATATGTGGAATTATGTTGAAATTGAAAAACAAACACTTGCAAGAAGCACAGAAAAAGTTTGGTATGCAATAGATGCTACATTAGATGATCCATTTTTACGTGATACTACTATGGATCCAACAGATCCAGACTTTATACCAGGTAGCGACATACAAGAAGGTTTCGAAAATACAAGATATTGTATGGTTGGAACAGAAACTATGAAAAGAGAACATTCTCCTATAGAAACAGTAGAAGCAGCAGGAAATTATACTTTTAAATATCCTGAATTAAATATTGAAGATTATGGTATTGACAGTGTAACAAATATCAATGGATTATTAGTAAAATTTAAAAAAGATGGAACAGAAACAGAAGAATATAAAGCTGGAGATTTCTATATTAGCTATAACAATAAAGGTTATGCAGAAGCAGCTAAAGAAGGAAAATATATATTAATTAAATATCATGAATACAAACCTGGTGATGATGTTTGGATTGAAGGTAACTGGGGATATATGAACCCTGAATTATATGCAGGTGGATTTAAAGATAATGGAGACCATCTATATATATCAGTTCCAAATTCAGAATATATGGAATTTGCAGTAACAACATTAGAACCACCAGAAGGATTAGCAGGATACACTTATCAAGGTGATGAAACTGATTTTGTAGCACAAACAGGAAAACTATATAATCCAAGTGGAAAATATAAAGCACCTCCATATGTTAAATATCAAACACCACCAGCAACAACAACACTTGAAGTAGGACCTACTTACCATGTTGATGTTACTTATACGGATGATTTAGTATTAGCTGACGGAGCAACAGAAGTAGGTTATAGAATGGAATCAACAGGTCCAACAGGTGCTACTGAATCTACAATAACAAACTTTAAGTTTGATGGAAAAAATAGAGTGACATTTGATTTAACATTTAGTAAAATGTTTGCAGATGATGATGCTTTGTACAGAATTTATGTAACAGGTTTAGTAGGAAAAAATAGTAAAAAAGAAGCAAACTATATTTCTTTTGGTGCTGCTAATACGATTGCATGCTCTTTCAGTATGAATGCAGCTAAAAATTGGGAAGTATTTGCTAAACCTACACTTCTTGAAAATGAAGACTTATCATTAAATGGATGGCAAACAAGTGATGGACAACCTGTATCAGAAAAATTAAGAAGCAGAATAGCTTTAGTAACAACAAGAACAACTCAAGTAGAAAAAGACTCAATGAATAATTTAATGGAAGAAGAATTAGGAACACAAGAACTAATTTCAAGTGAAACATACAATATTTCTTTAAATGTATGTAAAAAATATGTTGTAAAAACAGGGCATAGATTAAGATTATCTCTTGGATTCCCAGCAGGATATGGACCAGATGATGCTGGAGTTACATTTAAAGCATATCACTTCAAAAGAGATGAACAAGGTAATGTTACAGGAGTTGAAGAGATTCCTTGCGTAGTAACACAATATGGGTTAATTGTTACTTGTGATTCATTTAGCCCATTTGCAGTGGCAGTAACAGAAACTGATGAAACAGCAGTTCAGGATAAAACAGTTGTAGTATCAGATACTGAAGGTGGAAAAATTGAAGGAGCAAACAGGGAAGAAGGAAATATTATTACTTTAGCTGAAGGAGAATCAGCAACAATTAATGTAATACCAAATGATGGATATGAAATTGAAGCAATAAATGTTTGTGGTAAATCAATAGAAATATCTAATAAAGATTCAATGAATGTTACTATAAATTACAATGATGTAAAAGATGGAAACTGTATAGTTGAAGCTAAATTCGTAGCAAAAGCAGTTATAGAAAATGAAGAACAAAATGGAGAAACTGTAGTTACACCAAAAGCAACACCAGCAGAAATTACAATGCCAGAGTCACAAAAGGTAACAATAAATTCAAGATTGAGAATATCACCAACAGTAACAGAAACATCAGGAATTCAAACATATCAATGGTATAAAGATGATGTAAAATTAGAAGGTAAAACAAATAAAGTTTTAGAAATAGATAAAGTTACAAGTGAAGATTCAGGAAATTATGTACTAAAAGTTACAACAACAGCAGAAACATTAAGTGAAGAAGTAACAAGTAATCCTTGTATAGTAACTGTATCAAGTTTTGCAACATCAATTGAAATGCTATCTGAAGAAAATGAAGAGTTATCTCCAGGAGATGAATTCGAAGTAAATGTAAATATACATGACTTTGAAAATATTGATAGAGGATTAGTTGCTTTAGGTGGAAAATTAGAATATGATACAGATGTTTTAGAAAGAATTGATATAACACCAATTAATGAATGGGATATAGCAAATGGATTTAACGAAGAAAACTTTAAATTTGTTATAGATAATGGAAAATTTGTTGTTGAAGATAGTTCAATATTCAAAATTAAATTTAGAGTAAAAGAAGATGTGCCAGAAACAACAACAACTAGTGTTAAAATAAAAGAGATTGCAGCAAGTAATACAGAAATGGATATTGCTTCAGAAGATGCACAAATAGATTTAGAAATAACAGTAGAAGAAATACCAGATTCAATTACTTCTGATATATATGATATTAATAAAGAAGAGAATATTATTTCAAAAATATCTCCAAATACAACTTTAAATCAATTTAAAGAAAATGTGGAAGCATATCCCAATGTAACTATAATTGATAAAGAAGGAAATACTATTGGAGATGAAGATATAATAGGAACAGGAATGACTTTAAAAGTAGGAGAAACTTTAACATTTACAGTAGTTGTAATGGGGGATACTGATGGAAATGGTGAAATAACAGTTACAGATCTTGCACAATTAAAGTTACATTATATTGGAAAAGAATTTTTAACAGGAGCTAGCTTAAATGCTGCTGATATGAATTATGATAATGAAATAACAATAACAGATTTGGCAAAAATGAAATTAGTGTTTATTGGAAAAGTAGAAATATAATTTTTTAAGAATAAAAGAGGCACATTTTAAATTTTATATTATTTTAATGACATTATGTGCCTCGTCTTAATAAAAACACGCATGAGAAAGAAAAAATGAAAGAATGAGGAAAAATAATGAAAAAGGTAATAATTTTAAGTCTAATTTTATTTATAATGATAGTTACAGTAACTAATGTATATGCAACTTCAAACTTTGAAATAACTTTAATACCATCTTCAAATGAGGTTAGCAAAAATGAGGAATTTACAGTTGATGTAAGAATATCAAATATTCAATTTAATCCAGGAGTACTTACCTTAGGTGGGGAATTGGAATACGATAGTGATAGTTTAGAAATAATTGATATGAAAGGCGAAAATACTTGGGCTGACCCTTCATATTTTGATGATACTAGAATATTTGTTACAGATAGAGGAGATTATACTACTAATGAAGAAACTGTATTTAAAATAAAATTTAAAGTAAAAGAACAAAGCAAAAAGAATCTTGTAATAAAATTAAAAGAGGTTTCAGCTTCAGATGGTAATAATGAAGAAAAATTAACTAACATAGCTACAAATATTACAGTAAAAAATGGAGCATCAAACCCAGGTTCTGATACAAATACAACTAATAATAACACTACTACTAATAATACAAATACTAACAACAACAATAATAATAGTAATAATAATAGTAATAAAAATAATAGTATAAATACAAATAGCAATACTAACACTAACACAAATAATACAGGTATTAACGCAAAAACAAATAGTTCTATAAATAATTCAGATGGTGGAATAAAAGACAAAATATTGCCTAAAACAGGTGCAACTTCTATAATATTTATTTCAATAGGAATTTTAATTATTGTAGCAGGAATATTCTATGCAAGAATTAGAATAATTGATCATAAATCAAAACGTTAAAATAAAATTAATGGTTTGTAATAGAAACTAGAATTAATAAATTTCTAGTTTCTATTTTTTTATTTAGTAGCAAAGTGCTCTGCACGTCCTACTAAATAAAAGCTTCTCTAATTTTTGCACACGATTTTGTACAACAAGTTTTAAACTAATCTATACAAGTTTCATAAATTAAATTCTAATCATAATATAGAAAAAAAGATTGGAGGTTAATATGAAATTTAAAACTTTTATTTTTATGATACTTTTTACACTTTTACCATTAAGTGTTTTGGCTACTACAGCATCTAGCAATCAAATTTACAATGGAATTGATGTTAGCAATTGGCAAGGATATATTGATTATACCAAAGTAAAAAATGATGGAATAGACATTGTTTATATAAAATCCAGCCAAGGAGAAAATATTGTAGATTCATACTTTAGAATAAATTACAATAATGCTAAAGCCAATCGGTTTAAAAGTAGGACTATATCACTTTTTAACTGCTAGAAATGAAGAAGAAGCAAAAAAACAAGCTGAATTTTTCTCTTCAGTAGTGTCTAATACAAGTCCTGATTGTAAATTAGCAATGGATTTTGAAGTGTTTGGAAATTTGAATATTCCCGAAATTAATAATATTTCAAGAGTGTTTTTAGATAGAGTAAAAGAAATTACAGGAAAAGAAGTTATAATTTATAGTGATGCATATGCGGCTAGAAATGTTTTTAGTAGAGAACTTGCACAAAATTATCCATTATGGATTGCAGAATATGGAGTAGAAAACCCAAGTCAAACAAACTGGGAATTTTGGGAAGGTTTTCAGTATACAAGTAGAGGTCAGATTTCAGGAATAAATGGATATGTAGACAGAGATAGATTTACAGATGATATTTTTCTTGAAGAAACATCACAGATTACAGAAAATGGAGATTCAAAAAATTATAATCAAGATACAATATACATAGTTCAGAGACGGAGATACTTTGAGTGGAATAGCATTAAAATATGGAACTACAGTAAGAGAATTAGTTACTTTAAATAATATTAAAAATCCAAATTTAATATATCCAGGAGATGAAATAAAAGTACCAATAAATGGAAATACAAGTAATGATACATTATATACTGCAGGACATATAATATATACTGTACAAAGAGGAGATACTTTAAGTGAGCTTGCTTCAAAATTTAATACAACAGTACAAGAAATTGCAGAAGTTAATGATATACGAAATATAGATTTAATTTATATAGGGGAAAATTTAAGAATAGCAAATTAAAAACTTGAAAAATAAATAAAATTGTGTTAAAATCATTATGTTAATTTTCGATCCTTATTTATAGGTTTAATATAAATTGCTTTAATAAGATTAATATTTTAATAGAGGATGAAAGAGGTGGCATAATGACAGAATTACAAAAAATATCAGAAATAATAAGCACAGGAAAAATTGAAGAAAATCTTGATTTTGTGAAAAAGCAAATACCTGAAATTATACCAATGATTGGATTCGAACACAATCATCCATATCATCATTTAGATGTATGGAACCACACTCTTGCTACAGTTTCATATATTGAAAGTACAGATTTAGAAACAAAAATGGCAGGATTTTTACATGATATTGGAAAACCATTTTCATATCAAGATGCTGAAGTAAGGCATTTTCATGGACACCAAAAAGTTTCAGCAGAAATGTCAGAAAAAATTCTGAAAAGACTTGGTTATAGTTCAGAATTTATAAAAAATGTTTGCTATTTGGTGAGAACTCATGATAATATGATTGATCCAAATAATTTGGATAATTCGTATGAACTAATATTGAAAAGGTTAACAATACAATATGCAGATGCCAAAGCTCATGCTCCTGGTAAGGTGGAGAAAAGATTAAACTTTTTAGATAAAGTATTTAAAGAATTAGAAGAAAAAAATAGACTTTAAATATTTACTCAAAGAATAAAAAATAGAGTCATATAGAGTTATGGCTCTATTTTATTTACCATTAATGTTAATAAAAAATACTCTGTTAAAGATTATAGAGTATTTTGTTGTTTTATCTTTTTTTACATAGAATAAAGATATTTTATAGTATTATTAACAAAAGATTTATTATTTTCTTTCAGTTTCAAATATTTCAATGAAATTTATTAGGGAAGGACAACTATAGTATTACTTACATTTTTTTTATTATTTTTAATTAGTATTATGTAGAAAATTTATAATAAATTTAAGGGCAGATAATTGTTAATTATCTGCTCTTATGATAATATAAAAAATAAATAGTAATTATTAAGAAGATAGATAAACTTGATAATAAAAAAATTATATGAGAGATTTAAAAAAAGAACTAAATCAATAATATAACTTAAATTTATTTGAAACTTTTTAGTAAGAAAAATTGTATTATGTATAAGAGGTGGTATTGTATGAAAAAGAAAATATCTGTTATTTTAGGAATAATTTTAATGTCAATTGTAATTTTAGGAATTATAACTAATTATGCTGATAGTGGTAGAGTAACAACAGGACATGAACCAAAGTATTGTATTAAAATAGTTAGTGATGATGGAAGTAAAGTAACTTATTATGGATTAGGTTACAAAGTTATTAGATATGTTGAAATTTCTCCAAATGAGCCTTATGAAAATAATATAGGTACTAAAATGGGAAATTGGTTTATAAATTATGATTTACCTGAACAAGATATTATTGAAATTGAATATGAAGGACAGAAAATTACTATAACTGATGCAAAAGAAGTAGGAATTATTAAAAACATATTGTTAAATTCCAAGTATAATAATGAAATATGTCGAGGAATAAATACTTATAAGATAAGACTAAATAGTGATATTTATTATATTAAAGAAGATTGCAAAGAAATACAAAAAGGGGACAAGCAAGCAATAATTTCTATAGATGATTTAAATACAATTAATAATATTATTTTTAATAAGATGGATAATATTCAAAGTGAAGAAGAACAATTTTTTTATGGAAAAATAATTGAAGCTACTGATAGTTATATTATAGTTGAGCCCAATGAAGGAGATGAGATAAGAAAAACAGCAGATAAAATTTCTATTGCATTAGGCAAAAATAATGATACAATTTATATGGTAGGAACTAATTTAAAAGTAACATATAATGGTACTATAATGGAGACTTATCCAGCACAAGTTGAAGCAATAAAAATCGAGTTAAAATCATGGTGAAAATTATAATTTGAAAGTGAGATAATTTTATGAAGAAAAAGGTATTGATAGTAATAGTAGCATTAATTATTATGTATTTATTATTTGTAACAATAGATTGTATTAGATTAAGAAATGCTAAAAATGATGCAAAACCATTTATAACTATTAGTTTAGCAGAGTATGAAAATGGAAATAAATATACAGGTTTAGGATATTCTGTAAAATATTATAAAAATAGTCAACAAGATACAAATGGGGATATGCTAGAAAAAAGTTATGGTGCTGAATTTAGATTATTTGATAAAATATTAATATGGGCTTGGGTTGAATAAAATTTTAAAAGAAAAAGATGAATTATTAAAAGATTTCAGTAAGGATATAGAAATAATGATTGAAAATTTAATGATTTACTTTACATAAACAAGGTATACTACCTTGTTTTTTATATTGAAATTGTGTTATAATATCAAAGATTAGTATATAATATTTTTTAGTATTATTTAGTTTAATTTAAAAAAATTTGGTGCCAAATTCGTGTAATTGTTGTTATGTCAACAATAAAAAAGAAAATTAATTCAAAATTACACGAATTTTTTAAAAAATTACACGAATTTTGGGCTAATAGTATAACTTTTATGGAGGAAAAATGTTTAAAATTCATTCAGAATATGAGCCAACTGGTGATCAACCACAGGCAATAGATTACTTAGTAAATGGAATAAATGAAGGTAAGAAATTTCAGACACTTCTAGGGGTTACAGGTTCAGGAAAAACTTTTACAATGGCAAATATAATTGAAAAAACACAAAGACCAACACTTGTTTTAGCACATAATAAAACTTTAGCAGGGCAACTTTACTCGGAATTCAAGTCGTACTTCCCTGAAAATCGAGTAGAATATTTTGTAAGTTAAAATAATGAAGGTCAGAAATGCCGTTATTTAGGCACTTTTAGTCCTTTTTAAGCTTATTTAGTTTAGTAAAAAAATGATTAAATAAAACTAAAAAAACTAATTAAAATTGAATAAAATTAAAAGGGCTTGTGACCCAATTCGTGTAGCTAGAATATATATTATAAATTGGAGAAAATATATGGAAATTTTAAGTACTATATTAAGCATAATAGCCTCACTTTTTACTATATTAATAGGGATATTGGAGATATATGATAACCAATTATCATATATTATAAAAGAAGTAAATTTTTTTAATATAAAGTTTAATATAAAAATTGCAATAATACAGTATATTATATTGGGTGTAATACTTATACTAATAATTTTTTTAGAAATTATTAGCAATGAAAAGAAAAAACGTGAGAAAAAATTTATAAACTTTATTAAATATCTTTTTTCACAAAAATTAGATACATTATCAAAAATGTGTTTAGAATTAGATTCTACTAAAAAATATAATAATTTAAAAATAGATAATCTAATAATTGAATATAATTATGATATTAACAAAAGCGTTTTAAATAAAAAATCTAACTTGCAAATTAATACTCCAGTTAATACAACATATAAAATAAAAGCCAAAAATTTTATAATACCAAATATAGTTGGATTTCATATTATAGATTCAAACGAAGATGAATCTAAAAATATTATTGTTACTCAAAAATATGGCACTCAATCTGAAGAGATAGAAATTAAAAAATTTGATATAAGTGATATAGATTCTAAAATTAAATATTATTCATATGAATTTGACAAAAAATATAAAGTAAAAACAGAAAAAGATATAATAGAATATATAAGTAATGAAATGAAAGGCGATTTTCAATATGGTCAATTTAAAAATATTGTTTCAGATTATATAAGTATTTCAAATACAATGAAGAAAATGGAAGAAAAACAAAGAAGTAAAGAAAGGTAATAAAATGGAAGTAAAAATAAATAAAGAAATAAGAAATTATAGTGAATCTATATTTTTTGGATTATCAATGCGACAATTTATTTTTTCACTTATTGCTTGTATAGTTGCATTAATATTATACTTTTTATTTAAAAATCGAGTTGGAATAGAAACATTGTCTTATATTTGTATTCTTGGTGCAATACCATTTGGAATTTTGGGTTTTGTTAAATATAATGGTATGTATGCTGAAGAATTTATTATTGCTTGGATAAAATCAGAAATATTACTCCCTAATGTATTACTATTCAAACCAGAGAATTTTTACTATGAACTATTAAAAGAAACTTATATTCAAATGAAAAAGGAAAGTTTAAAGAATAAATTATAATAAAATACTAATTTATTATATAAAAAGTAAGGCAGAGCAAAAACTCTGCCTTTTTGTTTCAAATAATTAAGAAGGAGATATAAAATATAGATGAAAATGAAAAAAAGAGAAAGAATAAGAATTCCCAAAAGTGTTCAGCAAGCCATTCCGATAGAAGTAATTTATGAAGATGGAATATTCAAAGTTAGTCAAAATAAGTATTCAAAAACCTTTAAATTTACAGATATAAATTATGCTGTTGCTAGCCAAGAAGATAAAGAAAATATGTTTTTAAATTATAGTTCAATTTTAAACTTATTAGACGCAGGCGCAGAAAGCAAATTAACAATTATAAACAGAAAACTTAATAAAATAGATTTTGATACAAAAATAAAATTAGATATTGGAAATGATAACCTTTCAAAATATAGAAAAGAATACAATTCAATACTTTCTAATAATTCAATAGATTCAAATAAAATAATACAAGAAAAATTGTTAACTATTTCAGTAGATAAGAAAAACATATATGATGCAAGAAAATATTTCTCTAGAACAAGTACTGAACTAGGAAATGTTTTTTCTAAATTAAACTCAAAATTTATTGACCGGGATATAAATGAAAGATTAAGAATTTTCTATGATTTTTACAGAGTAAATGAAGAAGATTTATATAATTTTGATATTAAACAATTTATGAAAAAGGGTCATAGCTTTAAAGATTATATTTGTCCTAATACATTTAAATTTAAAAGCGATTACTTTAAAATGTCAGAAAAGTATGGTAGGGTGCTATATTTAAAAGAATGTGCAACTTTTATAAGAGATAATATTATATCTGAACTAACAGACTTAAATAAAAATATGATGTTGAGTATAGATATAAAACCAGTGGTAATGGAAGAGGCAATAAAAATGGCGGAAAAAGTAAGATTAGGAGTTGAAACTAATATAGCCAATTGGCAAAGAAAACAAAATGAAAATAATAATTTTTCTGCTGTAATTCCTTATGATATGGAACGTCAAAGAGAAGAAAGTAAAGAATTTCTAAATGATTTAGTGACCAGAGATCAAAGAATGTTTCTAACTACACTAACAATTGTTCATATAGCTGACTCAAAAGAAGAATTAGATAATGATACAGAAAGACTGATAGCTACTGCTAATAAGCATATGTGTCAATTAGCTACTCTAAAATATCAACAATTAGATGGATTAAATACTGTTGTTCCTGCTGGAGTAAAAAGAATAAATCAAAAAAGAACTTTAACAACAGAAAGCCTAGCCGTATTTATGCCATTTAAAGTACAAGAAATTCAAGATGAACAGGGTATTTTTTATGGTAAGAACGCAATATCTAAAAATATGATTTTAATAGATAGAAGAAAACTTCAAAATGCAAATTCTTTTATTCTAGGTGTAAGCGGTAGTGGAAAGAGTTTTACTGCTAAACAAGAGATAATGTCAATTGCTTTAAGAGAAGAAAACGCCGATATAATTGTTTTAGATCCAGAATCAGAATATAAATCACTTATAAAAGCATTAGGAGGAGAAGTTATAAAAATATCTGCAACATCGGATAATCATATTAATGCATTAGATTTAAGCAAAAATTATGATGAAAAAAATCCAATAACAGTGAAAGCAGAATTTATATTATCACTATGTGAACAAGTTATAAATAATATTACACCAAATCAAAAAGCAATTATAGATAGATGTGTTACTTTAGTATATAGATATTTTAAACAAGGAAATTATGAAGGTACGCCACCAACTTTAGATGATTTTAGAGATGTTTTACTAAAACAGCCAGAAAGAGAAGCAAGAGAAATTGCACTTGCATTAGAACTTTTTACAAAAGGAAGTTTAAATACTTTTTCTAAACAAACTAATGTAAAAACTAATAGTAGGCTAATATGTTATGATATTATTGATTTAGGAGAACAATTAACACCAATAGGAATGCTTGTAATACTTGATAATATTTTAAATCGAATTACTACAAATAGAAAAAAAGGAAAAAGAACGTATATTTTTATTGATGAAATATATTTGTTATTCAAATATAAATATACATCAGATTTTATTTATAAACTTTGGAAAAGAATAAGAAAATATGGAGGATGTGCAACAGGTATTACTCAAAATGTAGAAGAATTACTTGAAAATGATAAAGCAAAATTAATGCTTGCTAATAGTGAACTTATTATTATGCTTAATCAATCTGCAACAGATAGAGAAAAGTTATCGGAAATTCTAGACATTTCTGATATGGAAATGGAACACATTACAAATGTTGGTGTTGGAGAAGGATTAATAAGAGTTAGAAATTCTCGTATTCCTTTTGCAAATAGATTTCCCAAAAAAACAGAGCTATATAAATTGATGACAACAAAATTTGAAGAAACTATAAATGAGGTATTATAATGAGAAAATTTATAATTATAATATTACTAATAAGTGCTATGTCAGTTTCTAGTTATTTTCTTTATAGAAATATTAGTGAAGATAAAATTCAAGAAAAAGTTTTTAATGAATTAGTAACTATTGTATCTGAAACAAATAATGAAGATTATCAAAAAAATGAAGTAGATATATTGAAATTACAAGAAAAAAATTCAGATATTATAGGGTGGGTAAAAATAAAAAATACTAGTATTAATTATCCTGTTATGTATACAAAAGATAGACCTAATTTCTATTTAAGGAAAAATTTTTATAAAGAATATTCAGTATGGGGAACACCATATTTATCTGAAAACTGTAATATAAATACAAGTGATAATTTAATTATTTATGGTCATCACATAAATGGTCATAAAATGTTTGGAGAATTAGAAAAATATAAAAATATTAGTTTTTTTGAAAATCATAAAATTATAGCATTTTATACTGCTGAAGAATTAAAAGAATATACTATATTTGCAGTATTTACAACTACTGTAAGTAATGGATTTCAATATTATAAATTTATAAATTTTATTAATGAAGATGAGTTCAATACATTTATAAATAAGTGTACAGAACTCTCTTTTTATGATACAAAAGAAAATTTAAAATATCGGAGATAATTTTATAACATTATCAACTTGTGATTATACAAATAAAGATAGTAGACTAGTTGTGATAGCTAGAGAAAATAGGAGGTAATGTATTATTGGCAGATATAAAAATAAAACCTAAAAATAGCATTAAAATAAGGAAATTCGATAAAGCGAACATTTATACGCAAAATTTCAAAAACAACATTATAAATGTAAAAAATAAAATTGAATATGATTATGATAATACAAACTCTCCAAACGAAAATGTTATTAATAATATAACACAAAAAATGAAAAGTGCTACTTCAGTTGGAATAGATACCATTAATCGTTATGGAAAAAAGTCTACAAAACTAATGTATCAAAAAGGAATAGAAACAATAAAAACAAAAGATGAAAAAATAAATAAAGTGAGTAATCATATTCCAAATCAAATTAAAGAAAATACTAATATTAGAATGATAAAATATACTTCTGAAAAAAATAATTCATTAAAATTATATAATAGTAAAAAAGACCTTTTTAAACCTACTGAAGAAAGGAAAAGGAATTATCATATATCAAAAGTTCAAAAGAAACATAATTTAAAACAATTATCTTTAAATACAAAAAGAATTATTAATAATATAAAAAATATTGCTTCTAAAATTAACTATTTATTAGTTTTAGGAGTTGCTAGCGTATGGATTTTTATACTTATAATATTAATACTATGTATTATTGGAGCTTTTACATTATATAATGATATTCCACCTAATGCTGGTAATGATATTGTTTTAGTAGCAAAATCACAAGTAGGAAATGTAGGAGGAATACCATTTTGGAGTTGGTATGGATTTAATACTAGAGTTGAATGGTGTGCATGTTTTGTAAGCTGGTGTGCTAATCAGTGTAATTTGATAGAAAATGGTATACTTCCAAAATTTGCAGGTTGTCAAAGTGAAGGAATTCCATGGTTTAAAGAAAGAAATTTATGGCAAAAAGGAAATTATATTCCTAAAGCAGGAGATATAATTTTTTTTGATTGGGAAAATGATGGTATATCAGATCATGTTGGTATTGTAGAAAAATGTGAAGAAAATATTGTATATACAATAGAAGGAAATTCTAATGATATGTGTAGAGAAAAAACTTACCAAATAGATAGTACAGATATTATTGGTTATGGAACACCTATATACTAATAAAATTACATTATGAAAGGAATAAAATATGAAAATTCATAAATTTGATGTTGTAAAACTAAAAGATAAAAACAAAGCAACAATATTAGATGTAAAAGAAGATGGATATTTAGCTGAAATTGTTAATTCTATTGGAGAAACATTAGGAAATAAAATTATTAGTGATAATGATATAGATAAAATTATATTTTCTAAATTTTAAAGAATAGTAGTTAGATAATAATTATAATAAAAAGCTATAATGGAAATGAAATGATAAGATGAAAGTAGATACAGAAATCTCTTTTATCTTATCATTTCATATATTTGTATATTAACTATTTATATGTTAAAATGGTATATATAAAAATAGTATGGAGGAAGATAAATGGAATTATTATGCTTAATCATATTTTTAAATCCCATTATATATTTTTTAGGTAAATTGAAAATAATTACAAAAATCAATAAAAATATTTTTTTACTATTTTCAATAGTTTATAATTCACTTATGGGATTATTTTGTTGGACTATGTTAATAGGTTGTTCAGCTTTTATTCTTTTTGCAAATGTGTTTACAATTCCATTTCTAATATTAACAGTTATATTAGTATTTTCATTACTAATTCCTATAAATATATATATCTACAAAAAAATGAAGATAAATTTAATTATATACATATGTATAAATATAATTGCTTTTTGCATAGGATTATTATTTTTATGGAAAAAATGGTAATTTTTTAGAAATAAAAAAACTATTAGTTAATACGGAAAAAGTAAATTACGTTAAATGGCAAGTAGACAAATAATTTATCAAGAATTTTCTTCAAGCAAGAGAAGATTCTTGATTTTTTTAATAACGATAAAATATATGATATAATTATCTAAAATAATAAATTAATTAAGAATAAAATTAAAATTTTGAAACTTTTTTAAAACTGACAAGTATATATAATTGAAAGGAATATAAAAATGGAAAAAGATTTAGAAAGTAAATTATATATGGAATATTTTGAAGGCAAAGAAGAAGTTTTTGAATTATTATATAATAAATATAAAAGCAAAATTCAATATTTTATTTTTAATATTGTAAAAGACTATCAAAAAGCAGAAGATATAACACAAGAAGTTTTTATTTATGTATTTCAAAATCAATCTAAAAAGAATTGTAGATTTAAAAATTATTTATATTTGGTGGCTAAAAGCAGAGCTATTTCTTATACTAATATAGAAAAAAGAAGAGAAGAAATAACAGAAATGTATTTAGAGAATGGATATAATAATATTGAACAAGATATAAATGAATTTATTGAAAATGAAGAAACCAAAAAAGAAATAATGGAAACAATAAATGAGTTAGATGATAAATATAAAAACGCAATTTATTTAACTCAAATTGAAGAATTATCATATAAAGAAGTATCAGAGATATTAGGAGAATCAACTCATAATATTAAAAATCTTGTACATAGAGGAAAAAAAGAATTAAGAAAAAAGTTAATAGATAAAAAAATATATATAAATCAACACATATTAAAAATGTTTGCTATTATAATATGTGCTGTAACATTAATATCTGGGGTTGCATTTGCAAAAGAAATAAGAATAATTATTCATAATTTAACTCAAAATATTTTTGGAACATATAATGATGGAATTTCTACTGCAATAGAAAATGATTATATTTCTGAAATAGATATGAATTATATTAAATTTGATGGAGTTAAAATTAAATTGGATTCAGTTCTTCTAGATGATTATAATTTAGGTATTATATATAATCTTAAGATTACAGATAATCAATATTTAGAAAAATTAGATATATCGCAAATAGGATTTAAAAATCTCTTAATCATGGATGAAAACAATAATATATTACACGCTGAATATGAAGATATCAATTCTTTTAAAGAATATTGTAAAGAAAACAATTTGGATGCTGGAAAATTTGGAACGGGATTTTCTAATGGAGAAACTATAAAAAAAATTATACAAAAATCTAATAATAATTATTTTTTAGTGTCAGATTTAATAACTTCCCCAAAATTTCCAAATTCAAAAAAACTATACATTTCGTTTGATGCAGTTTATTTTATGAATAATAAGGCTTTTTACTGTGCTGGTAAAGTTTATAAAAAAGATAAAATCGGTGAAAAAGAAGCTAACATGAATGATTATGTAACAGTTAATGAAAAATGGAATTTTGAAATTGATTTAGATGAAATTGCCCAAAAAAGAAAAACAATAGAATATTCTACCACATATATAAATGATAACGATACAATTATATCAAATGTAATCTTATCTATGACTAACATGAAATTAGAAATAATTACTAATAGTAAAAAGATAGATTTTGAAAAATTACAGAATAATAATAAAGAAACAATTAATGTTATGGATATGATACCTTTTCACGAAATTTATATAGAAACACCTAATGGAGATAAATTCTACGAAATAGGGGAAAATGGATATGATAATTTAGAAGATGGAAAAATTCGATATTATACAACTTTTAATTATACCTATTTCAATAAGCAAGATAATATAAAACTTATTCTTCCTACTAATACTGGTGAAGCAATAGTTGCTGAATTAAAAATGAATAAATAAAGAGGAGGCTCAGTAAAAAAACTGAGCCTCTTTTTTGAGAATATAGTTATATTCTCGTTTTAGGACAAAGGAAATTGATTAAGGGTTATTTGTTTTTCAATACAGTTGAAACTTAATTAGATGTAATCACACCACACATGATAAGTGACTTCCATAGATTCTGCATATCCTGTAGGTTGATACAAAACTTTGTAAGAATTATTGAGAGTTCCAGTATACCAGGCTCCAACATACATATAGTAATGATTTTCATCAAGACTACCTGGGTCATACTTCATAGTATACTTGAAAGTTCCCATATCTCCAAAAGCATCTTTTGTATTGATATTTACTTTAAAACTTTGGTTATAATTACCACTTGCAGGTCTGAATGCAATTGATAATCTTGCTCTATCTCCATAAACCTTATGGTAATTGGCACCATATTCTGTACCTTTGATAGTTGTATATCCCCAGTAGTCTATAAGGGGTTCTGTCCTGACTTTATCCCGTTCAGCAATTTGTTCACTGAAGAGGGCACGAATTGCTTCTGCTTCATTTGAATACTTACCAGAAGCTACCGCCTCCTCAACATCTGTTACGGGAATAGAGAGCAATTCAGCTGTTTCGTCAGGTTCAGCCGCCATAGCAGGGGTCGCAACTGCAAAGATTCCAACCATAACTGCAAATGCGGTCAAGAAAGAAAAGAAGCGAGTTTTGATTTTTTGTTTCATGATGTAATCCTCCTTGTTGTTTTTTTGCCTTGAAACTCCTTTGCCCTAATGCTAAATTGCTTTAGCAAAGAGAGTATAGCACAAATATTAATAATTTTGAAAAAAGATAAGTAAAGGTAACAAAGGATAGCAAAAGGTAAGAAAAATATAATTTAAAACAATTATAGAAAATAGAAAAATAACCACATACAACATAAAGTTATTGAAAATTTGTAAAAACAATAAAAATATGATATGTAGTATAGAAATAATATTAATGTTAGAATAAAAAATGTGAAATTAATTAAGTTATATAATAAATGAAATACAGAAAATATAAAATGCAAATATAATAAAAAATCTGGATATAAACATATCCAGATTTTTTAATGTTAAGCATTGACTACATCTTTTAAAGCTTTTCCAGCTTTGAAAACAGGAGCTTTTGATGCAGGTATTTTTATTTCTTCTCCAGATTGTGGATTTCTTCCTTTTCTTGCAGCTCTTTTTCTAACTTCAAAAGAACCAAATCCAACTAATTGAACTTTTTCTCCTTTTGTTAAAGTATCTGCTACTACATCTACAAAGGCATTGACTGCTTCTTCAGCTGCTTTTTTTGTAGAGTTTGTTTTGTCAGATACAGCTTTTACTAATTCAGCTTTATTCATTTTTATTTCCTCCTTAAATTATATCCAATCTTTTGTATTTAATAACAATATACAGTTAAACAAGTAGGAAGTCAATGATTTCAAGTAATTTTACATATTTGTAATATTTTTACTTTGTATTATCTAAAAAATTGTTTCATAATTTGTAAAAGCGAATCAAACAACTTTTCAGAAATATTGTAAGAAAGTTGTAAAACTGGAAATTTATTACATTTCTTAAGAATAATGTAGTATTATAGAATATAATCTTAAAAATATAAAAGATAAAAATAGCTATTTTATAATATATTCTTTTAACGTAGGGTCGTATTGGACTTGCAATGGAAAACTGCTTAAGTGGACAGCAAATTACATCTCTTCTTAACCTTCTGATTCCAATTATGTGGCTCTGTTTTTTATATTATAAAGTAATTTTAATAAATAAAAATTTTAAAATTATTTGCAATAATTAAATAATAACATTAGAGTATTTGAATATTTTAAAATTTCACCCCAAAACGCGAAGCTTCGCGGATATTGTTAGTAATTTTTTTATATACTACTGACAGGAGGTTTCTATGAAATATTCAAATGCTATAAAACAACGTATACGAGAATTGTTAAAAATCTATAAAATTAATATAAGTACTTTAGCAAGAAAGGCTGGAATTAATGATTCAACTATACGTAGTATTTTAAATAATGAATGTAATTCTCCTAAAGCTATAACAATACATTATATATGTATCGGATTTGGAATTACTGAATATGAATTCTATCATTCTAAATTATTTGATCCAGATAATATAAATGATGATTAATAATAAGCAACGAGTATATGTATATAATCATATACTTTTTTTATTTTGGGGGAGAAAATGGAAGAATTAATAAAAAGAGCACAAAAGGGAGATAAGGAAGCATTTACAGAAGCTATTTTGCTTATAAAAAACGAATTGTTTGATTTTGCTTATGTTAAAGTTAATGATGTGGATGATGCAAATGATTTGGTACAAGAGACTATGTTACATGCATTTAAATCAATTAAAACTCTAAAAGAAGTTAAATATTTTAAAACATGGATAACTAAAATATTAATAAATGAATGTAACCAATATTTTAAACGCAAAAAGCATAATCATGATAAAATATCAAAAGAAATAAATAATACTATTGATTGGTGTATAGATAATGTTGAAAATAAGCTTGATATTGAATCAATATATAATTCAATTATAGGAAATTTAAAGCCAATTGAACAAAACATTATAATATTATATTATGGCAATAAATATACTAGAAAAGAAATTGCAGAAATATTGAATATGAAAGAAGAAACTGTAAAAACTAAATTGCGACGAATAAAAATTAAAATTGAAAAGATGAGAAATTCAGGAAGGGAGGAATAAGTAATAATGAATAAAAAAGATGATTTTACTAAAATAGATGAAGAATTATTTAAATATTTTGAAATTAAGAAAAAAGTAGATCATTCTCGTTCTACCGAATATGCGATTAGAAATGCTTTTAATAATGAAGAAAAAAATAAGAAAACTTTTACTTATTTTATCCCTAAATTTGCAATTTATATTTTTACAATATTATTTTTAACCACAGGAGTAGTTTTTGCTAAAGATATAGTTAATATTTTATCAAGTTTTTTTACTAATACAACACAATCAATAGATACTGCAATTGAAAATGGATATGTACAGAATATAGATATGGATTATGTGTATGATAGCAATATCGGAATTAAAGTAAATTGTATTACAATTGATGAATCCAATATGGATATTTCATATTCATATAAAGTAGATAAATTATTAACAGTGGATTATATTGAGTTATATGATTATGAAATTAAGGATGAAAAAGGCAATTTAATATACAAATATAATGAAGAGAATAATTTTTTTGAAAGCAAACAACTAGTTAATTATATAAAAAATGACAATAAGATGTTAAAAGTTGATGAAAATATTTATAATACATCAATTTTATATGGAGCTAATAAATTTTATAATATCAAACATTTGTATATAAATATAAAAAGCATAAAAATAAATTATCAAGATGTTATAGTGGGCAATTGGAATCTTGATATTGAAATTGATGGTAAATTTAACGAAAGAGATAATGCTTATTATGAGATAGAACCTAACAAGCATATATTAGAAAACGAGATTTCTTTAACAGAAACTTCTTTAAAAATTAAAATTAAAGTTGATGAAAACTTCGATGATAAAATTGTTCTTTATAACAAACCGATATTGGAAAACGAATTGAAAGATACATATATATGTAGTTCTTGGTATAATAAGAATATAGAAAACTGTTCTATGCATGAATTCGAATTTGACATTAGTAAATATAATGAAAACATAGATATTTTATATTTAAAATTCAAAATAAATGAAAATACAGAGTTAAATGTACAATTAAATAAGAAAAAATAATAATCAAAAAGCATGGTCTATAAAGAACCATGCTTTTTTGTAGGAAAATGATTACTAAAGTTAGAATGATATTATTTGCATACGAATTTTAAGTGTTCTTACAGAACCATAAGCCAACAAATATTTAAAGTAATATGAAGATCCAGAAGAAATGCTGATTTCCCTATTATATTGACCACCGTCTGCATTGAATTGATATTCACGTATCATAGAATCTTTTGAATTATACAAACGAACAGCTAATACGCTGTTTACAGCATTTCCATTAGCATCAGTAACAGTGATTGCATATCTCAATGTATTTCCATAATAAGTCCGTGTGCTACCAGTGTATGAATTTGTTATCCAAAAAGTATCATCAACATCCAATGGCATAATTCCATATCCGTTTTCATCAATCATTTCGGGGGTAATATCAAATTCAATGATAGTTTCCGAATCAGTATTTGCTGTGGGTTCTGCTGCAAATGCAGGTGTAGTCATAGAGCAAAATAACATAAGTGCAGCTAACATCAAGGTAGTAAAGCGTTTAAATGTTTTCATAAAAATGTCCTCCTTTTAATCTGTTAATACCTAAGCTACAAAATCATTTTCCTACATTTTTCAATTAATTAAAAAATATCTCGAATTAATTGAATACTATATTATATAAAATAACAACAGTCGATATTTTAGCATAAATAAATCAAAAAAACAACAAAAGGTATCTAAAGGTAACTTTTTAATTTTTATATAATTTATTTAATACTGATTCAATTACAATTTTCACCCCAGTTTTAGGAAGAGTGCAAGTGCCGAAATATTCCTTTAATTTATTTTCATCTGTTTCAGCAAACATTATAGTTGTGGCTCTTCTAATAGAGCCTTTTACAGTATTTGCTGACTTATGATATATTTTACCAACTATTGGATATGTATCTTTAATATATTTTTCATCAAAGGTATCATAATCTTTGTAAAAACAATATATACATTCTACTAAAAGTTTACTTCCAATATATCCCATGTTATATCCTATATATTTTAATTCATATCTAATTTTATTTTTTATTAATGTTTCTTCTGTATATATTTTTTCATTATCACAAAGAGAGATAACATCTTCTAACGTTTTTAAAAACAGTTCTTTTGTAACAAAAATGTATTTTTCTTTATATTTTTCAGAGTTTTTTACTGTTTTCTTATTCAAAATAATTATATACTTAATAGCTTTATCAATACCAGCAAATTCAAGTATATTAAATGTTTTAAAAATATCATATTCAATTACGAGTATATCTATAGAACGATTTGACAATATATTTATTATTTCTTCTTTACTATTAACACTTTTATATAATTTACTTTTATCATTTAAAGAATTAATATTATTTATAAGTTCAATATGATTTCCTTTATTTTCTTGTGATAATAAAATTTCTACCATAAAATTCCCCCTTATATAATATTAGATGAAAGTTTTATGTAAAAGGGTTCAAATTTTATCAAAAAATTACCTTTTTCTACAAAAAATGCCTTTAATTATCTTTTTGGGCAAATAATTTGATTTATTGATAAATTAAATATGCAAAGAAGTCTTTACATTAAAAAAATAATATAAAGGAGGTTTTTATGAAAAAATTAAAAGTAAAAATTATTTCAACCTTTGTTTTACTAATCATACTTGTTAGTAATTTTTTACCAATAAGTTTTGCTACATATCAAAATTTATCTGTTAATGAAACTAGTAATACAACAAATATTGATATTGAAAGCAATACAATAATAGATGAAAATATTACTAACTTGCAAGAAAATAACAATACGATTATGACAGAAATTAATAATGAGGCAGAAGAAGAAAATGTTACAGATAATCAAGTATTACTTGAAACAGAAGAAGAAAATAATTTTAAACAAGATGAATATATTAATGTAAAAGAAATAAATGATTTTGATGTAATGTTAGCTGGTATATTATCAGATGATAATACTAATTTCACGTATTCTGATGTTAATACTATAATTTCTAATGGTATAGAACTAAATGAACATGGAGTATGGGCTTCAGAAAAAGATAGAGAATTTATATTGAATTTTATTAATACAATAAGTAACAATATATATTCTTTTAATGAAAAAGGATTTCTAGTTAAAGAAAGTGAAAAAACTGGGAATGAAATTAGAGAGTCATATTCATATTATACAGACAAAATTGATGAATTAATTAGTTCAGAAAAAACAATTATACTTTCTATTGAAAATGGATATAAATCATTAAATGAATATGATAATACAATATTAGATATGTTTATCGAAAAAGAAGATTTTTCAATGTTGTTTACTAATAAATCAAATGAATTTCAAGAAATTGCATTATTAAATATTGAAAAGTATAATAATACGAATGAATTTGACTCATTAGCAACATTAATGAATCATTTTTTAGAGTTATTTTATTTTGAAGATGAAGAATTTATTGAATATATACAAGATAAAATAAACTATGCTCAAGCTTATAGTTTTAATATTTTAGAAATGAAAGATGGTAACAATACAGAAAAACAATATAAAGTGGCTTTAGCTGGAATAATAAATGATAGTATAAAAAATATATCAGAAATAGATAATATTTTAAATAGAAATAATAACAGAAATGGGCTTTGGATTTCAGAAAGAAGTAGAGAATATTTAATTAATTTTATTAATTCTTTAAGTCAAATACAATATGGTGTAGATAACGATGGATATTTACAAATTAATAGTCTTAATGGTATAGAAGAAAAAAATTACAATTACACAGAAAGAAGTCTTAATGAGATTATTAATGGAGATAAATTTATAGCAATTGATATTAATAACTATTATATGGAACAATTAGATAATTCAAATGAGATAGAAAAATTTAATATAGATAGTGCTGAATATAAAAAAGTTTTTACAACATCCGAATCAAAGCTTCTAATATTAAATTCTGAACTTTTTTCTATAAGTAACGAAGAAGATGATAATGAAATTTTAATGAGTTATATTTTAGAAGAATTTTTATTTCAACATGAAGTGCAAATAGAAAATGATGAATATGGAATAGAACCAATGTATAGTGGAGATTATACTGGAAATATGAATTCAGCTCAAAATGTATATGCTGGACCTAGTAATGATGGCTATGCTAAAGTTGGTTCTGTATCTTCAGGAGAAGAAGTACATGTATTAGAGGGAGAGTTTGGATGGTATCAAATAAGATATGAAACTGCTTCTGGCAAAAAGGTAGGTTTTGTTCCAAAATCTTCAGTTCCAAATGTTAATATTTCTGATACAAGTGTACCATACGATGGTGGTGGACTAGCTTTTTCTCATTCTGGTAATGTAGATATATATTATGGATATCCAACCACAGATTATGTTAAAGTGGGTCAAATTTATCAAGGTGAAGGTGTAACATTCTTACAACGAATAGGTCAGTATGCATATGTAGAATATTCATCATCAGCTGGAACTAAAAGGGGATTAGTTGAATATTCAAAAATTTTTGTGGTCAATCGATCTTCAGTTGCAAGAGTTAAGAGAACATCTAGTGCTTATGCAGGTCCAGATACAGATTTCGTAAAACTTGGTGGAGCATATTATAATGAATATGTAACAATACTTGAAAAAGTTGAAGATTGGGTTTATGTTGAATACAATACTAATAAAGGCAGAAAATGTGGTTATATGTCAGCTAGTAATCTAGAAATATTTAAAAGTATGAATTTCTATGATTTTTCAACATATAATGGATTAAAAAAAGCAACACAACAATTAACAGTTTATGGAGGTCCTAATAGCAATTATGCTAATTTAGGATTAGTATATAATCAAGAAATAGTTTCTTATTTAAGAAATATAGAAAGAGTTGGTAAGCAGTGGGCATATATTGAATATACTACAAAAAACGGTGCCAAAAGAGGTTATGTAGAAGCAGATAAATTGATTGATACTCAAAATCCATCTATACCTAATATTCCATTACAAAGTAATTTTTATAGTAGTACATACTATCCACATAAAACTGCTTGTGGTAATGACTTGAAATATTATTCAATAGGACATGGAGATAATACTGTTTTCATGGTTTATGGACAACATGGTTGGGAAGATGCATGGGCAGCAGATAGTGTCGAGTTAGTAAACATAGCTAATAATGTTATGAGCAATTTAGCAAGTTTTTATAATGAAAGACCAGATGTATTTGATTACTGGAAAATATACATAATACCAACAGCTAATCCAGATGGTATAACACACGGTTATTCTAATAATGGACCAGGAAGATGTACAGTTGAAGCTATTAGAAGAATTGATATGAATAGAAGTTGGCCAGCTAATTTCTCACCATATTATACAAGTAGAAATTACACAGGACCAAATCCTTTAGGAAAAAAAGATGAAGAAGATTATGGAGCAGGAGAAATAAGAGGACTAAAAGATTTTATAGATAGCAACAAAGGTAATAATAATATTATATTAGATGTTCATGGTTGGTTAAATCAAACATATGGAGATGTAGGAATAGGAAGATATTTTTCTAATCATTTTGGATTTAAAAATAATGGAACTTATGGAACTGGATATCTTATTAGATATGGACAGTCTATAGGTGCTAAATCTTGTCTTGTTGAATTACCTATGCCTTCAAATGCAGCAGAAATAATTAGTAATAACTTCTCTGGAAAATTAGCTTCTTCAATGAGAGATTTATTAGTTGGAGAAATGGGACAAACTTTAGGTGGAGAAGATGTAAATGAAACTTGTAAAATCGTTACAACAGGAACCGTTAATGTAAGACAACAACCTAATACTTCTTCTACAATAGTTACTTCACTAACTAATGGTACAATAGTTACTAGAATAAAAAAAGGTGTTACAAATAGTAATGGATATACATGGGATAAAATTAGATTATCTGATGGAAGAGAAGGTTACATTGCAACTAATTTTCTTCAAATAACAGCTAATAATGATATTATATTCAAATTAGATGATTCTGATTCATCAATTCAAGCTCTAAAGGCTTATTTAAGATACAATAATATTAACAATTATAATGATACACCAACACCTATATTAGATGAAGATACAGTTCCAACAATAAAAGTTTTTCAATCTTCTAAAGGTTTGCCACAAACAGGAAATTTTGATAGATATACAATTGAAGCAATGGGATTTTCTATAACATCATCTAATAAAATAGAAGAAAACAGTTATTATAAACAATATTTAGAATATGCACAAAACTACATAAACTATGGTAACGCTACACAGGTAACATATGTAGAGATTCCAGTTTATATGGATGATTTAGGCAAATATAATCGATTTGTGTATGGAAAAACATCAACTACAATTTCGCCTTTTACACAAAATAATATAGATAGTATGCAAAGTAAATTTAATCAAATGCCTCAAGAAGAAAAAGACCAACGTTCTAAAGAATTAAGTGACATAGAAAATCATTTTAATTCTTTAGCAAATAATTTGATTGGAAAGATTGCTATGTCAAACGCATCAGCTTCATTAAGTAGATATATGGATGGTACTGGTAGTTTCTTATTACATACAGATCTTCCAGAAAAAGTTGAGAAAAATACTGCTCACTATAATTTATATAAAACATATGTAAGAAGAGCAGCTGATGCAGCTGAAAAATTTGCTCCTGAAGGAAACAAAGAATTTTCCTTTGCATTAGAATATGAAGCAAGTGCACAATTTGGAGATAGTAGTAAAAATCTTTGGGCATCAATAGGAAAGTACAGAATTGAAATGGTCTGCAATGTAAAAAAAGTAAATACTACTTATACAATGGATGTTACTTATACAATAAAAGATTATTATGATTGGGTTGAAGGAAGTGAAGAAGTATTTGACTTTGTAGTAACACAAGTAGTTGAAAATGATGGATTTTTATTACATTATTCAGGAAGAGCTAGAGCTTTCCATCAAGCAGGAAGTCCTCTAACAGGTACATATACATGGGAAAAAGGAAATAGTCAATCGGCAGTATAATTTAGGAGGAAAAATGAAAAAAATTTATATTTTTTTAATATTATTTATTATAGTTATAGTATTTGTAATATTATATATAGTATCTAACAAAAATGTAGAATATTATAATTCGACAAAGCTACAAGAATATATTTCAAATACCAATACAGAAACTAATATTACAATAAATGGAAAAAAATATAGTAACATGGATATAAATTTGAGAGAATATTTTTATGAGAATAGAAAAGAAAAAAATCAAGAAATTATTGATACTATAATTTTTTCTGATGAAGCCCGAAAGAGAAATATATTAGTAGAAGAAGAGAGAACAAGAGAAATTGAAGATAGAATTAATAATTATAAGTTTTCAGATAATTTTCTAAATAGTATAAAACTTCGGAGAAAATCAATTAAAAGAAAATATGATTGAAATTTTATTAGATATAGAATTAGAAAGATGTTTAAAGAACTGTTTAGGAAAAGAAATAAATGATAATGATATTTATGCTGATGACAGTGAGCTAAAAGAGCATGTTAAAAAATTACACGAAGACTATGACCATTTATTTACTGAAGAAAACTTAAATAAATATTCTGATGAAGAATTAAATTCAATTTTTGAAAAGTATTCAAATGATTTAGAACATGTTACAAATGAATACTTAAATTATATAAGAAATGCAGCTCAAATAATAAAATAATTCTCATACAACAAAAACTAGAATTAATTCTAGTTTTTGTTGTATAAATTGTTAAAGTAATATATAATTTATATATAGCAAATTATATATTAAGGAGAAAGAAAATGCATAAAAACAAACTAAAATATGTAATAATATGTATGATTATATTAAATATTTTTTATATTTATATTATTAATACATTATATTTTCAATTGCCAGTTCCAAATAGGATTTATTTAAAAGATTTTAATGTAGGATATCCATATTATTATATTTTTAAGAATATTTTGTATTTAATGATAGCTATTAATGTTTTATTAGTGGTAATCTATATTATAAAAAATAAAAATAACAAAAGGTAACAAATATTTAATTGTTACCTTTTGTTATTTTTTGTTACCTTTTAATATCTTTTTGAAAAATTTGTTTAATTTGTGATATACTAAAAAACGATTTTTTTATGAAGTACATTGAAAATGATTACAAATAATATGTAAAATAATTATATACATATTATTTTGTAGATAGATTAGAGGTAGGCAAAATACAAAAAAAACAGGAGGATTTTAACATGAAAACTAAAGTAACAAGTATCATTTTGGTATGTGCATTGTTTATGGGAATGTTGGTAAGCATGCCCACTACTGCATATGCAAGTTCTACTGCAATAAAAGGTCAGTCAACAATAGATCAAACAGTTTATTCTGGACCTAGCACAGGAGGATATGTAACTGTTGGTAGCATTAAGTCTGGTGAAGAAGTATTCATTCTTGGAAGAGTTAAGAATACTGGATGGTATCATATTCAATATAAAGTTACTCAAGGTCAATACATTGGGAAACAAAGAACTGGATATGTACCTTGTTTTACAATAACTAACATTAATGCAACAGTTAGTGATGAAATATATACTGGTGGTCTTAGAAAATCTCAAAAGAACTATCGGGTATATAGTTGTGACGACTCAGCAATTTCTGTTGATATTGGAAGTATTTCCGCAAATGAAACAGTAACTTTGTTATATGCATATCAGTATGTTGATAGTAGTAAAAGTTATTTAACTGCATACATTGAGTATAGTACTAGTAGTGGTACTAAAAGAGGATATGTCTATTATCCTGAATTCATTGAACATGTTGCAGGAACTAACGGAACTACTTCTGTTGCAAGAATGAATAGCAGTGCAAGTGTATATTATGGAACAAGTACTTCTTCTTATGGAGTTGCTGGAAGTATTGGTGTTAACGAGCTGGTGTGTGTAATAGCCAAATCTGGTGATTGGGTGTATGTGGAATATAATAGCAAAACAGGAAGAAAACGTGGTTATCTTTCTAATGGATATTTAGACTATCACCGTCCTGGATTATACTATGCAGACACATATGTATCTTATGTAATGGTAAGCATGGCTAAAGGAACTTCATCTAACGTATATGCTTCGCCTACTGATAAAAGTGCTTGCATAGATGTTTTGCCGGCTGGTGCTGAAATAACATTCCAAACAAGTTTTAATGCAGATCCTAGTTGGACTTATATTGATTACTATAAAACAAGTGATTCTACTAAAAAAACATCTGGATGGATATATTGGCCTGACAGACCATAAGTAATAAGCAAAATTATAAGTAGTAAGTAAACAAAGCCTATTTCTAATCTATATAAAAGAGGAGTTCATGTTATGAGCTCCTCTTTTTACATTTATTTATTAGTATAAAATAAAATAGAACAATTTGTTTCCGGAAAATTGTTACTGCAAAACATATAGTTTTCTATTTGTTCTGAATTTATTAAGTCTACTTTATTAAAAGCTTTTTTTTCAAATTTGTCATATTCAAAATAGTTGTAACTCTCATTAGTTTCTAAATTTCGTGAAGTATCTTTACATACATAATATTTATTGTTTTGACTTGAATATTTAATGTCAAATATATTTGTTATATTATTTATTGATGATTGATTAAATATTCTAATTTCAGCGTTCTCATTATTATTTATATTTTTTATAAATGTATCAAAAATATGTTCATTATATGTAATTTGACTATCTGATAATATTATAAAACAATTATCATTAATGGCTTCTTGAATAGTATATTCTTTAGGAATAGATTTTATATCCTTGTATGTAGTAATGAAATTTACGTCTTTTATAGTTTGATATATATCAGTTTTTTCTCTTAAAAGTGAATTATCAATTTTAATGGATATCCCTCTTTGAGGTGTATCAAGATTTTTATTTAAACCAATATAAAGAGTAGAATCACTTGTGTCTAAATTTTCAAATGATAAATTCTTTGTAGATTCATTTTCAGTTATGCTTAAAATTATAAAATTGGTGTTAAAGTCTTCTTCTGACATGTCAATTATTTCTTGATAATAATTTTTATAAGTCAGATATTCTTCATAATTTTTTATAATTTTATAATAAATATTATTGAAAAAAGAAAAATCATTTCCATAATAATAATCGGAATGTATAGGATTAAAGTACTTTATCTTATATAATTCACTATTTGAATATAAGTCAGTATTTATATTTTCTTTGTCATGAAGATGCAAATAGTTAACCATTATCAATAACAAAAATAATATGATTAAAAACAAAACAATTAAACTTTTCTTCATAATTACCTCCAAATACATAAGAATTATATATATAATTCAATAGATTTTCAATATTATAATATATTACTTTTAATTACCTTATTATATCTTTTTTTGTTATTGATTAAAAAAAGTGATAAAAATAATATCACTATATTCAATTTACATAAACACTATTGATAATATAAAAATATACAAAAAAGAATTTTAAAACACTCACTAAATTATTAATTATCTAATGATAAAAAATTAAGATGTATAATTTAGCGTAGTGTTTTTGCTACTTAAATATATACAACGATAACTACGCATAAGGAGTAGTTATTGTGTCCAAAAATCTCTATATATTTGTAAAATATATAATAAAAGAGATTGAGTTTGCTAAAAATAGTAAATTCAATCTCTTTTTCGCTTTTAAAAGTAGCTTTACTAATGTGTATTGGTGTAGAGGACCGCCTAACGTTGAATTTTTAAAAATTCAATTCGATAGGAGGTTTTGTTTTTGAAAAAAGAGATAATAGATGGATATGAAATTTATAGTGAAAATGGAAAAATGAAAGTGGGTTTTTTCCAAGATTATAATGGAAAAAGACAATGCTTTGTAATTGGAGAAGATTTAGAAATCGAATTTACAGCTAGAAAAAGAGAAAAATTTAGAGAAGAAAATGAAGAAAGAAGACATTTAGACGTTTCGATTAATAACGAATATACTTTCGAAACTAGAATGATGCATAAGGAAAAATCTGCAGAAATAAAAGTAATTGATAAATTAAGTGTTGAAAATATAAAAAATGAAATATATAAATTACCATATCCACAAAATATAAGAGTATATTTACATTTATTTAAAGAATATTCTTTTGTTGAAATTGCAAAAATAGAAAATAGAAATAAATCAGCAATAAAAAGAAGTGTTGATGCTGGAATTCAAAAATTAAGAAAAAAATTTACAAATTTTTAATTCACTATCAACTTTCATATACATAAGTGACTTAACAAGTGAAAGATATAAATCTTTCACTTGTTATTTTTTGTTCTTTGAAAAGTAAATATCTATTTATTAGATACATTCCTATTATTGCTAGCTAGTTAATTTATAAATTTACAACTTATAAAACTTAAATATAAGATAGCTACTTATAAGGCAGTAACCAATAATAGAATTAAAGATACTCTTATTTAGTCATAGAATGAGCGAGATTAAAACCGTCCCACGCAATGAAAGTAAGTCTGTTGGAAACAGATAGGTGAAATTCCTGTGGTGCAAATTAGCTATTTGCCATCTAATAAATATTTTAATAAATATTTTTATCGGAGGAAGATATGAACAAATTTATTCTTATTTGGGCAGCATGTTTCATTTTAATTAATTTTATTACATATATGATTATTGTTGGAGGAAATAAAAAGAAAAGTACTAAAGAATTACTTGCTGAAGATGAAGAACAGATGAATATATTAAAAAAGTTTAAGTAGGAGGAATATAAAAATGAAATATAATAAAGGAAATATATTTATTGCAAATTTAGGAAATGCAAGAGGAAGTGAGCAATTTGGAAAACGTCCAGTTGTAATCATACAAAATAATACAGGAAATAATTATAGTCCAACTCTAATTGTTGCACCAATAACAAGTAGAGTTAATCTAAAGGCTAAATTACCAACTCATGTTTTTGTTCCTAAATATAAAAATATTTTAGAACAAGATTCACTTATATTAGCAGAACAAATTACAACTATTGATAAAGAAAGAATTGGCGAGTATGTAGGAAATTTAGATGAAGATTTACAATTAAAATTAGATGTAGCATTATTAATTTCTTTAGGAATTAATGTTAATAAAGTAAACAAAGTTTATAATGAGTTTAAAAGTACAAAAGAATATTTGGAGTTAGCAGATAAAGATTATACAAATTTTGATGTAGTGGTTGTTGCTTTAGTTGCATATGACAATATGCAACATTCTGGAAATTTTAATGCAAATTTAAAAGAAATATCCAATTATATGAAAATGCTTGTTAATAAATTTTCTAAAGAGGAAATTTGGACTATGTTAAAAAGTAAATTAGATAATAGATTATCAAATGTGTAAATTTTTAAAATATTAATGATTTACATGTTAGAAAATATAAAAAGGAGATTGTATTCTATTAACGAAAACAATCTCCTTTTTTATTATATGAGGAGGTTTACCAATGGAAGATAAAAGTGGACAAGTATATACTGCTGAAGATATACAAAAAATCCTCAAAATAGGGAAAAACAAAGTTTATGATTTTCTTGATGATGTATATTGTAATACACATTATTTCAAAATTATAAGAATAGGAAAATTATATCGAATTCCTAAAAATCCTTTCGACCAATGGTTTTATAGAATAGAAGAATAGGAGTGAAAAATAATGAGTAGTAGTAAAAAAAGTGTAGCTTTTTTTGAACGAGGTTCATGGTATCATAGAACTAAAATTTTACAAGAGGATTATACTGTAACTTATGGAAAGAAAGGTGGATTTAAAACTAAAGAAGAAGCAGAAGAAAGTTATGCAAAATATAATAATGAATATGAAAAACAATTAGAAGTTCATCACCTTAATATAGATAAAGAAGTATATTTTTCTAATTATCTTATATATTGGTATGAAAATATTTTTAAGGATAGAGAACCTGAAAATACTTATGCTTTAGGAGTAGCCTATATTATATACAATTTAATTGTACCTTTTTTAAGACAAAATGATTATAGTATAGATATAAAATTAAGATTAATTAATACTACATATTTAGATAGTCTTTTAGAAGAATTATCCAAAGTTACTCCATCATCAGGAAATAAATGCCAAGAAGTATTAAGTGTAGCTTTAAGAGATGCTAGAGATGAACAATATATTATTGGTAGTCCCATGGAAGGAACAAAAAAGTATAAAAGAAATAAACCAAAAATAAAAATTTTAAAAAAAGAAGAATTAAAAAAGTTACTTACTTATTCACAAGATCAACCTTGGTATCTTGAAATATTATTAGCAGTGTTTTGTGGTTTAAGAAAAGGCGAAATAATGGGATTGAAATTTACTGATTTTGATTGGGATTATAATGTATTAAGAATAAGAAGACAATTAGTTTGCGATCCAGTTTTAGAAAATGATATGGAAATAAACAAAGTTGTTGTTGGAAAGTACATTCTTGTTGAAAAACCTCCCAAAAAAGATAGTTATAGAAATCTTAAAGTTCCAAAAATCATTACAAAAGAAATGAAAATACGAAAAGAAGAATATGAACTATGCAAGAAAAAAAATCTAAATTTTTTAGATAATCAATATATAAGTTTTAATAGGAAAGATGGAAATCCACATTTTCCTAACTCATTCAATAGCTATTTATATAAAAAATGTCCTAAAATAGCAATACCTAATATATCTGTTCATGGATTAAGACATATGTTTGCTACGATATTATTAGAAAATGGTGTTCCATTAGTTAAAATTGCAGCATTATTGGGACACTCATCTCCAAATACAACTTTTGAAATTTATTGCGATATTATGGATGAAAGAGAAAAAATATTAACTTTTATAAATACTACATTTAAATCTGAATTATTAATGGAGGAATGTGGGTAATGAACATTGATAAAATAAAGCCTATTAGATATATAGATTACAAAATATATAATGTAACAAAAATAAAAAAGAAATATGGATTTAGAATTATTTTGATATTAGATGATAATACCAAAAAAGCAGTTCAACATGCGGGATTTGATAAAAAAGAGCAGGCTGAAAAAGAAAGATATAGAGTAATTGGAAAATTAGAGAATAAAACTTATGTAGTCTATAATAATCTATGTGTCGAAGAATATATGTTATACTGGTTTAAATATGATGCACCCAAAAGAATCAATTCATATAATACCTATATGAGTTATAGAAATGCTATTTTTAATCATATTATTCCAAGGATTGGAAAAGTAAAATTACTACGACTAACAAGTAATATAATAAAAAAACTATATAAAGATGTATTTGAATATTCACAGGGGGTAGCTCAAATAGTTCAAACTGTTATGTTATCTTCTTTGAGTGATGGAAAAACCAATAAATTTGTACCACGAAATGAAGCATATAATATAAAACTACCTAAAACGGAAAAAGAAAAAATAAAAGAAAATACAATAGAAAATAACGATATTACTTTTCATACTTTAGTTATTGATGAAAGAAAAACATTTACAATTGAACAAATAGTATTAATTATTAAAGAAAGTAAAAATACACCTATCTATATAAATATTTTATTTGCAGCTTTGATGGGACTACGTAAAAGTGAAATTATCGGAATAAAATATAGTAATATAGATTTTATGAGAAGGAAATTAAAACTAGAAACACAATTGGGAAGAAGAATAGGAGATACAAAAGAAGATTGTGAACCAAAAAGTTTAACTAAACAAGAAGTACCTTTAAAAACAGATTCTAGTACTAGAGAACTTGATATACCAGATTTAGTATTCGAAGCAATTTTAGAAGAAAGAAGTTTATATGAAAAAAGAAGAAATAGAAGAATAAATGATAAAACCAATCCTTTTTGTGATAAAGGATATGTATGTTGTTCAAGTTATGGTAAGCCAAGATCAAAAGGTTTTGTAGATAGATATTTCAAAGAAATAAAGGAAAAAAATAATCTACCTGATTTACCATGGCATAAATTAAGAACAACATATACAACAATTCTTGCAAAAAATAATTTTAGTTTAAAAGCAATAGCAGTTTTATTAGGACATTCATCAGAAATAATTACATTTGAAAATTATACAGATAAAAACGAAATTATATATGATTGTTTAACTGAATTAGAGCCATTTATTGAAAGTATATTGCCAGTACAAAATACAGAAGAATTCATAATTGATTGTGAAGATTTAGATATAGATATAATTATGCAGGAAGCGTTTGAAAATATTATTGCTGCATAACTATTATTAAAACAAGGTAACCCTGAAATTACCTTGTTTTTTTCATTATATTGTGGTAAAATATAAACGTTTTATTATTTAATATTAATTAATTTTATTTAGTATTAAGTAGTATAGAAAATTAAAGTTTGTGACCCGAATTCGTGTAACAGCATTTTATGGTATTAAAAGTATCATATAAATTTATTAATTACACGAATTTTTGCAAATTACACGAAAAATGTAGGTTAATAGAGTACATTTTTAAATGGGTCATAAGGAGGAAAAATGTTTAAAATTCATTCAGAATATCAACCAACAGGTGACCAACCACAAGCAATAGATTATTTAGTAAATGGAATAAACAAAGGGGAGAAATTTCAAACACTTCTAGGTGTTACAGGTTCTGGTAAAACTTTCACAATGGCAAATATAATAGAAAGAACACAAAAACCAACTTTAGTTTTAGCACATAATAAAACTCTAGCAGGACAACTTTATTCCGAATTCAAAGAGTTTTTCCCAGAAAATAGAGTAGAGTATTTTGTTTCTTACTATGATTATTATCAACCAGAAGCGTATATTGCATCTTCAGACACATATATAGAAAAAGATGCATCAATAAATGATGAAATAGATAAACTACGTCATTCAGCAACAGCATCACTATTTGAAACAAGAGATGTAATAGTTGTAGCATCAGTTTCTTGTATATATGGTTTAGGAGATCCAATAGATTATGAAAATATGATAGTATCATTACGTCCAGGAATGGAAATAGAAAGAGATAAAGTAATGAAAAAATTAGTAAATATGCAATACGCAAGAAATGAAATGGATTTTAAAAGAGGAACTTTTAGGGCAAAAGGTGATATTTTAGAAATATTTCCATCAAATCAAGAAGAAACAGCAATAAGAGTAGAATTTTGGGGAGAAGAAATAGAAAAAATATCTGAAATAAATCCATTAACAGGTAAAGCAACAGCTACTAGAGAGCATGTAATGGTATATCCAAATTCTCACTATGTAACAAGCAAAGACAAATTAGATAGAGCTCTTGATACAATAGAAAAAGAAATGGAACAGCAAGTTAAATATTTTACAGAAAATAAAAAATTAATTGAAGCACAACGTATTGAAGAAAGAACCAATTTTGACATAGAAATGCTTAAAGAAACAGGTTTTTGTCAAGGAATTGAAAATTATTCTAGACATATAAGTGGGAGAGAAACAGGAAGTCCTCCTTATACATTATTCGATTATTTTCCAGATGATTATTTATTATTAATAGATGAATCACATGCAACAATACCACAAGTAAGAGCAATGTATAATGGTGATAGGGCAAGAAAAGAATCTTTAGTAAATTATGGATTTAGACTTCCATCAGCATTTGATAATAGACCTTTAAAATTTGCAGAATTTGAAGAAAGAATAAATCAATGTATTTTTGTAAGTGCTACACCAGCAGATTATGAAAAAGAACATAGTAAAGAAAATGTTGTAGAACAAATTATACGTCCAACTGGTTTATTAGATCCTAAAATAGAAGTAAAACCTACTGAAAATCAAATTGATGATTTAATGGATCAGATAGATATTCAAGTTCAAAAGGGTGATAGAGTTTTAGTTACAACACTTACAAAAAAGATGGCAGAAGACTTAACTGCATATTTAAAAAATGCAGGAATAAAAGTACGTTATATGCATTCTGAAATTAAGGCATTAGAAAGAATGGAAATAATAAGAGACTTACGTATAGGTGAATTTGATGTATTAGTTGGAATTAATCTTTTAAGAGAAGGATTAGATATTCCAGAAGTCTCATTGGTTGCTATACTTGATGCAGATAAAGAAGGTTTTTTACGTTCAGAGCGTTCTTTAATACAAACTATTGGGCGTGCTGCTAGAAATACTGAAGGTAGAGTTATAATGTATGCTGATGAATTAACTGATTCTATGGAAAAGGCTATTAGAGAAACTAATAGAAGAAGACAAATACAAGAACAATACAATGTAGAACATGGAATAACACCTCAAACAATTAAGAAATCTGTTAGAGATGTTATAAAAGTAACAATTGTTGAAGATATACAAAATAAATATAATATTAGTAAAGACGAAACTGTTGAGGATATTATTTCAAAACTTACTGACGAAATGCTAAAATATGCTCAAAGTATGGAATTTGAAAAAGCTGCAGAATTAAGAGATAAAATAAAAGAATTGGAAAAGATGATGTAAAACTAACCCCCTGGCCACAGTAGCTGTAGCCAGGGGGAAAACTCTTTTAGTGCCACATTTCCATTTTTTCTAATTTATCATCAAAACGTTTGCTGATAAATATTGAAAAAAACGTTACAACGAATAACATGATGAAGTAAGTTATAAAAAAAATAACTATGCCAAATATTGTTGTTATTGCAAACAGTAGTGGATATAGCACCCCAAACATCAAACTATAAAACCAAACATCTTTACTGCTAAGTATAATATAAATCAACTTGTTCTTATCAAGGATTAATTTGTTCCGATTAATTGCTTCTAAGCTTTTCAGAAATACTATTGCTACAATAACAATGAAAAGCCAGATTTTGGCTAACACTATTGGTAAATTAAAAAATATCAGAAAAAGTGAAACAACTATCAGAGGAATTAAAAGTTCCATTTTGAACTTTTTATATAGTTTGACATCTGTTGCAAGACCTATTAAAGTTTCTCTGAGCTTAATTTTCATGATATGCTCCTTTCAATAATAATTGAGATGTGAAATTAATAGTTACGTTGTCCCTAAAGGGGCTATATAAAAGCCTTTTAACATATATATTATAGCATAAGTAATAAGGAAAAACAATGGTTAACATAAAAAGCCGTTAAGTTCAATTTAAAAATTAAACAAAGCTGTTCTCTTTATGAGAACAGCTTTTTGGGTATATAATACTTAGACGTATTTTATATAAAAATATTTTCTTGAATAAATTTCCAATCCCATGCTAATTGGGATGTTACTTCTTCAAAACTTTTATCAAATAGTTTTTCAAGTATATACCAATATGTTTTTGAAACTTCTGTCAAAAGATTTATTGGAAGAAGAGGGAATTTATTTTTAGAAGAACTATACCAATTAGGATAAGTTTTTTTAATATATCTTTTTATAAGTTGTTTATCTAAACTAGATTGAGCAGTGCCAATTTGATATGTGTCTGTAGACCAAAATCTACAAGTATCAGGAGTAAAAGCTTCAGATATAATAACTATTTTCCGTTTCCCTGTTTCTTTTTCTACAATAATGCCAAATTCTAATTTTGCATCAGCAATAATAATATTTCTTTTTATGGCATAATCATGCGCATATGAATATGCTTTTATAGAAATATCTCTAATTGCAGTTGCTATTGTAAAAGCAATACTATGAATATATAATTTTTCATTGGCATCAAGCTGAAATTTGTCAATTAAAAAATCTTTAATGACATTAATAGTTTCAGCAAAAGAAATATTTAAATCTGGTTTATTTATATCTCCTTTTATAGATGGAGTATATATAGGTTTAGATAAACGTTCTGAATCTTTTAAATCATATTGAAGAACATTGCCATACATATTACATTCATTATTTATGTACGGAGCCCAACTTTCAGACTCTTTTACATAATATCCTCTAACTATACATTCCAAAGGAATTGGAATGCAATCTTGAACAGCAATCATTCTACCAGAAAATCTTTCTTTATCTACACCAAGTTTTGAAAGAGAATTAGTATCATTAGCAATAATAGTATTAGATATAATTCCAGATTTTTCAAGTAATTCCATCCATTTGTTTGACATTTGATTTAATACTACACCTTTAGAAAAAATTATGTCTGGAAAAACAATGTCATCAATTGTAAAATGATCTGTTCGTTCAATAAACTTTAGATTTGGGAAATAAACATTTCTATAAAAATTGTTGATTTCCCCCCGATAGACTAGTTCTAAACCCATTGTAGTATACCTTCCTTTCTGTTGTATTATTACCCCAATTTCTCTAATAGCATAATAATGTTTATCAAAGAAATAGATAAAAGCTTAAGTCTCAATATTATATCACTTTTTTTTCATTTTGTCTAATATTAATTATAATATGGTCAAATAGATTATAATATTACTATAAATAGAAATGTATTAAACTTTCTAACACAATAGTTATAATATGAATTGTAATATTAATTTCAAGCTATTTTAAAAATATTATAAAAAGAGTATACAAACTTTTGTTTTTATGGTATAATATTAACGCTTTTTGTAAAAAGCTATTTAAGACTATTACAATAGTAAATTTATCTATATTTAAAGGGGTTAAAAATGAACGATAAAATTATTATTAAAGGTGCAAAAGTACACAATTTAAAAAATGTAAATTTAGAAATTCCTAAAAATAAATTAGTAGTTGTTACAGGACTTTCAGGTTCTGGAAAATCGTCGCTTGCTTTTGATACTATTTATGCAGAAGGGCAAAGAAGGTATGTTGAAAGCTTATCAGCATATGCAAGACAATTTTTAGGAATGATGGAAAAGCCAGATGTTGAAAGTATAGAAGGCCTTTCGCCAGCTATTTCAATAGATCAAAAAACAACTTCAAAAAATCCTCGTTCAACAGTAGGTACTGTTACAGAAATATATGATTTTTTACGTTTGCTTTATGCAAGAATTGGAATACCATACTGTCCAAAATGTGGAAGAAAAATAGAAAAACAATCAATAGATCAAATAGTAGATAGTGTATTAGCTTTGGAAGAAGGAACAAAAATTCAAATTTTAAGTCCTGTTGTAAGAGCTAAAAAAGGTGAATATACTAAACTTCTACAAGATATGCAAAAAGAAGGTTTTGTTAGAGCTAGAATAGATGGAGAAAATTATGAACTATCTGATGATATTGAGTTAGATAGAAACAAAAAACATAATATAGATATAATAGTAGATAGATTAGTAGTTAAAGAAGAAATCAGAAATAGATTAGCAGAATCTATTGAAACTGCAATGAAACATTCAAACAATTTAGTTAAAATAGACGCTATAGGTCAAGAAGAAAAACTTTTTAGTAGTAATTATTCTTGTCCAGATTGCAATATTAGTTTTGAAGAGCTATCTCCTAGAATGTTTTCTTTTAATAATCCGATGGGAGCTTGTCCAGATTGTTCAGGAATAGGATATCTTATGAAAATGGACGAAGATTTAATTATTCCTGACAGAACCAAAACATTATATGATGGTGTAAAGGCTTTTGGTTCAAGTACATTAAAAAAAGGTGACACTATGGCGAGAATGTACTTTGAAAGTATAGGAAAATATTATGGTGTTGATATAAAAAACAAACCAATAAAAAAATTACCAAAAGACTTTTTAGAAAAAATACTTTATGGTACAGGAAGTGAAGAAATAGATTTTGAATATTCTTCAGTTGCAGGAGTAAGAAAATTTACTCAGCCTTTTGAAGGAGTACTTCCTACACTTGATAGAAGATATAGAGAAACAAAATCTGATGGAATGAGACAATTTTATGAGTTATATATGAGTAATAGTCCATGCTATTCTTGTAATGGAGCAAGATTAAAAAAAGAAGTGTTATCAGTAAGAGTTGGAGACAAAAATATTAGTGAAATAACAAATTTACCAATTAATAAATTAAAAGAATATTTAAGTAATCTTGAATTAAGTAAAAAAGATAGAATGATAGCTGATGTTATTTTAAAAGAATTAAAAGTAAGACTTCAATTTTTGACAGATGTTGGACTTGAATATCTTACATTATCAAGAAGTGCAGGAACATTATCTGGAGGAGAAGCACAACGTATACGTTTAGCAACTCAAATTGGATCTGGATTATCAGGAGTATTATATATTTTAGACGAGCCAAGTATTGGTTTGCATCAAAGAGATAATGATAGATTATTAGCTACTATGAGGAAATTACGTGATTTAGGAAATACTCTAGTAGTTGTGGAGCATGATGAAGACACAATGTATGCAGCAGATCAAATTATAGACATAGGTCCAGGTGCTGGAGTTCATGGAGGAAATATTATAGCACAGGGAACTGCTGAAGAAATTAAAAAAATAGATACTTCTATTACAGGTAGATATTTAAGTGGAAGAGAAAAAATAAAAGTTCCTAAAAAAAGAAGAAAATCTAACGGAAAATGTCTTGAAATTGTTAAAGCTACAGAAAATAATTTAAAAGATGTTACTGTTAAAATTCCATTAGGAGTGTTTAACTGTGTTACAGGTGTTTCTGGATCTGGAAAATCAACTTTAGTTAATGAAGTTTTATATAAAAATTTAGCTAAAGAAATTAATAAATCTACAGAAAAACCAGGTAAATGTAGTAAAATAAAAGGAATAGAAAATATTGACAAAATAATAAATATAGATCAATCACCAATAGGTAGAACACCACGTTCAAACCCAGCAACATACACTGGCGTTTTTGATATAATTAGAGAAATATTTGCTGAAACAAATGAAGCAAAAATGAGAGGATATCAAAAAGGAAGATTTAGCTTTAATGTTACTGGTGGAAGATGTGAGGCTTGCCAGGGAGATGGTGTTTTAAAAATAGAAATGAACTTTCTGCCAGATGTGTATGTTCCGTGTGAAGTTTGTAAAGGAACTAGATACTCTAGAGAAACTTTAGAAGTAAAATATAAAGGAAAGAGTATTGCAGACATATTAGACATGACAGTTGAGGAAGCTCTAGAATTTTTTAGTAATATTCCTCGTATAAAAACTAAAATTCAAACGTTGGCTGATGTTGGATTAAATTATATAAAACTAGGACAACCATCTACCACATTGTCAGGAGGAGAAGCACAAAGAGTAAAACTAGCAACAGAACTTTCAAAAAGAGCTACAGGAAAAACTATATATATATTAGATGAACCAACAACAGGACTTCATATTGCAGATGTTCATAGATTAGTAGATATTTTACAAAGATTAGTAGATACAGGAAATACAATTTTAGTAATTGAACATAATTTAGATTTAATAAAAACAGCAGATCATATTATAGATTTAGGCCCAGAAGGTGGAGATAATGGTGGAGAAATTGTTGCAATTGGAACACCAGATCAAATATGTAAAAATGATAAATCTTATACAGGAAAATTTTTGAAGAAATATTTGGATGAGTAAAAATTCTAAATATGCATGCCAAATAACTATAATATTTATATAAAAAACCTCTTCTAAAATAATTTAGAAGAGGTTTTTCTTAAACAGTATCTATTTAAACAATACTTTCTATAAAACATACTTAAAATAAGTATTAAAGAACAAAATTATAAGAATATAATTAATAGTTACTGTTCAAAATAGTAAGTAAAGCTTAAAAAGTCACTATTTAAAAATTAAAAACTAATTTTTTGATGTTTCTTCGTTATTGTTGTTATTATTTGAATTAGAACCTTTTGATTTATTTTTCTTTGACATCTAAGAAAGCACCTCCTTTGATTAAAAATAGTATTTACTAAATTTTTGAAAATATACATATTTTTTTATCTTAGTTATAATTGATTGAAAATCATAATAACTATTAATTTAATAAGAGAAGCTAACTATATAAATTATAAATAATTTTAAAAAATTGATTAATTAGTACTAATGTAATTAAGAAGAACAAAAGTGAACGATATAATAATTACAAAATACAAAAATTTGCTAAATCGTCCACATATTTTTTCGAAGCGCCGATTTTATTGTACAAAATCGTGTGCAAAAATTAGCGAAGCTTTTATTTAGTAGGAAGTGCTGAGCACTTTCCTACTAAATAAAAAAGTATATCATTTCTCCTTGAAGAAAAGACATGTTTTTGATATAATCTAATATATTTGAAAGGAGAAAAATTTATTAAATGAATATATTAATTAATAAATTGAAAAATAAATTAAAAGCAAAAAAAGAAAAAAGTGAAGAAAAAATGATAAGTTTAAAAGATTTTTCAGAATATTGTAAAAAGCATAGTTTATTAATTGCACTTACAATATTTATATTATTATTAGCTCACGGATCAAATCTTTTTTATAATAATATAGGAATAGATACACAAAGTTTCATAGAAAATCCAACATTTGAGTATAATTGGTTAGGTATAGGAAGATATGGACTTCTTATAGAAAAAGTACTACTAGGTTTATCATATTATTGTCCATATTATGCAAGTATTATATTTATGTTGTTTTTAGTAGTATCAAATGTAATTTTATATTACACATTTTATAAATTATCTGACAAAGATTTTGGTTTACTAAATCTTTGTATACCAATGTTAGCATTTACACATCCAGTATTTGTTGAACAATTTGTATATATGCTCCAATCAGCTGAAATAGCATTTGCTATTTCTTTAACAGCATTATCAACATTATTTATTTTTACATGGATAAAAGATAAGAACGGGTTTTACTGCATTTTAGGAATTGTAGGTTTAGTAATTTGTTTTGCTACATATCAAGCATTTGTTCCTCTTTATATAGCATTTTGCATATTTGCATTTATTATGATGTTTGAAAACAATAAAAATAGTAATGAAAGAAATTTTAAAACAATTTTCAAATTAATTATTACATTTGCTATATCATTAATTGCTTATAAAGTTACTGTAAAATTATTACCATCATATAGTGCATATATTGATGATAGTTTCTTTTGGGGAAATTATCCATTACGAACAATTTATGAATTTATAACAGGTTATATGAAAGATGTAATTATAGGAAGAGGTGGATATTTTAATAAAGGATATATAATAGGTTCAATATTCTTATTAATAGTAGCTATCTACAAATTAGTAAAATCAAAAGAAGATTTAAAAATTAGTGAAAAAATATTATATATATTATCAATACTAGCTTTCATAGGAACACCTTTTTATATGATTATTGCAATAGGACATGCACCATTTTTAAGAGCACAATTTATATTACCATTTACAGAAGCTTTTATAATTATGTATGTTAGTTATTATTTATTTAAAAATAAAACATTAAAATATATTGCAATAATAGGAATATTATTTGTTTTTGAAGTTCAAATGGTAAAAACACAAAATTTATATTATACAGATCATATGAGAAATGAGTCTGATATTCAAACAGCTTATGAAATGTCTAACGATATTAAAAAACATGGAATTGTTGAAGGAAACAGAATTGCTATTGTAGGCCATAGAAATGCAAAATTAAATCCAGTGTGTCAAATAGGAGAGACTGTTGGAGTATCATTATTTACTATGAATTATTACGCACCACCATATTATCTTAATAGTACAAGTGGTATATTAAGATTATTTAGATGCTTAGGAATTATGTATTATGAATGTTCAGCAGAAGAAATGCAAGAAGCTAGAAAAACTGCACAAGATATGCCAGTATGGCCAGAAGAAGGAAGTATAAAAGAATGTAACAATTATGTTATTGTAAAAATTTCAGAAGATGAACTTCCACTAGAATAACAAACACTATTTATTATACATATATATAATAAATAGTTTAAATATATTATGGGAAGTTAAGAGAAAATACCTATAAACTGAAAATACTTTAAATAAAAATTAGAAATATAGAAACAATAGTATTGTAGAAAAACAATAAAAAATAAGGAGGCTAAATGGATTACATAAATGAAAAGCTTTTAGAATTTAATAATTATCTAAAAGGTAGAAAAGTCGCAGTTATTGGACTAGGAGTTAGTAATATACCATTAATTGAATATTTGCATGATTATAAAGCTGAAGTAACTGTTTTTGATGGAAAAGAAATTGATGATATAGATAAATGCATTTTAGACAAAATTGTGAATTATGGAATGAAATTTCATTTTGGTAAAAACTATTTAAATAATTTAGTAGGATTTGAAATAATTTTTCGTTCACCAAGTTGTCTTCCAACACTACCAGAGCTTGTTAAAGAAGCTGAACGTGGAGCGATTATTACAACTGAAGTTGAAATGGTTATAGAACTTGCCCCATGTTTGGTAATAGGTGTTACAGGAAGTGATGGAAAAACAACTACAACAACGTTAATCCATGAGATCTTAAAAGAAGATGGATATAACTGCTATTTAGGAGGAAATATAGGAACTCCTTTATTTACAAAAATTGGTGATATGTTACCAGAAGATATAGTAGTTCTTGAATTAAGTAGTTTTCAATTAATGTATATGAAGATAAGTCCTAAAATATCAGTAATTACAAATATTACTCCAAATCATTTAAATGTGCATAGCGATATGGAAGAATATATCGAAGCCAAAAAAACTATTTTTAAATATCAAGATAAAGATGGATTATTAATATTAAATTATGATAATGAAATAACAAGAGAATGTTTTAATGAAGCATCAGGAAAAGCAATTTATTTTAGTAGTAAAAATAAAATACAAGATGGATATATCTATGATAATGATGATGGAAAAATAAAAGTATGTGAAAACGGATTAAGAAAGCATGTTTTTGACACCAGATACATGAAGATTCGTGGAGTTCATAATTTTGAAAATGCTTGCTGTGCAATAATAGCAACAAAAGATTTAGTAAAAAAAGAATCAATAGAAAAAGTTTTAACAGAATTCAAGGGAGTTGAACATAGACTTGAATTAGTAAAAGAAACTAAAAATAGAATAAAATGGTATAATGACTCTGTAAGTTCAAGTCCTACAAGAACAATAGCAGGATTAAACGCTTTTGCTTTAAAAAATCTTATTTTAATTGCTGGAGGATATGATAAAAAACTAGATTACACAGTACTTGCAAAGCCGATAGTTGACAATTGTAAAGCTTTAATTTTACTTGGTCAAACTTCAGATAAAATCGAAAAAGCTGTTAAACAAGAATTAAAAAAATCTAAAAAAGAATTAGAAATATATAGATGTAAATCTTTATATCAAACAGTTCAAACTGCTAATCAGATTGCAAAAAATGGAGATGTTGTATTGTTTTCACCTGCTAGTGCAAGTTTTGATATGTTTAAAAATTTTGCTGAAAGAGGAGAAATTTTCAAACAATATGTAAAAGAAATTGTAAAATAAAAGTCCTGTCCAAAGGACTTTTTTTTATACCTCTTCATATAATTATAAAAAAGGAGGAAGAAAAGTTTATGTTTTATTCAGGAAATGATAATTATATGCAAGATTTATATTTTTCTAATCAAATGCAAAACCCGAATACATATAATCAAATGGGAATGAATAATTTTGATAATAATATGCAAAATCCCATGTATATGAACAATAATATGTGTATGAATGGAATGCAAAATCCTAATATGTTTAATCAGAATACAAATCAGACTCAACCTACAAATATAAATAATTTATATCCTAGTAGTTATAGAGTTCTAATGCCAGTGATTTCAAGAGTTGTTTCAAACAGTAATTATCGATTTTTAAATGAGGATGTGCTAAATAATATGGTAGATACAGTATATAATATTACTGAAGGTCAAATTAATTATGAAGATGAAACAAATACAATACAAGAAAGAACTACTAATACCCAAACAAATAGTACTTCAGTGTCACAAACTACTCAAAATAATTCCAATACAAGCAATACAAATGTTACTAATACAACAACACGTGTGAACAGTGAAAATCAGAATTTAAGAAATAATAACAACAATAATAACAATAGAAATAGTAATAATAATCCCACAAATTCTAGAAATGATGATTTACTTAGAGATCTTATTAAAATTCTTATCATAAGAGAAATTATTTCAAGAAGACAATCTTCGAATTCAAACATGATGAATAATATGAATATGTATAATTCAAATAATATGAATGGAATGGGACAATGTTATTAAATTTTATAAAAAATAGGAATATTTTTATAGAATTTGAATATAATCAAAATAGGTGAGTAATAATTATGAACTATTTATCTATTTTGAAAAAATGTATTATAGGAATATTGATTATAGTTAGTTTTTTTGTGTTTTTTAAACTAACTATTTTCTATATTCCTTTTTTAATTGCGTATATAATTTCTATAGTAGTAGATCCCGCAATTAAATTTGTAAATAAAAAGACATCATTAAGTAGGAAAGTAAGCAGTATAATTGTACTTGTTACAATATTTTCTTTAATAGCAACATTATTTGTGTGGGGAATAGTCAGACTTGCAGGTGAAACAACAAATTTACTTGGAGGATTAAATATTTATCTTGAAAAAACTATAGATTTTGTATCAAACAAAGTTTTTGAATTTGATTTTAGTAAATTTAAAGTGTCAGATGATGTAATAAATATTTTTGAAGATACTACAACAGATTATTTAAATATGATAACAAAATATTTAAAAGATATATTAACAAAGGTATTAAATTATATAACTTCACTTCCAAATATGTTTATAAACATTATAATAACAATATTAGCAACTTATTTTATAACATCAGATAAATTTTATATTCTAGATAGAATGGAACATCATTTATCAAAAAAAATGGTTGGAAAAATTGCAAAACACGCAAGAGAAATAACCTCTTCATTAGGAGGTTACTTACGAGCAGAAATTATTTTAAGCATAATAACATTTATGGTAGTTTTAACCGGTTTAAATGTATTTTATCTAATTGGCATGGAAGTAGATTATCCAATTTTAATGGCAATTGTTATAGGATTTATAGATGCACTTCCAATATTAGGAGCAGGTAGTGTAATGCTACCATGGAGTCTTATACTATTTTTAAATAATAATAATTCATTGGCATTTTCCGTTATAGGGCTATATATTTTTATTGTAGTTTTGAAACAATTATTAGAACCAAAACTTGTAAGTAATAATATTGGAATACATCCAATTTTTACATTACTTTCTATGTATACTGGATTTAAGATACTAGGAATATTTGGACTACTTCTTGGACCTATTGTTTTAATTATAATAAAAAATATTTTTGCAGAAACCCTTGATAAAGGAATTATAAATTCGATTATGGATATATAAAATATTAGTAAATAACTGCTGTTGGAACATATTCATCATCTGGAAGAGGTACAGTTGCATTTTCTGGTTTTGATGTGCTTTCAATAGTAGTTATATTTATTATTGGAGTTTCAACATTGTTATAAGTGCCTTTTGTAATTTCACCTTTAATAGTTACCCAAGTATATGAGGGATAATCAAGAGCTTTGTCATAAGAACATAAAAAACCTACAATTAAAGTTTGATAATTGCCGATATCCATATCTCTGGCTAGAACAAATTGATTATCTGAAAAATTATTAACTCTGTACACATATCCAGAAAATGAAATTTTTTGACCCACATAAGTATCAATATTATTATGCACTTGTTTTAATATATTAGTATAATTCTCTTTTGTAATTGTTGCATATTCTGAAGCTGGTATAGAATCGTCTATTAAATTAAATTCTTTATTTTGATTAATATTTTTACCAATATTATATACTCCAACAATACCTAAACTAATACATATTATTAGCATTATTATTAAAATAGATTTAAATATAAGTTTCTTGTTTAATTTTACGTTATAAATAATCATATCAAATCTCCCATTCATTACACATGCTTTTTGCTCAATAGAATTTCAAGTATATTTAGTACCTGAAATTCTATAAGTGAGTAAAAGTATAGGTGCTTAAATTTATATTAAAATATATGAAGAAATATTATAAATATGAGTTATTTTTTTTCTTTAAATTAAAACACAAAAACCCCTGAAGTTTTCAGGGATTATTGTGAAAAAAGTTAGTAAATATTAAGTTTTATGTTTACATTAAAAATTTTTTCTAATGCAATCACGTATTGCTAAGATAGTTCCGCGCAGAAACATAATACCGAAGAAGAATATGCTAGCAACTACTGCTATTAAAGATTCCAAAGAAGGTTGTGTAAGAAAATATAAAGCAGAAAGTACAATTACTGCAATGCAAGCCAGAGCAATAAGTAAAGCCATAATGATACCTAAGATATCTCTAAATTTTTTCATAGAGCCTCCTAAAATGCAAATATTTATAAGTTACGCTTATGAGATGCCAATGATAATTTGCCTTCTTCAGAAACTTCAAGTGTATTACGAAAATCAGATGATGAATGTGAAGAATCTTTTTTTGATGATGGATATCCTGAATATCCATATGTTAAAATGAGTTGCCGTCTCCGTCTTTCATTTGGATCTTCTGTAGAATGTTTTGAACAGGGTGCTCTCTCTACGGGTTGAATCCGTGGTATAAGGTTCATAGTCATGAATTCCTCTCCTTTCTTATTCTAAAATATGAGCAAAAATGTCTCTCTTTATTATTATAACAAATATTTTGGGAAAATACAAGTTGAATGAGTCACAAGTAAGTGAGTCATTTTGATATTATTCCTATTGCAAAATAAAGTTTTTAGTGATATAGTTTAAAAGTATAATTTAAAAGCAAAATTAGGAGGCAGTCAAATGGGACTTTTTAATAAAATTTTTGGAGACTATAGTGAAAAACAAGTAAAAAAAGTAATGCCTATAGTTCAAAAAATAAATAATTTAGAGCCAGAAATGGAAAAATTAACAGACAAAGAATTAACAGACAAAACATCTTATTTTAAAGAAGAATTAGCTAAAGGGAAAACTTTAGATGATATATTACCAGAAGCTTTTGCAGTAGTTAGAGAAGCTTCGAAAAGAGTTCTAGGAATGAGACATTTTGATGTCCAATTAATAGGTGGTATAGTTTTACATCAAGGTAGAATTGCTGAAATGAAAACTGGTGAAGGAAAGACTTTAGTTGCTACATTACCAGTATATTTAAATGCACTTACAGGAAAAGGTGTTCATGTTGTTACAGTTAATGAATATTTAGCAAAAAGAGATAGCGAATGGATGGGAAAACTTTATAGATTTTTAGGTCTTTCAGTTGGATTAGTTTATGGAAGAATGCCTTTCCAAGAAAAACAATCTGCTTATAGAGCAGACATCACTTATGGTACAAATAATGAATTTGGTTTTGATTATTTAAGAGATAATATGGTTATTCATAAAGAAGAAATGGTTCAAAGAGGACTTAATTATGCCATTGTTGATGAGATCGATAGTATTTTAATAGATGAAGCTCGTACACCACTTATTATTTCAGGTAGAGCAAATAAATCTTCAGAATTATATAAAAAAGCTAATTCATTTGTAAGAAAATTACAAGCAAAAGTAATTATAGAAGAAGATGTAAAAGACTTTGAACAAATTGAAGATAATGAAAAATTTGATTATATAGTAGATTTAAAAGCAAAATCTGCTACACTTACTGCAAAAGGTATCGAAAAAGCAGAAAGAGAATTTGGACTTGAAAATTTAAATGATTTAGATAATTCAGATATTGTTCATAATATAAATCAAGCTTTAAGAGCACATGGGATAATGAAAAGAGATATAGATTATATCGTAAAAGATGGCGAAGTTCTTATAGTAGATGAGTTTACAGGACGTATCATGTATGGAAGAAGATATAATGATGGATTACACCAAGCAATTGAAGCAAAAGAAGGTGTTAAAATTGCAGATGAATCTAAAACTTTAGCAACAATTACATTCCAAAACTATTTTAGAATGTATGAAAAATTATCTGGTATGACTGGTACAGCAATGACTGAAGAAAATGAATTTAGAGAAATATATAGCTTAGATGTAGTTGCAATACCTACAAATAAACCATTAGTAAGAAAAGATCAAACAGATATAATTTATAAAAATGAATCAGCAAAATTTAGAGCTGTAGTAAATGATATTAAAGAAGCACATAGCAAAGGGCAACCAGTATTAGTTGGTACAGTTTCAATTGAAAATTCTGAAAAGATTAGTAAGTTATTAAAAATAGAAGGAATTGAACATGAAGTTTTAAATGCTAAAAATCATGAAAAAGAAGCTGAAATAATTGCTCAAGCTGGTAAATATGGTGCAGTTACTATTGCTACTAACATGGCAGGACGTGGTACAGACATAATGCTTGGTGGTAATAGTGAATATCTTGCAAAACAAGAAATGAGAAAAATGAAATATGAAGAAAATTTAATAGAACAAGCAACAGCGTTTAATGAAACAGAGGATAAAGAAATATTAGAAGCAAGAGCTAAATTTAAAGAATTAGAAAATAAATTTGAAGAAGACATAAAAGAAGAAAAAGAAAAAGTAATTCAAGCTGGTGGTTTAAAAATTATTGGTACTGAAAGACATGAGTCTAGAAGAATTGATAATCAGTTACGTGGACGTAGTGGACGTCAAGGAGATCCAGGTGAAACTAGATTTTATTTAGGATTAGACGATAATCTATTAAAAATATTTGGTGGAGATTTAATTACTAGAGTATTTGATAAAGGAAATATTCCAGAAGATTTGCCAATAGAAAATAAACTTATATCTAGAACAATTGAAAGTGCCCAAAGTAAAGTTGAAGGCAGAAACTTCTCTATAAGAAAACATATTTTAAGTTATGATGATGTTATGAATGTACAAAGAAATCTTATATATAAAGAAAGAATGAGTGTTTTAGATGGAAATGACATTAAAGATAATATTATAAATATGATTGAAGCTTCTTGTGAAATGATAGTAGATACTTATAGACAAGAAATAGAAGAAAATAAAGTTAATAAAGAATCATTATTAAATGAAATTAAAGTTACATTAAATATCGAAGAAGTTGAAGAATTAAAATCAGAAAAAATATCTAGTAACAAATTAGTTGAAGAGTTAAAAGATAAAGCTATTTCTTTATATGAATCTAAAGAAAAAGAATTTGGTGAAGATATAAGAGAACTTGAAAGAATTGTTTTATTAAAAGTAGTAGATGGAAAATGGATGGATCATATTGATGAAATGGATGAACTAAAAAACGGTATAGGCTTAAGAGCATATGGTCAAAAAGACCCTGTAGTTCAATATAGAATTGAGGGTGGAGATATGTTTGATGACATGATAAATCAAATTCAATTAGAAGTTACAAAAATAATGTTACATGTTGTTAAAGCAGATAAAAATTTAAAAAGAAGTTCTGCAGCGAGTATAACTGGTGAAAGTTTAGATAATAGTGCAATTAATAGTATGAATGCTGTAGGAGAATCTAATATTCCAAATTCGGCTTCATCAACAGAAAAGGCTCAGCCAATTGTAAATGATGGTCCAAAAGTGGGCAGAAATGAACCTTGCCCATGCCGGAAGTGGAAAGAAATACAAGAATTGCTGTGGAAGAAATGAGTAATATCAAGGGTTATAGAGTTTGAAAGATTACAAAAAGGTAATAAAAAAACAGGAATTGTTGCCAATTTGTTGCCATACTAAAACAAAAACTCTAAAACCATTGAAAATACTATATTATATCTTGACGACAAAACTGGCGACAAATTGAATACAAAGATTATAACTAAAAGCTAACATATAAAAAGTGTTAGCTTGATTTTTATTTACCAAATAAATTTTGGGAGGTAAAAAGTTATGATTAGTGTTAGAAAAAGAGGAAAGGTTTATCAATATCAATATGATATTGCACCTATTGATGGAAAAAGGAAAAGAGTTACAAAATCTGGATTTAAAACAAAAGCAGAGGCAGAAAAAGCAGGTACTATAGCATATAATGAATATATGCAAACAGGACATAATTTTGTTCCAAGTACAATGTCATATTCGGACTATTTAGACTATTGGTTGAAAGAGCATTGTCAAATTAATTTAAAATACCATACGATACAAGCATACCAGAATATTATAAAAAATCATGTAAAACCTAGAATAGGATATTATATGTTATCACAGATTACAACTTCAACTCTACAAGAATTTATCAATAATATATATGTTGAAAAAGGATTTTCAAAGAATTTTCTAAAAAACATATTAAAGGTATTGAAAACATCATTTGCCTATGCAACAGATGTAGTTGGATTTGTTAAAGAAAATCCAGCCTTAAAGGTTAGACTTCCAAAATATGATATACCAGATGAAGATCCAGCTCATATTTTTACAAAAGAAGAAATTAATATGATATTAGATAGATTTAAAAATAATCACGCATTTTATTATGCAGCTTTAACAGCATATTATACAGGACTTAGAGTTTCAGAAGTATTTGGACTAACTTGGGATGATATAGATTTAGATAAACAAACATTAACAGTAAATAAAAACATAGTAGAAAAAAATCAAAATGGAAGTACACATGGAAGGCATTTAAGTGGTAAAGCTAAAACAGTTTGGTATTTTGGAACTTGTAAAACTCCAAGCAGTTATAGAACAATAGATATTGGAGATACATTAACTAATGCTTTAAAGGAATTTAAAGCAGAACAAGAAAAATATAAGCAAGAATATGGAGATTCATATATGAAACATTATGCAAAAGAAGTGATTAATCAATATACTAATAAGCCAGAAATAAAAATAATCAATGCTTTTGCAGAGATAGAAGTTGCATTGCCAGAAGTAAATTTAGTATTTGTTAAAAATAATGGTGTGTTTGAAGGAACAGCTACAGTTAAATATCCTTTTAAAGTTATACATTATGAATTGGGAATTTCATGCAGATTTCACGATTTTAGAGATACACATGCAACAAGACTAATAGAAGCAGGAGCAGATATAAAAGCAGTTTCTAAAAGGTTAGGACATAGTACAATAAGAACAACTTATGAAATATATGTGAGAGTAACCTCTAAAATGAAAAATGATACAGTTGAGCGATTTGAACAATTCGCTTTAAATTTGTAAAAAAATAAATTGAATAAATAAAGGCTATTTCAATATGAGATAGCTTTATTTTTATGGAAAGGAAAATTATTATGGAGAGATTAAATTTAGAAAAGCCATATAAAACAGAAACAACATATTCAAGAGAAACAGCAAAAAAAGCATTGGAAAATGTAGTACAAAGAATAAAAGCAGTAAATAAAAATAAAGAATTTATTTATAGAATTACAAAGGCAGTTTTATTTGGATCATATATAAACTCAAATAAAGAAAAAATAGGAGATTTGGATATTGCAATCTATATTGAATTAAAAGACAAATCAATACCAGAATTTGAACAGAATTTTGCAAGAGCAAGAACATCATTGAATTATGTTCCACTTATATTAAGATTTATATATGGAAAAGAAGAAATCTATAAGTATATAAAAAATAGAAAAAGAGTATTAGAGATTCATGATGGAGTTAAGGTAGATGAAGATGCAAAGAAACAAAATGAAAAGGTAAGTTATATATATTTTGATAAATATAAAGTAATATATGAGGAGGGAAAACAACAATGTGGCAATTTATATTAGGGTTATTTATTGGTGCTAGTGCATCACTTTTTTTATATGCAATGATTATTGTAGGAAAAAGGAGTGATTTATGGAATGAATGAAGAAAATAAAATTGGATATTATGCAATCATTCCAGCAACTGTTTTATTTAATGAGAATATAAAAGCAAATGAAAAATTACTTTATGCTGTTATTACTGTATTGTCAAATAAAGAGGGATATTGCTTTGCATCAAATAAATATCTAGGTAATCTATTAAATGCTCAACCACATACTATATCTAAATGGGTTTCTCATTTGAAAGAGTTAGGATTTATATGTTTAGATATTATAAGAGATGACAAAGGGGAAATTATACAACGAAGAATTTATCCTAATGATATACCCTATGCGATAAATAGGATATACCCCTATACGATAAATGGGACAGAGGGTATGTCCCAAAAAGGACAATATAATAATATAAGTATTAATAATATAAATAAAGATAAGATAGATAGACTATTTAATTATATAATAGACAGAAAAAACGAAATTCCAGAAGAATTTGCAAATTTAGAGTATAATGACATAATAGTAGCCTTAAAAAGATATGATATGTATTATCCTAAAGAAGTAGTAGAATATATGTCTAAAGAGAACCTAGAAAGAATTAAGGATATAATATATGTTATTACTCTAATTGTGAAAAATAAATTATTTTATCTAACAAATAAAGTAAGTAGAGATAAACTGATAGGAATTTATAACGAATGTAAAAATCGAGAAATTGAGAATAAAGAAACTGATAACAAAATTGAAAATTTTATTAACTATTATTATAAAAGCATAGAAAATGAACTAACGAAGGATATTTCACCTTCTTTTTTTATGCCTAATAATAGTAATAAAATTTAATAAATTGAGAGGAGGTGTTTATTATGCCATATCCATAATAATTATTGCAATATCAAATACTTGAAAGAAAGGAGAGTTTTAGACCATGAAAATTTATAGAGTTATATTTAAAAGTATTGATATTGATGAGTCAGATCATACTGTAAAAATAACAACATTTTTTTATGAAAGTAACGCATTAAGATATTATAAAGAACAATTAAAAGATTTGAAAAAACAACAAGAAGAACTTGATATGGAAGATTACAGTATAGATGAAGATGAAAAATCATACGAAAGATATTTGAATGGGAGAGCTATGGAGGAATCTGTTTCATTATTGTTTGAAGAAGATAATACTTATGATGAGTTGGTTTTGCAGACACAAAAGAAGTTACCAAATGAAAAGGATAAAGAGTATGAAATGTAATAAAATAATAGTTGTTTTATTAATTTGCATATTTCTTATAATTTTTTCTGTATGTGCATATTTCTTGTTAAAAGATATGAAAGAGTTAAAGGAAAATAATGATAAGGTAGAAAACTTGATTGAAGAATCTACTATCATAAACGAAGAAACAGAGGAAAAACAAATTGATTGGAATTATCTAAAATCAATAAATAGTGATATTGTTGCTTGGATAGAAATAGAAGGAACAAATATAAATTATCCTATTTTAAAAGACAAAGATGTTTACTATTTAAAACATTCCTTTGACAAAAGATATAATAGTAATGGTTCTATATTTACAACTAATTCAAAACCTTTTGAAGATTTAGAAACTGTAGTATATGGACATAATATGAAAAATGCTAGTATGTTTTCAAATTTAGGAAATTACTTAAATAAAGAATTTTTATATGCACATCAAAAATTTAAAATATATACATCAGATGGAAATTATGAGGCAATAGTATTTAGTGCTTATACAATAGGGATAGAAAATGAAAGTAATAATATAAAATCACTAAAATTTGATGAAAGAGTACAATATTATAAAAAAGCTAGTAAATATAATTTAGAAATTAGTGGTAATGTCAATAAAATAGTAAAACTATCAACTTGTTCTTATATAAACGCAAAGACAACACCAACAGATCAGAGATACTATATTATTGCAAGTCTTAATCAAATTTAAAAAGAAATTTTGAAAAATGGGCTGACAAATTTTTAAATCCACGTTATTATTATAGTAGGAGGTGTCATTATTATGATGAAGAAAAGAATCCTTATAATAATAAGTTTAATATTAGTTGTATTTATAATTTTAGGAAGTTTATATTTTATTTCCTATAATGGTGAAAGTAAAGCAAAGCTGGAATATGAAAATGAAGTTAGTGCAATACCAGAAGATATTTCAAAAGAAATAGATGATGGAAACACTAATGAAATAAATAATTCTATCGTAGAAGAAACTTCTAATACAGATATTCAAAAAGTAACAGAAAATAAACCAGAAGCAACTGAAATAAAGCAAGAAACTAAAGCACAAGAAACTCAAACAAAAACATCTACTAAAAACAATAATAAACCATCAAATAATAATTCACAAAAGACAGAAACTGTAAAACAAACTACAACAACAGCCAAAACTACAACACAACCTAATACTCAAACCACCAAGCCATCTAATAATGAAAATAGCAAACCAGAAGAAAAGAAAACAGAACCAGTTATTGAAAGATGCACAAAAAATAGTAATCATGGAATGGGTGTAGGAAATTCAGGAAAATGGTTCAATTCCAAAAGTGAGGCTATTGCATATTATGATAGTCAAACAAAATTATGGAGTAATAAATGGGAAAACTTTGAAATAGATGATAATACTTATTATAAAAATTGCCCTTCTGGATATGAAGTATGGGATTGTATGTACTGTGGCAAATGGACTATCAATTTTTATTACAGGTAATAATGAAAATATAGGTCAAGATTAAGTTCTTGGCTCTTTTTTTATGGGAGGAAACTAAATGGAAAAAGAACTATTGAAAGAACTCACAAAATTAGAAAAACAAAAAGATAAACTACTGACAAAGAAACAAGAAATACAAAAGCAAATTGATAATGTTGATAACAAAATAAAAGAATATAAATCTTATAAAAAACAGTATGATAACCTAGAAAAGAAGGTTAATAATTGTATAAATAATAAACAAGCAGAGGAAAAAACAAATGAATGAGCAAGATGCGAAAATATTAGAAATGTATTTAAGGGATACTAGAAAGAAGAAAATATTTTTTCTAATTCTCATTATATTATTTATAGCAGTATTTCTTTTATATGGTTATTACACTAAATATAAGAAACCTATAAATGAAATAGATAACTCTATTCAAGAAGAAATACAAAACAACAATATTATCAATGAAATAGATTCAAAAGAAGAAAATACTTCAACTACTGAAAATATTACTGCACAAGAGAATACTGAAAAACAATTAAATGAAGTGCAAGAAACACAAATAGAAGAAAAACAAGAAACAACACAAAAAGATGAAAATAAAAAGCAAGAAACAAAAGAGAAAACCACAGATAATACTAAAACTACTGTAATAAGTGAAAATAAAGAGAAAAAAGCAAGTGAAAAGCCTGCAAATAAAGATTTCTTATTTACAGATGGCTATACAATGGATAATGTAACACAAGCAGCACAAGATTATTTACAGTCATTTAGTTATAGTGGTGAGTGCATTCCGATAAAAGACAAAGAAGGTGTCTATTTAGGAATGAGAGTAACATTTTATTAAAGGGGGAGTACCCTTTATTTTTTTACAAATTTTTTATGAAAAGGAGATTTTTTAAATGAAAAATATTAATAAAATTAAGTTAAACAAGAAAATAGTAGCAATACTTTTACTTTTAATTACTTTAATTAGTAATATTAGTCCAGTATTTGCAGTTTCAAGTTCTGGAACAGGGCAATGGGTAGCTGGACAATGGGATTCAAATGTTTATACAACAGACAATAATTCTGGAGTAGGAATGCTTTTAAGAAGATTGGTTAATAATACTACAAAAGAAAAAATCACCGTTTTTTGTGCGGAGCATGGAGTGGATTGCACGACTGGAGCAATTCATACAGCGACACATCTTGTACCTACAGATGAAAAAACAAAAAGAGCTTGTAAGGTAGCATATTTTGGTTGGTATAGTAAATATGGCGATTATGTTATTGATGGTGGAATAATGGCAGAATCTATGAAATCAAGAAAAATGGATTATGTTTATACACAACAATATATTTGGGAAACTTTGGAACAAAACCATGCAACATTTAAAGATTCAAGTATTCAAAGTGGGTATATTAATTTTAAAAATGATATAAATAACAAAATTAATTCAATGCAAACAAGACCTAGCTTTGATGGAACAACAATTACAATAGATGCAGGAGATACAAAAACATTAACAGATACAAATGGAGTATTGGCAGATTATTGTAGCATAGATAATACAAAAGATAATGTTAGATTTCAACATACAAAAGGAGAAAATACTCTAACAATTACAGTACCAGATAATTGTAATGTTGAAAGAATTAATATTTCAGATAATACATTTAAAGAATGGGGAATGATAAAAGAAGAATCAAGAGATCAAGATACAACAATATATTTCTCTTTCGCAAATGGAGTTCAAAATCAGCTAATGGCTTTACACTATAATGATCCAGTACCAATGGCAATGAGTGTTCAAATTAATTTAACTGGAAAATTAGAGTTGACAAAATTAGATACAGATCATAATTTAATTAATGGAGCTGTATTTAATATTACAGGTCCAAATGGTTATAATCAAGATGTAACTGTTGCAAATGGAAAAATTTTAGTTGAAAACTTAAAAAAGGGAACATACACTATTAAGGAAAAAACTGCTCCAACTGGATACATATTAAATACACAAAGCTATAATGTTGAAATAAAAACAAATGAAACAACAACACAAATCATTGAAAATGCTGAACCTACTGGAACTATAGAAATACACAAAAGAGATAAGGAAACAAAAACAGTACCACAAGGAGATGCTGTTTTCTTAAATGCAGAATACAAAGTTTATGCAGATGAGGATATTTATAATGTAGCAAGAACATTAAAATATTATTCAAAAAATGATGTAGTTGCAACTATATATGTAGATGAAAAAGGTGATGGGCAAGTTTCAGATTTACCAATGGGAAAATACTATGTAAAAGAAACAAGGCAACCAGAGGGATACTTTATAGATGAAGAAATATATAGAGTTACTTTATCATATTTAAACCAAGAAACACCAGTTATATATAAATCTGTAATTAGTAATGAACAAGTGAAAAAACAAAGAATTCATGTGTTCAAAAGTGGAATTGACATAAATTCTGGTGTTACACCTGGATTAGAGGGTTCACAATTTACAATAAAATTAGAGAAAGATGTAAAAGTAGCATTGGCTAAAGGTTATACTTATGAAGAAATATGGGATGGAGTAGATAAACTTGGAAACAAAGTTACAGTAGACAAAGAAAGAGTAAAAGAAGCACAGAAAATAGCAAAAACTTATGAAGTAATAACAACAGATAATGAGGGAAATGCTTATACTCAAAAGGCTTTACCTTATGGAAAATACATTATGAAAGAAACATATACTCCAGAAGATTATGAATCAGTAACAGATATTACATTTAGAATTACACAAGATGAAAGTGAAATACAAGAAATAGCAAAAAAAGTAAAAACTATTGTAGCAAATGATGAGCAACTAGAAACATACATAAGGCTTATTAAGAAAGATTTAAAAACAGGAAAAAATGTAACTTTAAATAGTGCAACATTTCAAATAATACCTACAGAAGATGTATATGATAGAGCAACAAAAACTATATTGCATCAAAAGGGAAAACCAGTTATGCAAAAGATAGGAAGCACAACATATAATTCTTTTACAACTAATGCAGATAATTTAATTGTACCAAAACAAAGTTACAATAATACTACTACAGATGGAAAAGGAACAACTACTTTACCATTAAAACTTGAAGTTGGAAGTTACAAAATAACAGAAATTCAATTACCAGAAGGATTTTTAGTTCTTGATGAACCAGTATATTTTGATGTAGAAAATATTAGAGGAAATGAACAAGATGAAGATGGAGATTTCATCCAAGAAGTAATTATAAAAAATGAGCAACCTACAGGAAAAATTGAATTAGACAAATTCATTGCATTAAGAGATAATGTAGATACTTCACTTGTAGATACAAGTGATTTAAGCAATATTCAATTTACTTTAACAGCTAGTGAAAACATTATTGATATGGCAGATGGAAGTACAATTTATAAAGAAGGACAAGTAGTAGGTGTCTATACTTTAGATAAAAAGGGATATTTGACTATTGATGAAATTCCAATGGGCAAATATTATCTACAAGAAATAAAAACTATGAATGGATTAGTATTAAACAGAAACAAATTTGAAGTAGAATTTGCAAAACAAGATGATACAACTAAAGTTTATGAAAAAGTACAAAAAGTTACAAATGATACAACACTTGTTGAAATATCAAAAACTGATATTACTGGAGAAAAAGAATTAGAAGGTGCTAAACTAACAGTAATTGATAGTGAAGGTAATATAATAGATTCTTGGACTTCAACAAACGATTCACACAAGATAGAAGGACTAACAGTTGGAAAAACATATACACTAAAAGAAGAAATTGCCCCTAAAGGATATGTTAGAGCTAGTGAAATACAATTTAAAATCGAAGATACGTCAGAAGTACAAAAAGTTGTTATGATTGACAAAATTGTAGATATGATTAAATCAGATATTGCAGGAGATGAAGTTGAAGGTGCTAAAATGCAAGTATTTGACAAAGAAGGCAAATTAGTAGATGAGTGGATTTCTGGAAAAGAGGCACACAAAATAGAAAACCTAGTTGAAGGAGAAAAATATACATTACACGAAGAAACTGCTCCAGAAGGCTATGTCCTTGCAACAGATATTGAATTTGAAGTTACTTTTGAAAAAGGAACACAACATGAGAATATGACAGATAAAGTTGTTGAAATGAGTAAAGTAGATATTGGTGGCGAAGAAATAGAAGGAGCAACAATACAAGTAAAAGATAAGGACAATAAAGTAATTGATGAATGGGTATCTGGAAAAGAACCTCATAAAATTAGTAACCTTAAAGAAGGGGAAACATATACATTACATGAAGAAATTACAGCAAAAGGTTATGTAAAAGCTACAGATACAACATTCACAGTATCTTTAGACAAAGAAACACAACACGAAAAAATGACAGATAAAATTGTTGAAATTACAAAGGAAAATGTTGCTAGAGAACTTCTTGAAGGTGCTAAAATGCAAGTGTTTGATGATGAAGGAAATTTAGTAGATGAATGGATTTCTGGAAAAGAAGCACACAGAGTAGAAAATCTAATTGAAGGTGCATCTTATATTTTACATGAAGAAACAGTACCAGAAGGATATGTAAAAGCAAAAGATGAAAAATTTGAGGTAACTTTAGATAAAGATAATCAAAAAATTGTTATGATTGATAAAATGTTATCTGTTACAAAAACAGATTTAACAGATGGGACAGAATTAGAAGGTGCAGAACTAACAGTAACAGATGAAACTGGAAATGTTATTGACAAATGGGTTTCAATGAAAGAACCACATATTATTAGTGGTTTAGAGGAAGGTAAGAAATATACACTAACTGAAATTACTGCTCCTTATGGATATGAACTTACAGAATCTATCGAATTTGAAGTTTCTTTTGATAAAGAAAATCAATTAGTAGAGATGAAAGATATGCCAATACTAAAATCTATTCAAGTTGAAAAATTAGATAAAGATACAAAAGAACATATTAAATCAAACAAATTTGTATTCGGAATTTATGAAGATGAGGCTTGTACTAAACTTATTAGAGAAGCAGGAGCAAATGAATATGAAGGAACAGCATTGTTTGATAATCTAAAATATGGAGTTTACTACATTAAAGAAGTTAAAGCACCAACAGGATATAAACTATCAGATCAGATTGTTAAAATTGAGATAAATGACAAAGGTGTATTTGCTGATGGTGTATCTTTGGAAGAAAAAGATGATATTTATAGTTTTGAATATTACAACTCTTTACTTCCAAAAATTCAAACAGGAAACGAAACAAACTATCTTCTATTAGGAAGTGTAGCAGTAATTTCTTTAATTGGAGTAATCGGTGGAATTATACTATTAAGAAAAAAACACAATGAAAAATAATTTGAGTGGGTGAAATTCCCACTCTTTTTTCATTTGTGAGAAAGAGGCAAATTATGATTGAAAGCAATATAATATACAATTTTGAGGACTTTAGAACAATTATATCAAGTAAATCTCAAATAGATTCCTACTACTTGATATATAATGATTTTTATTTTGAACAGATTGACAAATATACAAATCTTACTAGAGATACATTCACTATTACTGGAAGATTTGCAAAATCATTCAACATAATTAAATATATGAGTTTTAAAGTTAAAGATAATTATTCGACAAAAGAATTATATGAATTTCTTGAATTATCAAAACAACATACAAAGATACTTTTAACAATATACAATCCAAAGAAAAAGGATTGTTTTTTATTATTTATAAGTAATAGAGATGATTCAAAGTTAGAAAAAGATATTATTAATTTAATAGAAATGGAGAAATGATATGGAAAATCAAGTGAGAATTGTAACAACTAAAAGGGGATATGAACATATAATAAAGGGCTTAAAAGCAACATTTAATAGCGAAGAAATATTAAATGAAATTATAAACGAAAATACATGTAGTTTTTATGGGAAAAATGTGATTTTTATGAAATGGGATAATCCTAAACATTATAGGGTTATTGAAACTTTAATAATGATTTTAATGGGATATAGAAACGCATATAGAATTTGTATAAAAGAAGGCAATAGAGTAACAATGTATAGTGATGAGTCAATGCCAAATGAACATATAGATTTACCTATGCCAGTAATGGAAAGTAAATTTAATGACAAAGAAACTATAAAACAGTTAAGTAAATTTCAAAGAAATAAAAAAACGGAGGAAAATTAGATGGGGTATAGATCTGATATAAGAATAATAACAAGTAAAAAAGGATATGAAATATTAAAAGAATTTGTAGAAAAATATTTAAAAGAAAATAAATTAGATGTTAAAGACTACAATTTATTGGAAAGTTTGGAAGTAAAAAAAGAAGGAAAAGAACAAATTTATTTTGGTTGGAACTGGAGAAAGTGGTATGAAGGAGATTATCCAGAAGTAGATGCAATTATGGATGGTATAAATTATCTTGGAGAAAATGAATATTCATATAGATATATGCGAATTGGAGAAAGCTATGAAGATATTGAAGAACAATCTTATGATGGAGAAAAAGATAATGAAATTTGTATGGAATATCCAAATATGATAAGAGAATTTGATGATGATTACACAAAAAATCTATTAGAAGATAAAAGAATTGACAATATAGAAGAAAATAAGGAAGAAATTGATATATGAGTGCTTATGATGAAATATTATCAAGTTCAAGTATAGTTAATATTCTTGAATATTATGGATTAAAAGTGAGTAGAAATAAATGCACTTGCCCTTTTCATAATGATACACATCCTTCTATGATGGTAAATACCAATAAAGGTATTGCAAAATGTTTTGCTTGTGGCTCTGGAGGAAATACAATATCATTCATACAAAAGTATGAAACTGAAATAAATCACAATGCCATTAGTACATTAGAAGCAATGCAAAAAGCAATAGATATACAACATTTGAATATTATTATTCCACAAAATAATACTGTACCACTAACAGAAGAACAAAAAAAGCAAAAGACATTATCTAATATTCTAAAAGATGCTATTACTGTTTGCGAAAACAATTTAAAAACTAAAAATATTGATAGCGAGAGAACTCTTGACTATCTAAAAAGTAGAAATTTATCTACACAAATAATCAATAACTTTCATATAGGATTTAATCCTACTTATGATAATATAACAAATAATTTGTTATCAAAATATAATATGAAAGACTTGATAAATGTAGGGATTACGAAAGAATCTAAAAATGATTATATTGATATATTTAGCCACAGAATAATGATTCCAATATTCGATCAATATGGAAATCCAGTTGGATTTGGTGCGAGAGTATTAGATAGCAATTCCAAACCTAAATATATAAATACAATGGCTACACCTTTATTCAATAAAAGTGAATTATTATTTAATTATCATAAAGCGAAATCCTTTGCTAGAGATTATGAAATAATAGTAGTTGAAGGATATATGGATGTTATAAGTGCAAATGCAATGGGATTTGCAAATACTGTAGGAATAATGGGAACAGCCTTAACAAAAGAACAAATTGAATTACTAAAGAAACTAAAATGCGAAATTACTCTTTCACTTGATAATGATGATGCTGGTAAAAATTCTACGATTAGAATAATACCAGAGTTGTTAGATGAAGGGTTAGAAGTAAATGTATTGGATATATCAAAATTAAATGGTAAATACAAAGATTTTGGTGATTTACAAGTAGCAAATATCAAAAAAGAGGATATTTATAAAACAAAGGTATCAGCCTTTATTTTTTTACTTGAAAATAAGTATTTGCAAGAACAAAAACTAAATACTGATAATATATATGCCATTTATAAAAAAATGCAAAAAGATGGCTTGATTAAAGATACAAAAGACATTATTCGTTTTAAAGAATATATTGTAGATAATACACGTTTTAAGAGCGAGGAGGTTGAAGATATAATTATGCCTAAAGAAGTTCAACAATTATCCAGAGTAGAAAGATATAAAGGATTATATTTTTACTATTTTATAATGAATCATTTAAAGAAATATGCTACAGATCATCAAGATAGAATTTTACAAAAATATCTTGAAACTAACGCATTAAGTGAAGAAATTATTGAAAAAACACTAAATAATGAAAATTATCTAAAAGATGGCGAAAATACAATAGATATTAAAAGATATGTAAATGAATATATCTATACTTCGGATGAGTATATAAAATTCAAAGAGGATAAAGCATTTATATTAGAAAAATTACTAAACAATGTAAAAAGTTATGATGCAAATGGTAATACAGTAAATATAAAATTAACAATAGAGCAAAAAAATATAGTATTAAAGCAATATGAGGAGAGTTTTGATTCTAGTATAAAAGAACTTATAGAAAATAGCCCAGATGAATATGAGGAATTATATATTGCAAATAATGGAGCACAATTTGCTAAATTATTTCCTAAAACTTATGTAGAAGTAATGAAAGAACAGGCAATAGAAAGATTTAAAAATGAAAATGTTATGGAAGCAATACGATATGCACTTGCATATACAGAGGATATGAAATCTGCTTTAAGTAGTAAGTATGTAAATAACGATAAATATAAGACATTGCTTGTATTCAATAACAACAAAAATATTTTAGGATTAATGCCAGAAAATATAATTAAAGATACAAAAGAAGAAATTGAAAAAGCACAGGAAATAGTAGAAGAAAAAAAGCAAGATGAAATACAAAATACACAAGTAGAAACTGAAAAAGGTAATAAAGATATGTCAATCTTTATAAAATTGTCTGGAAATGAAAAAGAATCATATAAAGGAATTTATTTGCCTATTGATAGTGGAACACAAGTATTTATACCAAAACAACTATATAGGAAAGATAATGATAAATTGCAAATATTAAGTTCTCATTCAAATTCTGCCAATATGAGTGAATATTCGATAGATGAGGAACAAAAGACTAAAAAATGGATGTCAAGATTAACTTTAGATGATTTCTATCATAAGTATTTCAAATTATATGAAATTTCAATGGAAAAAGAGGTGATTCAAAATGCAAGCTACTAATAAAAGTGATGCAACACAAGTATATGAAGGTGCAGAAAGAGCAACTAAAACAGGAATAAAAGATTTTTTTAAATATATTTTAAAGCCTTTTTCAATATTTAGTTATCATTATTTTGTTGAAGGAATAAAGGCAGTTCAAAAAGATGGGCCAACGAAAGAGTTAGAAAAGATAACTAATTTGTCTTATGATGAAACAATTAGAGTAATGGAAAAATGTCAAAAGGATGGTATTAGAGTTGTTGCAAGTGAAAGAAAATTAACTACAGATAAAAGTGAATTTGGTAAGAAAAAGTCTTTGTTTCAACAAAAGAGAATAACTAGATATGCTAGAAGATTAAAGGATTTAAGTGATTTTAAAGCACATTTTCCTAAAATAGCAAAGTTTTTACATATAAATAAACTTATGGCTGTATATGAACAGAAACAAGCAGAACAAGTAAAATCGCATCAAAATAAAAGGTATAACATTTATTTTAACAAATCTAAACAAAGCTATATGAATGATAGGATTGCAGATTTAATTGAATATAGAACAAGAATATCAAAAGACTTATTTGATGAAAATACACAAGTTGCGATTGAAAAAGCAAAAGAAGAAGGAATGGCTTTAAATGTTCAACAACTTAAAGATTTATCTGATAAATTACATTTACACGAAATTGGTGAAGTAGGGATTGATGAATTTACAAAAGATTTTTGTATTCATTCAATGCCTTTTTCTTCTTTTATGAGTATTCAAGATGAGTTAGATGCAGTAGAAATACCTTATGGATTACGAGTAACTGTAGATGAGGAAGAAGATAAACAAACTGCGAATGTTTACTTTGAGAATAAACATTTAGAAAGATATTCGGAACTTGGATTCAATAATGCGGGACAAATCCGAGTATATGGATCAGATAATAAAAATCTTCAATGGAATATAAAATCACAAGATGAACTTATTTCTTTTAAAACTAAAGTGGGTGAACAAGAAAAACAAACTTATGAAACATTAAGTGGTAAAAACTATATTATGAAAAGAAATGAAAATGAGTGCATTTGGACTGTTCTTAAAAATGATGTAAAAGAACTTGCAGAAAAAGAAAAAAAAAGAAATGTAGTGAATGAAGATTTGGAAAAACATAATATATTTGAAGAATTAGAGAAAGAAGTTGCTAATTCTAACACAATTACAGAAGATAAGAATATTGAAATAAATATAACAGATGAAAAAGAAGTAGGAGAATAAAAAAGGTAGGTGAGATAAATATGCTGGTAAAAAGAAATAAAAAGAGTTCTAAAGTAATATTTGTAATAGTTTTTGTTATTATATTTTATTATATGTTACGAGTTACAACTCTTGTATCAAGTAATAGTGGAAATTGGTCTTTAGATTATTTTACTATTGCTTTGAATGAACTATATAAAATAAGCACTCCGATAGATTTTTCAAGAAACAATATTCTTGTGTCTATGGGGGTGTCTTTTTTTATTTTTATGGTTTATGAAACTTATAAAATGCAAAACAAAAAGAATATACAAGAAAATACTTATGGATCTGCTGAATGGAAAACTGCAAATGATATAAAAGATAAAAGAGATAAAAGTTTTGAGAATAATATGATTTTAACACAGACAGAACTTATTTCTAAAAATATGAAAATTAGCAAAATGAATAGGCACGTTATTTTAATAGGTAGGCCTGGAAGTGGTAAGTCAAGATATTATTTTAAGCCTAATATTTTAAATGCAAATGGAACAATAATTGTAACTGATCCAAAACGGAGAGTTACTTCGAGATTGTGGTCATTCATTAAAACAAAAAGGATATACAATAAAAGTTCTTAATCTTGATGATAAATCTTGTTCTGATTGCTACAATCCACTTATGTATATTAAAGAAAATCATAATAATATTGGTTATTATGATGAAGAACATCCTATACAAGAAGATGATGTAATGAGCTTAATAAATACAATAATGGCAAATACTAAAAGCGAAAATATACAAAATACTTCTGGAGATCCGTTCTGGGAAAAAGCAGAGATGATATATCTTCAAGCATTATTCTATTACACATTAAGGCACTATGATAAGGCTCATCAAAATTTTACAACAGTTTTAAATTTAATTCGTTTATCGAATCCAGATTCGACTGGTGTTTCAAATTTAGATAGACTTTTTGATAATTGGGCCAAAGATGAGCCAGAAGCAATAGGTGTGAAACAGTACAAGCATTTTAAAGTTGCAGCATCTGCACCAAAGATGATGTCAACAATTATAATGGTTGCAACTGCAAGATTAGCTTCATTTAACATTAAGGAAATTGCAAATATGACTGAAACTGATACTATGGAACTAAACAGAATAGGTATGCCATTAGATGACAATTCTCCATTATTAAAACAAATAAATAGTGAATCTAGTAAGCCTATTGGCAATGGTAAAATTGCTTATTTTGTAATAACAAAGCCTAGTAATAATACCTTTAACTATTTGGCTAGTATTTTTTATACACAAATATTTGAAATCATTGATGAAAATGCAAAGCTATGTGGTGGAAGTTTAGCAACTCCACTTGAAATTTATATGGATGAGTGGTCGCAATTAGGTGAGATACCTCGATTTGTTGAAGAACTTGCATATTTAAGAGGACTAAATGTTGGAATTACTGTAGGTTTACAATCATTAAGTCAATTAAAACAAAAGTATAAAGATAGTTGGGAATCTGTGTTAGATTGTTGTGATAGCACTTTATTTCTTGGAGGTATGAGTAAAGAAACACTAGAATATTTAGTAGCATTACTTGGAAAGAAAACTTGGTATAAAAAATCTTCTGGTAGAACTTATGCAAGACAGGGCTCATCTTCTACTAATTGGGATGTTGTAGGTAGAGAATTAGCCACTCTTGATGAATTATCAAAAATGCCAAGTCGGTAATTGTGTATTATTTATAGCAGGAATAGGAGCTTTTTATTCTAAACTTTATAACTTAAAAGAACATCCAAACTATTCTGACTTATATGAGCCACGAGAACACAATTCTCAAAAACTATATAATCACAAAAGAGAACTGCAATATGGTATTAACGCAGACTACAAAATATTATGCGATTCTGGTTTATCATTTGCTGTTCCTATTGAAAAACTAGAGATAAAAGAGGTTGATAAAAACGATTTGAAAAATCTTAAAAAAACTGGAGTAATCCAATTTGAAGATTTAGTAATAAAAAAATAATTAAATAGGAAAGGGATAAATCTTGAAATTGGCTTATTTGCTGATTAGAAAGAATTTATCTCTTTTTAATTGGAGGTAAAAAGATTATGAAAAAGATTAAAAAATTATTAAAAAAATTAAAAGAGAAATTTACTGTTATTGGAACAAGTGCAATGGGAACTTTAATTCTTGCAGAAACAAGAGTGTTTGCAGATTCTAATACACAATCTATTGATTCATTTATAAATTTTGCTTGTGATTGGTTGACAAAGATTCGGAGGAGTAATTGCTTTAGTTGGTGGTGTAATGTTTGCATTACGGATGGCAAAGAGAAGATGCCGAAGGTAAATCAAGAGGGTTAATGACACTTATGGCTGGCTTTATGTTAGTTGCAATAGCACAATCTAAAAATATATTTGGATTATAAGGAGGAGAAATAATTGGATGGAATTATAAGAATTCTATATAGTTTTAAATTTACAGTTTTCGGAATTGAAATTGATAGTGGAAATTTAATTGGAACAATAGAAAAACTAACTAATTTTTCTAATGTAACAGGAATCAATATATGGTCCATAGGAAAAACAGTAAATGATGTTATCGTTCCAATAGCATTAAGTCTTTTAATTCTTTTCTTTATGATTAACTTAATTAAGAAATCAATGGAAGTTGAAAGAATAAGTTGGGAAAGAGTAGTAATGGCTTTTGTTTCATTTCTTTTGCTTAAATATTTCATTCAACACGGATACGATTTCTTATCTAGTATTATGAATATAACAAATGATATTTTTGTTAGTATTACACACGTTATAGGTAATAGTAACTCTCAAATTAACATTGCAGATACCTTAATAAATGCAGTACCAGATGGATTTGTAGATAGTATTATGACATATCGGATTATACTTAATATTATTCATTCCATTTATGACAACAATAGTACAAATTTTAACACAAATATTTTTAAGAGTAGTAAAACTAATATTATGTTTTGCATTTGCTCCAATTCCTATTGCACTTGCTGCTGATGATGAAGGTAGAGGAAAGGCAATTCAATATTTTCTTTTTGCAGCAAGTGTTGGATTAGAAGCAGTAATTATATATTTAGCAACTAATATTTATTCTATTGGTCTTGCTGGATTAAGTAGTACAGTAGGCTCAACAAATGCAATATCAACAATAGTTGCAATGTTATTCCTAAATGGAATGTATTTAGCAGTAATACAATATGCAAGTCAGTTTGCAGAAAAATTAACAGGAGGTCATTGATAATGGATAATATAGAAATTACAGTATTTGATGAAATAAAAGACTATAAAGAAAAGATATATTTCTTTAATATTAGACAATGGATATTTGCAATTTTAATTATGATTACAGTTGTTCCTACATATCTAATTTTAAAGGATAAAATTGGAGAAGAAGCAACAAGTTATATAGTAATTGCTATAGCTGGAGTTTTAGGTTTCATAGGATTTGTGAAAATACACGAACTACCAGCAGAAAAAATAATTCCTTTTTGGTTTAGACACTATTTTCTTTTTGCAAAGCCTATACATTATATAACTGATGAAGAATATATGTTGCAACATCAGAAGAAAAGTAAAAAGGAATCAAAGAAAATTGAAAGTCCTAAAACTACAAAAGCTGAAATTAAAGAAATGAAAAGAAAACAAAAACAAGTAAAGATGCTTGAAAAGGCTAGAAAAAAATATGGTATTAAGCCAGAAAATTCTGAAAAAGAAACTATAAAAGAAGAAAAAGAAATTAAAGTAGATCAAGTTAAAGAATCTAATAATTCAAAAAAAGATGAATTATCAGAAAAATTATCAAAACTATCAAAAGAGCAACTAGAAGCACTTTTGAAATTGTTGGAAAGGTAATTATAATGAAAAGACAATGGGAAAAAGCACTACTAGAATATTATCTAAATAATTATAATGCTAAATGGATTCGTGTTTTTCATAATAAGCATCCAGTTTTAGCAACAAAGGTAATATTCTATACCAAATTTAAAAGATTGGTAAAAAAACAGCCATATTGTGGCGAATTAACTTATATAAATTTATTTAATAGATTAAAAGAGGGAGATTGGTATAATATAGCCAATCTCCTTAAAAGCTATGAGGAGGAACAACATTGAAAAAGGTAAAAGAAAGTAAAAAAGATAAAGAAAAAAATGAATTTTTTTTATTTACTATAATAAGAAATATTGCAAATAAATATAAAATTGCAAAGCCAAGAACTACTCCACAAATTATACGTACATTTTTCAAAGACTTTAATGAAAAAAATTCAATTATACAATTAGATGATACGCATTACTCTGTTTGTTTTGAGTATCAAGACATTTCATTTGCAAAAGCAAATTATGAGGAACAAGAAAACATTTTTCTTAAATGGGTTGGATTCCTACATTCTTTTAATTATAACGATCATATTCAAGTTATTTGTTTTGGAACACCAGTAAAAACAAATGATTATAAGCAAAATTTTATTTATAAAGATAACAACCTAAATGAGAATGAATCTAAAGTTGCAAATGAATTTAATACTCTTATTGAATTATCAATAGGAGATAAAGAAGAAATTTTATGTGAGAAAAGACAAGTTGTTATTACAACAAAAGCAGAAAATATGAAAGAAGCACAAGATATATTTCTTCAATATCAATTAAAATCAGAAGAAAAATTTAAAGAGTTAAAATCCAAGATAACAAGAGTAGGGCTATTAGAAAGATTAAGTTATTTATATAATATATTTAATGAAAAACTACCAGAAGAAAATGGAATTGATAATTTTATTCAATATGCAAAAGAAAATGGTTTGAGTATTTATGATGTTCTTGCAGCAAAAAAAGATGTTTCTTTTAGAGAAAAGAATTATATAAAAATTGGTGAGAATAAGTTTATAAGAGTAGTATATGTTAGTAAATTGCCAAAATCAATTACACCACGATTTTATAATAGAATAACAACATTAAGCAATTATAATATTATAACAACATTGAATATTACTCCAGAAAACCCAGCCAAAGTAATAAAAACAGTAAATAAGAAAATCTCTGGAATGAAAACTGAAAGATTAGAGAAAATTAAAAAAGCTAATAAAAACAATTACTCTTATGAGGCAGTATTAGATGAAAAACTAGAGGATTCAATAAGTGATGCACAAGAATTACGAGATGCACTTCAAAAGAAAAAACAAAAACTATTTACTAATAATGCTCTAATATGTATTCAAGCAGATTCTTTAAAAGAATTAAACAAAGCTACAAAAGTAGTAAAAGATATTGCAAGTGAATATTCAATTATAGTATATAATTTGGATTGGCAACAATTAGAAGGATTACAAAACTGCCTTCCATTTGGTTGGAATAATTTACAAATACAAAGATCATTAACTTCGGAATCTACTGCTACCAATGTTCCTTTTAATACAAAGGACTTGATGCACCCAGATTCTATTTTTTATGGAATAAATCTTGTTTCAAAAAATCCAGTATTCTGTGATAGGAAGAAATTGTTAAATGGAAATGGATGTGTTCTTGCAACTTCTGGAGCAGGAAAATCATTTTCAATAAAACTTTTAATAGAACAGGTATTACTACGATACCCAGAAGATGATGTATGTGTAATTGATCCTCAACGGAGAATATTATCCTTTAATTAAGGCTTTTGGAGGGCAATCATTAAGTATAAGCACTAATACAAATACTTATATAAATCCATTTGATAGTTCTTTGCAATATGAAAAAGATGATAAAGAAGCAATTAAAAGTAAATCAGAATTTGTACTTGCTTTTATAGAATCACTTTTTTCAAGATTGTCGGAAGAACAAAAAACGATTGTTGATAGATGTACTAATAATATTTATGAGGAATATCAACTACATAATTTTAATGAAGAATATGAGCCAGACTTTAAGAAATTTTATGATGAATTATTAAAACAACCAGAAAATGAAGCAAAAAATCTTGCATTAGTTATTGAAAGATATGTAATAGGGGGAATGGATATATTTTCAAAGAAAACTAATATAGAAATAAAAAATCGCTTCATTGCCTTTGATATATCAGAACTTCCACCAAGTATCCAAAAAACTGGATATTTAGTTGTACTAGAACATATTATGAACAGACTTCACAGAAATAAAACACTTGGAAAACATACCTGGATATTTATTGATGAGTTCCATATATTACTTGCAAATCAATTTTCTAGTGAATATATTGCAAAAATTTACAAAACAGGAAGAAAAGAAAATGCAATACCTACAATTATTACACAAAATATTGAAGATGTAATAAAGAATGAGGATGGGCGTAAGATACTATCAAACTCTGAATTTGCTATGATTTTAAAACAAAAGCCTTTAGACTTACCACCAATTTCTAAAATATTTGATATTAGTGATGAGGAAGCAAGATATGTAACAGATTCACCAGCAGGACAGGGAATTATTGTTTTTGGTGATGATAAAGTTATTTTTAGAAATCAAGTGTCTAAAGATTCGTATATATATGAACTAAATCAAACTTCAAATATGCAAATAAGTAGAGGATAGACTATGGCAAATGATAATAATAAGGATATAGCAAATTCTCTTAATAAATATACAGATTATGCTCATAAAGGAACAAATTTAGCATTAGATAGTGTAGATAATATAAATAAATGGTATGCAGAACAATTAAATAAAATAACAGAAAGTGATGTTGATACTTCAAGAATTGAAACTGGAGCCCAGAATATTACAGAAGTAACTAATAATAGCCAAAGTAATGAAAAACAAATATCAACTAAAGTTATACAATATAATGAAATTCAAACTAATAAAGATAATCACAATAAGATAATAAAAACTAATAAAATCCAAACTGCATCAGAAAATAAAGATGTATTGGCAGATAATACTGAAAATAGCACAAATGTAACTGTACCAGAAAAAAATAACAGTAAATTACAAACTTCTAAAAGGATTTCTACAGCTATAAAAGGAGCTAAATTTATAAATAATTCTGCTCAAAAGGTTATAAGAACTGGAAAAGATATAAGCACAGGATTAAATGAAAATGGAACAACTGCTTTTGAAGGTACATCAAGTCGAATAATGACTAAAGCTATAAAAAAGGTTTCTAACAAAGTATCTAAAAAGATTACTAAAGAAACAGTTAAATATACTAAAAAGGCTACAAAGAAAATTAGCAAATTTAGTGTGAAGTTAGGAAAACAAGTAATATCTAAAACTACTAATGTTATGATTAAGTTAATGAAATTATTAGTAAAATTAGTAGCAAGTGTAGTAAAACTAATTTTATCTATGCTACCAGAAATTGCACCTATTCTTATTATTATAGTTGTTATAGCTGCTTTTTGTAGCTTTTTTGGTATTGGAATGAGCGAAGATACAAAGAAAAACTATGAAACATATATGATAAATACTCAAAATGAGTATGACAAAACTACAGTCGAATTCTATAATTCTGGAAAAATAGTTGATGGAACAATAGAAGGTAAAGGTATGATTAACTGGAAAGCACCACTTTCTATTGTTCAAATGCTAAATGGTGATTTGACATTTGATGATGCAGAAAAAGAATTACTTGGAAAATTTAAAGATGCTGGATTGTTTGAGAAAATTACAGATTCAACTTATACCTATGAAAAAGAAATTGAAACAACTAACAGAGATGGTACAGTAACGAAAACAAAAGTAACAGTTACAGAAACTAAAAAGATTGTTAGTAATCCATCATTAAATTCCTATATTGATTGGTGTAATAGTAATTTTAATGTAATTAACAATTACAAGAAAAAGAAAAAGGTAAAATATGATTCCCACCAAACTAAATTTACAGATGATGAAATAGAACAAATAAAATTATTATATAATTCTAATTCATTTTTTGAATTATTTAGTGCAGATTTTCAAACTACTTATGCTTATTTGAATGTAAGTATTGGAGATGAACAATTAAGTGCTATATATCAAGAATTTCTAAAAAATGCTGGTAAAAGATATTTAATGGATCACAGTAATTTAAAATATGAAGAATGTATGGATTATTATGATTGTTCTTCTTGGGTTATACATTGTCTTGCTCACACAGGAATTATAACTATACCAAATACTGGAGCACAGGGAATCTATAATGGATATTGTAATCCTATAAATGTAGATGATAGACAAGCTGGAGATTTAATATTCTTAAAAGATACATACGATACAGGACAGCCTGGAAGTATATCTCATATTGGAATATATATGGGAACTTTAACAATCAATGGAGATACTGCTGAATATGTTATAGATACTGGAGGAAATCCATCTGGAGTTAGAATAAGAAAATATAATAATGGATGGTGGAATGGTCCAAACTTTTATGGATTTGGAAGATTGAAACAATAAAGGTGATTATATTGAAAAAAGTATTAAGAATGTTTTTATTAAGTATCTTCTTGGCATTTTTGTTATTTGTAACAATATGCTTTGAAGATTTGAAAGTAAGAATGGGTATTATAATTTTTATGTACTCATTCTCTTTTTTTATAATTATGAATTTTGGAGGTGATAGTAATGAAAGTTAAAATGGTAAAAATGGGGAGTGATTATACAACTCCTATAAATTGTAGGATGAGAGGGATTGTTGTTACATCAGATAACAAGCATTTATTTGTAGAAATAGGACATGCATACAGTCCAAATATTAAGCATACATCATTATCTCAAAAAGAATATGACTTAAAATATCCTAATGCACAATATGTTTCTGTAGATTTTTGTTTTAGAGTTGATATTCCAGAAGATTACTATAAAAATACAACTAAAGAATATAACAAATATATTAGAGAAAACTTTTTTGAGATTCCCTATACAGAAAAAGGTATTATAGAATTTTTGAGAAAACTTAATAATAATATTGATGGTATAGAATTAGTAGATGATTATTATATAGATAAATATTGCGAAGAAAATGGATTTTATGAATTGTATGATGATAGGTTGAAACATAAGTACGAGATATTATCAATAAAATATCTTGATCCAAATATAAAAAATGATAGTAGCATTATACACAAATATACTTGTTATGCAAAAGATGGTACAGAATTTAGCGAAAAAAGAGAAGAAAAGGATAACATTAAAAATATTGTTAATAAATATGGTAAAGAAAATGTTAAACCACTTGCAATAGAATATATAGATAAAATGTGTAGAACTTTCACAAAAATAGAATTAAAAGAAAAATTTAATCAATTACTAATTGAAGTATTTGAAACAAATAAAGATGAAAATACATTAGAAATTGATAATGATTATACAGATATATGATTGGGGTGAATTACAATGAATGTTGATATTATTGAGAAACCTAAAAAGAATATTAGTGAAGATATAAAAGTTAGTTCTTCTACAGATATTTTAAAGTTAAAAGATGTTCAAGAGATTAGAAATGCAATCCGTGAACATCTTTTATTTATTGGATTAGACAATAGAAATAATGTTAGAAATATTACTTTATTAGGAATTGGAACTTCTTGTAATGTTGTAATAGATACAAAAGAAATTATAAGAACTGCACTCTATTCTGCAAGTAATAAGGTTATTTTAGTACATAATCATCCTTCAAATAATTTAGAGCCAAGTAATGAGGATTTACATTTAACAAGTGTAACAAATGAAATGTTAAAAGTATTTAATATTCAACTTCAAGACCATATTATTGTTACTGAAAAAGATCATATTAGTATGGATAAGATACAGAAAATCAGCAAAGAAAAGAATATTAAGTCTATAAATAATTTGAAAAAGGGATTGTTATTAGAAGAAAATGAAAGATTAAAACAACGAATAAATGAACTACAAAAAGAAGTAGGAAAGTCTAATTCATTAGAAATTGTTTCTGCTGAATATGTAGGAAGTTATAATGATACTACTGTCTATAATGTAGAAATATCTTTAAATGGGAAAAAAGAATATGTAACATTAGAAAGAAGTTATAATGACAGGACTTCAAGTCATAAATGGGAAGTATTTTCAAATCTAGGATTAAAAGATGAAGAAACAGACTATATTATTCAAATTGTATCTAAAAATCCTCCAGCAATGTCTATTGATGAACCATCTAAAATATATAATCAAGATATAGAAGAAAACATAGAGGAAACAATTACAAGCATATTAGATTTAGACAATAAAAACTATTTTACAGTTGCTAGAGTAATGGAAAATAATAAGTGTGTAGAACTTCATTACAATAGTGGAAAAGCTCATATTGAATATGGAATAAGAATAAGGGAAGATACTTGGGAGAATGAAATTAAAGAAGATATTAAATGGTTCAATTTAGGACTTACAGATGATGAGGTTTTAGAGCACTTAAATAAAGAATTTGAATATTACTTTATTGAAAAAGAAATTGAAGTAGATTATAACAAATATTAAATCAAAGGAGAATCAATATGGATAATACGATACAAATGAATTTATTTGAATATTTTTTCGATAAAGAACAATTTTCTATGAAAGAAGCAACAGATGTAGTAAAAAATATTAGAAATATGCAAGTAAACAATGAATCAATACGAGCTCGTATCTATGAGGGAGTAGAAAAAGGAATATTTACTAAAATAACTAGAGGTGTATATAAAGTAACAAGTCAAATAGACGGAAAAGATAATACTTGTTTACTTATAAATGGAGATGGTAGGGATTTGTCAATGATAAAAGACAAATCCATTGATGGTATAATTACTGATCATCCATACGATATACAAAAGTCTTTAACTGGAGGAAATAGAAAGTTTGCTACATTTGAATTATTTAAGTATGAAAGCAAAGATTTTAAAGAAAAACAAAGAGTATTAAAAGATGGTGCTTTTCTTGTAGAGTTTTTACCAGAGGAATCAGAAGTGAATTTTGATTACTTATATGAAGTTAAGAAAATGGCACAAGAAAATGGATTCAAATATTTTGCAAAAGTATCTTGGAAGAAAGGAAATTTTGTTTCTAACACAGGAAGAAAAAGCAAGAATGTTGAAGATGTTATGATTTTTAGTAATGGAGAGCCACGCAATTTAAAGTTAGATGCTAAAAAAAATTTAGAAATTGCTAGAAATAATAATTTAGATACAAAAGGACTATCATCATACGAAGTAAGAGATATGCTACAAGAACATAATCTTGATGTGGCATATATGAAGGGAACTGCTGGGATGCTTCCTACTGCATTTGACTATCAACCTAAAAATTCAAAAGACAAAATTATGGAAGCAGAAAAGCCAGTAGAATTGATTGAAGAAATAATTGAATATATTTCTAAACCTTATGAAACTTTATTAGACCAATACGCAGGGAGTGGAAATTTTGTAATTGCTTGTTATAACAAAAAGAGAAATGCAGTTGCTATAGAGAAAAACAAGGAAATGTTTGAAAATATGAAAGATAATATTGAAAAAAATTTAGAAGTTGAATTTGATGAAATAGAATATGAGTAACATTTGGAAGCAAATCGAAAGATGAGCTTCTTTTTTGTTAGAAAGGAGAATGGAAAATGGGACAAAGAAGTCAAATATATATAAGAATTTGGAATAAAGATAATGGTACTCCAAAATTATATGCTAAATATTATGGATGGAATTTTGGAGAACGTATGATTTCTCGTGCAAAACACGGAATTGAATATATAAAAGCACATATAGAATACATCTCACTAAAAGATACACAAGAAAAGATAAATAGAATATTTGATGTCAATTTTGATATGGGAGATATATTACTTACATCTGACATTATAAAAGAATGGATAGAACAATTTTCAGATAGTTATAATGCAAATGAATATATTTTTAAATGTACTGCAAATAATGATGGAAAGCTATTTATTGATGTTACAAAAGATGGTGAAATAAAGTATTGTTTTACAGATTATGATATGAGGATGCTAACACCAGTTAAATATATGGACTGGGATTTTTTTGATTGGAGAAACTCCGAACAATTATCAAAAGAGGAACTTAAAACTTGTGAAGATAATATTGCATATATCAAGAAAAATGCTAAATTTATGACATCAGCAGAATTGCAAGAATTTATTGATTTTGACTATTCAAAGCAAATAATGGAATTAGCAAATGATTTAAAGATAAAAGTAAATCAAGATAAATTATGCAGATTCGATATAGATAAACAAGAAATAGAAAAAAATAAAGAAGAAAATGGAATAAGTGAGGTGGAAATATAATATGACAGATAAACAAATAGAAAAAATAAGAAATGAAATACCACGATTTGAAAATGGAAATCCGTGTAATTTAACACCAGAGCAAAAACAATTACATAAAGAGTTAGATTGTAGAAATATGATAAACAGTTGCTTATGTTATGGAACTAATTTTTTAGAATCGCATTATAGCAAACCATATATTCAAGAATTAGGAAAAGAAAGAGTGATTGAACTTTATAACGAACAAAAAGCAGACTTCGACAAAGCAATAGTTTTTCATAATGTTTATGAAGATAGTGAGGGAGTAACTTACAATTCGATTAAATGGGCAGATGAAATAGAAATGAATTAAATAAGAAGAAAGAAGGGATTGCTATGAAGAAAGTATTTAGTGTATTTGCTCAAAATTTAGCCTACTATAATGAAGGTAGTATTGAGGGAGATTGGATAGATTTGCCTCAATCTCCAGAAATTATAGATAAATATTTGAAAGAAGTAGTAAAGGTTGATGATGAACACGAAGAATATGAGATTGCAGATGTTGATGAAATAGGAGCTTTTCCATATAGTTCAATTCAATGGGCTAGTGTAAGAGATTTAAACAATCTTGCAGTTATATTTAGTAAGTTGAATGAGTTTCAAAGAGAGGCTGTTCAAGCATATTTAATATATGAAGGCAATGAGCATTATGACATAAGTGAATTAGAAAATCTTTGTTTACAAGTAGATAATATAAACTATTATCAATATAATTTTGAAGGATTAGAATACAATAAAGATTGTTCTCCAGAATTAAAGATGGGATATACAATGGCAGAGGAAAATGGAATTTATATGCAACTACAAAAACAAAAGATAATTGATTATTTTGACTTTGAGAAATACGGAGAGAGTTTTGGATATGATTATGAACTCTTGGAAAAAGGATATATGATTCCAAATTATGATATAGATTTGCAATTATATTCTAAAGAAGAAATACAAGAAAAAGTAAATGAAATTTTAAAAGAACAATCAAAGGAAAGAGAGGTACAAGAAATTGAGATATAAAGGGAAAATTAAAGACTTAAATCATATTGTAATATCTGATCCAACCTACAAAAAAGATGTGTGGTGCAGATATGAAAGAAATAATATAAATGAAAAAAATTGGAAAGTTGATATAGATATACATCCAGTTGAAGATAAATTTGAAGAAATAACTATAAAAGGTACAGAATTTTTCTTGTGTATATATAGAAACAGCAAAGTATGTCAATTAGAAAATGAAGGCACAATAAAAACATTAAAAGGAATTAAGGTTAGTGAAACAGAAATTGGAATGGACACAGCTTGTGTTGCATTAGGAATAAACGATAAAGCAAAAGATATTATCGAATCGCAAAAAGAGTGGCAGCCAGAATGTTCATTAAGCACTCTTACAGATGGAATATTTGGAACAGTAAAAGAAGGAAAGTTAGGCGATAATATTGTATTTGTTTGGGTATCTGGATATTTATGTGAAGATACAGGATATTCTATGGAAGATATAATTGACTATTTACAATACCAATTAAACATCACAGAATTAGAAAAGGATTTACAAAGACCTTATATTATAAAACAAGAAGAAACACTAGAGAAAATGCACAATATAGCATTAAAATTCAAAGAAATTGCAAAAGAAGATCCAAAACTTTTAAATTTCTTTAATAAAGATAATAGATTTTCAAATATATCATTTGCAGGTACTTATTTAGCTGGGATAGCAGTTAGAAATGAGCAAAGAAAATCTGGAAATTTAGAAGGTGAAATGGAAAAATCACCTTATTCTAAACAGCAAGAAAAACTAATAGAAGAATATACAAATTTACAAGCAGAATTTGAAAAAACAGAAAATGAATTAGAAAACGAACTTGATATGTAGGAGGTATAAAAAATGCACAGAGGAACAGTTTTTATTATAACAAAAGACAAAGATAACAAATTTGAAGTACAAAAATCAACAGAATTTAATGGTGGAATGGGATTAGATTGTGATGGTAGAGCAATTTATGATATGTTAAGAGATTTTAAAGAGCCATTATTATTCGATGCTATGATTAGAGATTTTGATGATAGATATTTCAAATATGGAGATGATGTTATGACTTATTCTCCAGATGAACAGCATAATCCATATATTGATAAAAAAGGAAATGAATATTTTGAATATTCGCAAACTGAAAATCAATTTAAGTTTTTCAAAGATGATAATGGGGAATATATTTATACAAGTGATAGTAACTACATTAAGAATATGTCAGATGAAGATATAACAGTAGTATGTAGTAACGGAAATTATGTTTTGAAACCAAATCAAATTTTAATTACAGATTATAATGAATGTATAAACAATACTAGAATAACATTTGGAGAGGAAATTGATAAAAAAATAGAGATTGATGAATTAGGAACAAAAGAGTATATTCCTACTAGAAAGCAGGAAATTATACTAAATAATATTATAAAGACAATAGAATCATTTAACTATAATGTTAATCTTATATATGAAAATGGAATGATTAGTGGTATGGAAATTGAAACTTGGACCAATGGTGGAGTGGATATGATACATACCTTTTATTTTTGTGATGATTATCAAGAACTATATGACAAAGAGAATGTAAGTAAACAACTTCAAGAGCTAGTAGATAATTTTTCAATAGATGATGAAATTGATACATATAGACAAGATAAAAATTATAAAAGTAATTTTTCAATTAGTGAATCATTAGAAGATTTTACTGAATATCAAAAGAGATTAGAGGATTTAGCTAGAAATTTTATAACAAAATATCACGAGTTAATTTATCAAAAATTTATGAATAATGAATTACAAAAGGAGGAAATGCAATTATGAAACTTATAACAAAGGAATTAGAAAAAACATTTGAAAAATATCCAATAGGAAGTCAAGATGGACTAGGAGGAGATGCAAAGGTTATTGCAAAATTTTTCAATCCAGCAGGAGTAGGAACTTGGTTAATAACGGAAGCAGAAAAAACAGAAGATGGTGATTATGAAATGTTCGGATATTGCCATCTAGGAGATGATGAAATGGCTGAACTTGGATATGTAATGTTATCTGAATTAGAAGAATTAACATTACCATTTGGACTAAAGGTTGAAAGAGATATGTATATACCAAAAGATTGCAATCTTATTCAAGCAATGAGGATAACAGGTATTACACCACCATCGTATATGTTAGAAGAATATCAAGAGAAAATATATGAAAGAGTATGTAAAAAATATGTTCCTATGAGTTCAAATCAGATACTTTTAAATGATGATGATAAGATTATTATTGCACTAATTAAAGCTGAAAGTATAGATAAAATTAACGCTAAAGAAATAACAGCAGAAAACTATAAAAATTATTCTGAAAACTTTGATTCATTTACTACATATAGAGAATTATTTAAGTCTTTTGAAATGAATGAAGGAATAGAAACTGATTTAGAAGATATGAAAAATTCATTATATGATGAAAAAGGAAAATGGACCTATGGAATATCAAAAGAAGATATATTAGAACTAAATTCATTCGGTGAAAGGATTAATTTGAATTTACTAAAACAAGATAAAGATATATCAGATGAATTATTTGATTAGATATAAAAAGTAGGAGGTATGCAATATGACAGTAGAGAAATTTTTAAGTAAATGGTATGATAAAGAAATAGAAGATGGGGGGAGTGAAACATCGCCAGAATATAGAAACTTTCAATCAAATTATAGAAGTGTTTTAAAAGAAATTTGTAAAGATATTGGGATGGAATTACATTCATTTAGCAAAAATCATTATGATTTTTCAGCAGTAGTAAAAAGCAATAATACAAACCAATTTTATTATATTTCAATATCTGATGTTAGGTATTGGAAAAATGAATGGGCGGATGATATATTATACAGAACAATGGAACATGATAAGGATTGGACAGGTGGTAGTAATTGCTATACCACATTACAAGAATTAGCAGAGAACTTGCTTAATTTAGATATACGAATAGGGAAAAATTTAGAAAATGAAAATACTAGACAAATTGCAAATCAAGTCGAATTTCAAGAGGATAAATCAGATGACTTGGATGTAAATTATGTCTAGTCTTTTTTTATTTAGAAAGGAAAATAATTACAATGAATGAAATGGAAAAATTTTTAAATTTTGGTGCAGTTGTAAAAATAAGGCGAAGTTTTGATGATGATCTTCTAAAATTTATTGAACTTATGAAAAGTGTAGGCTTTTTAAAAGAATATATAGAATGTTTTGAAAAAAATTGTTGTTATGATAAAGAGTTCAATGAATTTTCAGAAAGTCAATTTTGGCATTATGTAGAAATAAATAATGGAAATAGGAATGACACGTGTATTGAATTTCAATGGAGTAAAGGATTTACTTGGGGAGATAGAAAAGATTATTTAAACTATGATAGTGAAATGAAAATATTAAATGTAGATGAACTAATACATGCTTGTAACAAGGAGCATTTATTTAAAATGAACTATGAATATACCGATTTCAAAAATGAATTACAAGATAAAGAAAGTGCATCTAATTTAGATTACTTTTTAGACTTTTATGATTGGTCTATTACAAAATATCCAGATGGAAAATATAACATAAAAGATGAACAATGCAACACTTTTGATTTTGAAGAAAATACCACACTAGATAAAATTCTTAATAGAGTTTATTTTAGAATGTTTGATTATTTTACAGATGAAGAAGATATTGAAGAACTTATGAAAGAAGATTCTCAATATGTAAAAAAGAAATATGAAAGTTATATGAGAACTGGAGAAAAACTGCATCTATTAGATGAAGATAATAAGAAACATTATACAGAGTGGTTTCAAGAAATTATAAAGGGAAATGAATCAAAAAACACTATCGAAATGAATAATGATATGTAAAAAAATAAAGAATTGAGGTAATAAAATGGATGAAAAAAGGAAAGAAAAAATTGTAAAGTTTTTTAGAGAAATTTTAAATGTATATGATTTTCAATTAGTAATTGATACTAACAAAAATCTAGAAAATGTATTTAGATTAAGTGATAATCAAAAAGGAAATCTAAATGGAATAGAACAAGAAGAATTTTATACGTTAGCAGATATTATTAGTCGACTAGATACTTATCATCAAGACATTGTTTATACACCACTTGAAAATAAACAAAATAGTAATGAGAAAATTCCAAAAGATGATTGGGATTTAGTTGCTAAAAGATATTTAGAAAGCGATGTTGTAGCAAGAGTTTTAGATGAAGTTGATACAAAAAAATATGTTGAGTTAATTAACAAAAAAGAAAAATTTAAGATACAAGATATTATAAAAATACTTGATGAAGATGAACAGTTTTGTAAGAGTGTTTGTAAGAAATATATAGATACAATGTCAAAGGAAATGTTACTAGAAATCAATAATAAAATTATACACATTTTTATCGAAGATGACTATATAGAATTAAAAGAGGAAGGAAAAATAAACATACAAAATTATAAAGAATATTTAGATGGAGATTTTAACATATATGAATACAATTCATATCAAGAATTATACAATTCTTTGGTAAAGGATGAGATTGCTTATGACCTAAATGACTTGGCATTATTTGATGAAAAAGGTAATTGGGATTTCTATATTACTTTTGAAGAATTGAAAAAAGTTGGATATGGATATATGGTAAAAGACCAATTTCCATTGATAGAAAAATATGCAGTACCAGAAGAAAAAATATTTGAATTTTTTGAATATTTTACGCTAGAACAACTTGAAGATTTTGAAGAAACTTTACATTTATATTTTGAAACAAATGATATAGAATATGATAAAGATACTTTAGAATTATATTCAAAATCAAATCAACAGTTCAATTCTAATATAATTTGTTTAGCAGAGGGAGCTGAATCATTAGAAGATTTTTTAGAAGATTACAAAGGACAATCTCTAAATTATTATGATTTAGTCCTTTCAAAAGTTATAGAATATTTTAGAGAAAACAAGATAAAAGATTTAATGGAATATGGAAATGATGCAGATGAAGGATTATATCATTTTTCTTCTATGTATCAAGAAATAATGGATAAATTAGATATAAAATATTCAAATGTTTACACAAAAGATATATCAGATGGCAAGTATTTAACAATTATTATTTTTGAAGATAATTCTTCTATAAAAATAGATACAAGTGCTTGGAATGACAGAAAAGTTGTTGCAGAAAATGTAGAATCTATTTGTAAAAAATATGAAGAAATAAAAGAAAAAATGCTTCAAAATGTTGTAAAAAACGAAACAGAAATTGAATATGGTTTTAATTAAAAAATTGAATGAAAGTGGAGTTGAAAATACTCCACTTTTAAAAAAAAATGAAACAAAAAATATCTCCCAGCGGGCAAAATGGGTTTTAGGGCTTTTGCCCTAAACAGCGAAAAAGGGTGTCAAGACACCACGCTGGCGAATAATGGGCATTAAAAATGATCCTCATTATTCGGAGCAAATAAATTGCTCTAGATTTCTTGTTCTACGCTTCGCTAGTACAAGAATATTTGAAAATATAAAAAGGAATATTTTAGAGGTGGATTTGTATGGATAGTCAAAGACAATTAGATAATATTTTTCTATCTTATAACAAGATACTGAAAAGATTAAAAGACAGTAATGTTAAAACTAAAAACAACAAAGAAATTACACATAAGGATTTAAGACTGGCTGTAGCAACTATGTTAAAAAAACATCCTAACTGTAGATGGCAAAGTGATAAAATTAAAAGTAAAAGATATTTTATTTTAATAGAGGGATATTTATGGATTAGATATGTATATTTTGAAAAAGAAAGAACCTTAATTGATGCTGATATTGAATTTTTTGAAAATCGAATTAAAGAATATGAAAAACTATTAGATGTAAAATCTAAAAGTTTATTTAATGAAGATATATATGTGAAACAATTAGAAACATATTTTAATAGAGCAAAACCAACAATAAAAAAGGCTATTTTAAAAATGGTAAAAGAAAATAGTAGTTATAGATATATTGAAAATGGTGAATTTGTAATTTCTAAAAAAGGAATAGAGTGGCTATCTAAAAATTGTTTTAAGCAAAAGTATTTGGAACTGTTAGAACAATATAAAATGAAACTAACAGAGCAATATATTAAAGCTGGATACATATATGATAACTTTTTTTATCTAAATTAGAAAAAGGGGCTGACAAAATATTATTTTTACGTTATACCCTGTAATGATGATCGATTATTAAATTTTAAAGTAATTACTTTTTCATTAGGAGGTGAGGCATATATCAAAATTTATTGAACATCGAGATACAATAGTTGCATTATTAGAACTTATAACAAAAATTGATATTTCAAATGAAGATAAGCAGAAAATTTATGATGCTATTATGAATATGCAAAGTAAAACTACAACACAAAAAGATAGATTTACACGATATATTGGAGTAAAGCCAAAAGAATTTAAAAAAGAAACATATAAAGAAATTGCAGAATCTTATGGATGTTCTATATCTGCAATTAGATGTTCTGTATATTCAACACAATCTGGATTATATCGTATTCAAGATGATGGTTATGTAGTATTAGAAAAAATTTACAAGAAATATCAACAATAAAATAATTAAAATAATAATATTATTATTGAGTTAGAAGTGAGAATTTTATGTTCTTGCTTCTTATTTTTATAGAAAGGGATGATAAAATGGAGTTAAATGCAAAACAGAGAAGGGAAAGTATAAAAGTCTGGTTATCAAAAGAAGAACGAACGTTAGTAGAGGCAAAAGCTGAATACTATGGATATAAAAGATTAGCACCTTATGTTAGAGATGCAGTAATCTATGAAAATGTTACTTATGTTGATTTGAAAAATAAAGAAGAATTATATAAAGCATATTCAGAAAATACTGAACAATTAAAAAAGATTGCAAAAGGAGTAAGGCATATAAGCAAGTATGCAACACAATTATCTAGTGAAGATTTAAAAAAATTAACGAATACAATGTTTGGCATATTAAATAATCAAAAAACTATGATGAAACTTATTGATGAAAAACTTGATTTAGATGTATGGAAACAAGTAAATCATACAAAACTTGAAGAACTGGAGGACAAAAAGCAATGCCAGTTACAAAAAGGTTAGCACATTTGGGTTCTCCTAAAAATTTAATTGAATATATACTTGATGAAAAAAATAATGGTGAAAAAGTTGGATATAGTAGTTCTCTAAATTGTAATGTTGCAACAGCACTTTATGAATTTAAAGATATTCAAAAAAAGTATAAAATGAAAGGAACTAGAGGAGCCTATCATATTATACAAAGTTTTTCGCCAAAGGATAAGCTAACTGTAAAACAAGCTAATGAAATTGGATTAAGAATGTGCAAAGAATTATATCCTGATTTCCAATGTATTGTGTCAACTCATATAGATAAAGGACATATACACAATCACGTATGTATAAATGCAATAAACTTAAAAGGAAGAAAATTAGAAGATAGACTTGCAAATGAAAAGGAAGGACTTTATGGAGTAAGTGATACAAGTGATAGAATTGCAGCCGAATATGGCTGCTTTATTATGCCTAGAAAAACATATCTAAAATCTAAAAACAGTCAAGATGATTATTATCAATATAAGGAACAATCTTGGAAAGAACAAATTGGAGAGTGTTTAGAAAAACTTATTCCAAAATGTAATAGTATTGAAGAATTATTGGATGAATTATCTATTTTAGGTTATGAAATCAGAAGGGGAAAACATATTTCAGTTAAATGTCTAGGTATGCAAAGATATGCAAGGATAGATACAATAAATATAAAGTATTCTACTAGCAATTTATATAAATTATATAGGGAAAGAGATAAAGTAAAATTATTATCTATAAAAACAGAACAAAATGAATTTAATTCAATCTTATTACAAAAAGCAAATGAATCTAAAATTGCTATCGAAAAAAGTCAGTTGCAAACTAAAGGAAAAGTTTATAATGAATATCAAATAACAAAATACCAAGAAATACAACGATATTATAAATTAAAACAACAATTAGAATATTTAGATAAGTATAATATTAGAGATTTTAATGATATTGAAAGAGAAATATCAATTAAAAGAGGTCAGATAAAATCAAAAAATGTTGAAATGAAAAAGAATCAAGAAAAATTTAATAAAATTCTTAAAACTACAGAAATGGCAAATGACTATATTAGACTTTATACAGTATATGAATATGCAAATTTTTATAAAGAACAAGATAAAGATTATATTTTACCAAAGGAAGTAGAAATATTTTTAAATATACAGAAAAAATTGAATATTTTTTCTGTTGATGAAGCAAAGCAATTAATTAAAGATTCAAGAACAGAACGAATAAGAATAAATAAACAAAGAAAAGAGGTATTGGAACTTCAAAGAGAACTTAATCATTTAGAAACTATAAAAGAAGAAAAATTATCAAGTAGTGGATTATATATACACAATATCAAATTTGGTGGAAATAAAATAGACTACAAAAATTCAAATGATAGCGAGTATTGTATAAATTTACCTTATACAAACTTCAAAATACATATAGATAAAAAATTTACTGCTTATAATGAGAAATATCAGTTTTATACATTATATTTAGTAGATGATAAAGAATACGAACTATATGATAAAGACAATCAAAAACTTGGAATGGCAAAGGGAACAGATTTAGAAAAACTTGTTTTAGAAAAGAAAAAAGAGATTGATTCATTATATAGTAAATAATTAAACACAAAATTCGCTCCAGATTAAATTCTGGGGCTTTTTTCGTGTGCAAAGGAGGAATTACATTATGTTAAAATTATTAAGCCTATTTACAGGAATTGGAGCTTTTGAAAAAGCATTAGAAAGATTAAATGTAGATTATGAGTTAGTAGGATTTTCAGAAATAGATAAGTATGCTATTAAGAGTTATTGTGCTATTCATAATGTACCAGAAAATAAAAATTTAGGAGATGTAACAAAGATAGAAATTGATAAAATACCAGATTTTGATCTTATGAGTTGGGGATTTCCGTGTCAAGATATATCAATAGCTGGTAGAATGGAGGGAATTAAAGAAGGGACTAGAAGCGGGTTGTATTATGAAGGATATAAAATATTGAAAGCTAAAATGCCTAAAATTAGCATTATTGAAAATGTTAAGAATTTGACAAGTCAAAGATTCAAAGAACAATTTGAATCAATATTAAATGATATATCAGAACTTGGATATAATAATTATTGGAAAGTATTAAATGCTAAAGATTATGGAGTTCCACAAAACCGAGAAAGAGTTTTTATAGTTTCTATTCGTAAGGATATTGATAAAAATGATTTTACTTTTCCATCTCCAGTAACATTAGTTTTAAAACTTAAAGATATTTTAGAAGATAAAGTAGATGATAAATTTTATTTAACAGAAAATGGAATAGGAAGGTTAATTAAGAAAAATAATAAACTATTAAAAGATTATCAAAATCCTAATATTAGTTCTTGTCTTATTGCAGGTTATCACAAAATGAGTGGTAATCAAAATCAATATATTGCAGAATCTAATAATGTTGAAAGAGTAACGGGATTGTTTGATACGGAAAAGTCAAAGCATCAAGCAGGAAGTGTATATAATCCAAATGGAATATCACCTACACTAACTACTATGAATAATGGAGGACACAAACAACCTTATATTCTTGTTAGAGAAGGAACTAAAAAAGGATATACAGAGGCTAGAGAAGGTGATTCAATAAATTATTCGTATCCTAATAGTACAACAAAGCGAGGCAGAGTTGGAAAAGAAGTATCACAAACAATTTTAACTTCACCTAGCATGGCAACAGTTATTGAAACACCAAAACCTATATGTTTGAATAATAGTGAAAAACAACCAAGTGTGCAAGATAGAATTTATGATACAGAAGGAATTGCAACTGCTGTTACTGCAAGTCAATTTAGACCAAGCATTTCAGAAAGAAAAATGTTTAATCCATATAATAAAAAAGAAATTACAGACATAGCACCTACCCAAACAACAACTTGTGGAAATACCAGTTCTAGTGCAGCAGTATTGATTTCAGAAGATGGAAATCACTTTATGAAAATACGAAAACTCACACCTCTTGAATGTTGGAGATTAATGGGATTTGCAGATTCGGATTTCAATAAGGCAAAATCTGTAGGAATATCAGACACACAATTATATAGACAAGCTGGAAATAGTATAGTAGTTAATGTTTTAGAGGCAATATTTAAGAATTTGCTTAACAATGAAAATAATTTGTAAAATATGTTTATAATAATAGAAAAAAATAAGATAATATGATATACTTGCAATAGTTTATAAAATTTAAGGAGAAACATGATGATAGAAAATCAAAATATAGAATTTAAAGAAGTGTGGAAAGATAAAAGATACTTTGGGAATACTTACAGAAGTAAAGCTAGAAGTAGAGAATAATTTACAATATATTACTATAAAGATAGATAAATATCCAATTCCTATAAGTTATCATGGAAAATTTTATTTGAGAAGTGGGCGAAGCAATCACGAGGCAACACCATCAGAATATGATAGACTATTATTAGAAAAGTTTGGAAAAACATGGGATGCAATGCAAATTCCAAATGTTAAGGTTGAAGATTTAGATAAAGAATCTATAGAAAGATTTAAAAAATTGGCAGTAGAGAATAAAAGGCTGAAACAGGAAGATGTTAATATTGATGACAAGAGCTTACTAGAAAACTTAAAATTATATGAGAATGGTTATTTAACTACTTCTGCAATACTATTATTTCATAATGATCCAGAAAAGTGGATACCTGGTGCATATACAAAAATAGGATTTTTTGAAGAAGGTGATGCTAACCTAAAATATCAAGATGAGATACATGGTTCTTTAATATATCAAGCAGAAAAGATTGTAGATATGTTATATTCAAAATATTTGAAGGCTTATATTTCTTTTAATGGTATGCAGAGAGTGGATGAATATATCCTACCTGAAACGGCAGCACGTGAGATAATTTATAATTTTTTGCAACATAAGGCATATAATATTGCTATTCCAGTACAAATAAAAGTATATGATGATTATCTTTATATTTGGAATCCTGGAGAATTACCAGATGGAGTAAAAGATATATTATTTAAAAAACATCCATCAGTACCTAGAAATTTAGCAATCTCACAAACGTTTTTTAGAGCTGGTTTTGTTGAATATTGGGGAAGTGGAATAAAAAGAATAACAGATGCTTGTAAAGAATATGGTTCGCCCATTCCAGAAATAATAAATGAGGCTGGTGGTGTTGCTGTAAAGTGTAGTCCATCACAAAGCTATTTAGAAGCAAAAGAAGGCAAAAAGAATGTTTCTATCGCCCAAACATCGCCCAAACTATTGCAGAAAATATTGAAACAGGAATTATAGAACTCATCAAACAAAATAATAAAATTACTCAAAATGATATGGCAGCAATACTTAATGTTAGTAGAGATGTTATAAAAAGAAATATAAAGAAATTGAAGGATAATAATGTTATTGAAAGAGAAGGAAAAAGAAATAATGGTACTTGGAAAATACTATAATCTAAAAATCTTACAATAAAATTTAATAAAAAATAAAATTATAGCCACTAAATATTGAAATAGTGGCTTTTTTGTGCATTTTACTTTACATATTTTACATAATGTGTTAAAATTAAAGGGTAATATTTTAAGGTGTGATATATAATGAATGAAATAACAGTCAAAATGAATTGTTCTATAAAAGAGATGATAGATATATTAGAGAATAAAGGCTTTGAAATAATTGATAAATATTTAATGGATGACATATATTATATTCCAGAAAATATAAAGATACATGAATTATCTATAACAGAAATATTAAATTCTTGTATATTATTAAGAAATATCAAGCAATATGAGCCAAAACAATTTATAAATAGCCACAATATCATAAAAATAACATATAAGAACAAAAATATTGCATCAAATGGAGATATTATAAGCCAAGAAAAATATGATTGTGAAATAAAAGACTTACAACAAGGAAAAGAATTATTAAAGGCTATAAAATATAAAGAATTAATGAACATTAGAGAAGATGACATTGTATATGAAAAAGCTGGATTAGAAATTTCGATAAAAGATATAGAAGATGGCGAAAATCTAATAGAAATTGAATTAAATGAAAAATTCGCTTCAATAGATAAAGTAAAACAAAAGATCAATGAAATAAATATACCAATAGATAAAAGCAATTTCTTTGTAAAGAAAGCTGAAATTGAGTTAAAAAGAGTATTGGAGATTTATAATGATTGATGTAAATAATGTAAACTTAAACTTATTAAGGTTTTTTATAGTTGCAGCAGAATCTAAAAGTATTGCAGAGGCAGGAGAGAAGTCAGGATATTCTCATTCTACAGTATCTGCAAATATTAGCACACTTGAAAACCAATTTGGAGTAAAACTTTTTACAAGAAAACCTTTGAGGTTAACTGATGTAGGAAAAGAAATATACGAAACAGTAAAACATGGATTTATGGATATTGACTTTGCTATGCTTATAGCAGATTCAAAAAACAATATAGAATGTGGTAGTCTATCTATAGGATGCCCAAGCCATATCGTAGAATTTTATTTGATGGATAGAATTGAAAAGGCAACAAAAGATTATCCTAATCTTAAAATAAACCTAGATACTTCCTATGAATGTGAAAATTTGATTGAGGCTGTAAAAGAAAATAAAATTGATTTTGCTATATTAGACAGAATACCAAGTCAATACGAAAAGGATATAGAAGTTAAAGAAATAAAAAAGAGCGATTACATATTTATAGCAGATAAAGAAATAACAATTAAAGATGTAAAGGAATTAGAAAATTATAAATATGTATTATCTGGAGAACAAAGATCTAATACAATAAAGCTATCAAAAATATTGAAACAATATGATGTAGAACTTGATGTTAGATTAAGATGTCGGACTAACCGAGCAAAGAACTAATGCAGCAAAGTCTGGTATTGGAGTTGCTTATGTTTTAAGAGAGGCAGCAAAAAAATCTTTAGAAAAAGGCGAAGTGTATGAAGTAAAATTGCCAAAAATGATAAAATTACCAGAGGTTAGTTTAGATTTAGTATATGTAAAAGGTCATTTAACAAAGGTTGATAAAGAATTTATAAAAAAATATATAGTAGGAGAGGATTCAAACTAAAAATGAATCTTCTTTTTAATTAGTAGAACTTCGGAAAAACTGGCGATACTGTCGGAATTTTGGAATTTACAAACAATATAGACCATAATATAATTTATATATTCAAATTATACAAGGAGGCATATTGAAAATGAATTATATAATGGATCAGAAATTCCAAGATTACTTTGGAAAGAACTTAAGACAAGTATTTCTTTATCTAGTTGATGATTGCAATTTGAGATGTGTGCAATGCTTATATAAATTAGATATATGTTTTCAAGTAGAAAAAAAGGAGATAGCATTTGAAGATGCAGTAAAATTAATTAGTGATTTTAAGGAAATGGGAGCAACAAAATTAACTTTAATGGGGGGAGAACCAACACTATATAAGCATTTACTTGACTTAATAAAAAAATCAAAAGAATTGGGTTATGAGTATGTAAGAATAGACACGAATCGGACAATTTAAAAGTGAATTGCTAGAAAAACCAGAATTTAAAATGTTAGATGAAGTAACATTTAGCATAGATGGACCAACGAAGGAAATAAATGATCCGATTAGAGGGCAAGGTTCTTTTGATAGATGTGTGGCAAACATAAAGAGAGCAAAAGAATTAGGATATAATATTGATATAACATCTTGTATAAGCAAAGGAATGATTGAAAGAGATGAAAATGGAAATTTATATTTAGACAGAATGATAAAGTTCGCAGAAGAACTAGGAATAGAAAAGATGAATTTCCACAACCTTTTCAAAACTGGAGTACCTAGAGATCACTTTACAGGAAATATTGATATTACAATAGATGATTGGTTTAAAGTAAAGGAAGAAATTGAAAATAAAGTTGAAAATGGCGAATATTCAATTCCTGTAAGGATTCCATCATCTTTTACAACTAAAGAAAGATTTTTAAGAAATCCTGAATATTATGGATTTTGTGTATGTAAGACAAGAAGTAGTATATTAGTGCATCCAAATGGAATATTAAGAGTTTGCCCATTACTTATAGGAACACCATATCGGAATAGCAAGATACTATGATGATAAAATAGAGTGGGATAATTCTCCAACAAATGAGATAAGGGGAATAGAATTAAATAAAAATACCCCATGTGCTACACAATTCAAACATAATAAGTTTGGAAAATATGTACCAGTATGTTGCTCATTTAAGCCAAAACAAGAAGAAAAAGTATGGAAAGAGCTTAATTGGGAAAGTAAAACAAAAGGAGATAAAATAAGGACTTTAATTGCCTATGATGATGAAAAAATCCAAGAAGAAATAGTAAATATTTTAAAGAAAAATAAAGACATAGAAATAGTTGCTGTTGCTAAAAATTCAGAAGATACATACGAAAAGATAGTAACATTAAAACCAGAAATGGCATTTATGCAATATGATTTTAAAAATGAAAATGATTTAGAAATTATAAGAAAATCAAAAGAAATGTTAAAAAATGAAATTCCAGTTTTTAATATGATTTCTAATACATCAAATAATGACTTTGCAGGATTTTCAGAAGTTCAAAAGCTAATAGGGGATAAGATGAACTCAATTATTCCAGAACACACAGAAGAAAGATATGCAGAGATTATTAAAGATTATAAAGATTACTTAAATACAAATATTGAATTATAAAATGTAAAAGGTAGATATACTCTAATATTTAGAATAATCTACCTTTTTTCTTTTCTCTAATTAGATAAAGTACGATTCTTTCCAAAAAGTCTTTTGGAGATAGTTTATAACCTCTATTGTATAATACCTTTAGTAAATCTTGAGGACAATTATATTCATTAGTATTATTAAAAGGTCTTATGCAATTTTTGATTGTATCTCGTACTCTTGATTCTGGAACATTATATTTATATGCAAGATATTGCAACACATTATTCAAAAGTTCTAATTCATCTGGCCTGTAATAACAATATGTAATTGCGTCTTTCATATATCTATATCCAGTTGACATACAATTAAAATTTAATGATTGTAATATCCAATCAACCTCGCCAATTTCTAAATCTGGAGTATTAAAATCAGTAGACATAAGTTGTATAGTATTGATTAGTTCATTATGCAAAATAGGTTTATATATTATTCTGTTAAGTTTAGTAACATTATGCAATTCAATGCTATAGTTTTTTGGCAATGTTAAAATGGTATTAGCTTTTTTCTGTTCGACTGGGCTACATGATAACTTATCAATTATATTTTCTATACAAATATCTGATATACTATTATCTAAAACAAAAATATCAGGATTTAGTTTCCAATACATATTAACTGCATCAATTCCAGTAGAAACATTGTTAATTTTATAACTTTTATCATTTGCAAGTTCTTGGCAAAGAATATCAATCTCTATGGTATTCTTATTACCCACAAGAATATCAACCATAATCAACGCCTCACAAATGTTTTTTTAAATTCGGCTTTATTATATCACTAAAATTATGTTAATTCAATAGTTTACATTCTTTTTTTGTACCCATTTGTAGATTTTTAAAGGAAAATTTTAGGAAAAATTAAAAATCTTATCACATTTTGTCGAAAAATAGAAAAAGTATAAAAAATGATGATAAGTAAATGACTTTTTTATTTTTTTGTGATATTATCATATTGTAAAAAAGAAAATAAAAATGAAGGTGAAGAAATGACAGTACAATTTGTAGAAAAATATTTAGAAAACAAATTAAAAGAGAACGAAGAATATATTGTTTGTACCTTTTATGATCTAAAAGTAAGACATAATTTATCTGATGAAGATGTAGATAAATTTTTAGAGTGGAGTAGAAACAAACTACAAAATATAGGATATAAAGTATTCTTTACTGGAGCAAAATTTGTTTACCAAAATGCAAATAGAACAGTACAAGACAATGAACTAATGATAGCAATAAAAGAATGAATAAGAAAAAGGAGAAAAATAATGAATCCATATAATATTTTTGATAAACAAGAGATTGAGAAAATAGAAAGGATTGAACCTTTACAAGATAGAGAATATACTAAAGATGAAATTGTACGAATGGAGAATAAAATATTGCTTGATATAATGGGGAACAGTTCTAAAAACGGAGATATTGATAAAGCTAGAGAAGAATACAAAAGTATAATTGACAAGTGTGAAAGGTATAAAATATGAAATTGAAGATTTTTGATGTAGTAGAACTAAACAATGGAAATAAAGCTACTATTGTAGAAAATAAGACAAAAGATATGTATAAAGCAGAAATAATAACTAATGAAGGAAAGACCCTAGGAATTAAATTGATAAATGAAAATGATGTAAGTAGGATTATTTTTACAAAAGATAATTGAGTTTTATATAAATGAACTGTAACACAAAATAGTAATTTGTAAGTTAGTTGGAGGTATAAAATGATAGGATATATACAAAGTTTTATAATAATTGCATTGATATATTGTATTATATATCAAACATATTTGAAGAAAAAAGAAAAGAAATATATTATAAAGTTTTCTATTATGTATATATATTTATTTTTAGTATTGTGTGTAACAATTTTACCAATTGATTTTACTTTAGACCCAAAGTGGAAATATCATAGTTCAATCAACTTTACTTATGTGCATATAAAACCATTTAATGATTTAATTTCAGGATATTCTGGAGCGTTAAAACAAGTAATTTTGAATATAATAATGACCATACCTTTTGGTTTCTTACTTTCAAGTTTAAAAAAGAATATTAGTATAACTAGAGTTATAATATCAACATTTTTATTAAGTTTTGTAATAGAAATGTTTCAACTGATAATGACAGTATTTTTGCTTCACTATAGAAGTTGTGATATTACTGATTTAATTACTAATGTTGTTGGTGGAATAATAGGATTTATACTATATAAATTAGTTAAAGATAAATTTAAAATTCTAAATTAAGATAATAACAAATTACAAGTTGAAAGTTAGGTGTATTTATGGAATATGACAAATTAGAATTTGAAACAACTTTTAAGAATGGGGATATGATTCCAGTAGAATATACTGGGTATGGAAAAAATATATCTCCAGAATTTAGAATTAAAAATTTATCAGATAAAGCAAAAAGTTTAGTAATAATTTTAGAAGATTTAAGTCATCCGATAAAGAACTTTACTCATTGGATTGCGTGGAATATAAAGGCAAATTCTGTAATTCCAGAAAATGTTGGAAATATGGATAATGTTATGCAAGGAATTGCCTATGGATTTCATAAATATGCAGGAGCAAAACCACCAATGTTTCAAAAACACAATTATAAATATACAATATATTCATTAGATAACACTTTAGAATTGTCATCTAATATTATGAAAAAGAAACTTTTGAAAGCAATGAATGGGCATATTTTACAAAAGGGAACTATTATAGGTTATTTTAAAAGATAAATTACAATAAGTAGGGCAGGTAATTAAGTTGAAAATTACTTGTCCTTTGTGATATAATTGGAACACAAGATAGTAATTTAGTGAGGTAAAGTAATGAAAGAGAAATGCTTATGTTGTGAATATAAAACATTACCCAAAAAAGTTAGTGAATGTGTAGGATTTATATGCCCTGTATGTTTTTGGGAAAATGATGTTTTTATGAATAATATGTATGACTTAAAAGAAAAAAGTGATTGTAATAGAAGTATGACATTAGAACAAGCAAGAAAAAACTATAAAAAATATGGTGCTTGTGATGAAGAATTTATAAATAATGTCAGAAAGCCAAATAAAGATGAAATGTAATGCACAAATTACAGGTATACTGTTAGATGTAAATAAATGAGTTTACATCTAATTTTTTTGGTTGTAAAATTATTTACAAAGAATTTAAGTTAGAACATCAAATTACAGAGGTCTTAGAATCTACCAAATTGACAGTTCGACTTTTATTCCTATTATTAATTTAGTTTTAGATAGTGAGGGCGATTTCGACTCTATATAACAAGCCTGATGAAATAATAGTAGAGGTAAAAGACTTAGATTCAAAAAGAAAGTAGGTGAATAATTTTGAAAACAGTATTAAGCGTAGATGTTGCAAAAAATAAAAGTATGATAATGCTTATGAATAGTGATGGAGAGATACTTATTGATACAAAAGAAATAAAGCATAATTTAGAAGAGTTTGAGAAAGTAAAAGAAAAAATAAAAGAAATTAATCCACAAAATCTAACAGTATTTATGGAATCAACAGGTACATATCATTTACCAGTAGAAAGATATTTTAAGGAAAATGGTTTTAATACTTTAGTTATCAATAGTTTAACAACTAAAAATAATTATGACACCATCAGAAAAACTAAAACAGACAAAGAAGATTGTTATAGATTAGCAAAGTTATTCTTTGTAAATGAAGTAGAATATCACGATTTATCTAAAAAGGATTTATATGCTGATTTAAAAGCAATGACAAGACAATATTTTTATTTGCTACAGAATAATGTTAGTTGTAAAAATAGATACAAGAGATTAATAAATATATGCTTTCCAGAACTAGAGAAAATCTTTAAAACAACAAGAATTTATGATGATACAGCATTGAATTTTATCAAAGAATTTCCACATGCAGAAATAGTGAAAGAGAAGCGAATTGATGCATTGTATAACAATTTATATAAGACTAATGGAAGAAATTTAAACTTTTATAAAAGACTAGCAGAAACAATAAAAATAGCTTCAACTAACTCTTATCCTGGAGTTAATAAAGAACACGAAGACACAAAAAACCTTTCGGATATGGCTAAAATAGTACAAAATAATAACAATATCATAAATGAATTGAGAGATAAAATGATAGAAACAGCAAAGCAATCTCCATATTTTAAAATAATAAATTCATTTTATGGAATCGGCGAAATATTAACAGCTGAAATACTTGGAGAATTAGGAGATATAACAAGGTTTGATAGTCCAAAAGAAATAATAGCTTTTTGTGGACTTGACCCAACAATAAAGCAATCTGGAAAAAGTATAAATGTGAAAGGAGCAATATCAAAAAGAGGAAACAAATATGCAAGATATATATTATTTAATTGTAGCCAAATGGTAGTAAAATTAGGAGCTTCAAATTATCCAGAACATCCAGTATATATTTATTACCAAAATAAAAAAGCAGAAGGCAAACACTTCTACGAAAGCCTAACTGCTTGTTCTACAAAAATTCTAAGAATGTTATATTCTATGTGCAAAAATAATAAACAATTCTTAGAAAACTAATCATAATTGAATTTTATCATAAAAGAAGTGAAAAAGATAGACTTTTTTAAAAAATATATCATTTTCGCTTGTTTGCCATACAAAAAAATAATATAATAAATTTATAAAAAAGGACTTGACAAAAATTAGATAGTCAATTTGAAAGAGAGGTAAAAATGATTTTTGAAATTTTTGCATTATTGATAATGATAGTATTTTATGGTATATATTTTGGTAAAATGATTATTCAAAAAAGACAAGGAATTCAAACAAGACAGCTTGGAAAAGGCAAAAATCAAAATGTTAGAGTTGTAGAAATTTTAATGTCTATTGCAACACTTGTAATTGTTCCAATACAATTAATTTCAATTATATTTGATTTAACTATATTAAATAATAACATTAGATTTATTGGCTTTTTAGTTGGAATATTAGGAGATATATTATTTTTAATATCTATAATAACAATGAAGAATAGTTGGAGAGCTGGTATTCCAAGTGAAGATAATACAGAATTTGTTTCTAATGGAATTTATAAAATAAGTAGAAATCCAGCATTCGTGGGTTTTGATTTAATGTATATTGGGATTTGTTTATTATATTGTAATGTTTTAACAATAATTTTTTCATTATTTGCTATTATTATGTTACATTTCCAAATAATTCAAGAAGAAACATATTTAGCAAATACCTTTGGAGAAGAATATAGAACATATAAAAATCGAGTTTTTCGTTATATAGGAAGAAGATAAATTACAATAAGTGTGGCAGATAATAAAGTTGAAATTATCTGTCATTTATAATATAATCATAATAAATTATAGTAATTTGTTTTTCAAATTGGAGGGAAAAGAAATGGAAAATAAAATATGTCAAAGTTGTGGTATGCCTATAACTTCAAATGAACAACTAGGTACAAATAAAGATGGAAGTATCAATAATGATTATTGTAAATATTGCTATGAAGATGGAGAATTTATAGATAAAGTTACAATGGAAGAATATATAGAAATGTGTTCTCAATATGGAGAACAAGCAGGAATGACTAATGAAGAAATGAAAGAACATTGTACGAAATTATTTCCTACTTTAAAAAGATGGAAATGTACTTGTACTGAAGAATGTGCAAGTGGTTATAATCCTAATTGTACTTGTGAAAATCCAGAATGTCATTGTAGAGAGAAATAGTTAAATTACAATCTGTAAAGGAGAATTAAAAATATGAAAGATGGAAAAATGCCAAATCCAAATACAATACATCCAATAGTTGGATATGATAAAGAAATATATGTGAAACCTACTATTAAAAATAAAAATGTTATAGTTGGAGATTTTACTTATATTGCAGATACAGAATTTGAAAGTCATATAACACATCATTACGAGTTTAATAATGATAAATTGATTATAGGAAAGTTTTGTCAAATAGCTTCTGGGGTTGAATTTGTAATGAACGGTGCTAATCATCAAATGAATGCAGTAACAACATTTCCATTTTATACATTAGAGGGTTGGGAGCAAGTTCCACCTTCACAAAATGATTTACCTATTAAAGGGGATACTATTATTGGAAATGATGTATGGATAGGACAAAATGTAACGATAATGCCAGGAGTTCGTATTGGAGATGGAGCAATAATTGGTGCTAATTCTGTTGTTGCAAAAGATATTCCATCATACCATATTGCAGTTGGAAATCCTTGTAATGTTATTAAAAAGAGATTTGATGATGAACTAATTGAGATAATGGAAAAAGTAAAATGGTGGGATAAAAGTATAGAAGAAATAAACAATTTAATTCCTGTACTAACTTCAAGTGATTTAGAAAAAGTAAAAGAAGAATTATCAAAGTTATTATAATTACAAATTATTGAATAGGAGTATATACAATGAAAGATATAATCAAATTTGCTAGTAGAGAAGAATTTAGAAATTGGTTATCCGAAAATTGTTTATCAAAAGATGGTGTTTGGCTTCTATTTGGAAAATCTGGAGGAATAAAAACAATAAAAGCAAGTGAGGCACTTGAAGAAGCATTGTGTTTTGGGTGGATTGATGGGCAAATGCAAAGAATAGATGATAAGAATTATAAAAAATATTTTTCTATGCGTAGAGATAACAGTAAATGGTCTGAAAAAAACAAAACATTAACAAAAAGTCTTGAGGAACGAGGACTTATGACCGAATATGGTAGAAAGAAAATAGAAGAAGCAAAAAATAATGGGCAATGGAATGCTCCAAAATCTATGGAAATAACAGAGAAACATATTTCAGAGTTATCTACTATATTAAAAGAATATGAACTTGCTTATACAAATTTTCAGTCAATGCCTCCATCAGTAAAGAAAACTTATGCTAAAGCCTATTTTGATGCCAAGACTGATGATGGAAGAAAAAGAAGAATTGCTTGGATGGTAGATAGACTTAATAAAAATCTTAAACCAATGTAGTAAATAACAAATTACAATTTCAAGAGGTGTTAGGAATGAGCAAATATGAGTTATTATGGAGATATTTAAAAGAAAACAAGAAAGACAGTTATAAATTATCTTATGAAGAAATTAAAAATATTTTAGGATTTGATATAGACCATTCCTTTTTGACTTACAAAAAGGAATCTAAAGAATATGGATATGAAGTAGGTAAAATATCAATGAAAGAAAAGACAGTAATGTTCAATAAGATATAACTAAAAAAATTACAATTTGAAAGCAAGGAAAATTATAAAAATTAAATAAACAAATCCTAAAAACAGTCAAAAAATGGTACTATAAAGGAATTAAAATACTCCGTTTTGTAAAATATAATAAATGTTGCAAAAAGGAGTGAAAAAAGTGGTATTTGATAAGTATTTTTATAAGAGAGATAATATCTTAAAGAGAAGAATTGAAATAGATGCAAGTTTATATGAAAGACTAAAAGAATTATCAGAAGTCTATGAGGCATCAATAAACAAGTTAGTAAATGTTGCTATTATGGAAATGGTAGAAACTAATAATGTAAATTTATATGATAGACCAGAAAAAGAAGTTTCAGAATCACACAATTTCAATATTAGAGAAACTGCATATAAAGAACTTGAAAGATTAAGTGATAAACATCATTTATCAATATATAAACTTGTAAATATTGCAATCTATAATGCAGTAAATAGTTAATAATTATTATTCGGAACTAGAGAAATCTAGTTCTTTTATTATTCATAAACGCAATAAATGTAGAAAAATGTCGGAAAATTTTTTTAACTTAGATACATCTAAAAAGGAACAAAAATGACTGTAAAATGAGTTGACTAAAACAATAAAAGATTTTATAATAAAAACATAGTCATATTTTGGAAGAATTAAATGAAGAATAGCAAAAAATGAAGGAAATAGAATATAAATATATTTAGTGAACTAATAAATGAAATAATATAGGAGATAAAGAATATGATATTTTCTTTAGGACGGGAGGTAGGTAATAACGAGATAAAAAGACTAAACTAATAAATGTACCCTATATGTAATAATAAATGTAACAAAATAACTTTTATATTTACTATAAAAAATTAAAATCAAAAGAAAGAGAGGATTTTGTTATGGAAAAACAAAAAGAAATTATTATAACAGAAAGAGGAGTTTATAAAAAAGTAAATGATAATGGAAGGATTATAATTCCACATCATAAAAGAGCTGAAAATAAAAATGAAAATGAAGTAGTTGTAGATGGGTTAGGAAGAATACAATTAGCACGAAAAATTTTAGTCAAACTAGGAATAAGATCAGGAGATAAGCTTGGGATATACATAAGTGGCAGAAATATCATTTTAAAGAAAATGAATCCCAAAGTTATCGAATCAAAAACAACTAAAATGTATATAAACAACAAATATGAAGTGAAAATTGAAATTAATAGTGTTGATTTTAGTACAAAGCATAAAATAACTACTGTAGATGAATTAAGTAGAATTTTAATTTGGCACGAGATAAGGGAAGAATTAGGAATTATAGAGAGTGATACATTAAAAGTATGTGTTAAAGATAACATGATTATTTTAATACCAAAAAGGAAATGCTAATTTTTTTAATATTCTTGATGTGTACTACACATCAAAAGAACTAAAAATAAACATCTACTACTAAAAGTAATAAATGCCTACTGGTTAAAATATTTATTGGTATTTTCAAATAGTTGTTGAGGAGTAATACCTAAAACATCACAAATAGCTTTTTGCTCAAAATCTCGAATAAATAGAGTATGATTTTCTATACGAGATATGTCAGAATTATAAAGTGTAACACCTAAAAGGGCAACTTTGTCAGCTAATTGCCTTTGAGATAAACCTTTTAATTCTCGATACTTTTTTATATTATCACCAACAATATTGAAATAACCATTCAAATTTTTAGTTCTCATTATATTATTATTCCACCCCTTATATAATATAGACAAAATAATAATATAATATTTTTTTGATCTTTGTGTTGCGTACCAATTAGCAAATAAAAGCGAGGTGAGGTAAAGTAGGGAATGAGTGAAAAGCAAGTAAAAATTAATTTGAAAGATGAGTTGAGTGATAAGGATATACAAGTAATAAATAAATTAGAATGTGAAGTGCATAATGAATTTTATACAGGAGCAGAATACTATAAATTAAAGGAAAATTTAGGGATTTATTATAGTTCTTATAAAGAAGAACCTGAACTAAAGTATAAAAAACCTTTAAAGTATGGAGTAACTAAAGAAGAATTTGATTATGTGCATAACACATTTAATAGGATTGATAACAAATATGCAAATATATTAGATGAACATTGGAGGAGAATTGATTTTAGTGTTATATGGTTAGCTGAAAAACAACATGTTAGAGATAAATTGATAAACTTTTTAGAAGTAGAAATATTGAATGATACTCAAAGGCAACAATTATTTGATATTGTTATAAATATGAAGGAAACTACATTGTTACAAAAGGAACGATTTATTCTATATTATGGATTAGACAAAGATAAAGCGAAAATACATAGTTGTAGCAAAATTGCTACAATACAAAATTGTACTTCATCTAATATTAGACAAGCTATAAATAAAATCAAATCAAGATTTATAAGGCTATCAGATGAGGAAATAGATCAAATAAGAGAAATTATAAAAAATGAAAAAGGGAGATGATAAAAAATATGCAAAACAACATAATAGAAATAAACAAGAAGATTATTAAAAAAAGAAATAAATTGCATAATTCAATAGATAAGGGATTAGGCGAAGATGCTATTTATCAAGCAAGTATTGAATTAGATGTATTGATTGCAGAATATTTGAAAAATCAAATACAACAAGAACAGTTAAATAAGTATAATGACATTATAAATACAGGTTTTAGAAAAGAAATATTAGATAAAATAAAGAAAGATGTAAAAAATGAAATAAAAGATATTTCAGATACTGAATTAGAGTATTATTGCAACAATATATATTTATATGCTTGTTTAAAAGCACACAATATAAATGATGATGAGATTGTAAAACAACTTATGTATAGAAATATCATAATAGCTGAAGATTTAGAAAAATCTAATATAGAAAGTGCGAATATACCATCAGATTTTAATGATTACATTTCAAATAAATATTATGAAATAGTAAAAGAAAAAATTAAATAAAATTTTTAGATTGATGATGTGAAATTTCATACATCAATCTTTTTTTGTACCCAAAAATCTTTTTATGTACCCATTTTAAGAAAAAGTGCTAAAAGCAAAGTATAGTGTTCGTGAACTAAGGAATTAGTTGCGAACACAAAAGAAATTTTGATAGGCACTCCAGATAGAAAATTTTAAGTCAAAAGTCTGGAGATGCCATAAATGACAGAATATTATCATATTCAGGATAACTTAATAGAGGAATACAAAATCACTAATATAGGACTATTGTGTTCTATATCTAGTGATTTTTCTATTTGTAGTGAATCTGTTATTAGAAATAAATCTCCACCTTCAACAATTCGATTTTAAAAAATTGATTGTTGGAGGATTGAAAATGAAAGAAAAAAATAAAAATTATGATGAAATAAATAAATATGATTTCTATGCTAAATATTATATGCACTATGCAATAGGTACTAGATTTGAAGATTGTGTAGAAATAAATGAACAGGAATATAGGAAATTAAAACATAAACTTAATAATTCAAAAGATGCAATGGTTAAAGTATTTGCAACTTATACTGTAGGATTCTATCAAAGTGAAGATACTTATGTTCTAAAAGCAGTAGATAAAGATGTTTTTTATTGTCTATATAATTCACAAAGGTACGAAAAAAACAAAGTAAGACACGAGAGGGAAAGATATTTACACAGAGCATATAATTCGGAGAATATAGAGGAAATTCCAAGCAAGAATTTCACAGAAAATGAAGCACTAAAAGACATTAATAATAAAGATGTTAGAGCATTTTTAGATTCAATACTTACTGAAAAACAGAGTAAAAGATTTTACAAAAATATAATGGAGGAGATTCCTATTGTTGTAATTGCAGTTAGTGAAAATGCACATCCAAGTTCAGTTAGAGAAAGTATTGAAAGTGCAAAAAAAATTGTTGAAAAAAATTTGAAGAAAAAAAATAAAAAAATTTAAAAAATACCCCTTTTTTTGATATGAGAAGTGGGCTCGTATATAGAAGGGAGGAAATGAGAATATGCAAAAATTAAAAAGAAAATCTCATACAAAGCTGATTAGAATTAGCTTTATACCTGGTCTATATAAGATTATACATAAAATAAGAAGCCCATTTCTTATTAGTTTTGTCAATCAATTAAAGTGTTAGCAAAAAGTTGCATAAGAGAGGGGAAATACCTATGAAAAACAGGAAAAAGAAAATATTAGATATGTATTTTGTTCAAAAATTAAAGCCTGTTGATATTGCAAAAAAACTAAATATTGCAAAGAGTTCAGTAACAAGAGTATTACAAAAAGATAGAAGATATATGAAGTCCAAGCAAGAAAGAAAGGCTAAAAATAGACAAAAACATATCAAAGAAACAAAAGATTATATAAAAGCTAAAAGAAAAATAAATCAATTTAAAAATAATGCTGATGATCTAATTTTAAAGAATATGCACAATCAAGCAAGTGTAGAATTATCCAAACCTAGAAAATTAAGCAATATGGCATATAGAAATTGGAATAAAAGTGCTTATTCTTATAATGAAGAAAAGAGAAGATTTGAATTTAGAGAAGAATTAGGTCGCAGCCATGATGTACCAAAATATATTAAAGTGGAGGTTTTATAATGGCAAGAGAATTGTATAATTGGGAACAGCTTAGAAGTTACTGTATCATTGCCCTAAACAATATTAAGAATAAACATAAATATTTGGATTTAGATGTAGATGAATTTTTATCTGAACTAGATCCATTGCAAACTATGTATGGCAAGGAAGGAGTAATTGGACTTGCTAATAGATATTTAAAAGAAAAAAAGAGGAAAAGACTATGAATTTTATAGATATTGAACATAAGAATTTTTTTGAAGAAAAAATGAATGAATTAAGCAAACAAGGGAAAACAGATGTCTATTATAAATCTTTGATATATACATTAAGTATTTGCGAAACAACTAGAGAGCATTTTAAAGAGATATTTAATATAAGCAAAGGTGAAGTAAATTTAGATTCTATACAAAAAGGATGGCAAACATCTACATCATTAAAAGTAACAAGAATGGCATTAAATTTATGGAATCACAGTCTTATGTATGATAGTGAAAAAGATTTAGAAGATGAAAAAATATCAAGTTCTTATGCACCAAGTGAAGTATTTTGTTGTTCCTATGCACCTTATTTTTGGGAAGGAGTAAAAATCCGTTATCCAGAATATACAAGGGAACAACAAAGCGAGAATTTAGTGGATATTGAGCCAGAATTAGTATAAAAGTGTTTAGGAGAGTTGAAAGTTATGAGTAAAAGAAAAGATAATATATCAGAGCAAAAGACAAAAAACCTAAATTTAGAAAACGAAAGACTAATTTACACAGTTCAAGAAGTAGCAGCTTTATTACATTCAAGTCCAAACTACATATATACACTTATTGAAAAGGGATATTTACCAGCTTTAAAATTAGGGAGTATTAAAATTCTGAAAACCTCATTGCAAAAGTTTTTAAGTGATAATGAAGGACAAGATTTATCTGACATTGAAAATGTGAAAACTTTGACTTTGGAGATGATTAGATAATATGGGTTCTTTAAATATTACTAAAAGAGGCAAAGTCTATCAATATCAGTTTGAAGCAGGTAAAATTAATGGAAAAAGAAAGAGAATTAACAAGTCTGGATTTAAAACAAAGAAAGAAGCAGAGGAGGCAGGAGCAAAAGCATACAATGAGTTTAAAAATTGTGGTTTAGCATTTAAAGAAAATAATATTTCTTATGCAGATTATTTAGATTATTGGCTAGAGAATTATTGTAAGACTAATTTAAGATATAACACAATACAAGCATATACAACGATAATCAATAAATATTTGAAACCTAATTTAGGGGTATATAGATTATCTTCCTTAACAAGTGTAAAACTTAATTCTTTTATTGTAGAAATATGTAATAAATATAAATTTTCACGAGTATATTTTTCAAATATATTAAAGGTATTAAAGGGATCTTTTAGAGAGGCATGTGATGTATATGGTTTTATAAAGTATAATCCTACATTAACATTAAGGTTACCAAAAATTGAAGATTATAAAGAAGATATAAAACATATCTATACACAAGAAGAAATAGATTTAATATTAAGTAGATTTAAAGATAATGATACTTTTACTTGTGCTTTTTTGACTTCTTGTTATACAGGAATGAGAACAGGTGAGGTATTTGCTTTAACTTGGGATGATATAGACCTAAATAACGGAATTATATCAATAAAGCATAGTGTTTACGATAAACCTAAAGATAATAAAGGAAGATGGTATTTAGGAAAAACGAAAACTCGAACAGGAACTAGACAAATTCATATTAGTCAAACATTATTAACAGCTTTAAAGAATTATAGAAAAAAGCAATTATACTTAAAAAGATTATATGGAAAAGAGTATAAATATTATCATTTAGAAGATGTAAAAAACGAATATGGAAAAGTAAAGGAACAAAGAATCATAGAAAATGATTATGGCGTATTAGATATTAATTCTGTTAATCTTGTATTTACAAAGGAAAATGGATCGTTCGTTGGAACAGATTTATTGAAATATCCATTCCAAATAATACATAATGAATTAGGAATCAATAAGTGTAGATTTTACGATTTAAGAGGAAGTTATGCAACAAAAATTTTAAGAAATGGAGTAGAAATAAAAGATGTTGCTGATATATTAGGTCATAGTAATATAGAAACTACAGAAAATTATTATATATCTAGTACAAATGAATCAAGAAAAGTTGCAAATGATGTATTTGAAAAAATTACTTTTTCTAATGTTATAGAAGAAATATCAAATTATGAAATAAATACTAGATAATATAATAAAGCTTAGAATTAATAAAAATTCTAGGCTTTAAATTATGAAATATGTTTGACAAAGAATTTTTTACATGGTATATTATTATTGTAAAAAACGGTAAGAATATTGAAATTATTAAGTTTTTACAATAATAATGGTAAATAAAAATATGTTGGCGACAAAGTTGCCAATTTGTTGCCAGAATATAAATAAAGATAATATAAATAATACTATAAATATTATTTATATAACTTTCCATAAATGTAGTAAAGTTGCTAAATATCAATAATATTATAAATACTACAAATACTTATAATATTTAACTAGCCACTACTTGTGGAAGCCGGTAAGAAATATAAAAATTGTTGTGGAAAGAACACATAGTATTTGGAAAATGTAAGTAAAAATTTATTAGAAATAGATAGTAAAAAGTTATATACACTTGATTATAATGGTACAGTAAGCGTAAACAATCAAAATATTAAAGTTGTAACTGAAGGAAAATGATATAAAATTTAGTTGTATAAACAGTTGACATAAATTGAAACTCGTGATAAAATCTAGCAATCAATTATAAATTTCCTTGCTAATATAGAAGGATTAGTATCTATTAATATTAAGAAGGAGGAATGCTTTAGATAAAACAATTATACAAACTATAAATGTGTTTTGTAAGAAGTTAACTGTAGGCGTGTGTTTAAAAGGAGTGAAAAATGACAATTTTGCAAAGAATAGCGCAATTAGTACGGGATTTAAGAGAGGTAAATGTAATTTTGGACAAAGTAGATAAAGTAGTATATGAACAGGTAGAACCTAACAAAGCAATTTTGCATATAAAATGGTATTCTACTTGTTCTGAAAGAGTTAAGGAAGATTCTGAAACATTAAAAAATGCTATTTGTGCAGAATTTTCGAAAGACAATCCAGAAATTATACATGGTATATCTACATTAGAAGATTATTCAACTTATTGTGAAATTTTAATTCCTAAACAAATAAAATAATTAATTATTAAACAGCTAGTTATAATTTTAAGTAAACTTAAATTGTTAGATACAAATTTTAACAAAAGAGTGCTTGAATTTACTAGCTGTTTTTTCTTATACATTAGTAAAAAAAGATTTAGATATTGTAATAGAATTTCCATAACTTAATTTCAAATTCGGAATACAGAAGCAAAATAAACTATCATTTTTGTATAAACACTGCTGGAATGGAATTAAAAGAAATTATACTTATACTTAGTAAATATATGGAAATATGACTTAGGAGGAAAATATAAAAATGAAAATACAATTATCAGAACATTTTACATATAAAAAATTAGTTAAATTTACAATACCAACTATTATAATGATGATTTTTACATCAATTTATGGAATAGTAGACGGAATATTCGTATCAAACTGTGTTGGTTCAAAGCCATTTGCAGCTTTAAACTTAATTTATCCTGCAATAATGGTTTTAGGAACTATAGGATTTATGATTGGTACAGGAGGAAGTGCTTTAGTATCTAAAACAATGGGAGAAGGAGATAAAAAAAGAGCGAATGAGTATTTTTCAATGTTAATATATTTGCTAATAATAATATCAATTATATTTACTGTTTTAGGTATAGTTTTTATAAAACCAATATCCAAACTTTTAGGGGCAGATGAAACTATGCTTACAGATTGTATAGTCTATGGAAGAACATTAATGTTTTTCTTACTACCATTTACTTTACAAAATACTTTTCAAAGTTTTTTAATTGTAGCAGAAAAACCTACTTTTGGATTAATAGTTTCTATAGCAACAGGAATTACTAATATGATACTAGATTGTATTTTTGTATATATATTTAAAATGGGATTATTTGGAGCAGCATTTGCAACTGGAATAAGCCAAGTGATTGGTGCAGTTATTCCATTAATTTATTTTATAAGAAATAATGATAATACGTTAAAATTAGTAAAATCAAAATTTGATTTAAAAGCAATTTTTCAAACTTGTGTAAATGGTTCTTCAGAAATGTTAACAAACTTATCTATGTCACTGGTTACTATATTATATAATATGCAACTTATGAAATATGCAGGATCTGATGGAGTTGTAGCATATGGAATTATAATGTATATGAGTTTTATATTTATAGGAACATATTTAGGATATTCGATTGGTACAGCACCTATTATTAGTTATCACTATGGAGCAGGGAATACAGAAGAGTTAAAATGTTTATTAAAGAAAAGTTTAATATTAATAGGAATAACAGCTATAATTATGACAGGTATTGCTGAATTATCGTCAAAATTATTGGCATCAATATTTGTAAGTTATGATTTAGAAGTACTTAATATGACTACAACAGCAATACGTTTATTTTCAATATCATTTATAATTATTGGATTTAATATTTTTGCATCATCATTTTTTACGGCTTTAAATAATGGATTAGTTTCAGCAATAATATCATTTTTAAGAACTTTAGTATTTCAAGTTATTGCAATAGTAGTTCTTCCACTAATTTGGGGATTGGATGGAATCTGGTTTGCTGTTGTAGTAGCTGAATTATTCTCATTAATTGTAAGTATAATATTTTTAATTTGTAATAGAAAAAAATATAAATATGCATAAGAAAAAGTAGCCTCTTGAAAATGGCTATTTTTTGTATAATAGAAAATTGCTTAAAACATTAAAAGTAGGTATATTTTTCTTAATAAAAATTTAAGAAAAATATATTTAAGTAAATGTTATAATTATATTGAAAAAAGACAAATATAATTATAGGAGAGATAAAAAATGAAAGCAAAAAACAAATTAACAATAAGTTTACTGGTGATTTATGTAATAATTATAAGTTGGATTATATTATTTAAAATGCAATTTAATCTAGAAAGTTTACCTTATATTCGTTCAATAAATCTTATTCCATTTGCTGAATCTGTAATTGTTAATGGAAAGATATATTTTGGAGAAATAATTAATAATTTGATAGTGTTTATTCCTGTTGGATTATATATAGGAATGTTAGAAAAAAATAAAAAATTTGATAAAAAGGTAATACCAATATTTATATTAACTTTAATTTTTGAAACTTTACAATTTATTCTTCATATAGGAGCAACAGATATAACAGATGTTATTATGAATACTTTAGGTGGAATTGTAGGAATTATAATTATAAATACTTTGTATAAAATATTTAAAAATAATGAAAAAGTTGATATGGTTTTAAATATTTTAGCAATTATTTGTACAATAGCTGTAGTAGGTCTTATTGCTACTTTAATAATTGTAAATATATAAAAGAGTAATATTCATTATTAATTTAAATAATCTTATATAATAAAGGAGTGAATATTTTGATTTTGGATGTATTTATACTTATTTTAATTTATATATTAATTTATTTTTTATTTTTAAAAGATAAAGAACAAATGCAAATTTTAAAAATATCACTTATGTATATATATTTAAGCTTAGTGCTTTGTGTAACAATTTTACCAATTGATTTTACTTTAGATTTAAAATGGCAATACCATAGTTCTATAAATGTAGTATATATACATTTAAAACCTTTTAATGATTTAATTATGGGATATAGAAATGCACTAAAACAGATTATTTTAAACATAATAATGACAATACCATTTGGATTTTTATGTTGTGTATTAAAAAAGAATAGTACAATATTAGGAATTATTATAAAAACATTTTTATTAAGTTTTTCAATAGAATTTATTCAATTAATTATGACAATTTTTCTACTTCATCATAGAAGTTGTGATATAACAGATTTAATTACAAATATATTAGGAGGAATAATTGGCTTTATATTGTATAAATTAATTAAAATAGTATTAAATCAGAAAGGAATTATTATATTATGGACGAAAAAGAAAAGATGTTAGCAGGAGAAATATATGATGCTAATTATGATCAACAATTAATTAAAGAAAGATATATTGTCAAAGATAAATGTTTTAAATATAACAATATAGAACCTTCTAAATTAGAAGAAAGAAAAGAATTAATGAAGCAAATAATAGGGAAAACAGGAAAAGAATTTTTGATTGAACAACCTTTTATTTGTGATTATGGATACAATATTGAAATTGGAGAAAATTTTTATTCAAATCATAATTTAGTTATATTAGATGCAAATAAAGTTAAATTTGGAGATAATGTATTTATAGCACCAAATTGCGGATTTTATACTGCTGGACATCCTTTGGATAGTGAAACAAGAAATAAAGGTTTAGAATATGCTAAACCAATAAAAGTTGGAAATAATGTATGGATAGGTGGAAATGTGGTTGTAGTACCAGGAGTAACAATAGGAGATAATGTTGTAATTGGAGCAGGAAGTGTTGTAATAAAAGATATACCTTCAAATTCAGTGGCAGTTGGAAATCCATGTAGAGTTATAAAAAATCTAAACAAGTAATATTTAATATATAATAAAAAAAGTCCAATAGAAAAATGCGTGAATTATTCACGCATTTTTTTGTGAAAAAGAGTCATAATGTATATAATTAAAGACTTTAATAGAACTAATGAATGACATCTGGTAATTCTATTATAAAAGTTATTCGAAAAAATCGTACACGATTTTATTTTATAATTGCATTTTTGAAAAAAATTCTATTGACAAAATAAAAAGAAAACAGTATTATTGTATTATGCAAGTGATACAATAATAAAAAAGGAGAAAATTGTGGATTATATTTTTGATAACGAGAGACCAATTTATATTCAGTTGGTTGAAAAATTAAGAATTGAGATTGTTTCTGAGAAACTAAAACAAGGAGAAAGATTACCTTCAGTAAGAGAGCTAGCACTTATTGCAAGAGTAAATCCTAATACAATGCAAAAAGCATTAGTAGAATTAGAAAATGAGGGATTGGTTTATACAGAAAGAACAAATGGAAAATTTGTAACAACAAATAAAGAATTGATCAATAAAGCAAAAAAGAAATTAGCAGAAGAAAAATTAATCAATTTTTTAAACGATATGAAAAATATAGGCATAAGTTGCAATGAAGCAATAATGTACTTGCAAGAGTTAGGAGGAAATAAATAATGGAGTTATTAGAATGCAAACATCTATATAAAGAATTTGATAATAAGAAAATTCTAAAAGATATTAATTTAAATATTCCTAGAGGAAAAATAATAGGACTTTTAGGAAAAAATGGTGCTGGAAAAACTACATTAATAAAGCTAATAAATGATTTATTAACACCTACAAGTGGAGAAATATTAATTAATGGAAAAAATCCAGGAGTACTATCAAAAGAAATTATATCTTATTTACCAGAAAGAACTTACTTAGATAAAGAGATGACAATTAAACAATCAATAAAATATTTTGAAGAATTTTATACAAACTTTGACTCACAAAAAGCAATAAAATTATTAAAAGATTTAAACTTAGATATTAGTACACAAATTTCAAAAATGTCAAAAGGAATGCAAGAAAAATTACAATTAATACTTGTAATGTCAAGAAATGCAGAACTTTATATACTAGATGAACCATTAGGAGGAGTTGATCCAGCAACAAGAGATTATATATTAGATACAATACTTTCTAATTTTAGTGATGGAGGAAGTGTTATAATTTCAACACACTTAATTTCAGATATTGAAAGGATTTTAGATGAAGTAATCTTTATGAATAATGGCGAAATCGTTTTAACATCATCAGCAGATGATTTAAGAAATAGTGAAAAATCATCAATAGATGAGATTTTTAGGAGGGATTTTAAATGTTAGGAAAGTTATTAAAGTATGATTTAAAATGGGTATATAAAGTAGTTATTGTATTTTATATATTAGCTCTATTTTTTTCTATAGTAGGAAGAGCATTAAGCTGTATAGAGAATTCAGTAGTTTTTTCTGCAGTTACACAATTTACTTATGGAATTGCTATAGCAATGATGGCAAATAGTTTAATAAATTGCTTTATGAGATTATGGGCAAGATTTGTAAAGAATTTATATAAAGATGAGTCATATCTTACACATACTTTACCAGTAGAAAAGAAAACAATTTTTGCTTCAAAAATAATTGCATCACTTATATCTGTTTTTACAACAGCAGTTATTATAATAGTTTGCTTATTTATTTGTTATTATTCAAAAGAAAATATTCAAGCACTTAAATACGTATTAGAACTTACAGCATCAACTTATGATACAACTGTTATAAAATTATTATTACTAATAGCAGTAGTTTTTTTCTTAGAAGTTATATTTATGATATTAATAGGATATGTAGGAATAATATTTGGACATAGAGCAAATAGACATAAATTATTAAAAACAATTATAATTGGATTTGTATTATATATGCTAACTCAAATTATAACTCTAAGTTTAGTTTTTATTTTTGGACTATTTAATTCGAATGTTATGAATTTATTAAATACAACAGATATTGTTAATATAGAAGCAATAAAATTAATTATGACAGCAGGAATTGGAATATATATTGTATATATATTGTTTTATTATTGGCTTGGAAAAAAAGCTTTTGGTAAAGGTGTAAATATTGAATAAACCAATTTACATGACATTTGCTTTTTAATAAAATTTTATATAGTATAAAAATATTTTATGATAAAGATAGATGAAAATTAGAATATAAAAATAAGTCAAAAAAGAGTTTGCGAATACTTTTTTGACTTATTATTTTTGTCTGTTTTAATATACTTTTTTAATAATGTTATAATATTACTTTTGCAATAATACAATATGAAAAAATTTAAAAATGTGCTCGCTCAAGCTAAATTTCATACAAATTCTAAATTTAT
>CASKJV010000002.1 GCA_949388605.1 uncultured Clostridia bacterium
TACGCTTACATTTTTGCATTTTTATATTGTATTATTTGCAAACATATTTGATAAATTATATTCTAATAATCTCTTATTTATAGATTATTAACAAATTATATTATGAATGAAAGTTCCGCCTTGAAAGTAATTCGAATTAGAAATTCTTAAATATAATTTTGAGAGGGAATCTCAATTTTATCATTGAGGGCGCTGTCAAAATTTATATTAGAATTTCTATGAGAATTAGCTTGAACTAGGAACTGAATATGAATAATATAATTTTGTTAATAATTATGATATTAAGTAAAATTTAATTAAAGCAATATAACAATGAAATTTTTATATACATGCCAATAATTTTGAAAATAAATCTAACCTACAAATTACAATTTATTTAATTTCTATATTTTCTTCTCCCACAAGTTCTTTAAAAACATGATATATTTTATCATTTAGAAACAAACCTCTGCACTGTGTTATTTGTTCACCATTTACAATTTCCAATTTTACAGTTGCTCTATCTCCAGTAAAGAACTTTATAGCACCTTTTAATTTTATTCGTTGTTCTTCTGTCAAATTAGTTATATTTATAGATAAAGTCTTAATTCCTGTAAATTGTATATTTTTCTTTTCTTCAAATCTTTCATTTTCAGAAAATTCTCTTATATTTGAAGCAACAATTTTTACTGGTTCATCTTCTCTTATACTTAATCTTCCATCAACAAAAATAATATTATCTTCAATAATAATATTACTCATTTTCTGATAAACTCCATCAAAAATAATAAGTTCAGTACTACCATAAAAATCTTCTAATGTAACAAAAGCCATTGTTGTATTTCTCTTAGTAAATTTTTTCTTAACTTTCGAAATAATTCCAACAAATTTAATATTTTGTCCATCCTTATATGTTCTAGATTCACCAAATTCTTGAACTTCCTCATTTATTTTCATCATATTTATAGTAGAAATATTAGATTGTTTTTCTATTTGATTTCTATACTTATCTAATGGATGCCCAGAAATATATACTCCAAGCATTTCTTTTTCTAAACTTAATAGTTCTCTTGTTTCCATTTCTTCTTTTTCAACAAAAGAATATTTCTTCTTTTCAAGATCTTCTTGATTATCTTCCATTAAATCAAACATTGAAACTTGATTTTCTATTTTGTTTCTGCTTTCATTGTTTATTGTATCTATAATAGTTTCAAAAGAAGCTAAAAGAGTCGCTCTTGTTTTTCCAAAGTCGTCAAATGCACCAGCTTTAATTAAACTTTCTATACACTTTTTGTTAACAGATTCATCTTTTATTCTTTCGCAAAATGATGTAAAACTTTCATATTGTCCATTTTTCTCTCTTTCTCTTACAATACTGTCTACAACTCCAATCCCAACATTTTTTATAGTTCCAAGTCCAAAACGTATTTTGTTATCAACAACAGTAAATCTTGTTTCACTTTCGTTTATATTAGGATTTAGAATTTCTATTCCCATATCTTTACAATCTTGTATATATATTGGAATTTTATCTAAATTTCCTAAAAAACTATTTAAAGTAGCTGCCATTAATTCTTCTTTATAATATGCTTTTAAATACGCTGTTCTGTAAGAAATAACAGCATATGCTGCTGCATGAGATTTATTAAAAGCATATTTTGCAAATTCAGACATCTCATCAAAAATTTTATTTGCAGATTTTTCATCAATTCCATTTCTTACACAACCTGGGACAATAATATTTCCATCTTCGTCAGTTTGACCATTTATAAATACTTCTCTTTCTTTTGCCATTACATCTAGTTTTTTCTTACCCATAGCACGTCTAACTAAATCTGCTCTACCTAAAGAATATCCTGCTAAGTCCCTAACTATTTGCATAACTTGTTCCTGATAAACCATGCATCCATAAGTTACATTTAATATTGGCTCTAATGCTGGATGAGTATATTCATTATGTCCAGGATTTAATTTTCCTTTTATATATCTTGGAATTTGATCCATTGGACCAGGTCTATATAATGAAACACCAGCCACAATATCTTCAAAACAGTCTGGTTTTAATTCTTTCATAAAGTTTGTAATTCCAGCACTTTCAAATTGGAATATTCCAAAAGATTTACCTTCTTGCCATAATTTATAAACTATTGGATCATCCATTTTTTCGTCAAAAATAACATCTATTCCTCTGTTCTTTTTTATTAGTTCTAAACTATTGGCTATTACACTTAGAGTTCTTAATCCTAGGAAATCCATTTTTAACAATCCTAATTCTTCTAATAAAACCATAGTATATTGAGCTACTACGTTACCATCATTTGTACATAATGGTACATATGTATCTACTGGATCTTTTGTAATAACAACTCCGGCATGCATGTGTTGATGCATTTCTAGGCATTCCTTCTAACCCTTTTGCTATATCTATTATTTGTCTTGTTGTTTCATCATTTTCATATTGTTCTTTTAATTCTCTATTTTGTTCTAGAGCTTTGTCAAGTGTCATATGAATTTCAAATGGTATCATTTTAGCAATTTTATCAACGTCTCCATATGGCACATCTAATACTCTTCCAACGTCTCTTATAACACTTTTCGCAGACATTGTACCAAATGTAATTATTTGAGAAACATGATCTCTTCCATATTTTCTTGCAACATAATCAATAACTTCTTGTCTTCTTTCATCTGAAAAATCTACATCAAAATCTGGCATACTAATTCTGTCTGGATTCAAAAATCTTTCAAAAAGTAAATTATATTTTAATGGATCTATATCAGTTATACCTATTGCATATGCAACTATTGAACCAGCTCCAGAACCACGTCCTGGCCCTACTGGTATTCCAATAGATTTTGCATAATTTATATAATCCCAAACAATAAGATAATAATCTATATACCCCATTTTTGAAATTATACCAAGTTCATATTCTGCTCTTGCTTTTATTTCGTCACCATAATCTTTTCCATATCTTTTTTCAATTCCATCCCAAGTTAATTTATAAAAATATTCCTCATGAGTTTTGTATTCTGGTGGAACATCATAATTTGGAAGCTTTGTGACTCCAAATTCGAATTCAAAATTACATTTATCTGCAATTTTTACTGTATTTTCGATTGCCTCTGGAACTGCAGAAAAGTAATCTGCCATTTCTTCTGGAGATTTTATATAAAATTCGTCAGTTGAAAATCTCATTCTATCTTCATCAGTCATTTTCTTTGCAGTCTGTATACATAGTAAAATTTCATGATTATAACTATCTTCTTTTTTTAAATAATGTGCATCATTTGTTCCTACTAATGGAATATTTAATTCTCTTGATAAAACTATTAATTTTTGATTAACCATTACTTGTTCTGGAAGTCCATTATTTTGAATTTCTAAATAGTAATCCTCTCCAAAAATATCTTTATGCCATAATGCTATTCTTTTGGCTTCTTCCATATCATCTTTTAAAATTGCTTTGTTTACTTCTCCTGCTAAACACGCACTTAAACAAATTAAACCTTCACTATATTGTTCTAATATGTCATGGTCAATACGAGGTTTATAATAATATCCGTCTGTAAATGATAATGATACTAACTTTATAAGATTTTGATATCCAATTTTATTTTTTGCAAGCAAAATAAGATGTGAATAATTTTCATCAATTCCAGATTCTTTTTCAAATCTAGTTCTTGGTGCTACATAAACTTCACATCCTATAATTGGTTTTATTCCTTCTTTTATACACTCTTTATAAAAATTAACAGCTCCATACATTACGCCATGATCTGTAATTGCTATTGCTTTCATTCCAAGTTCTTTTGCTCTCTTTGGTAAGTCTTTTACTCTACACATTCCATCTAATAAACTGTATTCACTATGGACATGTAAATGAACAAAATCTGGCATAAGTTGCCTCCTATATTATTTTTATTATTTCTCCCATATCTTTTCCTTGTACTTTTGGGATTTGCAATATTTCAAATCTAGATATTTTATCTCCAAATTTGATTTCTACTATATCTCCTATTTTTACTTCATAACTAGGTTTTACAATTTTTCCATTAACTGCAATTCTTCCATTGTCAGCTGCTTCGTTTGCAACTGTTCTTCTTTTTATTACTCTACTAACTTTTAAAAATTTGTCTAATCTCATTTCATGTCCTTTCTCTTCGCATAACTTATCTGTGCGTTGCTTTGCTCCTACGGCTTAGAAAAACGGAACTAAGATTTTCTAGCTCGTTTCTCTTCGCATAAAATCTAACTTTCGCATAACTTATCCGTACGTTGCTTCGCTCCTACGGCTTAGAAAACAAAGTAGTTTTTATATTTTTCTGCTAAACTGATCCATATATCATCATCAAATAATTTGAAATATTTGAATATTCCTTTTGCATCGTCTTTATACCATTTTCCATTTCTTTCAAGCATTAATTTTTTTGCATCTTGAAAAAATTCATACCTTTTTAACCCATTTCCATTTATTCCATTATAGGTAAGATTCATTAAAACATTATCTTCTTCAAGTATTCCACTTTCTATTATCTTCTTTTTGATAATTTCTATGTCATATTTTACTAATCTTAAATCTATATTGTCTACTTTACCATTGTTTATGTCTAAAATAACATATTCTGCTTGACTAACATAATATGGGCAAACTCCTAAACACCCTGCATTTATAACTAGTTTATTATTGATTGTTTCATACCACATTTTATCATGTGTATGTCCAAATATTAAAACATCTTCTTCCAAATTTTCAGTGTAATAATTTAAAAGTTGTCTATCTTCTTGATGTATTTGCTCTTCAACTGATTTTGGAGAGCCATGAGTTATAAGTAATTTTACTCCTTCATATTCTAATTTCATACAATGTGGTAATTTTTTTATATATTCTATATTTTCTTTACTAAGTTCATTATACATGAACTTAATTGTTCTAAATTGAATATTTTTCCAATCATATTTCTCTTTATCATATTCTATTAAATATTGTTCTTTATTACCTTTTAAAACTTTATTTGTTAATCCTTTTATTATTGCTAATGTTTCATTACCAAAAGGCAAATCTGCTACTAAGTCTCCTAAAATTAAAAATTCATCAACATTGTTTTTTTCTGCATCTTTTATTACTTCTTTTAATGCAACACTGTTTCCATGTATATCTGTAAGAATAGCTATTTTTATTTTTATCACTCCTATCATTATTACAATATTATTTATATTTTAATAATTAACCTCTACAAGACATAATCCTCTAGCTGGCAATGTTTTTCCTGCTCTTATTCTTTCTTTACTTTCTATAATATCCTTAATTTCTATTGGTTTAATTTTTCCAGTTCCCACATCTAATAGCGTTCCTGATATTATTCTAACCATATTATATAAGAAACCACTTCCTGTAAGTTCTATATAAATTCTATCTTCATTTTTTATTACTTCTGCTTTATATATTGTTCTTACACTACTTTTACTACTTGTACCACTAGCTTTAAATGCTTTAAAATCATGTTCTCCTTCAAAATATTTAGTTGCTTCTTGCATTTTCTGAACATCTAATTCAAATGGGAAATGGTATTCCATATCTCTATAAATAGCTGTACCATATTTAGAATTATTTATTGTATATCTATATTTTTTAGATTTTACTGAATATCTACTATGAAATCTTTCTTCTACTTCTTCAGCACTTTTTATTACAATACTTTTTTTCACTTTTGAATTTATTGCTATTGGAATTTTTTCAATTGGTATATTACTATTAGTTTTAAAATTAGCTGTTTGACCTAAACTATGAACACCACTATCTGTTCTTCCGAGATGCAATTAAATCTATTTCTTCTCCAGTTATTTCTCCAATTGCTTTTTCTATTTCTCCTTGAATATTTAATTTGTTTGGCTGTTTTTGCCAGCCATTAAATTCTTTGCCATCATATTCTATAGTTAATTTAATATTTCGCATTACTACTCTCCGTTCACTTTTACGATTTTTTATTTTATATTTTCTTTTTTATTTTAAATATTGGTACAGCCTTTGTACAGCCTTGTGTGTTTGTTTTATTATTCCAATTAAATTCATCTTGAATACCACGTCTATATATTTTGTTTGAATATCTTTTGAATATATGTAACAATACTTTATCCAATATATTAAATTCCATTTTGAACCTCCTTATGAATTTAGATTGGAGATATCTCTTTATAATATTATAACATATTATGTAGTTTAAAATAACTATACTGCGTGTTAGGTATTGACATAGATATTCCTTATCATAAGTGGCTTTCAAAGTTCGACATTTTTCTACATTTTTCTATTTTAAATCATTTATCAAACTATCCATATAATTAGATGCGTCTTTTCCTGCTTTTATTTCTTCTTTTGTTTTTTTTATATAATTTATGGCCTCTTGATATTTTTCATTTTCTATTAACTTATTTATATTATCTAATGAATCAATAATATTTTTGTCCATATAATAACACCTCTTTTGTTTTTATTTATGGTGCTATTATATCATTTTATACCTATTTTGTAAATTAGGTATCATATATTAAACTGAAATGTATGGTAGTTAAAATAAATTATACTTTGTTTTACAATATCTATAACGAAGGTGAGGTGAGAAAATGATATATGTACGAATAAATGAAATTTTAAAAGAGAAAAAGAAAACGAAGTATTGGTTTATTAAAAATATGGAAGGAGGCTACCAATCATTATCTCATTTAATGGATAATATTACTACTGGAATAAAATTTGAAACTCTAGAAAAGATGTGTATAGTTTTAGATTGTGAACCTGGAGATATTATTGTTAGAAAAAAATCCATTAGAAAGAAGGTTAATAAAAATGAGTAAACTCTTGAATCAATATAATGAACTAAAGAAAAAAGATCCTAAAAAGATTTATATATTCAAAGTAGGAATTTTTTATAATATATTAAATGAAGATGCAAGATTAGTTTCAAAAGAAATCGGCCTAAAACTAACCGACTTAAGTCCTGAAATAATTAAATGTGGTTTTCCTGTCGCTACACTTGAAAAATACATAAATTTATTAACAGAACATAATATAAAATTTGAAGTTATATCTAATCAAACACCTTCTTATCAAAATACTTCTTATGAGCAAATTATAAACAAAATACAAAATATTGATTTAGAAAATACAACTTGCAAAGAAGCATTTGATATATTATATAATATACAACAAAATTTGAAAAATATACAATAAGGGAGAGTAAATCTCCCTTATATATTTATTTTAATTTTTTATTAACAATTGCTTGTATAGCATTATAGTCATATCCTGCTGCTTTCAATTTGTTTACTCTGTCTTGTCCATTTCCCCATTTTCCTTGTATAACTTCATTCGCAATTGTTTCATTTGATTTTTTATCTGAAACAGGTTTTGATCCAAGTTTTTGATTAACAATTGCTTGAATTGTATTGTAATCATATCCTGCTGCACTTAACTTATTTTTACGATCTTCTCCATTCCCCCAAGCACCATTTATTACTTCTTGTGCAATAGTTTCATTAGACTTTTTGCTTGGCTTTGATGCTGAAGCTGATCCATTTAATTTTTGATTAACAATATTTTGAATAGCATTTCCGTCATAACCTGCTTGTGCTAATCTATTAAATCGGTCAGATCCATTTCCCCACTTTCCTGCAATAACTTCATTTGCAATTTCTTCATTTGATTTTTTGTTTGTATTTGGATTTGAAACTGATGCATTTCCACCATCTAATTGAGCATTTACTGTATCTGCTAATTCTTGGAATCTACTTTGTAGATATTTACCTGGGCAGGATGTATTTGCAAACATATTATGCCTTGTTAGACTTCCATTAGGCGTTCCATCATAAACTAACCTAAAATTATATCTTCTACATACATCAACTGCTAATTTAACTAAAGTATTCCAAGCAGCATCTGAAATTTTCCATTCTCCACCAATTTCGCAATTAGAAACTTCAACTGTAATTGCTTGATTATCATTTGATCTTGAACTTGATGTATATGCTCTATCTTCTTCATAAACATTACATACTAAATCTCCATCATTTCCTATACAATAGTTTGCTGATGCAATCCTATTAGGTTTTTGAAAAATATTAACTGCACATTGTTTTCCTGTTAAAATTCCTGCCATAATATGAGGAGTAAATTTACAAATTTTATGGCCATTTCTTCCTTTTTGATAATTATTAGAATGAGCAATATAAGCACCCTGTGCTAAACTTGACATTGTTCCCATTATTCTTCACCTTCTTCCTTTCCATTTGTTAATTCTTGTTTCATTTCTTCAGTCAATTCGATTTCTTCTTCCATAAAAAATCGCTCCTTTCTTTTATAAAATGAAAACAGGAAGATTTCTAATTTTTCTTCCTGTTTTATATAAATACCAGAAATTTATCCTGGTATTAAAAAAAACGGCTTGCGAGGTTGCGTTTTAAGCCGTTCTTTATTCTTGGTTGGTATCATTTGTTGTCTCGTTTTCCGTAGTTTTTTCATCATTTTTTCTTGTAAAGAAATAAGTCATTATTGATCCATAACTCGTACAATACAATGCTATTATTTCTGTAGGTGGATTTAAGTTAGGAATAAATAATAATGCTACTAATCCTAATGTCATTACTACGGTTACAAATGATTTTACATCATCCCACGCTTTTTTCATATTGACTCCTTTCTATTGGATACCGATTCCACTTTTTAATAGTGCAATTCCTATTCCAATTACTCCAGTTATAACTGCAGCTACTACAGTTCTTGTAATCCATTTTATTCTTTCGTTTATTTCTGTAATTTCTTCTTTGTTTTCTTTACTTCGTGTGTCTGCTTCATATGCTACCGATTTCAGTCCTTTGTAATCATCTAGTTTATTTTCTATCACGGCCAGTCTTGTTAATACTTCTGTTTCAAAATCGTGCTCCATAAGCTTGAACTCCTTTCTTTGTATTTTAATGCAAAAAAATAACGCCTATTAAGCGTTTATTTCGTAATCTTCTCCAGTTATTTCTTTGTATTCTTCTTCAGTTATCCATTTACCAACAGCATTATATACCCTGGTCTTATTCCACATTCCATTGTCATAATACTTTTTTACTTTTTCAAAATTTTTACTATGTTCTTTCATATTATACCTCCTCTAGGTCAATATCAGTCATCATTGCTAAATACTCTATATCACTTTGCATTTTTATTTCTTTTAATTCATCTGCAGATAATTCTCTTAAGATAAAATAATATCCATCTTCATAATGAACTACTTGCACTAATTCCATATGTTCATATTCCTGTGTTATTACTTGTCCATCTTCTGTAGTTTCTTTAATTATAACTTTTGACAACTTTCCTTTGAAATCATTTTCTGTAATTTTTGTATTAGATATATAATTGTTTCCACTTAATCTAAGGTTTTCAAGTTTTGTTCCATCAGAAAGTGTAATCTCCCACGATTTTTCCATTTTACTTTCCTCCTAAATAAATCATAATATAATTGAGACATATTAGATATTTGTTGCATTGACATATTCTTATAATTACCTGACATCCAAGATTTAAAAATATTCTCTATTTCATTTATAGTTAAAATCCCTTTATCTAATAGTCTCTTGTATGCTTTTAATTTTCTTCTTTCTCGAGTAATTGCTTTTGGATGTATTTTTCTAACTACTCGGCCTGTTTCTGTTAATTTATATTGCAATTGCAATATTCTAAATAATTGAGATAATTTACACAATTGAGTTTTTTTAGGATTAATTATTAATCCTAAACTATCTGCAATTTGTTTAATCTCTTTTAGTAATTGTTTTAAAAATTCTTTATCCTTATGAATAATATACATATCGTCTGTATATCTTCCGTAATACTTAACACCTTTTACAATTTTAATATAGTTGTCTATTTTGGAAGGATATGAAATCCCTATATTTTGCGATGGTTGACTTCCTATATCAACACCTCTCATATTTTTATTATCAATATTAAATATTTCAAATAGATTCTTTAAAATCCATAATGCAATTTTGGCTTCTCCTGGATCTACATTTTTAAAAAAAGATTCTAAACTTTTCAAATATAAATTATGAGGGATACTTGCATAATATCCACTAAAATCTATCAGCAATATGTACCCCTCATTAGTTTTGTTTTCTCTATAATATTGATGTAAATGTACTTCTAATCTTTTTCTATGAAACGCTACACCTTTTCCTGTTTGACTGGCACTATTATCATATATAAGATAAGGAGTAATTGCTGGGTTCAAAACATTATCACATAATAAATGATTTACTGTTTTATCAATCATTTCATTAGTTGTAATATTTCTTATTTTTCCTCTTTCATTTATTGTAAATTTTGCACCTTTTGTTGGCCTATATTTTCCTTCTATCATCGCTTTTTGTAATTCTGCTGTTTCTACTAGATGATTAATTTCAAAAAGTTGTGATTTATATTTAAAAGGTGCTGCTTTTATTGCTTTTGTTCCAGCATCATATATTTTATTAGCATCAAAAAAAATATTCATAAAATCACTTATATAGCATTACTAGTCGTAACTAAATGCATAATGATTAGCATTTATCAGCCTTCGCTTTGCTGAAGGGATAATCTTTCCTTTCCTTTCCCATAGCCTTACTTATGGAAACATAGCCCATTTAAAATCGCAAGGGTGTGAAATCAGGACGAACGCCGTTCACGTTCGAAGCGTTGTTGTAGTTGGCATTGCCATTGTTGTTGACATTAGCGAAGTTAGAAGAAGAAACCACATATAAAGATTACCCACTATTTTATATTTTTAAGAAATCTGTTATCAGATTGTCTAAGAGCCTTTATCATATTAAATTCTTTCTGTATTTCCAATACTAAATTTGTATATTTATTAAGATCTGCATATAAGCACTCTCCAATATATTGTAATTCATCTTGCAGAGCATTACAGCAAGACATTGCTCTATCCATTTCCAATCTTCGTTCTTCAAATTCCGACATATAACTTGGAAATATTGTATTTGCAATTCTTAAATGCTGACTTATTCCACAAGCAAGCTCTATTACTCTATTTGTTGATCTTCTTATTTGTTGCTTGAAATAATCGTATGTTCTTTCTTTCAATCTATTTTGATCATCTTGAGGAAATAACTTTATTTTTTCAGCAATAATACTTTCTATTTTAGATTCACTTATATAAAAATTATTTTCTGCTAATTTTGTTACGGATCTTCTTATTGAATATGCACTATGTATTGTTTCTAATTTTGACTCTCTTCTTTTACTTTTCTTTATTTCTGACATTGCTAATAATACTATTTTTACTCCTTCTCTATTTTATCGCAGAAATTATACCACTTTATTTTTGTCTTTTTAACTCTATTGTGCAATCACTATATTATATGACAGGGCATAAAGCCCTGTCGATGTCTGATTATTTGATTAGGAAAGCAGGACGAACGCCGTACACGCCCGAAGCGTTGCTGTAGCCGGCATAGCCACGGCTGTTGACAAGAGCGAAGCCAGAAGAAGAAACCACATCCCTTAGCCAGTACCAATATCTTTGACCTGCATCATTTAAAGCCACTGTTGCTTCGTGTTTTAATCTGAATAATGATAATTGTTGTTTATCAATAGTATATAAGTTTGGAATCGTTGTATTAGATGTACCAATAGTTGTATGAGGTGTAAATATATAAGAACCATATACCATAGGTTCATTCATCAATTCTATCTCTGAATCATACCAAGTTCCACCAGTTGCATATCCATTTGTAACAGCATTCTGCAAATAATTTCTATGTTTCAAAATATGGCCTGCTCCAAAATCACCTTTTATTACATTTTTATATGGTGTTAAATTTGTAGTGTACATCTTGCTTCCAACATATCCTCCTGTTGTAACATTGGTATCATTCATATTAGCCGTTCCCATTATTTTTTCAGGTATCATTAGAATATGAGGTGTAATGCATTCCGTATCACCCATATGTAATCTATAATTTAAATCTGCAACTAAATATTTTCTTCCACTTTGTTGTCCTATGATATAATCTCCAATAAATATATCATCAAAAGTTCCTGCTGCAATTTGTTGACTTAAAGTTCCATCATAAAATTTGCTTGTTATATCTTTTCCTCTATAAATTGCATTGTGTGCTGCTGCATTTGGAGCAACAACTATTTGTTTCAAAGCATTTATTTTTCCTGTATAATCTTCTGTTAATTCTGCAGCTTTTTCATTTAATTCTTGTTCATTTACATATACTGTACTTGGATCTACTGTAATTGTAACATTATTTGCATTATCTACAGTAATTATCATATCGTAATAATGCTCTTTCTTTTCTGTTATGGAATTGTTTATATATTCTGCTTCTTCTCCATAATTTATATATGCAAACAATACTTGTTGATTTGTATCAGGATCAATAGCATATAAACCTAATTCTTTTAACCAGAAGCCTTCTTCGGCATCTGTATTTTTAAATAAACCTCTAACAGTAACTTGTGTATCAGTTTCTCTGTTTATTTTAGTTATATCGAAGTTTAATTCAGGGTTTACTAAACCTGTCAAAGCTTTTATAGTTTCTACACTAGAATCTGCAATATTTCCACTACCTATTGAAAAATGTGAAAAACTTAATGTCTTTGATTGTAGTGTTTTAGCTGCTAATATTGCTCCCTGTGTAGTTATATAAGTTGTACCATAAGCCATTTATTATTCCTCCTCTACCAATTCTATATATTTTCTATTTACAAGTAAAATTCCTACATTATAATTTGTAGGAATTTCGTGTTCTTCTTGTATTGTATCTGTGTTTATAGGTAATTCCACATAATTTCTGCGAATAAGAGTTGTTCCAAAATTATATGGTAATTCTAATATAATATTCATTTCTTCAAAATATTGATTTGTATCATACAATATTTTTTCTAATACATTTGCTTGTTCATAATTTAATGTATTATTATTGATTATCGTTTCAGTAGTTAATGCATAGCAAAATTCTTTTAATTTGTTTATGTTGCTTCTTATTCTGTCTATATGCGTTCTTGTTGGATAATTTTGCATATTCCAATTAGTTTTTATTACTAAATCTTCAGAGAAGCCATATTTTTTAAAAATATTCATTAAGTATTCACACCAGGACTCTACTCTATTTAAATCTGTATAGTTGTAACTTCCTTTTAAATGTGTACTACTTCCTGGATTATTCAAAGCTGTTTCAACATCACTTGCTGATCGATCATATATTAAATCATCCATTGCTTACCTCCTCTCGAACATAAACATTTCTTACCAACATTGAAGCATATTCTTCTTTTAATGTTGCTTGCCTTAATACAGTCAATAATCTTACTCTTGCATTTATCTCTGCACTTGCTAAAAAGCCACCAGTTAAGTCTATATCTAATTTCTTGATGTGGCCAACTAACTGTCTGCTAAAATCGTTACTTTCTATTGCAACATCTTCTGTTAAACTTTCGCCTTTTAAAATAAAATCAAATTCAGTTTTATATGTTTTTTGGTAATAATCTAATACTTTTTGTGCAATTGTTAATGCATTACTTTTGTTAATAAAATATGCTGATTCTATATTTAAAGTATTTAGTTTGCTGTCTGTTCCTATATCTTCAACTTTTGCTGATATTTCTTGTGTATTATCTATATATTTATGGCCAGTAACAATAATTTCTTTTTCAGTTGTGCAATTTATAATTGCATAATTACAATTAGATTCTTTTATAGTTCCTGCTGCACAAGATAAATCATATACTGGGTTATCAAATAAAATTCTATTGTCACCTTTGTCTAATACTCCCTTAAATACTTCTTCTGCATCTGATCCTTTTATATAATTATGTGCAGTTACAGCAACTTCTGTAACAATCTCATTTTGCTCTACTTTTTTTGTACCTTGGAATATATTAGTTTGTTCAATAGTATTGTTATCTTCTTTATCTACAATTGTATATATTCTAATTTTATCGCTTCTACTACAATCTGCAATAGCACCAACTGCAAATACAAGTTGTTGTAATGCTTGTCTATGTGTACATATAGGAATATATCCTGTCATCATTATATTTTTTAGATTTTCTTGTATTTCGTAATTTTCTTCAGCTACATTTGCTGAATCCATTACAGCTTTTATCATATTTTTAAAAGGTATGTTAACATACATACCACCATAAAAGGTTGTTTTATCTATTATTCCTATTAGATCTATTGCATCAAATTCCATAATTTTGTTATCTGCATTCTTCCAAGTATCAAGGTAAAATGTACCCATATTTATTTCTTTTCCTTCTTTTAATAGAAGTTCTTTAACTTTAAATGCTTGTCTTTGCTGTAATAGACTATAAAACCCTGTTGGATTTATAATATTAAATTCGTCATCTTCAGAGTAAACTTTAAATCCTAAAGTATTTATGCTAACCTCCGAACTTAACAAATCCATCTCTTCTAAAATGTTTGCACTTATTAAATTATCGCCTTCAAAAGTTTTGTTTGCTCCATACAATATCTGATACAACTTAATATATCTGTATGGATTATTTGTACCACAAAATATAATAACTATTTTTTGGTAGTTTTCAACAATATTATTACAAACATATTGGTAATCATCAGGATAAAAGTCTGAATCGTTGATTAGCTGATTATCTTTATCATAATAGGTTATATTTAAATGACTACAATAGTCTCCTGCTTTACTAAATAAAAATGTTAAACCTAAACTACTATGTGGTTCAGTAAAATTTATTGTTAATACAGGAGGTCTTTCAAATATTCCAGCATCATTACTCATACTGCTTGACCATAAACACATATTGTCTAGATTTTCAGGCATTAATTCAAATGTTCCATCTAATGCAAATTGATTTCTTTCCAATGTAGCATATTTTGTTTCTTCAATATCATCTTGTTTTAGATCTTCTAAATCAACAAAGTCTTGTTTATCTGTAATGCTTAACTGACTGTCTGATTTTGCTGTAACATCAATAAATCCAAATTCTATTTGCGTTTTTGTTTTCATAATCATCAACTCCTTGCTGGCCTTTTAGCCGTGAAGTTTACAGTCATATCTTTCCTATATGCCTTGTTATTTTTAAAATCGTAAATTACTCTCGAAACATTATTAAAATAGGCCTTAAATTCAAGATTAGCAATTTTGACTGTATGAAACTCCTCAGGTTCTGTAAGTTTATTCCATAATCTTTCATACTCATCATAATTGCTATCAGTTTGAGGTTCAAATTTAATGTCAGAAAAATTAAAATATACACCTATTAGTTCTCTTTTTAAGTCTCCATCATCTGTTCTATTTGCATATTTATCTAAAAAGTCTGCTGCTTCTTTAATATTTGCATATACACCAATATTGAATTGTATTCCATCAAGTAATATAAAATCGTACTTCTCTGCCATTATGTTGCACCTCCTATAATCAATTTATTACCTTTTCTTTTGCTTTCTCTATCTAGTTCAGGTTTTAATACTCTTATTAATTGTGACATTGTACCATTAAAGTTAAGTGTTATATTTTGTGCTTGAGTATTGTTGTTTGTATTATTATTGTTTTGATCTTGGAACATTTTTAAAGCTGTCAAAATCATATCTAACATTTTATCTTCAGGTGCAACAACTTCGCCTTGATTTTTGTTATCACCAATAACTGCTAATTGAGGTGTATTTGCTTTAACATAACCACCTTGTGCCAATCTTGGTAGATTCAATTGATTTAATTTTCCTATACTAACACCAGGAATATTATTAATCAAATCAATTGCACCATTTATCATATTTACGAATTTATTTACTACACCCTCTATCATTCCAAGCACGCCATTTATTCCACTTTTTACTGCTCCACTTATTGCATCCCCTATTTTTGTACCTAATGCACTAAATGTATTTTTGATGTTATTCCATATACCACTAAAGAAACTTCCAATATTTCTAAATATACCTGTAATTCTGTTATAAGCTGTTTGGAAGTTATTTATTATTCCATTTTTAATACTATTTACTGCATTACTAATACTATTTTTAATTCCATTCCATATATTTGAAACTGTATTTTTTATTGCATTGAATATATTTGAAATAACAGTTTTTATTGCATTAAATACAGTAGTAATAATTCCTTTTATAACATTTATTACTGTTTCTATTATTCCTTTAATTGCATTCCATACAGTAGAAACAACACCTTTAATTGCGTTCCAAATTCCTGTGAAAAATGTTTTTATTCCTTCCCAAGCTTTGTTCCAATCTCCTGTGAAAATACCAACAATAAAATCTATTAAACCTTTAAAAGTTTGTATAATTCCACCTATTGTATCTGTAATAGCACCAAATACATTACAAATTGTGTTCCATAATGCTTCAAATATTGGAACTAATACAGGAAGAATATTTTGTATAATCCAATCAATAACTGGTTTTAGTATATTATTCCATAATGCTGTTACTGCATCTGCTATACTTCCAATTAATCCTGCAACATTGTCTACAAAAGGTTTTAAATGTGTATTCCATAATTCATTGAATTTTGTTGCTAATCTCTCTAACATAGGTGCAACATAAGTATTATATGCATCTAGGAATTTTCCAAAAGTATCACTTATTCCTGTTTTCAATGATTCCATTAAAGGATGTATATGTTGATCATAAACTTCATTCCATTTATCTCCAACATAAGTCATTGCTTGTGCTAATGTAGAAGTAAAACTTTCTATTGGTTTCATTACATTTTCAATAGTAGTTTTTATTTTTTCTGCATTATCTATAATTGGTTGGAATAGTATTGCTTTTAAATCAAGTACAAACTTTCCACATAATTCTTGAATACTCATAAATGGATTAGCAAAAATTGCTATTATATTTGCACCAATTTGTTTCGCAGCATCACTTTTAAATACATCTGATATTTCCCCTAATGCTTGAAATAAATTACCTGTTAAAGTTAAGTCTTTACTAGAAATATCAAACATTTTACATATATGGCTTTTTATTCTTTCAACATTTTGTGACAAGTATTTATCTATACTTCCCACTAATCCTTCAGCAAGATTTATTCCTATTCTTGCTACTGAACCTGTAACCTGTCCAAGTGTGAATAATAAAGTTTTTACCCAATTCTCTGCTGCACCTAATACTTTTGGATCTGTCCAAATATTGATTATTGTATCTTTTATTCCATTTAAATGTCCTATTATTCCATCAAAGTTTGTGTTTCCAAAACTAATGTCAAACCCACTTTTAAATATACTTGCTAATTCTTTTACTCTTTCAATTAAGCCATCAAATGCTGATGTATCTTCAGTAATTGTACTTGATACATCCAATGTATCTTTTATACCTGCAGAACTGCCTCCTGCTCCTCCACTAGATCCACCACCTGAAGCGGATGTATCTTTTTGAAGTACATTTAAATTATCAAATGATGCTAAATTGTTTGATGCTTTTTTTGCATCTTTTCCTACTTTTTTTGCACTATCTCCAACACCTGAAATTGCATCAGATGCATCTCCTGCTTGAGTTGCTAAATCTCCCATTCCACTTGATACAGTTTCTACGCTATCTGCTTTTAATCCAAATAATGCAAGTAATCCTGAAAGTGCTGTAAATAATCTTGTAACTACATTTACTGCACCTGTAATAATTGGAATAAATAATTTTGCTATTGGCTGTATTGCATTTCCTATTGCTGTTTTCATAGTTGTAAATGCTTGTGATAATTGTGCTACTTTACCTGAATATGTATTTGCATAAATCGCAGCATCATTACTTTGGAATTTTGTCTCTTGCAATATTCCATTTACTTCTGCTTGGATTTTTTCTTGCTGTGTTAAATTATTTGTTGTTTTTCCTATTGATTTTGCATAATCTTCCCACATTTTTGCTACATTTTTTGTAACACCTGCATTATCAACTAATATACTATTTTCATTTTTCAAACCTTCAGATGCAGTTTGTACTGCTTCTCCAAGACTATATGTACTCTGTCTGCCAAATGTTGCACTATTTTTTAAAGCTATCATAGTCTTTTGTATCTGATCTGAACTATAACCTCTTGCTGCTAAATTTTTATATGCTGTTACAGCATTATTCAAAGGAACTAAACCATCTGATATATAATCATTTATGAATTGTTTTGCTTTATCAAAACTTTTTCCTTGGCCAGTTAATATTGAATTTAATCCTATCCAAGCATTAGAAGTTTCAGTTGCAACATTTAAACATTCCTTTCCCCATTTTACAACTGCAGCAACAGAAAAAGCTGCGAGTGCAGCCTTACCTATTTTAGATAATGATGATGAGATTTTAGAAGAAGCCGTATTTGCTTGTGCATCAATATTTTTTAATTGTGAACTAAATTTATTACTATTTAATATTAAACTAAGGTCAATTTCCCCTACATTTGTACTCATTATCTCACCTCACTTTGTGCCATAGTTTTAAACATATTCTTTATGCTTTCCATAGCTTGTTCATAATTTTCTTCGCTTATTTGAGATGCTGATTTTGTTAACCACTCATTTCTAATTTTGATTTCTTCAGGAGTAAATTTCTTTAATACTTCAGGATCTTTTTCTTTTCTAATTCTTACAATGTTTCCAAGTGGTGTATCTCCTTTAAGTCCTGCAATATCACTTATTAATTCTCCCCAGTCTAAATTATCTATTTCTTTTCTAATGCTATAACCATATTGTGTTTTTAAACTTGAGGCCACTAAATCCCAATCATCAAATAAGTCGTATCCTGGATCATATGTCGAAGTATTATTGAAATCGTTTCTCCATTTCCTCATAACTTTCTTCATTTACAACTGCTGCTAAAGCTGTTACAATTGCTTTTAATCCAGGTATAGTAAGCTTCATTTCTTTTATTTCCTTTAGGGCTTCTTTTCCCATTAACATTTCAATCATTTGGTACATAACATCAATAGAAAAATCTTGATTTTTTATTTTTTCTTGTACTAACAAATAATTGTCTGCACTTGTATCTACTTCATAAACCTTACCTTCTGCAAGTTTTATAGTTGCTTTCTCTTTTCCTAATTTTGAACTAATATCAATTACTGCCATTTTAAATTACCTCTTTTCTTTTTATATATAAAAAAATAAAGCCCCAGTAGATAACTACTGAGGCTTGTTTTAAGCTGCTGGTGTTACAGTTGGTTTTCCATCTGACATAACCTCGAACTCTAAAGGTGCGACATTTGTACTATCGCCAGTACCAGCGTTTGATACAGAAATAATACAATCGAAACTAACTGTTGTTCCGTCTGCAAATTCCCATTCAAATTTGGTTTCTACGGCTTGACCTGTTGAAAATAATTTACTTGCAACATAGTCATTTCCTTCATCACCAACATTTCTTTTTCCTGAAATGCTAATAGAGAAACCTTTACCTGTTTGCATTCTTCTGATCCATCCTTCTGTTGTCATTGGTGTCCACTCTTCTACATTATTGTCCATTGACAAAGAAAATGTTTCACAATCTGCAATTGTTTTCATATCTTCAGCTGCAGATGCTCTGCCTTTTGTACCTATTTTAAATACATTATTAAATACTGGATATACTCCACTTGTTACAGTTGCCATAAGTTATTCCTCCTTTTCATTTTTTTCATAATAAAAGATCGCCTGTATAACCCTTTCATAGATGTTTTTGTCATCTGTTCCAACATCTACAGCTTCAGGCACAAGCAATCTTATATAATTTACTTTTATATCGTTTATAACAAATTCTTTTGATTCTAAAAATTTATTATAAATCTTGTTTGAAATTTCTTCAGTTTCTTTAGCATTTTTATTCCAATGAATCAAAATACTAACTGATTTTTCTAGGGTTTTGGTATTATCAATTCCACCTATTGCAATATTAGTTTCATTGCTGGTTTTTAATTGATATACGCCAATAGACTTGTCTTTCTTATTATCTAATTTTCCTATATAACAATTCTCTGAAGCAGTATAATTTAAAGATTTTATCCAATCTCTTATATCTGCTAATCCTAACAGTTTACTCATTATAAACCTGCCTCCTTTTTATAAAATTGTGAAAATGCCTTCTTGCAAAAATCTTTTTCTTTTCCAGTAGTCCAGGGCTCATACCAATTTCCTCTAGCATTTGGATTTTCCTCTTTCGAGAAATTATATTCAGGATGAAAATACATTCTTCTAGCATAAGGTGTAGAAGTATTTAAACTTACTTTTCCTTGTTTGCTATTGGAATAATCCTCATATGTATTGTCATTCTGCATATTTCCACTTTTAAATGGCATTACTTGTGCATTTACCACTTCAGTATGCAAAGCACTAACAGTCTTTTCAAGTGAAGTTATGGCTGCACGATCTAATTGTTTTATTTTAGGAGCATTTAATTTTATTTTGGAAGTTACAGTTTTCATTACATTATCTCCAATTCCGTAAAATTAACAGTTCCATCAGGATTTCTTGCTTTTGTTCCTTGATATATTGATCTTGTTTCTCCAAATACAGTAACTTGGCCACCAGAAATAACTGCCAAATCAGGAGCAATATCTCCGACAAAGTATGCTTTTGCAGTTAATTGAATTATTACTTTCTCTGCAGTTAATACTCTTTTAGCTTTGTCCTGGTAATTGCATTTTAATTTTGTATCTAATGCAATTATTGGTTCGCCATCTTCTGTTGTCCCTTCGTCATATAAAACAACTTGAATATCTGTTTTACAATTTTCTTTTCTTACTAATTTTGGATATACCATATCAACACCTCATATTCCTACAAGTTAATCCTGTTTGACTTAATAAACAATAATAATCTTTTGGTATTGCAACACCATTTTGAACTTGAATATTCCAACTTGTTCCAAAGTTCATTGATACACCATTTATTGCATAACTAGATAATGCAGACTTTATCAAGTCCTCATTTTCATATTCAAAATCAGCAAGTTTGCATACAACTTCTTTTATAATGTCTTGTTGGAATTTTGTTAAATTTTCAAAACCTCTTCCAACTATACGATTATAAGTTAAAGTATCAATATGCATACTTGCTTCTTTTAATTTTTCTTCAATTTTATCTTCAGGAATTATTGTTCCTTTATAGGTATTTTGATAATAAGTAATATCTACATAATTACTCATATCTTACCTCCAATTTAGGCAGTTCTTTCGATATAGAATTGAATAGCATCGTGTTTCTTATTGTAGATGAATACATCTTCAAAAGACTCTTCAAAGTATGTCCATTTTCCTTGTGATAAAGAACTTGGAGCACCTAATTGAGCAAAATCATATGCTATTACTGGAATAACTGCAGATGTATGTACTAATAACATTTTTACTTCTTTTGCATTTTCAGCAATTTCAAATCCATCATCAGTAAATTTATAAGCAGATTTCATTGCAGATTTTGGAACACCAATTACTTCAACTTCTCCAATTCTGTCTAATGATCTAGCAACTGCTGTGTCTTGTGCTGACAAGTTTCTAGCAGCTTCTTTTGCTGTATCAATTAGAGTTTTTGTAGGAGTATCTGCATACAATAATCTTCCTGCAGCAGGAACTCTTGCTTCATCCATTTTGTCCATCATAGCATCAAATTTTGTTAATACATTTGCTAATGTAAGAACATCATCTTCTGTAATTGCTTCAATTTCATTTTTTAAAGCATATAATGCTGTAATCATTTCAGCATCCATTTCAGGGAATTTTTGTTCCTCATTCATAACTTTAGTGATATTTTGAATTGTTGCAACATGATTTGTTTCATCAATATCTCTTGGATGAATAAGTGTATCCCAAGTTCTGTGAGTTTTTAATTTCTTTGGTTCTTCAGCATTATTGAAGTTTCTTCCAAAGCTTCCTATTGAGTCCCTATCTCCGTTTTTTCTACCTTTTACTGATAAACTTGGTAGAATTACTGTATCATTTCTTAAAAATTTAACATCTGGTTTTGTTGCATTCCATAAAGCACCAAAGAATAATGTATATGGATATGCTTGTGCTAAAGCTTGTGAATATTCTTTAGCATAATTTAATCCTGTTTTTTCAAATGGCATAATAAATCGCCTTCCTTTCTTTTTTTACTTTTAATTTTGTTTTTTAGGTCTTACACCTGTAAATCCGAAATCAAATACTCCATTATTAGAGTTTGTTCCGTTGTTCGTATCTGCACCTACTGTTATTCCTACTGTTCCTTGGACTTGTTTTTTTAATCCTGGTACATCATCAATAACTTTTTGTAATACAGTTTTTAAAGTATCTTCTAATACATTTCCATCTTTATCTGCACAATTGCTTAGATCTGCCATTTTTAATAAATATGGCATAGTCTTAATATCAACATTAAGCTCATCAACGAAATCGTACGCTTTCTTTTCTATTCTTAATCTTTGATTTTCTAATTGTGTTTTTTGTAAAGATGCTTGTGCATCAGTAAGTTCTTTATTTTGTGCATTAGCCTGATTAGCCTTTTGAGTTTTGAAAGCATTTATTGCACTCTCTATTTCCTCTTGGCTTAAGCCTTGCTTTTGAAAATAGCTTTTTAAAACACTATCTTCTGTTTTTGCATTTCTACCATCTATCATTTCCTGGATCTTGTTATAATCAATTCCATTAGAATTATTATTTGGTTGATTTGCATTGTTATTTTGCCCTGCAGCGTTTTGGGCATTTTGGTTAGAATTTGCATTATTATTTGTGTTATTTGCATTATTGTTTGCATCGTTTCCTTCCATAATCGCTACCTCCTACTTTTTTAAGTCTTGAAATGACTATATATACACAAGCTTTTATCCTCTTCAGTGTTTGGAGCATTAAAAAAGAGCCTTATGGCTCTTAATAATCAAATTAATCAATATATCCTTTTTCTTTTAATTCTCCTGCTCTTTTAGCTGATATTTTATATTGATTATCTTTTACTTTTGTTGTTTCAATATCTTCTTTTACAACAATAAATTCTGTCTTTTCTGCGTATTTTTCTCCTGTATATTTATCATTAAAAGAAGTATTAGCAACTAATGTTTTTTTAGATTCTTTTTTTACTTCCTCTACTTTTTCAGTTGTTTCCTTTACTTCTTCAACAACTTCTTCTTTTACTTCTTCAGCCTTCTTTTTTGCCATTTCCTTTTACCTCCTAATATTATATTTTTTATTCTCTTGTAATTCCTTTATTTGCCCAAAATTGTGCTTCTTCTAATTTAGTTAATACTAATGATGTTTCTCTGCTTGATTTACAGTTTGTATCTATCACATCATACATATTAGAAAAAGAACTTCTTATTAAGTCTATTCTATCTTGCTGTTCCTTGCTTACTTCTACAAACTTTGCTCTATCATTCAAACTACTCACCCCTTTCAAATTAAAGCATTAAAAAAGAGCCTTATGGCTCTTAAAACAATTAAACTATTTATTTTGTTATGTCATAAATGTAATCTGCTGTTTTTTCTAACAATATACTTTCTGGTGTATCTGTATAATTTTTTCCTTTTAAATATTCATTTGATTTATCATACAAATATTCCATAAATGCAATTGCTTCATCTTCACTTATGTTTTCAATTTTACTTAAATATCTATTTATTCTTGGATCTTTTATCTTTTTTAATGCCTTTAGATCCTCGTTGCTAATTCTTATTTGCATTATTATTCTTTCCTTTCAATTTTTCTGCTATTTTTGTATGTGTTTTATGTACTGTTGTTATTATTCCAGTATCAGGGTTTATATATAAAGTAGTTTTTTCTCCTATTGCTTTAAAACTTGGTCTTTCTTCTATATCATACACTATTTTACCACACTCTAGTGGATTTTTCAATGTATCTATAATGTCATCAAGTTCTATTTCCCTTTGCCTTACTCTATCTATTAAATGTTTTGAAACATCCTTTATTTCTACTTCATTTATAACATTACCTGTTACTTTACTTTTTATAAATTCTTGTTGCCTTATTTTTTCACTTTCAATAATATCACTAAATGTTGTTTGATGGTTCATCTTAAATTTTTCTTTGTATTCTTGCCATTGTAACCTTTTATTGTGATATTTTTCTACATTTTCATTATCTGTACTTCCTAATTCTAACCTACTATATTTTTGTATATTTCTGTCAATATAATTCAATTTTTGTTCATTCTTATAATTTTCTTCTTTTTGTTTTAATTGCTCTCTAGTAGGTGGTGTTACCTCTGAATTAACACCAGGAAAGTATGTAAGTGCTGTATCTTTACAATTAGGATGGAATAATTTTGCTTTTATTGCTGTACTTAATAAAGGATAACCTGTTTCTTTACTTTCTGCTTCTGTTCCTCCACTCCATACATCATCAATAAAAACTTTCCCCTGAAACTTTATACAATAAGGACATCCTCCACCACGATTTGGAACTAGGACTGTGTGTACTCCCCATTCAGCCCTTTTTGTTCCTTCTCCTTGTAAGTATGCCCTTTTATTTGCTGTTCTAATGGCCATTTCTGCATATGCTGCAATATTTACCATTGCACCATTTGAATATTCTATACTATTTATTCCTTTTGAAAGAAAATCTTTTGTGGCCATATCAACTGCTTGTTGTACTGTTCCTGAACCTGTATTTGCATATACTTGAGCATCATATATTATTTTTCTATATTGATCATTAGTATATCTTAATATTGAAAGTTCTGCTTTTTGAAAATTCTCTGTTGTTTCTTTTAATAATGCATTAAGTTTTCTATCATTTATTTTGAAAAAGTTTGATTCTGCTTGTTCTGTTTTTTCATATATTCTAGTAAGTTGTTTTTTCTTAATTCTTTTGTTTTTAGTATTTTTATAAATATGCCATAATTTATTTATTTGCTTGTCATTACTATTGAAATTACCTTCTTTTATGGCTTCTAATATTACTCTTTCTTGATCTAGTTTTCCATTTTCAAAACTTTGTTTTATTAATGCTTCTACATCATTATTTATTGTAGAAAAATCATTTTTAAATAATTTTTTGTTATTTCTTTTAAAATGCTCTAATGATTTTAATTGTTCTGTTTGCCAAGCACTCCAATTCATATCAAGATCTCTTTCTTCGTTTAAGTGCCTTGTAAGGTTTCTTTTCATTGATTTTATAAGAGTTTCTTCTATTCTTTGAAATGCCTTTGAAACATCATATTCATTATTCATTTACTTTCTCCTGGTCTTTCTTTTCTTCTTTTTGACCTTCTACTTTTGTTTTTTCTTCTTTTGGTTCTGCTTTTTTTTCTTTAGGTTCTAATTCTTTTGTTGTATCTTCTTCCATTTCTAAATCAAAGTTTACTGCTGGTTCTTCTATATCAACAATTCCTTGTTCTGCTTTTAATCTTGCAATTTCTTCTAGTTTCCACTCTTCATCTTTAGAATCGCCATATAATTCTTCTACACAGGCCTCTATTGACATTATTCCTTGTTGTTTTCCTTTTCCAACTGTTTCAACTTGTGCTTCAAATGAAGGATTGCTGTATTCTCCAAATTTTAAACTAACTTCTATATCTTCAGATAAACCTTTATTTTCCATTTGGTCTCTTGATTTTAAAACTGTATTAATAACCTTTGGAATAAACTCTGATAATGTATCAATTATTAAACCTCTAGTATATAGAGTAGTTTTTTCTTTTTCCCTTTGTGCTTCAGCATTGTCTAGTTTCTTTGTATCAATTCCAAGTGTTGATGGACTTACAATTCCTTGTAAACATAGATCTAAAAATGTGATATATGATTGTAAGTAATTTTCTGTTGGTATTTCTGCTTGTTTTATTTCAATAGTATCTTGTCCGTTTTCTGACATATTTCCTTCAGGAGAAATATATTTATTGTCAAATGGATTGCTATTTAATAAAAGTTCTCCTGTTTCAGGATCTCTTGGAATCATACTTTCAGGAATATATTTTATTGCTCTTCCTGCTCTAACTGCTTCTAGCCATTGAGATATAATTTCGTCTAAACTATCAAAAGAGTCATATTTTCCTTCAAAAATAGACTCTCCTCTTCCTTTATATTTTACTGATTCACTTAACATTACTGGTACTGCCCACATTATTGACTTATCAAAAGTTATATTTTTAAGTTTTGATAATGCAGGTACTTTATTTAAACTTACTTCTTGGCCATCTTTTAATAACTTATAAGTTATATATCCAAATCCATAATGTTCTTCTAATAAATATGTTGTATTTCCTTCCTCGTGAAAAGACTTAAATACTAGTTCTACTAATCTACCTCTTTTATAAATAAAATCGATTTTTGAACCATCTACCCATTCAAGAATTGCTTTATCAGATATATCAGCATCATAATTTATTTTTATTGCACCATCACCTATATGTAATAAATCTGCTAACAAAGCCTTTAACATTTTACTATCAAATTCATTTTCTTTGTTAACTTCTTTCCAATATTCATCTTCTACATCATCGCCTGCATAATCTGTCATAACTGTATTTATAATAGTTTTTATTATTAGTTTTGGTAATCCTGAATGTGATTTCTTCATCCTAATATCTGCCGTTTGTGCTGCACCCCAAAAAGTATCTTCAGCAAACATTAATTGTCCATAAAATTCAGATAATTCCCTACTATCGCCTCTATACCATATTTTATTTTTTATGCAATTAGCTTGAAAGTCCATATTTTCATTTATTATAAATGTTTGACCTTGTGCAGGTCTAATATCTAACCACGATTTAATCATATTTTTCACTCTTTCTCCAAGTTTCATTATTTTTTCACTCCTATTTTACTTACATATGGAATCCAACTATACTGACAACTATTAACCATATGGTCGTTTCCATCTTCAGGTTCATTGTCTTTGTCCTCTTTCCAACTATACACATCTAGTTCATCACAATAATTTGTGCAAGTATCAACTATAAAGTAGCAATCATCTTTGAACCATCCTAATTGTGTGTTTATTCTGTCTATTATTAGCATCTTTGCTTTCCAAGCATCATTGAACATATAAATACAAGGATTATTTCTTTTATATTTTTTAAATTCTTTTATTGTTGCTTGGTCTGCTGAATCTATAAACACATTCTTTGCTAATCCCCACTCTTTTCTGTTTCTTTCCAGGAAGTCTACAAAGTTTTTTACTGTATCACTTGGTGCAAGTGGCTGATCCAAGTTTGCATTGTTATAAACTTTTTCATCTAAAAGGATGTATTTGCCTTTGTTTGTTATTCCTGCAAATGACATTGCTATTGTGTCAGGACTTAATGAACTGTACGCTGTATCTAATGCTGCAGTAAATATTATAAAATGTTCATCTATTTGTCTTGTTGCTATTGGTTTTGTTGTTAATTGTACTTTTTCATTTCCTGGTGCTCTTAAATATTGTTTTGCTTCTTCTTTAGTAATACAATGTTTTCTTCTATCAAAATTAAGAAAAACAAGTCCTGTTGACTTGCCTCGTAATCCTTTTATTTTGTTTTTCCATAACTTTGTACCTACTGGAACGGAATTTATAATACTTTGTTTTTTCTCTGGTGTTAAACTTTTATTGTGATCAAAAGAAAAATACCACCAAGTCCAATCATCCATTTGTTCTTCATTCAGCATATTTAACAATTCTAGTGGAGCATCATTTTCATATTTTTTAATTGGCCTTGATTTATTAACATATTGTTTATAGCATTCTTTATTTGGATCGTCAGGGTTCATTGTACATACCCTATAATCACAACGCATAAAGATTTCTCTTACAAAGTCCATATCTGCAATATTAAACTCATCTATAAGGATGCATCCATATTGGCCACCAAGTACCTTTTTCCATCTTGTTTTATTATCATATCCAACAATGTATATTACTTTTACACCATTTGGCGTATGATATAAAATATGTGGTAACGAATGCACCCCTTTACCATTTGCGTTATATTCTATACAGCCACCTTGACTATATTCTCCAAATATTTCAATTAAACCTTTATCTTTATTTATTATATTTTTTTCAATTGTTCCAAGATCTAATCCTGCAATTATATGTAACTTTTTAGGACTTTGAGCAACTTTAAACATAAATTTAGGAACAGCAACTGTTGTTTTACCAGCAAATGTTGTTCCTTCCAAAAATTCTGTACTACAATCGTGCTTGAAAAAATCAATATATTTTTCAGATAGTGGAAATTCCTCATTTTGTTCCATTGTTACCACCACCCAATTGTCTGTTAATGCTTTCCAATATAGAGTTATTACCTACTAAATTTACATTTAATGTTCTATCATCTTCAGTAGTATTTAATTTGGCCAGACTTTCTAATACTTTTCTTTTTGCTTCTTGAACTCTTGTAAGTCCATCTTCTATTCTTTGTATCATATTTAAAGTTGGTTCTGCATCTGTTACAGTTTCTACTTCTGATTTGCTTTTTTTATTCCTAATAAAGTTTATTGTCATATCTTTACCACGCTGTTTTAATTCCTGTATTCTTTTCAGCATCCTCTGTTCTCGTATAGTAAGTATTTTATATTCTTCTATTAGTAATTGCTCTCTGTCATCTGTTTTTATTTTTTTATATAATTCTAATTCTTCAGGTTCTAATACATCTTTATATATATTTTCATATTCTCCAGTAGTGACTGCATTTTTATTTTCTTCTGGAGCACCTCCATTGTTTCCTACTGAATTTTTGTTTCCTATTTGTGCTTTGCTTTTAGTTCTAGTTAACTTATTTTTATAAACAATACTTCTAAGTTCGGATTGAGTGATATTATATTTTGCAATAATATCTTTGTACTTCATACCTTGTAAATAATCATTTTTTATATTTTCTATTTCATTATCTGTCAATGCATATCACCCACCTCCATTACTTTTCTAGTATTGCTTTTTCTCCTGTTAGGCTTTCCCATCTTTTTATAATTACATCACAATACTTTGGATCTAATTCCATCATATAACACATTCTATTCATTTGTTCTGCAGCAATTAAAGTTGTTCCACTTCCTCCAAATAAATCTAATATTATATCTTCTGTTTTGCTACTATTCTTTATTGCTTGAACAACAAGATCTACAGGCTTCATAGTAGGATGTAAATCATTCTTTTTCGTTCTTTCAATATCCCATATATCAAAATTACTTCTATTTCCATAAAACAAATGAGATGCAAACCATCCATATACTATTGGCTCATACTTACTCATATAATCACTGTTAGATAAAGTATGATTTCCTTTATTCCAAATAATTAATGCTTTGTACCTGTTATTTAATTTATCTAGTGCTCTAAATATATAATCTAATCCTAGTCTATAAAAGCAAACATAATATGCACCTTTGTTATATTTCCTTATGTTTTCAAATATTTTTAATATAAACTCATCGCCTTCTTCTCTGGTCATATTATCATTTTTTATTTTCCCATGTGAAGCATTGAAACTTTTACTACCATCTGCATGAACATTTCCATCAAAATTCATTAAATAAGGCGGATCAGTAAATACCATATCGGATTTATGATTATTCATTAATTTTTCTATATCATCTTTAGATGTACTATCTCCACACATTAGTCTATGCTTACCTAATATCCAAATATCTCCTGGCTTGGAAACTGGTTCTTCTATTTCATTTAATGCTTCATCTAAATCAAAATCATCTTCTTTTGACCCCGTTATATCTTTTAGTATGCTATCTACTTCATCAAAAGAAAAACCTGTCATATCCATATCAATATCTGCTTCTTTTAATTCTGCAAGTAGTTCTTCTAATTTACCATTGTCCCATTCACCAGTAATCTTATTTAATGCTATATTTAATGCTTTTTCTTTGTTTTTATCTAAATCAACTATATTGCACTCTATTTCGGTATAACCTAATTCTTTTAATACTTTTAGTCTTTGATGTCCACCTATAACAGTCATATCCTCATTAACTATAACAGGTGCTACATATCCAAATTCAGTTAGGCTCTTTTTTATTTTTTGATATTCTTCGTCTTCTGGTTTTAGATCCTTTCTTGGATTGTATTCTGCTGGTTTTAGATTTTCGATTTTTAATTTTTGTATATTCATGTCCATACTCCTTAAAACAACTTGTTTCATATCTACAAGTTTTACATTCTCTTAACATACATTTACCCAAATTCATAGGCATACCTCTTTTGTTAGTTTTGGTTGCGGACATAGGATTCGAACCTCGTCTATGGGATATGACCCCATTGTGCTGCCTTTGCACCATCTCCGCAATATAAAAAGGTCGCCGACATTTCTATCGGTGACCCCATTACAAAAGGAGAATCAATATGCGATTCAAAAGATATTACACTAATCTCAATTATAATTATAGCATATTATTTTTTGCAAAAATACGGACAAAATATATAAATTTTATATACAAATTTAAGACAATTTACTTTTGTTATATTCTTTTTGCATTATTCGTATTGATCTATCTATTGTTTTTTGTATTGCTCCATAACCTCTATTTTTATCTGTTGCTATTTCTTCAATAGACTGCATATCATAAAATCTAGCTTTTATTATGTCCTGGTTATACTTCTTTAATGTTTTAACTAAATCTTCAACTATTTTTAGTTTAGTTTTAGTTCTTTCTATGTATCTTTGTTTTTTCTCTATTTTTTCTTGTTTTTCTGCAACATATGTTTCTATATTCGAACCTGCAAATCCTTTTTGTTTAGGCATACCATCTAAATTTGCACTTCTACAATCTAATACTTCAGCTTCTAATTCTTGTATTTCTCCTTCTACAATTGTTATACTTGCTTTAAGTGAATTATAATTTTCTAAAACTTCTTGAACCTTCATCTTTTGCACCTCCTAAAACTTAAATATAGCAAAGGTTAGTACAACACTAACTACTATTTCAATCAAATTAATTATTTTATCTTTACTAGTTACATACTTGTTATTCATTCCATCTACCATTTTTGACAAGCCATAAAATCCAGTAAAAAATATAAATATTGCTTTAATTATAGCCATTCTACACACCTCCTATATTCTTGTTATTCGAGTTGTTTTTTTGAAAGTAAGTAAATAAACTTATTTACTTACTTCTTTTTCAAAATGTTCTCTAACTTCTTGTTTTGTCTTATCACTATACATTAGCGTTTTTGAGACAAATTCTTCTGCCATAGCATCTATAATTTTATTTTGTTTCTGCAGCATACCTTTATAAGTTTTTATTGTTTGTATTAATGATTTTCTATCATCCACTTATACCACCCTTACTTATTTATATCTTCCTTAAATCTCATTTTTAGTATTTCATATTTTATTTTATCTAAAATATCTAATCCTTTTTGATTTATTACATCTGGTCTATCATCAAATCCTGTTGCCCAATTTTTAACATCATAAGTATCCTCATCAGTTTCTATTGCTAATTGTGTTGCCTCATCTTCAGATAAAACTCCTTTTTTGATTTTTATTAAATATTCTTTATTGTCTGGAACTAAACATTCTTTGTATGGCTTTTCCAAAATTGCATATTTCTTTATAAAATCATTCATTCTTAAAATGTGATGCAATTGTTTTGGATCATATCCATATTTATTAATTTTATCTACTATTGTTGGATATGGATGTTTTAATGCTTTTAATTTTTCTTTACTCATTCCAGCCATGCATCTAATTGCTTGGTATTTATTTATGCGTGCTATTTCTTCAGCATTATCAAATAATGGTTGTACTAATTCTTCATATTTAGGATTAACTATTTTAAATTCGGTAAATAATGTTTCTATAAAATTTACATTTTGTTTTTTGTATGTTTCAAACATTACTCTTATATCTTTTACATCAATATGTTCATTATTTTCTAATACTAAAGTTTCACTAAACATTTTTCTACCATATACAAAATCTTCAAATGATGGTAATATTACTGCTTTTGTATCAACATCTGACATATAATCTTCATCATATACATCCAGTCCATAATTTTGTGATCCTTGTAATGCTAAAAACACTATTTCAAATCCTTTTTCTTTTAAATAATCATAATGTTCTTGCACTCTTTGCATTATTTTTTCTTCTCTATTCATAATACCTCCTTACTTTGCTTGTAAATCAGCTTCATATAATAAATTTAATTTTCTCCAGGTTTCTTCGCCTAACATTTTTTTATATTTAATCACTGTTTTTTCAGATAATTCTCTATGTAATAACATGTGCCATTGAATTAAATTTGCTATTTCTAGTTGTCTATTCTCATCCATTCCTTTTGTATAAAACAATGACATATAAGCGCTAACCTTTTCATGATTATAAAAATGCGCTACTTCTGTTTTTTCTCCTTTGGTATTAATAAAAGTTTTCGTTTCGGATTTTCCAATATCATGTAATAATCCAACTTTAAACAAAGAGAAATCTTGTAATAAAATAGCTGTCTTTTTGCAATGCTTTCCAATTGTTAAAGTATGATGCGGATTATCTTGTGGAATCTTATCTAATTCATTTAATAAGTCATAGGTCCAGTAATTTCTTTCTGTGTTAAAATGTATTCTAATTTCATCAAATCCTTCGTAATATTGCGGTATATAAATATTGTAATACATTCTTTTTATTACATCTTCAGGAACCTTCCTTTCTCTTTGATTATTTCTTTCTAAACACTCTTCATATGGTACTGCTATTAAAATTCCTATTTTTTCTACATTTTTTATTCTTTGCAAAAATGCCATTCTTCTTTTATAGTTTATATTAGTAGCATCATATATTACATTACTTTCCTTTAAACCATTTATGATCCTATTTTCTACTTCTTCAAATATTTTTGCGTTTTGTGTTTGGTCATTTACATCCCCAAGCAGCTCTTTTCTTATTTCATCGGAAGACACAATTAATGCATCTTCCGCTTCTGCTAACCTCTTACCGCATGTTGTCTTTCCAGAGGCTGGCAACCCTACTAACATAAATAATTTATTCATCAATTAAACAACTCCCTCTTTGTTTCTTTTACTTTTTGAATAGTTAGTGCATTTAATGTTTTGAAATTTATTTTAGGATTTTTAAATTCTTTTATAAAATTCCATGTTTCTTCTTTTATTAGTTCTGAAAATACTCTACCAAGTAACATTGGAATATACTGACTTCTCCATCCTTCCTTTTCATTAACTATTTTCGCATATTCTTTTTCAATAAAAGCTTCTGTACAATACTTAGTAATTATCTTTTCTTCAATTATTTCTTGTTGAGTAACTACATCTGCTCCCATAGATTTCGCATGTTTTTCTTTAAATTCATTACTTACAATTTTTGCCCAAGTTTGTCTACCATATTTATTATAAAAATCATAATTTTTAATTACTATACCTTCTCCATTTCCTTTACCATCTTCTACTAAAAATTGACCTGTTTTTTCCAAACATCTTATTAATGACTCTCCTGTTGGATTCTTTAATATTGCTAATGGTGGTATATAATCTAATTCAAACTCTTCTAATAATGATTGGTATATTTCATACGGTATATATTCTTCTGTTTCATCTTCTTTATGTAGTGCTACATCAAAAATATAAAATCTTCTCCACGCATCCTTTCTGTATGTTTTTATTGAATGTGGCACAAGCCATTCACCATATAATCTATGGTTTGGATGTTTTTGTAAATAGGCTTTTATTCTATCATTTTGTAATATATACTGATAAAAATCTGCATTATCATTTTCTAAAGTAAGCACCCTATTCCTACTTCCTGCTTTTATATTTCCTTCTTTATCTAAATATACTTGTCCATTTGTACCATCTATTTTATAAAATATAAAACATTTTCCAAATTCTATATTTTCTACCTCGTCAGTTCCAAATCTCTCTATATGTTGATATCTATTAAATTCCATTATTTTACCTCCTCAATATCATATCCAATTATTTTAAATTGTTCTTTTGGTATAAATTTTAATATTTTAATTTGTTCTAATCCCCAGCCATTAACACCTAAGTATTTTTTGTTAGTTTTTGGATTAAAAAATTCTTTTACATTATCTATTCTTGTATCATTTGAATTGACTTTATATTTTAACAAATCATCAATTTTTATTAATCTTTTTATATCTTTATTATGATCCACAATTTTTCCATATTGCACATCTAAAAACTTTATGCCTTGCAAAACTCTTTTTTCTTCATCTACTTTAAAAATATGTCCACTTTCTGTTCTTACAAATTCATCAACTTCTATTTCATCATAATAGCATCCTGTGCATCCCATTTTTTCTACTCTGCAATGTTTCCATTCTTTGTCACCACATTTCACTTTCGTGTACCTCCACATTCTTTAGATTCTTTTATTTTATTATTAATTGGTATAACAATATTTGTAGTAATAAAATTTTCATATAAATCTTTCCAAGCTTTCTCTCTTTTCCAAAATGGAAGCTTGTATATTTCTTTACAAATATTAGAACACATAATAGCTTCTTTCATTCCCCAGCATCCATCACAAGCTCTATTGTTACACCATTCACTAAATTCTTTAAATTTCATTTTTTTTCCTATTGCTCCTAACTTATATAAAATTCTTATAAATTTTATATATAATTTGTGTTGTTTTTCATCTGAAAAAACTTTTTTATATATCCATCTGCAACTATTACCATAAACATATTCAAATTCATATAAATTACAATTTTTACAATTATGATGTATTTCAACTGTTTCAAAACTCCCCCATATTTCTTCTGTATAATTAATTTCTTCAAGTTTTGAATTACAAATTGGACAATTCATAGGCTTTTACCTCCTAATATTTTTATTAAATCCCAGCTTGGATTTCCTGCTGCAGATATTGTTTTACTTTCATTTTTTAAAGTTGCTATTGCTGTATCAACATCTATCATTCTTACATCGTGACCTTCAAAACATATAAGAAAATATGCTTTAAGACCTGCATTTTTACATTTTTTCATTTCATCACATTGTCTAATGTCTTTATCTACCATATGCCATTTTCTTGTATTGCACTCTTTTGCATCAAATACTGCTTTATAATTTGGAAGAAATATCTCATAATCAAATGGCTCTCCCTTTTTATAGATTCCATCAACTGTTCTTTCAGGATGATTTTTGTGTGCGTGGCCACCTATGGCTTCTACATAATCACATACATTTTGAATTTGATTTTCAAATTGATTTCCTCTTCTTGGCATTTAATCACCTTCTTTTAAATATTTCATAATAACATTTTCAACCTTTGTTCTCATAGCAAGATATCCTTTTGTAGAAACACATATGATACAATCATTTGTAAATGTATAATCTAACATCTTGTTAGTAATTGTTTCTATTGATAATCCTTGCTTATAATAATTAATTATTTTTTCTTCCATTACTAACCTACCTATAAAATAATCTATTTAATATTTGTGTTGCTTGCATTTTATTTAAGTTTTCTGTGTCAAAGTCTTTCATAAATCTTTTGATCATACTAACTTGCTTTTCACTTGCTGGTACTTTTCCCCACTTTCTCATTTGGTCAACATTCCAAATATACTCATATTGTGGATATTCATCTTGTAAATATTTAAATACTTTATCAAGTGCTCTTTGCATATTCACTTTTTGTCCACCTATTGTTGTCTTTCCTAACTCGTCTTGTGCTGGTATTCTTATTCTTTTCTTTGGAATACTAACTACCATATCACCATTTGGCATCTTAAAATAATTAACTCCGTGTGTATTATATTCCTGTTCTTTTGCCCATAAATTAACTATTTCTATATTTCTAATCCAACTCGCAGGACAGTCTGATTTTTTTACTATTAAGTCAGGAAGTTCAAATAAATCTCCTTGTATTTCATCTTGCTTGTTTGCTGGTACTGCATTTAAATCTACTCCTATTAAAGTTGGTGCTGTGCATAAATTTGCCCTTCCTGTTGTACCAACTAAATCTATCAATGTAAGTTTTTCTTTTCCTGGATAAAGTCTTAGTCCTCTACCTACCATTTGTGTATATAAACTGCTGTTACTTGTTGGTCTTGCTATCATTACAGTTTCAACAAGTGGCATATCTGTTCCTTCAGTAAATATCATACAGTTTACTAATACTGGGATTTCCCTATTCGTAAATTTTTTAATTAATTCATCTCTGTTTTTAGTCTTTGATGTTACTGCTACTGCACCTGGGATTTTCTCTGCAATTGCTTCTGCGTGATCTACACTACAAGCAAATATTAAAGTTTGTCCTTTAGCATATTTCTTGTATGCTTCAGCTATTGCATTATTCAATACATCCTGATTCATTACTTCTTCCAATTCTCCTGGTGCAAAATCGCCCATTCTTCTTGCTACTTTTGAAATGTCGTAACCTATATTTACTCTTAAACAATAAATGTCGGTTAAATATTTATTTTGTATTGCCCATTTTATATCTCTTTCAAATATAATGTCCTGGTATATATCATCAAGTCTTACATTATCTCCCCTGTTTGGTGTTGCTGTAAAACCCAAGTGTAATCTAGGTTTGAAATACTCATATATTTTCCTATATGATTTTGCTGCAGCGTGATGTGCTTCATCAGTTATTATTAGGTCGAAATCATCAGTCTTGAAATTTTCTAATCTATGTATTATACTTTGTACAGATGCTATTACGACTGGTTCTCCGTTGGACTTGCGATTCGCCATTTCAATTCCAACTGGACAGTCATAGTATTTAATTGGTTGTGTTACTAGTTCTTCTCTATGTGCTAGGACTAGTACACGACCTTTTCTTTTTATACTTGTAAAGGTTGCTGTTTTTCCTAATCCTGTGGCCATTTGAATTAAATATGATCCTGGTTCAAGATTATCAATCAGTTCATTACATTCTTCTTGGTAATCCCTTAATACTAGATTCATTCAAGACCACCACCTAAATTCTCTTTTTCTATAACATAAGAATTTTTTATTTTATATAGATCTGAATAATTAGTTTTTGCTGCTGTTTCTCCTGTATGATAATTCACAAAAGCACCATCTTTACAAAGTCTTTTTATTTTTCCTATTTCTACAGTATAAATTTCACCAGTATAACTTTTACCTATAAAAACTACTAATTCTCCAACTTTAAAGTCCTTCAAATATCTCACTCCTTTGTTTTTTATATTTTTCTATTCTTTCTTGTGAAAGTCTAATTGTTTTTTCACATTCTTCTTTTTCAAACATACCAATATGTGTGCTTTCTCTTGGAAGTTTTAATTGTTCAGCTAGCCATCCATACGCTTTATATCTTGTTGTAATTCTTAACGGCTTTCTCCAAATCTGATCAAACCAGTAATGTGCTGCTTGCCTATATCTTCTTAATTCTTCATTTGCTAAAGTTCCAAGTGGTGTATTTGTTCCTGGATGTACTCCAACAAATGCTCTACAATTTCTACATAAATAACACTTGCCTTCGCCATATTCCTTACCATATATTTCTGCGTTTGAAGTATAAACAACTGGGCTTCCACAATATCTACATATTGTTGGTTTTTGCATTTCTATCACTCCTTTGGCATTTCATATACTTTTGGAAGCATTGTTACTGCTTTGTTATTATCTAAATTGTATTGTCTATATTTGCTTACTATTTCTTGTAATACTTCTTTTGCTCTTTTTTCTGTTTCATATTCTGCTAAAATATAAGCACCATCTTCTTCTGCTATAATGAATTGTCCTATTGCTATTATCTTATTTTCTTTTACACTAATAGCTTTTATATTATTAAAATTTATAATATCTTTTTTATCTTGACTTACTATTATCATACAAATTCCCCCTTAAATACAGTAGCAAGTATCTCTACTGCTAAATTTATTGTTTCGCATAATCTTTCTTCAGTAATTGGTTTTGCTTCTTCAGCTTCTCCATTTAATATTTTTCTTAATTTTGTCCTTTGCATTTCAGTATTTTTAATATGATCTATATGTTCTTGAAACATTGATGATTGAAATTCATACTCCTTACATCTTTTTTCATAATCTGCTAATACTAATTGCTTTGTTTTACTAGCATTTTCAGTAGTTATCTGCTTATTATGAAACATTACTAATAACTGCTTTAATGCTAGAAAACAATGTATTTCTAATAAGTTATAATCTGCAGGAGGTGTTTCAAGTTTTATAGAATCATTTATAATTTCTTCTTTACTTTTCATTTGGTCTTACCTCCAATTTATTTTTCTTGCATACCTCAAATACGCAATTTTTATATAGGTCTTACCTGTCTTACCTTTTTCCGTGAATATATTTATATTTTTTATGAAAGTTTTATTTTTAGATTTTAATAAAAAATTTCCATATGTATATTATTATTTTGTAAGAGGTAAGACTTTTATATTTTTATTTAATGTAATCGGCTTAACTCTATATTTTTTTATAGTCTTACCTTTGGCTTACCTTGGTTATTTTAGGTAAGACTTAAAACGGTAGATCTTCCATATTTTGTTGCTGATATTTTTCTTCATATGCAAGGTCTGATTTTTCAGGTTCTAATCTAAATTTTATATAGTTTGCTTTTACCCCAAACGCCTTTGTTTGGTGTGTAAATTTACCTTGTGAATTTCGTTCTATTTGATTTCTATCTGCAAAATTTCTTATTACTGCTGTAAAATCAAAACCTGCTTTGTTTAATGCTTCAGCATATAAACTTTTATTTACTAAACAAATATCTTCATTTTCGATATATTTACCCCAAATTTCTCCATTTTCATTTTCTCTAAATCTATTTATGTTTTGTGAAATCCAGTTCATTGTCCATTCATATGCTCTTGTAGAAACATCAACTTCTTTTGCACTTGTAAGCCATCCACTTACATCTTCTATTGTTAATTTTTCATCTTTAAAAATTAGATCTGTAGATATTTCATCTGCAAGTAATATTGTGGCCATTGCCATTGCTTGTTTATCAGTTGTATCTGTCTTTTCTAATATTTCTTGAAATATCTCCCTATATCTTTTCTGTAATTCCTCTTGTTTAGGAATATTTTTTATAAATTCTTTACCAGCAAATCCATAATTTTTTCTAACAAAATTACTTACAAAATTACCATCTGCAATTACTTTTTCTGTTGCTTCTACTTCAATTACTCTATTCTTTACTCCTCCACCTGAAGTTGCTTTTGTTATTGGTTCTTCTCCTGTAAATAAGAAACAGCAATTCCATTCTTTCAAAAGTTCTATTCCACCATAAGCCTTACCTCTACCTCTATCAACACCTTCTGTTAAATACATTACCAGGTTGTCAAAGCTATCCCATCTACTTTTAATTGTTTGTAGTTCATCTCCTGCAAATGGAATATCGTGAACAAAAGCTGCATATCTTGCTAATGCTACTTGTGTTGCATTTAATGTTCTTACTAATTTTCCTACTTCAGGATTTCCCCAAACACTCATTGCAAACATTAATCCTACTGTTTTACCTGTTCCAGTTCCACCCCATATATGTACTACAAATGGCAGTACTCCCAACATTTGATTTAGTGTGCTAGCAAATGAAGATGCTAAAAGTAAATGTGCAATCTTGCTTTCCTTTCTTACTCTTCTACATACTTCTTTCCATTCTTCATATTTTCCCACTTCTCTTATGCTTGCATATACATCTTTAAATGCTATATCACCATCATACTTTAGGTCGCCTACATAAGGTGCAAATTCATTTTCTATCCATCCTAACCTGTCTGTGCTACGATTTACTGGAATTTCTTTTGCATTCAAGGAAACTACATCTGCAATATATGAAACTAGATCCTTTGCATTCTCTGAATTTACTTCTATTCCCCTATCTGATAATTGGATAATATTAGATTTATTTGCTACCATACTTCTTTCAATTGTTATATACTGCCATTTATTATCTTTGAAAAATGCTAGTTTTATTTTTTCTGTCTCTGAATCAACATTAATTAACCTTTCTACTGGTAATATAGGATGTGAGCAAGCTACTACTGTTTGTGGAATCATACCTGCACCCATAATGCTTTTAGTAACTCCTGTATCTTCACATTCCCATTTTCCACACTTTAGTTTTTCAATTGGTGGTTGTGTGAATTGAATTGTATTGCTGCCTCTTTGTTTGAATCGTTGTGCAAATTCTGTTTGATATGCTTTTAAAAGTTTGTCAAAACTTCTTATGTTTCCAAGTTCCCTGGATTTATCTTGTAATCGTACAATTAGCGTTGTCCTTGCTATTTGGTTATCTATTGAAAAAATATGTTCAAATATTTCCTTGTCTAAAATTTGTTCTTTTGTTAATTCACTAATTTCCCCAAAAGGTGTAAACCCTTCATCAATTAATTGCTCTGAAAGTTCTAACTCTTGCTTCAATTCTTCTCACCACCTTTTTTTCGTGTTTCCAAAACCATATTTTATCTTCGTTTGTTCCATTTATAAAAATACTTTCTATTAAATAATCAATGTAATCTTTATTGTGCATTGCTTCTACAAATAAATCGTTTGGATCTTCTTCCATATTTTTAGGTGCATATTCTTCTTCCCATTTCCAAAGTAAATGCAGATAATCACACAATAATTGAAATGTTTTATTTTCCCATTTCTTAAATATTTCTTCAGTTTTTTGCTTATTTTTATATTTATTAATTTCAAAATAGTTGCTTTTTTGATTTGGATCTAATCCTAATCCTAAAGTGTAATTTATACTTTTGGCTGCTTCTAAAGCATTTATATTTAATAATTCTGATACAAGAGAAATTGAATCGCCACCTTTGCCACATCCAAAACATTTCCATATTTGTTTTTGTGGTGATATTGAAAGACTAGCTGTTTTTTCTTTATGGAATGGGCATACACATTTATATGCCCTATTCAGTTTTAATCCATAAAGTTCTGCTACTTTTACTATATTTGCTCTTTCTTTAACTTCTCTGATCAAACTCATAATTTACCTCCTAAAAAGGAAGGTCATCATTATCTGCAGCAGATGCTGTTGCATCAAATGCTTGATCATATTGATTGTCACTCAATACTTTTTTATTTGGTATTTTTGCTTCTTCTGCTTTGTCATAAGATACTGCAAAGAAAGGCTTTACTGCTGTATGTGGTAATCCGTCTGTACCTAAAAATTCTTCTTCTCTAAAGACTAAACCTATTTTTTTGTTAACTAATTTTTGTTCATCAAAATCAAATTTGAAATTTGCATTTGATGCTTCTACTGAGGTTATAAGACCTTTAAATTTTGGATTTGTTGTCCCTGGATTATAACCTTCGGTAAATACTGTCCAAATACCACTCCATTTTCTTTCTTCAGGAGATCTAGTATCATTATCAAATTTCTTTTGATAAAAATCCTTGTATTCTCCTTCTGCAATATCAAATCCAATTTTTAGAAATTCTTTTCCTGCTTGTGTTTTTTCACATACTACTTTTTTTATTAAGCATTTATATCCTCCTGCTGGTAATGTTTCAAATTCTCCGAAGCTTTGTGCTTCATCATATCCTGCTGGTTTTTCCATAATTAGTTACCTCCCATAATTTTTTTAATATTATTTATTACTTGATCTAAATCTTTTACTGATGTTATTTTATGTACTTCTATTTTTCCAATTTTATCTTCAATTTTTGTTTTGATATCTTCTTGCTCAGTTTTACAATGTTTTCCTTCACATTCTGCTTTTTCTGTATCTTCTGTTTCTTCTTCATTCATTATATCTTCTGCTATTTCTGTAATTTTAAGTCCTGACAAAAATGCTAATCCTATAATTTCTAATGTATTAAAATCCATTATTTTTCACCTCTTTTCTTTTTTTGAAACCATTTCCAAAATCCTCTAAATTCTGATCTATATCTTTTGGCCACGCCTTTGTTATGGTCTTTCCATTGTTTTTTTAATTGATTTCTTTCAATTTTTCTTTGAAGGCTCATTATTGTTTTCCTCCTTTTTGCTTAATTCGTAGTATTCTCTAATTGTCTGATCTACCATTTTTAAATCATTATCAATTTTATGTTCAAACATATCCATAGGACTTTTAGCTGGATTAGTTCCATCGGAATTTGTAATAAAGAAATGCTCGCTTCCTTCTACTTGACAAAGTAAAACTATTGAAAATAAACCTTCTACAGTAAGTTGATTGTCAAGCATTTTTCCTAAAGTTTTTGCTTTTAACTTTCCATTATCAGCTAATTCTGTATGGTGTAACATATATACAATACAGTCATCAGGTGTCTTTTTTATAATAAAATCAATTAAATCTTTAAAATTTAAAGCCATATTAGTAAATTTTCCATAACCTACTTCTTTTGCATGTTCAAAACTTTCAAAGGCCATTAAGTATTGTGAATCGTCTATTACATAAGTTTTAAAATTTCCTTTTTGTATGTTTGATTTTATCTGTGTGTATGTAACATTATCTGCTTTGTTTAATTGCTTTTTAAATGGTAATGGCTTACCTGCCACATTATAAATTGCGACATCTTCCTTTTCAAAATTTCTCAGGCTGCAGCTTTTTCCTGAGCCAGATTCGCCTAAAATTAATACTGGTATTCCCATTAATCTTTATCCTCCTCTACTAAATTTAAATTAAAATCAAATTTATATGGTGTTCCTGCTTTTATATCAAGTTTTAGTTCTCCATTTTCCAAACTCATTGTCATTACTCCATCATTAAATACTCCTGTAATGCTATCTCCATCTTCTAATTTTGCATCTTTCCCATATTCTTCTTTCATTGCTTTTTGCATCATTTCTATTGCTTTACTTATTGCTTCCATTATTTAATCCTCAAACTTTCTCCTCTTGGCTCTAAATGTGCAAAAGGTAAATTTTCTCCATTTTCCAATGCTTGTCTTATTTTATCTGTATCATTTTCAATAACTGTTTTTGTATATTCTTCAGGTACATCTCCATCAATAGTAAGTGCTTGTTTTCCTCCATTTTTTGCTATATTAAATGTAAATAGATTAGTTGCAAATTTTGTTTTTCCTGTAGATTTCATTGTGTTAAATAAGTTTTGTTTTAAAGTATTTACTCTATTTTCAAATACTTTTGCACTTTCTGTTAGTCTTTTTGCTTCTTCTTTTCTAGCGTTTTTCTTTGCTTCGAGTTCTTTTATAATTTTTGCATATCCATCTGCTTTATCTTCAATTTCTCCTTCGATTCCTTCTAATGTATCAAGTATCATTTGCTCATCTACTTCTTCGTCATATAGCATATTAAGTACAGTTTCATAATTATTTGTTAATTGATATAAATTACTCATCTTCGTTTTCCTCCTTTTCAAACATATTGTTTTCCATTGTGTGCAAAATGACCATTCCACTTAACATCATTGATAATTGAAATTTTGCATCATCTTTATGATTATCTCCTGCTGGCTTATCCATAGTTTGCATCATTGCATTTTTATAAATTTCTTTTATTTCATCATAAGTATAGGTCTTTCCTTTTTCGATTTTTAAATTTTCCATTTTTCCTTGTCCTTTCTAACTTTCTATGTTAAAATATAAATAGAAAGTATTTATATAAATATTTTTTACGAATCATCTATTTTTCAGTTTGGTTGCTGGTAGATGGTTCATTTTTTAAGTTATCTTCACAGATGAATAAAATTTGTTGTAAGATTTCTCTTAATTCAGCTTCATTATGAAATTCGTCTATATCTGAAATAAGATCTTTAATTTTTTGATATCCCATATTAGTTTCCTCCTTTCAAAAGTTTTAAATTATTTTTCATAAGTCTTAATGTAGTTAGCATATTGTTGTATCTATATATGATAAATAAACTTTTCACATAAACTCTAATGTTCATTTTTTTTAGCCTCACTTTCTTGGTAAATTGTTTCTATTATCAATATGATTACTAGTCCTAACATTGGAATTAAGTATTCTCCTCCTACTGCTTCATATCCTCTTAATTGATTAGCATAATTTATTGCTAATGGTGTTATTACAATTGTTGCTATAATAACTAATAATTCTAAAATTCTTATAATAAATTTTTTCTTGTTAATTATCTTCATTGTTCTTCCCCCTTTAATCTTTTCTTTTTGTACCACTCTCTTATTGCACTTCCAAGTGCTACTTTTTCTTTTCCAAAGTTTTCGCTTGGAAAGTCTTGTGAATTATAAATACTTAATGCTGTAGGTACGCTACAATTTCTTAATTCTGCAAATTGTGTTGGGGTATAAAATACATTATCTTGTAATTCCATTTAATCTACCTCCTTTTTTTTGTGTGTCGTGTCGCAATTTTATTTTTTAAACCTTTCATTTTTCCTCCTTTTGTTTAGTATCTTTTTAAGACACTTTTGAATTAAAAAAAATTTCGTCAACTTCACTACTTGTTAGTAAATATTTTTCTTTTATTTTGCAAATTTCATTTTGTGTAAATTCTGCTCCGTTTGTTTCATTCATTTTTGCAGATAATGTAGTTCTTGATATTTTTAAATATTCTGCTAAATCTCCTCCGTTATCTCCATTTAAAGCCATTTTTGATTTTAGTTTGTTTATATTCACCTTTTTTTCCTCCTTTCGTTTAGTATCTTTTTAAGACACTCACATAATATAATAATAATTTTTAATTGTCAATATATTTTTAAAAAAATTTTAAATTTTTAAGACACTTTTTTAAAAATACTTGTAAAAATGTTTAAAATATGATAATATTAAGACACTTATTGGAGGTGTATTATATGAATATGGGAGAACGAATAAAACAATTAAGAATTGTAAATGGATTAACACAAGAAGAATTGGGGAAATATATCGGTGTTCAAAAAGCTGCAATTCGTAAATATGAAAAAGGCGAAGTACAAAATATGAAAAGAAGTTCTATTGAAATTCTTTCTAACTTATTTAAGGTATCTCCTTCTTATTTAATGTGTATAGAAGATGAATATCCTAAAGAGCAATCTTCAACTTCCATTCCTTTATTATCAGATTTTAAAGAAAATCTAGAAATCTCTCTAAATCAGTTTTTTATAAAGAATATAACTATAAATGAATTACTACCTAATAACACTTTTGCATTACAAATAAAAGATAATTCTATGTTACCTTTATTAGGCATTGGAGATATAGCAATTATATTAGCTGATTTCAAATATGAATCTGGCCAAACTTGTTTAATATTAACTAATAATATTTATATGATTAGAAAAGTTATTAAAACAAATGATGGATTTGAATTACAAGCAATGAATCCTTATTATCCAATTGAAAAAACAAAAGAATTAAAATTTTTTGGTAAAGTTATAAGAGCAGAAAATCAAAGTGCTTTTAAATAGAAAGGAGTCTTTATGAAAGATTATTTTATAAAACAAGTTGAGGATATAAAAGCAAGTCCTAAATGCATTATTAAAAAATGGTATTTCTGGTTAATAGTAATTGCAGTTATTTATGGTTTAATAACGGATATATTTGCACCTAAAGAAGTTTTAACTTCTTCTAATAATTTCTTAGAAGAAAACACTGTTGTAGAAGAAAAAGTTGAAACAGAAGAAGAACGAATTGCAAGAGAAGAAAAAGAAAAGAAAAAAGCTGAAGAAGAAGCTAAAAAAGAACGTCAAAAAAGAATTAATGAAAATTCTTCAAATGCATATATTTATACAGAAAAAATAGTAAAAGATAACTTAAAGGCTCCAAGTACAGCTAAATTTTCTAATCAAAAATATGGTTATAATGAAGAATACAGCAGATATGTAGTTAGTGGCTCAGTAGATTCTCAAAATAGTTTTGGTGCTATGATTAGAGCAAACTTTTATGCTGAATATGATCAGGATTTGACTATGATATACTTTGTATTTGATAATCAAGTATTGTTAGATAATAGATAAAAAAAGGATAATGTGTTGTTTGTTTGCGACACGACACACATTATCCAGAGCATAACCACTTTGAAAAGTGATTACTTTTGTATTATATACAAAAAGCCTTCATTTTTCAAGTGTTATTCAAAGAAAAATGGAGGTTTTTTATTATGGGTACAACTAAAACTCGTGGAAACGGCGAAGGTACAATATTCAAAAGAAAAAGAAACGGAAAAGTTATGTGGGTTACTGAATACACTATTGCAATGTATGATGAAAAAACTGGTAAAAGAAAAAGGAAAACTATATATGGAAAAACTAGACAGGAAGTAAAAAAGAAATTAGAAAAGATTATTACTGAATTAAATACAGATACTTATGTAGATAAGTCAAAGGTTACATTTTATGCTATTGCAAAAGAATTTATTGATACTGCCTACAAAATGAATAAATTAAAAGAAAGCTCCTACTCTCGTAAATTGCATACATTAAAAAATATATCTACACATTATATTGCCAATATGGAACTTCAAAAAATTACAGAAAAAGATCTAAAAGATTTCTTGATATATATTACAAAATATTCAGATTCTGTTATCGCTAAAATATATGGAATAGTTAATAATACTTTTAAAATAGCTGTAAGAAGAAATATTTTGCGTTATAACTTTTTAGATGATCAACTAGAATTTGAGATACCTTTATCTCAAAAGTATAAAGATAAATCTAAAAATGTATCTGCTTTTACTATTGATGAACAAAAGCAACTTATTAATGAATTACAAAATGCAAAAAAGTTCAGGTATAAATATCAAATTTTGCTAAGTCTATTTACAGGTATGAGAATGGGCGAAATAAATGCTTTAGATATAAATGATGTTGATTTTCAAAATAAAATAATTCATATAAGAAGAACTATTACTCGTACATTTGATGATAGAGCAACAATTGGTTCTTATACAAAAACAGTAAACGGAATTAGAGATATAATGATGGATTCCAATGTTGAAAATATACTGAAGGAATATTTATCATCAGAATATTATACAGAAAATGATTACAATCTTCTATTTTGCAATTCATATAAAGAATGTATAAGTACAGATACTGTTAATATGATGTTCAAAGAGTTTTGCAAAAATTATAACATTGGAAAAGGTTATGATGTTCATCAGCATATGCTTCGCCATACATTTGCTACTAGATGCATTGAATCGGGAATGCCTGCATCCGTTTTAGCAAAAATAATGGGACACGCAAATGTTGCAACAACTTTAAATGTCTATTGTGAAGTTTTTGACAAATTTAAGAAAGAACATCTTGATTTATCTTACAACTATTTAAAGGAAAACGGCTTAACACTTGACTCCTAACTATATATTAGTACAGCCACGAGTACAGCCATGCGAATTATTTTTAAAATATTTTGTATTTATTTGAAAATATATTGAAAATTTAAAACATAGATATAACAATGGTTTGAACCACTTTGAAATAAAATCAAAATATGTTCAAACCATTGATTTTAGGTTGTTTTTGCCAACCGATTGAATCCTTTTCCATCATATTCTATTATTAATTTTATATTTCTCATAATTTCACCAAGATTATATTATCACAAAAAAACTTATAAATCAACCAAAAACCTGCTGACTATTTTCTATTAAATCTATAGATATTTTCTACAAAATTATCTAGTGTTACACTATAAATATCTAGTTTAACTTAATCATTTGGGCAATTTTTAATTGATAAAAAAGTCATATTATGATAAAATTTATAAAGATATAATTAGTAATATAATTTATTTTTACAAAAGTAGGCAAATCAATCCTTCTACTTGTTTTTCTCATTCATATTAAATAGAAAATCAATGTAGAATAAGATAAAGTTAGGAATATAAAAAATGAAAGTAAAATTAGTTGCTAGTGACTTAGATGGTACAATAATAGATAAAAATAACAAAATTTCATATAAGAATTTTGAGGCAATAAATTCAATTCATAAAAAAAATGTAAGTTTTGCAATTTGTACTGGAAAAACTTACTCTGTATCAAAAAAAATATGTGACCAATTTACAGCAGATTATGGAGTATTTGGGAATGGTACACAAATAATCGATTTCAAAAGCAATAAGGAATTACTTAGAAAAACACTTTCTAAACAGGATTTACTTTTTATTGTAACTTTTGCAAAAAGATATAATTATCATATTCATTTATATACTGATACAGAAATTATTTCAGAAAAGTTAGAATATATGGATTTAAGAAATTATAAATTAAAAAATCAAAATTCTATGGATATTTTAAATTTTAAAATTGTACCTAATATTTTAAGCTATATAGAAGAACATCCAATATTAGATGCTTTTTCTGCTGTAATTTCTTCTGATGATGTTTCATTAGGTCAATTTAAAACATTTTTAAATATAAATCCTAATATTGAAGCAATCACTATTAATAAAAGAGGTAAATATAGAGATAAAATTATAAACAAAGATTATGAATACTTAAATATTACTCCTACAAATGTAGACAAAAATGAAGCTTTAAATTTTCTTTCAGAATATTTAAATATATCAAAAGAAAATATGCTTGCTATTGGAGATAATATTAATGATTTAGAGATGATTAAAGAGTCTGGTATTGGTGTTGCTGTAAATGAAGCCTATGATGATTTAAAAAAAGTTGCTAAATATGTAACAAAATCGTCTGTATCTGATGGTGCTTTTGCAGAAGCTATTAATACATTTATTGATTAAAATTATGTGCAGTATTAACTCAAGTTTTTATATTATAGAATGTTCAGAGGATTTTCCTATAATATAAAAATATAGCCTGATTGTTAAAACCAACAATCAGGCTACTTTTATACTATTTTACTTTTTTATCTTGATTATTATTTTTATTTATGTAATTATGCTCATTAATTAAATTTTTTATTAATATTTTCTTTAATACATCTTCTCTAACATCTGCAATTAAAGTTCCATCTTTTGCTATTGATATTTTTCCAGTTTCCTCAGAGACTACAACTACTATTGCATCTGATTCTTTAGAAATACCTATTGCTGCTCTATGTCTTGTTCCCAATTCTCTAGCAATATCTTTATCATCTGCTAGTGGTAACATACATGATGATGCTGCAATTTTATTCTCACTAATAATAACTGCTCCATCATGAAGTGGTGTATTTGGTTCAAATATATTTACTAATAATTGTGGCGAAATTTCAGAATTCATTATTATACCTGTAGCAATAATATCTTGTATTCTTATTTCTCTTTCAATTACTATTAACGCACCTTTTTTTTGTTTTGCAAGTTCTACTGCTGCTATTGCTATTTTATAAATATTTTCTTTTTTCTTTGCATTTAAGTCTTGATCATTAATTCCAAACCATCTTCTAAATTTTCTTGTTGTACCTAGTTGTTCTAAAGCTCTTCTTAGTTCTGGTTGAAATATTATAATAAGCATTATAAAACCATATGACATTATTGATGTTAATACAAAGTTTACTATATTTAATTTTAAAAATCCACTTATTAATGTTATTACAATTAATGCTACAATTCCTTTTAATAATTGCCATGCTCTAGTATTCTTTAGCATTTTTATTGCTTTATATATAAAAAATATAACAATTACAAAATCAAGAATCGTTGTAATAATATTAAATGGATTAGAAGTAAAATTTGCAAAATTTTCAATAAAATATGATTGATAAAATTCTTCAAATGATTGATTTAACATTAATTTATCTCCTTATACAGCTAATCCGCTGATTAAATAAAATACTAAAGTTCCACATACTGAGAATAACATTAATCCTATCATCACTCCAGCTATTATTTTTGTAAATAATTTTTTCTTATCCATTCTTTCCCTCCTATTCATTACACATAATTTAGTTAATTCTTTATAAGAACAAAAGAGTAATTTTTAATAATCTCAAAGATTTTAAAATTTATGTGCAAAAATTTGGCAAAAGCTTTATATTATAATAATTCAAAAAGAATTTATATAATACAAAGAGTTTTCATTTGCATTTTAATTTTCTATATAAATATTTATATCATAATACACACTTTTTTTCAATACTAATCTTTTCCTAATATAAAAAAAGTTTAATCTATTTTTATCAAGTAACAATTACTATATCCAGCAATCGTGCACTATGTAAAATAGATCACATTTAATCTATTTTACATAATATACAATGCTAGAAGTTACACATAAAAATATATTAAACTTTTTAATAATATTTAATCTATGACTTTCTATTTTAAATGTAATGTTGGATTTACATTTTCTCCATCTTTGTACATTTCAAAATGCAAGTGTGGTTCATCTGCAACTTCAAAACTTGCAGAATCTCCTATTGTTCCTATTGTTTGACCTTTTTCAACAACTTCATTTTCTTTTACAAATTCTGTAGTTAATAAATTAGAATATATTGTTTTAAATCCATCTTGATGTGCAATTGTTATTGTTAAACCATATCTAGGGTCATTTTTTATCGTTTCAACTGTACCTGCTTCTGATGCTGTTACAACAGACATTTTATCAGCTTTTATATCAATACCATTATGAATAGTCCATTCTTCTAGTGTATTAGAATAAACTAGTGTATCTTTTGCAAAGTCTTTCATAATTTCTCCTGATACAGGTGCTGTAAATTCAAGTTCAACTTTTTGATTATTTGCATCTACTTGATTAGTAGCAACTTCATTTCCTATAACATTTTCATTATTACTAACATTTTGTGATGTAGCAACTGTATTATCAATTATAGAATTTACAGGAGTTGTATTTACTTTTTCCTTTTTTGTATTATTACTAGTTGTTTCTTTTTTTTCTGTTGATGTGTTGCTTGAATTAGTCATATTAGATACTGTTGAGTCAGAAGTAAAACTTGTTTCTTCTAATTCATCATTAGAAACAATATCATTCATTTTACCAAGTTCTAAAAGACTTTGGGCTGAATCTTCCTTTAATTTTTTATTATACATAACAAAAATTGTTAAAAACACTACAATCGAAATCACTAAAACACTTGCAAAAACATATACTATTTTTTTTAATTTTTGTTCTTCATAATATTCTCTTTTTCCCATAATAACCTCCATATTTTGTAATCACTAGTAACAGTATTTACATTTTTTTGAAGATTATTCACTTATTTCTACATCTTTATAATAATATTTTATTATATCCTCATAATTTCTTCCATTTTTTGCCAAAGTATCACTTCCACATTGACTAAATCCAACTCCATGTCCATAACCTAATACTGAAAATTTAATATTATTATCAATTATTTCAAAATCAAAATTTGCAGATTTTAATCCAAATATACTTCTTGCTTCTACACCACTAATCTCAGTATTTCCAATTCTAATTTTATTAACTCTATTAGAGCTTGTTCTTTCTAATATTTCTATTGGATTTGGACTAGCAAAATCTATTTTAAACTCTGAATATTTTTCAAGCATACTTTTTATTAAATCATCTTTAGACACTGTTACTTCAGAACTATATGATGTATAATTTTCTTCTCCTGAAGTTTGTACTGTTTGAAAATATGGAAAATTTCCTCCCCAAACATTTATAGAAAGTTCTGTTGCTCCTCCGCTATTGCTATGAAATAAAGCATTTATAGGTTCTCCATTATATAATATAACTTTTCCACGTGTAGTGTCTACTGCAGTAGTAATTTTATTCCAATATTCCTCTTCTTTCCCATCTTCCCATCTTGCAAATCGATCTTCTTTTGTAATCCAAGCTTGACAACACAATGAGCTATCACAAATATCTGCATTTTCATGTTTTTTTCCGTTTCTAATTTGATATATTGTATAAGTTCTTGCGACAATTGATTGTGCTTTTAAAGCTTCTAAGTCAAATGTTGCTGGCATCTCACTCGCAACTACTCCATATAAATATTCATCTAAATATACTTCTTCTACTTCTCCAGTGTTTGTATGTAATAACTTAATAGTTGTATATTCTCCATAATCAAATTTTTCATACACTACTGGTTCTTCTTGTGAAGATACCTCTTCTGTTTTAAATTGATTAGTAAAAATTATTGGCATTGTAAATATCAAAATTATAACAAATATAAAATAAAATAGTATTTTTTTCAAAATTACATCTCCTCAGATAATTTTTATTTAATATGAATATTTATAAACATATTTTAAATAACCTATTTAATACACAAAATGTATTTTAGTCATATTAAATTTTCTAAAAAATTACTACATGTAGTTTTTGATATTTTTATGTTGGTAGTAATTTTTTCTTAAAATCATTCAAAATTTTCTTTTCAATTCTTGAAACATGTACTTGAGAAATTCCAAGTATTTTTGCAACTTGGCTTTGTGTTTTATCTTTAAAATATCGTAAATTAATAATTTCTCTATCTCTAGAATTTAATTTTTTTATCATTTCTACAATTGTAATTTTATCTACTATTTTATTTGATTCATCATTTTCATCCATTAATAAATCAACAATTTCTCTATCATCATCTTTTAATTTTACGTTTATAGATTCTACTGTTTTTTGAGCTTCCATTGCCATATATATATTTTCTTCTGGTAATTCTAATATTTCAGATAGTTTAGTAACACATATAGATTCACCTGTTTTAATCATATATATTCTTTCAAGTTCTTTTATCTTTATTCCCAACTCTTTTACACTTCTGCTAATTCTAATTAATCCATCATCTCTTAAAAATTTTTTTATTTCTCCTATCATATATTGAACTGAATATGTAGAAAGTTGAACTTCATAGTTAAAATCAAATCTTTGTATTGCCTCAATAAACCCTATGCAAGCAATTTGATATAAATCTTCTGCTTCATATCCTCTTCCTAAAAATCTTTTTACAATACTCCATATAAGACCTTTATTTTCTTCTATAAGTTGTGCTAACTTATCTTTATCTCCTTGCTGCGCTAAAGTAATAAGAGTTCTATTTCTCTCATTCATTTTAGCCTCCTATGTATTTTCTTTTTTTATTTTTTTACTCATTGAAATTTTAGTTCCTAATCCTACAATAGATTCTACTTTTAATTCATCCATAAAATTTTCCATAATAGTAAATCCCATTCCAGATCTCTCTAAATTTCCTTTTGTAGTGAATAATGGTTTCTTTGCTTCTTCAATATTTTCTATACCACTTCCAGTATCAGAAACTTCTATCTCAATTTCGTCATCATATAGAATTGCTCTAAGAGTAACTATTCCATCTTTATTTTGATAAGCATGAATTATTGAATTTGTAACTGCTTCTGAAACTGATGTTTTTATATCTGCAATTTCTTCAATTGTTGGATCTAATTGAGATACAAATGCAGCAACAGCAATTCTTGCAAAAGCTTCATTTGTTGATTTGCTAGCAAATTCTATTTTCATTTCATTTTTTATTTTTTTATTCATATTATTATTTCCTTTCTTTTCTTTTATTCATATTGCTTAAACTCTGTATTTATTGTCCTATACTATCCTGTTTTTTCAGTATCATCTAGATTTATAACTGAAACTATTTTTGTTATTCCAGACATTTCTAATATTCTTTTTATTCTTTCATTTACATTAACTATTTTGATTTCTCCACCAAAATTAGTTACTTGCTTGTACCTTCCTAAAATTAATCCTATTCCTGCACTGTCCATAAATTTCACTTTTGAAAAATCGAAAATAACATTTTTAGGCATCAATCTTTGAATTTCATAGTCTGTCCTTTTTCTAATCTTGTCTACTACATGATGATCTAATTCTTCTGTAATTTCAAAAATTAAAATTTTTTCTTCAATAAAATGTTTTACATTCAATATATGTTTCCTCCTTTGTACTTTTACTATTTTAATATTCTAAATTTTATTCAAAATACCTTCGATGAAAAAATAGAAGTTTTGTCGCATTTTAGAAAGCCTTCGACATTTTATGCAAAATTGTCGGAATGCTTTCTATTATATGAATTCCAGAACAAAAAAAGAAAGCAAAAGCAGTTTTCTCCTACTACTTTTGCTTATCATATATACAGGAAAAATTCACACACTAATCTTTACAAGATCTTCATTATCATTTTTTCCTCTTTTGTTAATATTTAGCGCAGGAGAACCGCTGGCCTCGCTACGCTTTTTTCTTTTATTCAAATTTTATGTTTTCAATTCTATTTCGATACTGTCCATACTCCATCTACTAATTCTGCTGGGGTACTAGATGGTAGAGAAACTACTGGACGCACGCTATAGTGCTCACAGTTATAGGGATCTGTGAAAATATGACTCATATAGTGCCCACCATACATTGTGTCAGAGCGACTCGCATGAGGCGAAGCCAACCAATAACCATAGCACTCCTCATAGCTGCCTGAGTGTGGTATATATAAATCATAATCTTCTGTTTGGCTATCTAAGCTGGGCTGATTTGTATATACTAATTCTGTTTTATTTTTTGTATTATAACTGCTCATTAATAATTCTCCTGTTGGTGTACCTGTTACTGTTGCTCCTTCTATTCCATTTGCAAAACTATTCCATGCAATTTCATTTTTTAATCCATTTATTAACGTGTCTCTATTTGTAGTTGACCATACATTATATGGTTTTTCTGTTGGATTTGTTGTTAATCCTAATGTTTCAGGCACTTGACTTGCTGGTAAATAATCTGCTAAGATTGCATATACTGTATCTCCTTCTTTATATAATATTCTCCAGTCATCTGTTGTAGCTTCTGTGCCTACTATATTATTTCCTAAATCTATATATTCTCCTATATTATCATTTGTTATATCTCCTATTGATGGTTCTGAACTTGTTTCTGGTGTTTGTGATGAGCCATTTATTCCTTCACTTGTTCCTTCTTTTCCTGGCTCTACTGGCATTGCTGTTAATCTAACTCCTATTGTTGAATTTACACTTCCTGCTATTGGTGTTTTGGTTAATTCTACTGTTACTTTTACTGTTGTTGCTTCTCCTGCTGTTAAACTTGTTTTCGCAAGTTCTGATTTTAATGTAAAATATTCTGTATTACTATTTGTTGTTGCTACAGATAAATCTGCTGATATATCTGTACTTACGTTTTGTACTGTATATTCTGCATTTACTGTTTGTCCTTTTTGAGTTAATCCATTTACACTTATTGTTGCATTTATATCATCTGTTATTCCTGCTGTTACATATGTGCTATCAGATACTTTTGGTGTTCCTGTGAACTTTACGCTAAAATTTGATTGGCTTGGATCTGCTGTAGCTGTACCTTCAATATTTAATGTTATATTTTGGATTGCTGCATATCCTACTCCTAATAATAACATTGCTACTATTATTACTGTTACTATTATTTTGTTTGTTTTTTTCATTTCTTCCTCCTTTTATTTTTGTATTTATTTATATAAAAATTTGTCTTAATTTAAATTAAAACAATATTTTTAACAAAACGATACATAGCACAAAAAGACTCATATTAACTACACATTTTTGCATAACACAAAAACGTATAGTTAATATAAGCCTTTTTATATTCTATACCTAATTTTATTTTTCTATTTAATTTCTTAATACATATGTTGATATATATATATATATATATATATACAGTCTCAAGGGTTCTAGCTCTTATCATAATTCTAGTACTTCCTATTAGATTTTGTTTTTTTAGTATATCATAGAAAATTTAACTTTTCTATATTTTTATAGTTTTGTAATACAATTGTAAAAAGACAAACATAAAGTAGATTTATTAATTAAATTTCTTTTACAAATATAATTTAAATGTTTTCTAATATCTAATAATTAATCTGAGAAAATATTATATTTTTTCTTTAATTCTCTTGCCTTTTCAATTCATTTTTATATTATATTTTTTCAATTTATCAATATAAATTTCTATAGTTTCATCATTTATATCTTCTGAATTTATACTACAATATTGCATAATTTGTTTTTCTATTCCCAAAGAACAATTTATTAAGTGATTAGCCTTTTCTTCATTTGACCATACTGATAATGTTTTATCTTTATATCTTACTTTAGCATCTTCCAGTCTTTCTTTTATTCCAACTACTCCATCTGGAGCAACTCTTTGGTCACAATAAGCACATATTTTTCTTTCATATGAATTATATTCTAATGTTATTTCTATAATATTCATATATTTTCATCTTTTTCTTCTTTTTTTACATAATTATCTAAATTCAGTTCTTTCTTAAATTCTTCTTCTGTTGGCAAATATAACTTATACTTTGAAGCAAAAATTTGGTTATTATCTTCTGGTAAAGTATATTTTACAACTTGATCACTCTTATCTGCACATAGTACAATTCCTATTGGTGGATTATCACCTTCATTCATCATTTCTCTTGTGTAGTAATTTACATACATTTGCATTTGTCCTAAATCTTGATGTGTTAAATCACCTAATTTCAAATCTATTATTACAAAACATTTTAATATGTAGTTGTAAAAAACTAAATCGATGAAAAAATGTCGTCCATCAAATGTTATTTTCTGTTGTCTTGCCACAAATGAGAATCCTCTTCCAAGTTCTAACAAAAACTTTTGTAAATGGTCTATTATTGCTTGTTCTAAGTCTTTTTCATAAAAATTCGTATTACCTTCTAACCCTAAAAATTCTAGTACATAAGGATCTCTTATAATATTTTTAGGTTCTACTTTTTCTGGTAATTCGATTTCATTAGCAACACTTTCTTTCTCTTGGCTTGCTAATAATCTTTCATAATAAAATGTTCCTATTTGTCTTTTTAATTGTCTTACACTCCAATTTGCTTTTGCACTTTCAATTGCATAAAATTCTCTTGCTTTATCATCTTCAATTCTCATTAATAAATTATAATGTGACCAACTCAATTCGCTAGACAGTGTCTGGCGAATTGGAAAAGTACGATAAAATTGTCTCATGTTTTTCAAATTTGCAACTGTAAAACCTTTTCCAAATTCTTTAGTTAGTTGTTCTGACAAATATTGCAATAACTTTTTGCCATATTCTGCTCTGTCATTTTCTCCACATGCTTTGTGTATTTCTTGTCCAATCTCCCAATATGCTTGTACCATTTCTCCTTTGTTTTTTGATTTTTTATATCATTTCAAATTTTACTTTTAATCCTGTATTTCTTCTTTTTGTATCACAATTATTTATCATAAATTCAATTAAATTTTTATTTCCTATTACTACTAAAAATTTCTTTGCTCTAGTTAATCCTGTATATAAAAGATTTCTTGTTAATAACATATTTGAAGATTGTGGAATAACAAGAATAACAACATCAAATTCACTTCCTTGTGCTTTATGAATTGTAATAGCATATGCGTGCTCTAATTGGTCTAATTCTGAAAATGCATACCATGCAATTTTTTTATCATCAAATTCTATTTGTATTTGTTTTTCATTATGATTTATTTTTACTATTCTTCCTATTTCTCCATTAAATACTCCAGTTCCAGCTTCATAAGTTCTTAAATCATCTCTTGACCCTTTTTCCCAATATATGTCATAATTATTCTTTATTTGCATAATTCTGTCACCTTCTCTGAATATAACTTCTCCATAACTTTTTTCAGCTAATTCTTCATTAAATGGATTTAATTCAGCTTGCAATTTTTGATTTAACTCTTTTGTTCCCATTTTTCCTTTTTTAGTAGGAGTTAAAACTTGTATGCTTGTAAAGAAATCATAATTACCATAATTTTTTAACCTTTCTTTACTTAATGATAAAACTTGATATAACATCTTATCTTGATTAGATTCATTAATATAAAAGAAATCTTCTAATGAGTCTTCAATATAATCTTTTTTTCCAACAAAATTTATTCCATTATTAACATTATGGGCATTTACAATTATTTTACTTTTAGCTGCTTGTCTAAATATTTTATCTAAATGAACAGTTGCAAATTGATTAGAATCTATTAAATCTTTTAAAATACTTCCTGGTCCTACAGATGGTAACTGATTTGGATCACCTACAAAAATCAATTTTGTTCCTAAATAAATTGCTTTTATTAAATAATTCATTATAAAAGTATCTACCATAGACATTTCATCTATTACTAAAATATCTGCATCAACTGGTGCAACATCTGTATCAATATTATCAAATTTATCTTCATCGAACTTTCCAATTTCTAATAATCTATGTATTGTTTTTGCCTCTTCTCCAGTTGTTTCACTCATACGTTTTGCTGCTCTTCCTGTTGGAGCACACAATACAACTTTCTTTTTATGTTCTTTATAAAGTTCTATAAGACATTTAATAATTGTTGTTTTTCCTGTTCCTGGTCCACCAGTAATTATACATACATTATTCTCATTAATCTGTTTTATAGCATCAAATTGCTTTTCAGATAATTCAATATTTATTTTTTTCTCTTGCTTTTTTATCTCATTATCAAAGTTTTTTAAATATTTCGTATTATTACAATCTCTTAATGCAATTAGTCTATCAGATATATTTTTCTCCGCTTTATACAATGATTCTAAAAATATCCATTCTTGTTCGTCTTTTTCAATAATATGAATTTCACCTTGTACATTTAAATTTATTATATTATCTGTAATTTTATCTTCTTCAACTTCTAAAATACTTTTTACATATTGAATTAAATTTTCTTTTAACACACATGTATTTCCATTATAGCTAGCTACTAATAATGCATATTTTATACCGCTTTTTATTCTATAATCACTATCTAATGGAAGTCCTATTTGAATAGCAATATTATCTATATTGCTAAAACTTATTCCATAAACAATATCTATTAAAACATATGGATTTTCTTGAATCTTTTCAACTGCATCAATTCCTAATTTATCATAAACCTTTTTACTGTTATTTGCTCCAATTCCAAATTTTTCTAGAAAACTTACTATTTGCCAAACTTCCCACTTTTCATTAAATTCTTCTCCCATTTCATAAGCTTTATCTTTTGAAATACCTTTTATTTCTGCTAATCGCAAAGGTTCAAATTTGAAGATAGCTAGTGTTTCATCTCCAAATTTATCAATAATTTTTCTTGCTGTTGCAGGTCCAATTCCTTTAATTGTTCCACTTGCTAAATATTTTTCTAAAGCTGCAGCAGTTTCAGGCATTAGTTTTTCAAATGTATCTATTTTAAATTGTTCTCCATATTCTTGATGTATTACAATTTTTCCAGTAAGTTTCAATGTATCTCCTACACTAATAAAAGGTAAATATCCTACAACAGTTATTACCTCTTGTGTTTCGTCTACCGAGAAAACAGCTATTGAATAATTATTTGATTCATTCTGATATATAAATTCTTCTATTTGTCCTTTTAATTCCAACTTCTTCTCCTATCTATAAATAATGTTTTATAAAAAATTCTTTGTATAATAATAGGAATTGCAGAGCAATTTCCTATTACAATTTTTCCTAATTTTTTCTATAATAAGAATTTTGGAGAACTTTCCTATTATAGAAAAAAAGTGGACGATATGATAATTACAAAATACAAAAATTTACTAAATCGTCCACGTATTTGTTCGAAGCACCAATTTTGTTGTACAAAATCGTGTACAAAAATTAGCAAAACTGTTCTTTAGTATGAAGTGCAGTGCACTTTCCTACTAAAGAACAAAAGTGAGCTTTTATTTTATATCATTTAAAAGCTCACTATTTTTTATTTTTTAGGATAATTTAACTAATACAAAAAACATTCTATAGAAGATATTATTTTTTATTTATCCAAAAATTCCTCTTTTCTTTATTGGTGGTTGTTCATTCATTGTTTTTGCAAGCTCAGTTAATAATTCTCTTTGTTCACGAGTTAACTTCTTTGGTGTTTGAACAATTACTGTAAAAACAAAATCTCCTCTCCAATTTCCATTTACACTTTTAAAACCTTTATTTTTTATTGCAAATTTAGTTCCTGTTTGTGTTCCTTCTGGAATCTTATACTTTTCTTTTGTTCCATCAACCATTGGTATTTCTAATTCTGTTCCTAATGCTGCTCCAGTAAATGTAATTGGAATATCGCATAATACATGTTCTGCTTTTCTTGAATAAATATTATGTCTTTTAACATGAACTACTATATATAAATCTCCGTTAGGTCCTCCATTTTTACCAACTTCACCTTCATTTTTTAGTACTATGGTTTGACCTTCATCAATTCCTTCTGGTATTTTTACTTTTAATTTTATTGATTTTTTTACAATTCCTTTTCCTTTACAATCTGAACATGGTTCTTTTATTATTTTACCTGTACCATTACATTGTGAACATATTTTTTGAGTAGCCATTTGTCCAAATGGAGTTGTTGCTATTTGTTTAATTTTACCTGTACCATTACACATTGAACATTTTTCTGCTGTTGTTCCTTTTTTTGCACCACTTCCATTACATGTTGAACATTTTTCATTTCTATTTATACTTATTTCTTTTTCTACACCAAGATATGCTTCTTCAAAAGTAATATCTATATTAATTTTTAAATCAGCACCTCTTCTAACTCCATTTGATGATCTGCTTCTTGTAGAACTTCCACCAAAAAATGATGAAAAAATATCTCCTAAATCTCCAAAGTCTCCAAAATCTGAAAACCCACTAAATCCTGAACCGTATGAGTAATAACCTCCACCTTGACTACCATTAAAACCTTGTGGTCCATCAAATCCAAATTGGTCATACATTTGTCTTTTTTGTTTGTCTGAAAGAATTTCGTATGCTTCATTTACTTCTTTAAATTTTTTCTCAGCTTCTTCTTTATTATCAGGATTAGCATCTGGATGATATTTTTTTGCTAATTTTCTATAAGCTTTTTTTAATTCTTCATCTGTAACATTTTTACTTACTCCTAATACTTCATAATAATCACGTTTTTGTGCCATTATTATTATCTCCTCCTACAGTTTAAACATATTTATTATTATTTTCTTCTTCATAATTTCTTTTTAAATTTCTATTATATTTTTCTAAATAAATCGTTGAGAATTCTTCTGCAGATATGTCTAATCTATTTAACACTTCTATGTAATACATTAAAACATCACTTAGTTCTTCTATAAATCTGCTTCTAATTTTTTCATCTGACATTACATTTTCAATTTTTTTCTTTTTAATTATAGATATACATTCTCCTATTTCTTCAATCATATATAATATATGATTTTTAGCATATTTAGGTTCCATGTCATTCCATTTTTCTTTATTTAATTCATATAATTTTAATTGCATTTCTTTTAGTTCAGATATTTTTAAATCTTTATTCATTTTAGAACTCTCCTATATAATAGCTATATAGAGGTCAGCCACTTGCTGACCTCTCTTATAACCATTACCTTATTATTTAAACATCCATCCCTAATTGATTAAAAATGTCCAATAACTAATGTTCCTAATTGGTCGAATTATTGATTATCTTCTCCATTATCTTCTTCAACTTTATAATCTGCATCATATACTGTTCCTTCTTTTGCTTCACCATTATCTGCTGTTTCTGCTTGAGCTTGATTTGCAGCAGCTTGAGAAGAATATAATTTTTCAGATAATTCATAAAATACTTTTGTTAATTTCTCTGTAGCATCTTTTATTTCATCAACATTTGTTCCTTCTAGAGATTTTTTTACATTTTCAATTTCTGTTTCAACTTTAGCTTTTTCTTCACCACTAATTTTATCTCCTAGTTCATCTAGTGATTTTTGGCTGTTATAAACTAAACTTTCAGCATTATTTCTAACTTCAATTTCTTCTTTTCTTTTTTTGTCTTCTGCTGCATGAGCTTCAGCATCTTTAATAGCTTGATTAATATCATCTTCAGAAAGATTTGTACTAGCTGTTATTGAAACTTTTTGCTCATTTCCTGTTGATTGGTCTTTAGCTGATACATGAACAATACCATTAGCATCTATATCGAATGTTACTTCGATTTGAGGAACTCCTCTTGGTGCTGGTGGGATTCCTGTTAATTGGAATCTTCCTAATGTTTTATTGTATGCTGCCATTTCTCTTTCACCTTGTAAAACGTGAACTTCAACAGATGTTTGACCATCTCCTGCAGTTGAGAATACTTGTGATTTCTTTGTTGGTATTGTTGTATTTCTTTCGATTAATTTTGTAAATACTCCACCATATGTTTCAATACCTAATGATAATGGTGTTACGTCTAATAATACTAAGTCTTTAACATCTCCTGATAAAACACCACCTTGAATAGCTGCTCCTATAGCAACACATTCATCTGGGTTTATTCCTTTATCTGGTTCTTTTCCTGTTATTTTTTTAACCATTTCTTGAACACATGGAACTCTTGTTGAACCACCAACTAATAATACTTTATGAATATCAGCTGCTGTTATTCCAGCATCTTTCATAGCTTGTTCTACTGGAACTCTTGTATCTTCAACTAGTTTACTAATTAATTCTTCAAATTTTGCTCTAGTTAATGTTATATCTAAATGTTTTGGTCCTGAACTGTCTGCAGTAATGAATGGTAAATTAATTTGTGTTTGTTGCATTCCAGAAAGCTCTATTTTAGCTTTTTCTGCAGCTTCTTTTAATCTTTGCATTGCCATTTTATCTGCTGATAAATCTATTGCATCTGATTTTTTAAATTCACTTACTAAATAATTAATAATAGCTTCATCAAAATCATCTCCACCTAAGTGTGTATTACCATTTGTTGATAAAACTTCAAATACTCCATCTCCTATATCTAATATAGAAACGTCGAATGTTCCTCCACCTAAGTCATATATCATTATTTTTTGATCTTGATCTTCTTTATCCATACCATAAGCTAAAGCTGCTGCTGTTGGTTCGTTTATAATTCTTAAAACTTCTAATCCAGCTATTTTACCAGCATCTTTTGTTGCTTGTCTTTGGCTATCACTAAAATATGCAGGTACTGTTATAACAGCTTGTGTAACACTTGTTCCTAAATAATTTTCAGCATCTGCTTTTAATTTTTGTAATATCATAGCAGAAATTTCTTGTGGAGAGAATTCGTCTCCTTCTATTTTAACTTTTTCATTTGTTCCCATTTTTCTCTTAATTGATATAACTGTGTTGTCTGGATTTGTAACTGCTTGACGTTTTGCAATTTGTCCAACTAATCTTTCTCCATTTTTTGAGAAAGCTACTACTGATGGTGTTGTTCTGTTTCCTTCTGCATTAGGTATAACAACTGCTTCTCCACCTTCCATAACAGAAACGCATGAGTTTGTAGTACCTAAGTCAATACCAATGATTTTTCCCATTTTGAAAATTCCTCCCTTTATTTTCTTCATATTAATTTGCACATAATAGTTTTTCTATTATGATACCTTTCTATACCTTACAAGGTCTTACAAAATATAAATATTTTGCATTTTTCTTTAGTTTATATATAATAATTTTATATTATTAACTTAATTAATATTTTAATTAATATCAAAAGTAAGTATTACTCAGCAATCAAAATAAAAAATTAATGAGCATTCATAACTATGTGTTTAAATTTTTTATTTATGATTAATGGCATAAAATTAAGCTTTTCATATTAATTTGCTACTATAACCATAGAATGTCTAACTACTTTATTGCCAATTCTATATCCTTTTCTATATTCTTGAACAATCTCTTGTTCTCCTTTTGTTTCATCTTCTATATGACTAACAGCCTCATGAAATTCAGGATCAAATTTTTGCCCTACAGCTTCTATTTCTTCTAATCCTAATCTCTTTAAAGCTTCTTGAAATTGTCTTGCTACAAGTTTAACTCCATCTTGATATTGTGTATCTTCTGTTTTTGCTTCTGCTGCCTTTTCTAAATTATCCATTATAGGAAGCATAGAAGAAACAACATCTCCTGTAATCATCCCATAAATATTTTCTTTTTCTTTTTGACTTCTTTTTTTATAGTTTTCAAATTCTGCAAGTAATCTTTTATATCTGTCATTTAGTTCATCATATTCACTATTGTTTTTTTCTTCTATTACATTAGCATTTTCAACTTTTGTTTCATTTTCATTATTTACAACTTCTTCTTTATCCAAAATTTAACCTTCCTTTCTAGTATTTTCCTTTTTTAAAATCATCATTCAATTTTTTGCTTATATATTTCATTACTGAAATTATTTTTGAATAATCCATTCTTGTTGGTCCAATTATACCTATTGTTCCTATGTCTCTATCTTCTAGCAAATGATTAAAAGTAACAATACTAAAATTTTTTAATTCTTCTTTTTCTGTTTCTTTGCCTATATATATATTTATGTTATCTGCAATTCCTGTATTTAAAACATCAGCAACTAAATCTTTTGCATCTAATACATTTAAAAACTCTTTTGCTACATCTACTTTTTTAAATTCTGGCATATTCATAACTTTATTTGCACCATCAAGATATATTTGCTTAGATGCTAAAATTATTTTATTTATTTCTTCAATAATCTTTTTTATAACATTTATTCCAGCATTTACTTCTGCCATAATAAAGTCTTCTATAGGAGAATTTATTGTTTCTAACGGTCTTCCTACCAATTTATTTTTAAATAAATAAGTTAAATCACTAACTTGCTGTTCATTTATGTCTTCATCAAATTTTATTATTGATTCTCTTATTATTCCTGAATCAGTAAGTATTACTGCCATTAAAACTTTACTACCTAATAAAACAAATTTTATATCTATTATATTGTGATTATGAATATCTGGAGAAACAGATATTGTTGTATAATGGGTTAATTCTGATAATGTTGTTGTGGCAATTCTAGTTAAGTCTTCTAAATCATTAACTTTTGTTTCTAATCTTTCACGAATTATTTCCATTTCTTTTTTACTTAAATTATCGTCTCTAACTAGTTCATCAACATAGTATCTATATCCTTTTTGTGAAGGAATACGCCCAGCTGATGTATGTGGTTTTTCTATATAGCCAATTTTTTCCAATTCAGCCATTTCATTTCTTATAGTAGCACTGCTACATTCTAAGTCTTTAACTAAATTTCCTGAACTAACTGGTTCAGCTGTATCAATATATTCTTCTACAATAGCTTGCAATATTTTTCTTTTTCTTTTATCTAATTCTTCCTTCATAATTAAACCTCTTTTAAGTCGAATTACTTTTAGCAAACTTTCATTTGGACTGCTAATATAATATAACTTTATTCTATGTTTGTCAATAGAAAATATGATATTAATAAAAAAAAGTCTAGAAATTTTTTACTAATTTCTAAGCTTTTCTAACTTCTATTATTTTTATGATAGAATAGGACAAAAGAGTCACTTTTAAATTTTAAATAAGTTTAAGTGGCTCGCCTTTTCTCTGTATAATTTAAATATAACTAATAATTATATTTATATAAATTCTTCAAATACAATATTAGCAAAATCTAATCCTTTTTTAGTTAATTTAATTTTATCTAAATCTACTTCTATTAGTTCTTTTTGAACAAGATTGCTAATTTCAAATCTAAAATAAAATAAAGGATTAATTCTAAATTTTCTTTCAAATTCTGATATTGAAACTCCATCTATTTTTCTTAATCCAATAAGCATATATTCTTTACACTGATCTTGTCTATCTTGTATTTCGCTAATTATTATATTTTTATCTAAATTATCTTTATTTTGAATATATTCATTAAAATTTTCTGTATTAGAAAATCTTTTTTTATCTATATATGAATGTGCTGATAAACCAAATCCGATATATTCTTCTTGATTCCAACAATCTAAATTATGTTTTGATTCATAACCTTTTTTGGCAAAATTAGAAATCTCATAATGATTAAAATTATTTTTTTGTAACATTTTTTTTGTTTTCCAATACATATTTCTTTCTGTTTCCTCAGATATCATCTTAATTTTATTGTTATCAATCATTTTTTTTATTTCTGTATTCTCTTCTACAATTAATGAATAAATTGAAATATGGTTTGGATTTAACTTAATGACTTTTCTAACACTATCTATTAATTCATCTTCTGTTTGAGTTGGAATTCCTAACATTAAATCTACATTTATATTATTATATCCAACTTCTTTTACTAAGTTGTATGTATTTATAAATTGTTCATAATTATGAATTCTGCCAATCAATTTTAAAATTCTATCATTAGTTGATTGTAATCCTATACTTATTCTATTTACTCCTGCATTTTTGTAATCTACCAATTTTTGTTTTGTTATAGTACCTGGATTTATTTCAATAGTTATTTCTGCATTAGAAGAAATCCTAAATACTTTTTTTATAGTTTGAAGTGTATTTACTATATATTTTGAATCTGGAACAGATGGTGTTCCACCACCTAAATAAATTGTTGTAACTTCTTTATTTTTATTATATTTAGTATTTTGTATTTCTTTAATTAAAACATCAAAATATTCTTTAATGTTTGATTCTTTACATGAAAATGAAATAAAATCACAATATTTGCATTTACTTTTACAAAAAGGTATATGTACATAAATTCCTAATTTATCCATTTTTTAATTCCTCAGCATACTCATGAATTTTTTGTAATCTATGATTTACTCCTGACTTTCCTAATGGTTTTTCTAATTTTTCACCTAAGACTTTCAAACTTGCATCTGGGTTTTCTAATCTTAAAATAGCAATTTCTTTTAAATCATTTGACATTTCATCAAACTTTTTTAGCTTTTGTATTAATTTTATATCATTTATTTGCCCTACTGATGCATTAACAATCTTATTTAAATTTGCTGTTTCACAATTTACTAATCTATTAACATTATTTTTTATTTCTTTTGTTAATCTTACATCTTCAAAAGCTAATACCCCTTTATTAGCTCCAATCAATGCCAAAAATTTAGATATCTCTTCTGCATCTTTTATATATAATTCTATTTTTTCATTTTGTTCAAAAAACTTTAAATTAACCCCAAAACTTTTACATATATTGAAAATATATTCTGCATTATTTTTTTCTTGAAAAATAATTTCTATATGATATTGTTTTTCTGGATCTGTTATTGAACCAGCTCCCATAAAACATCCTTTTACAATTGCTTTTTGAATTTCTTTATTTGAATTTAATTTCAATTCCATAAGACTTTGTACTTTGTCACTCTTAGAGATTATCGCTACAAATTTTTTTCCCTTTTTAATTGGTTCATACTCTACCTCTAAATTAAAAAGAATTTTATAAAATCTTTCTATATTAAATTCATTTTCAGTAATAAATTCCAATAAATCATTTTCGTTTGAAGTATTTCCAGTTAAAATATAACCTAAAAATTCCCCTTTTAGAGTTTCTTTATCTTTCCAATTATTAATTTTACTTAATTCTTCTTTTATATTTGATGAAAAAGACATGTACTTTTTTCCTTTACTTTTTATTTTTGTGCTACCACTACTCTATCATTTCCAGATAAATCTTTTTTGGAATATATATTTTTATATTCATTTTGTTTTAATTCATTTTCTACTTGTTCTCTTTGATTATATCCAATCTCAAAAGCAAGATATCCATTTTCTTTTAAGTAATTTTTTGCATTTTTTATTATTTCTTTATAGAAAAATAGCCCATCTTGTCCGCCATCTAATGCAATATGAGGTTCTCTTCTTACTTCTTCTGAAAGATTTGGTATTGTTTCTGTTTCTATATATGGTGGATTTGATACAATGATATCAAATTTATACTCTTTACTTAAATTTTTAAATATATCAGATTTTAATAATTTAACTTTAGCAGAATTTTGTATTGCATTTTTTTCTGCTATTTTTAAAGCAGACTCACTTATATCGGTTCCATATACTCGTACTTTCTCTGAATTTAAAATTTTTGATAATGATATAGCTATTGCTCCACTTCCTGTACACAAATCTAGTATATTAATATGGGTCTGTTTAGAATCCTTTTTTAGAAAATTGGCAATAGTTAATACCTCTTCTACTAAATTCTCAGTATCGGGTTGAGGTATTAAAACATTATTATCTACATAAAAATTAAATCCCATAAATTCTTGTTTTTTTACAATATATTGAATTGGCTCATGATTTTTTAGTTTTTCTATTTCATTCATATACTGATTATAAATTTTCTCGTCTATTTCTTCTTCACTATGGATTATTAAGTACTCTTTATTGGTTCCTAAAATATTAGAAAGTAATATTCTAGCTTTTAAATAGGCATCTTCAATATTACTTTCAATAAGTATACTACTTCCTTTTTTTAAAATTTCTTTTATTTTCATAGATTAACTCTTTCATTTTATCTCCCAGTATCTTCTGGTACACTAGGAGCTGTTTTTAATTCATTTTTATTTTTTTCAGCTTTATATTTTTCAATTTCGGAAAAAATATTATATACTTCAATTCTATCATATTCTTTCAAATTATCACTTAAATCATAAAAAGAAGTTACTATTTCTTTTTTCCACCATTTAACTCTTTCTTCTGGAATGATATATTTTCCAGCTTGTACAGTGCAAAGACTTAACATATATTCATTCCAATTATTTCTTCTCATATGCTCGGTACGTTCTAATACTGATATTATTTCTTCTTCTGAAAGCGCTAATTTATCTAATATATTATTTTCTTCCATAATATAAAAAGTTTCTAATACAGAATTATGAATTTCACTTTTATATATTTCATCAACTTGACTATAATCTAATCTACCATATTTTTGAATTCTTTCTATATCTTCTTGTGATATTTCATAACTTCCATCTTCATTCCATTTTGACTTCCAAAGAATAGAGTGTTGATTTGTACTCCATTTTTTATGTTCATAATCAGCTAATTCATCAATAATTTCACCTTTATCTTTAAGACAATCCTCTAAAGACATTTCTGTAAGTTTTCCTTGTTTCATCTTATACTGATCTTCACTAACTTGTGTAAATTGCATTACATTTATATTTTCTGGTGGAATTGAACTTAAAGTAAAAAAATCACCCGCAGAATCTATTCTTTTAATATATTCTATTCCATCTAAATCAAAAGATAAAATTGCTAATTCCTCATATGGAATATCTTTATATAATCTTTCTTTCCAAATATGTATTGCACCTAAATTTGTAAAAAAACATAATATTTTATTTGGTTCATTCACACTATTACTTCTACGTCCTATTTTAGGTTTTAGTCCTTTTTTTTGGATATTAGGTAAATTCCCTTTCCTTGTTATATGATATCCTATTTCTTTCATTTTTTACTCCTACTAAATTTATTTTTATTAAATTTTCTTATTTTTATATAGCAAAAGAACTTATTTAAAATTTTATATGATTTTAGTAATATTATGTGCTTGTAATTTCTTTGTATAATTTATATCTACGTCATTACCATTCCTATAGCTAAGAAATGTGCCAAATTATACGAAATTTTTATATTATAAGAGTTGCATAGCAATTTCTTATAATATAAAAATAAAGCCCCACGTCTAAGCCGTAAGTTGAAAAGAATTTTTATGGACCTGTACTCATACAGGTGGGTGCCTTCCTAAATACTTCTGGGTTTCTTACATAAATGAAAGCATACACGCCATATCTAGAGCGGTGGCTCCCTTATCCAAAACTTTGTAGGTTCTAAAAATTCTGTCTATACGCACTACGCAGGGAAAATTATTATTTAATTTATATTGTATTTATATATTAACATATATCATTCATAATTTCAAATTTATTTTTTTCCAAATTTTCTAATTTAATTCATTTTTTCTTATTTTTTTGTGTTTGAATTCGCTATATCTATCTTTTTCATATATATATGTTTGTTGATTTTTTTTTTAATATATGCTATACTTATTTTGTAAGTTGAGTGCATTTTTCTCAACTATTTTTATTTTCAAAAAGAATATATATATCTTTTTTATGTATAAATATTTTTACAATTATTAAACTTTTCTTATTATATATATTTTTTTATTATCAATTTTTTTATTTAAATATTATTGTTCTCAAAATTTGGAACATACTGTTCTTCATTTTCCTCTAAATCTTGCATATATCCATTGAAATCTAAGTCCAACACATACTGCTCAATTTCCTTATACTCTTTTTCGTTTAATTTTCTATTAATATCTTTTGTTTCTAAAGCTCTATTTGTTGGAAAATATTGTGCCATTATACTTACATAAACTTCGTTATCAATATTTTGCTTAATCCAATTTAAAACTTTTTTACTATTTTCTATATAATTAGGTAAAACAAGATGTCTAATTATTATTCCTTTTTTTATAATTCCTTTTTTATCAAATTTAGGTATACCAACTTGTCTATACATTTCTTGTATTGCTTTTTTGGCTACATCTGAATAATTTTTTACTTGTGACAAGTTTTGAGCAATTTCATTATCGAAATATTTAAAATCTGGTAAATACACATCTACATATCCATCAAGCATTCTTAAGCTCTCTACTTTTTCATAACCGCTTGTGTTATATACTATTGGTATATTTAATCCATTATTTTTGGCTATCTTTATTGCTTCTATTATTTGAGGAATATACATAAACCCTGTTACAAGATTAATATTATTGGCATTTTGTTGTTGAAGTTTTAAAAATTCTTGTGCTAATTCTTCTATTTCTATTTCTTTTCCTAGTCCTTCTTGACTAATTTTATAATTTTGGCAAAATTTGCAGTTCATGTTGCAACCAGTAAAAAATATTGTTCCTGAACCATTTTCTCCACTTATACATGGTTCCTCATAATAATGCAAATTTGATAAAGCTATTTTTACTTTATCTGTAGCTTTACAATAACCTACTTCTTTTTTTAATCTATTTACTTTACATTCCCAAGGACATAAATTACATTTTTCTAATATATCTAATTTCATATTAATATCGCCTTTTCCATTTTATTAAATAATTATATCAATTTTAAATTAATATTTCAATTATACTATATATACTAATTTTTAATTGCAAAAACTAATAAAAGCTTAAACAAAATCATAGCTTTAAATTCTCCAAGAAATTTCAATTATATTTAAGTAATTCTTCTCTACTCTGCATCTTGTTTTAATCGCAGTTGTATATTAACATAATATTTGACTTTTTGTATTTTCTCTGGTATAATTTCATAAATTAATAAACTTTATAATCTTGAGTATGCAGTAGCTCAAGTTATACATATATGTAACTATCAACCATCTAATTAGAAAGGATATTCTTATGTATAACAAAGTAGAAACTTCAAAGAATGACACTATTCATAAAAAATCAGAAACCACATCTAATGAGAGTACTGCACATGAAAACAAAGACTCTGCAATAGATGATACAATGCATGAAGATACTATTACTATATATAAAAAAATAAATAATGTAATAGCCAAAATTCTTCAGGGAAAATTCCTACTTGTGTATTTTTTTGTACTTTTTATAATTTTTCTTACAATCTTCTGCATTAAACTCACAAAAGATAATAACTGGGAAAAGGTGCTTACTTATCCTGAAACATCATATACTAATTTAGAAGAAGAAGCAAAAAGAATTGCTGAAACACATAATTTTGAATCAAAATATAAATTTAAGAATATACAATATGATTATGAATCAAAAACCTTATCATTCAAATTATATGATGATTCAGCTATTTTAACTGTAAATATATATAATTATAAATTAGAAAATCAATCTGTAGATACTATTCGTACTGAAACTAGTAAACTACAGCATATCTTTATCAATATTTTTGCACTTATAGCGTTTGGTGTTCTTTTTCCTACAGTAATAATATGGTGGCTAACAATGGGATTAGCGTCATTAGTAGCATTTATTACTTTTTCTATTGAGAAAATAAATAATAATCGTAAAAAAAGTAAGCATAAAAATTAGTGATTTTAATATTTAAATACTGCCAAAAAAAGATGATTTGTTAAATCATCTTTTTTTAGTTGTGCAATATTTTCAATAAAGATTATATTATATGAATTGTGTAATAATTTAGTACTATATAAGTGTAGTAATTATTTATTAATTTCTATACTAGAATTAAAGTATAAATTTCGTTTATGCATTTTAATTACACTACATTATTTATAATATATGAAAACTGGTACAATCTAATAAGATTGTACCAGTTAGAGAAATTGCTCTCTATTGGTTAATATTGGCTAATTTGTATTTTTTACTTTCTAATTTTGCTGCTAAATATTCTTTTCCTGATTTGTAATCACCTGGTTCTTTACAAAAATAAATGTCTTTACCATCGCATTCAAGTTCAACTGTTGATAATTGATCTGTTCTGTACATTATTACTTCATGTTCCTTAAAAAAGTTTACCACTCTTTTTACAGGATGACCAAACTGATTAGCATTACCATTTCCAGAAGAAACTAAAGCATACTTCGGATTTACAGCTTTTAAAAATTCTTCACTACTAGACGTTGAACTTCCATGATGTGCAACTTTTAATATATCAGCTGATACATCAACTCCATTTTCAAGAAGTTCTTTCTCATTTATCTCTTCCATATCTCCTGTGAAAAGAATTTTATTATTACCGTATATTAATTTGAAAACTATAGAATAGTTATTTAACTTCTCATAATCACCTTCTGGTAATAACAGAAATTTTATATATGAGTCTCCAAATTTAAAATCTTTAAATCCTTCGTTGTTTTTAACAATGTTGTTAGAAAACATATTTTGATATTTCAGCACCCCCATCATAGATATATAGAATAACCGTTCTGTAATTGTCATTCTTCCAACATTTGACATATATAAGTTATCTATGCGGTAATTATAAACAAGTTTAAATAAACCACCTGCATGATCTCTATGAGGATGTGTTATAATAGCATAGTCAATTTTCTTTACATTGTTTTCTTCTAAAACCTCTTCTATTGCCGAATAAGTTGTAAAATACCCTGCATCTACTAACAGTGCTTTATCATTTTGTAATAATAAAAAGCTATCTGCATTGCCAACATCAATCATTATAATTTTCAAGTTTCCATCAGTAAATTGGGGATTGACAACCTTTTTTGTGTTGATGTCAATCAAACTAATATTCAAAAGAATAACAATTTCAGCAATTATTAATAATACAATATAAATTACCGTCCGCTTTTCTTTTACTGCCTTAAAAAGTTTTTTCATGACAAAACCAATCCTTTCAATTATAATATACAATATTAACCAATATAATTATAACATTTTTATGTGTATTTATCAATTCTTATGTATTATCGTATGAAGTTTTATATTTTATTCTTGTAATTCTTTTGACAATTTTCCTATCGCTTTGGTTTCAATTCTTGATACGTAAGAACGGCTAATGTTCATCATTTTAGCAATTTCCTTCTGAGTTTTAGGTTTATTTCCATTTAATCCAAATCTTAATTCAATTATTACTTTTTCTCTTTCTTTTAATATTTTTTTCATTTTGTCATATAATTTTTTTATTTTAAATTTCAAATCAACAATATCTTCTATATTCTTATCATCATTTTCTAAAATTTCTTGTAAAGTTACTTCATTGTCATCTTTATCTCTACCAATTGGTTCATTTAGATATACATCATATGATCGCTTTTTATTACTTCTTAAATGCATTAATATCTCATTTTCAATGCACTTTGAAATGTAAGTTGCCAATTTAAAATTTTTATTCATATCAAAACTATTAATACCTTTTATCAAACCAATACTTCCAATTGAAATTAAATCATCTTGATCAAGATTTGTAGAAGCATATTTTTTAGCAATATGAGCAACCAGTCTTAAATTTCTTTCAATTAATATATTTCTAGCTTCTTCATCACCATTCTTCATTCTTTCTAAATATATTTTTTCTTCATCTTGAGTTAATGGTTCAGGAAATAAATTTCCACTTTGTATGTATCCGACACCAAATATAACTTGTGTAAACAACAATATATTTGATAAAGAAAAAACAAACATTTAATTACCTCCAAATTTCAAATTTGAATTTATAATTTATTATATGATTGTTATTCAATTTAGTGCCTGACCTAACAAGAAAAATCGATTACGAATATTAAATTCATAATCGATTTTCTTATTAGAAGGATTTCTGGGCTACTAATCATTAAGATCTACATGAAAATTGTGATTTCCAATTTTTAAAATTTCAATTCCTTCTCTGATTTCCTTTTGATAACCATACACTTCATCTGGTGCATAAAAGAATAATGCTCCATTTTCAAATACTTTTCTAGTTGGATCCCAACCACGACATGCATCATCAACTGCTTTTGCTAATTCTGGTACTTCATCCAGCATGCTTTGTGTAACATCTTCAATTGGTGCAAAAGCTCCTCGTTGAGCAATTACTGTATAAATGCTGTCTCGCTCAAATCTCGAATCACCAGAACAGTATCTGTTGAGAACAACAGCAGCTACTGCAACTTTTCCTTCATACAATTCGCCTCTTGCTTCCTGATATACCAATTTTTCAATTAACTTCTTTGAGTCTGCTGAAATATTGTAATAATATACCTCTCCTGGTTCATAAGCTGATATTGTTGCTACATTTGAGTTATTATCTGCATTTTCACTTTCATTTGAAAGTGGTGTAGCTACAATTACAGATTGAACTTTAGATTTGGTTGCTTGTTCCTCTCGCGATATACTTATTTTTCTTTCTTCGCTAGTATTTGATGTTATTAGCTCATTTTCCTTTATATTGATATCACTTGACGTCTGCATTGTTTCAATTGTCTCATCATATTGAATTGTTTTTATAGTAAATTCATTCGATTTTCCTTTCGATGTTTTGCAGATAATTATAAGTACCAAAAGTATTAGCAAAACATCAATTAGAATAAATCTACTATTAAATTTTAAAAATTTTATTTTACTTTTTCTTCTGTTTTTCCTCCGCCTTTCTATTCTTTCTGCTTTTCGCTCTATGCACTCTTCATAAAGTACACAATTTCTACAATCTGAATCAAAGTCTGATTTAAAGATTTCCGCATTCGGACAGTTCCGAAATAACGGAGTTGCTGATGTTTCTTTCATTTACTATTCCTCCTATATAATCCGTGAAATTCTCACTTTTTATTTTTTGCTAAAAAACTCCTAATTATATTATAACAATAATATAATTAGGAGTCAATTTTGTGCCTTTTTCGAATTTGATTTTTTTATTTAACAATTTTGATTGTTTAATTGGAATATTAGTATTTGACTCAAATTTTTCATTTACATATTTGCAATACTTAGTTTCAAACTAAATGTTTTATTAATTATTTTGAATTAATAATAGTTTTTTATAAATTTACGCTATATCCTTCAATTTTCCTTTTCTTAATTCTTTTGCATGTTTTATAGAAATATCTGTTATACTTCCAGAAGAAATTCTAGCAATCTCTTCAAGAACTTCATTTTCTGATAATTGTTTTACTTTTGTTTTAGTTTTTTCTGATTCAATTTCTTTACATACATAATAATTGTAATCTCCTTTAGCTGCAATACTTGCTAAATGTGTTACACAAATAACTTGATGATTTCTAGCTATTTTTTTTATTTTTTCACCTGTTGCATTAGCTGCTACTCCACTAATTCCTGTATCAATTTCATCAAAAATAATTACAGGAATTTTGTCTACATCTGCTAAAACACCTTTTATAGCAAGCATAAATCTAGACATTTCTCCACCAGAAGCAATTTTTATTAATGATTTAGGTTCTTCTCCTACATTAGTAACAATTTGAAATTCTATTTTATCTAAACCGTTTTTATTAAATTTTTTATCATCTGAAAATTCTATTTTTACAGAAAATTTAGCGTTTTTCATTTCTAATTCTTCAAATTCTTTATTTACTTTTAAACATAATTTTTGGGCATATTCATTTCTAATTTCATTCATCTTTTTGGATGTTGTAAACATTTCAGATTCTACTAAATTTAATTTGTTCTTTAACGTATTTATATATTCTTCTAAGTTCTCTATATCATAAATTTCTTGTTTTAATTTTTCTTTATATTCCAAAATTTCTTTTATATTGTTTCCATATTTTCTTTTTAACGACTTTATTAGCATTAATCTTTCTTCAATTTCATTTTGTTCATTTTCATCAAAATACATATCTGAATTTAAATAACTAATATCTCTTGCTGCTTCTTGTATTTCATAATAACTATCTCTTAATCTGCTTAGAATTTTGGAATATTCATCATTGTATTTTTCTATTTTTTCTATATCTTTTATGGCTATGTTTATACTATCTATTGCTAAATCATTTAAATTTTTTTCTGCATCTGATAAATTAATTGCTATTTTCTCAGATGACATTATAATTGTTCTTCTTTCTTCTAATTTTTCTTCTTCATCTACTTTTAAATCTGCATTTTCTATTTCATTTACTTGATAATTTAATAAATCTAATTTCCTTTGTTTTTCTTTTTCATCACCATAGTTTCTAGAAATTTCAGATTTAATATCTAAATATTCTTCATATAATTTTAAGTATTCTTCTTTACTTTGTTTAATTTTACTTAAGGCATATTCATCTAATAAATCAATATGAGTACTAATATCTAAAATTGATTGATTATCGTTCTGACCATGAATATCTATAATATTGTTCATAAATTTTTTTAATTCGCTAACTGTAACTAGTCTTCCATTTATTTTACAAGTATTTTTTCCTTTTATATTTATTTCTCTAGAAACAATTACTGTATCGTTTTCATACCCCATATTAGGTAAATATGCATCCATTTCTACATAAGAAACAGTTTGACCATTTCTTATCATATCTTTAGAAAATCTTCCTCCTGCTAAAATTTGTAGAGATCCTATTATTAGAGTTTTTCCTGCTCCAGTTTCACCAGTTAATACATTTAATCCTTCATTAAGATTAATTGTTATATCATCAATTATTCCTATATTTTTTATATGCAAAGTATTTATCATAAAAACCACCTCATAAACACATGTTCGTTTGATGTATCTATTATATCTCTTTTTATTTTTTTGTCAATACATTTGTTCGGTTTTTGTAAAAATTTTTTTCTACTCTCTATTATTAAAATTATTTTTTTACTTCGCTATTTTTTTAATTAATTCTCTCATAGCTAAATCTCTATGATTATGTACCTCTGCATATTCTTCCTCTTTCATATCTCCCATAGGTTTATCAAAACCTTTTGGTATAAATATAGGTCCATAAGTTAGTCCACCTAATTTTCCAGGTTTTAAAGCTATTGTTCCATAACACTCTCCTCTTGCAACAATTTTTTCTCCATCTGGTAATATTGCTGTTAAAACACATACAAATTTGCAACTTCTATCCTGCATATTTGTATATTGACTTAAGTTTTTTAGCAATTTATTAATACATTCAACTTGTGTTGAATTTTCTCCAGCATATCTTGCAGTATATATTCCAGGTTCACCATTTAATTTGTCTACACATAAACCTGCATCATCTGTAATAATTATTTTATCTGTTATATTATTTTGAATACAAAATTCTTGTATACTTCTTGCTTTTATTTCTGAATTTTCTTCAAAAGTTTTTCCATCCTCAATTATATCTTTATCAAATCCAATATCTTTTATTGTATATAATTCAACATCAAAACCATAAGATTTTATTATTTTTCTCATTGCATCTAATTTTGCCAAATTTCCTGTGCCATATAAAATTTTCATATTCTCCTCCTCTAATTAATAAACTTCAATTTATATATTAGAAATTTTAGCATAAAAAGTACTAAATATCAATTATTCACATTTATGTATATAATACGTCTCTTTCCTTTACAAATAAAAATATTATTGATATATTGTAAATAATACGATAATTTTAAGAGGTAAAATTTATGTTGAAAAAGATAATAAAAAAAATCATAATTTTTATAGTTATAATGATAATATTGTGGGCTATAATATTAACTATAAATGTTGTCAGATGCTTAAATTATAAAAATCCCATATTATGTTTTTATAGTATAGAAGATGAAGTAAGTGAAACATATAATTTTATAGGATATACTATATATAATGATAAGTATGGAGAAAAAATTATCAAAACAAGTTTATCTTTTTTTAATATTAAATTAATTGAAACAGATTCGTTGTCCTTAAATAGAAATCCTGAAAATACCAGAATTGAAATTATAGAAAGTACAATTACAAAAACTGGAGTAACCATTGTTGTTACAGATAATAATAAATTTTCTTATGGTTGGAGTTGCGATTACAAAATAGAACAAAAAATCGATAATAATTGGAAAGAAATGAAGTTTGAAGAAGCTCTTATGGTTGATATAGATAATATTAGAGATGAAAATAATCAAATAACTATTGATCTCGACTGGACTAAACAGTATGACCAATTATCTACAGGAACTTATAGGATAGTAAAAGAAGTTTATGATGATATATATGGATATGTAAATATTTATTCAAATGAATTTAATATATATAAATAAAACCAGAAATAGCTTCTGTGCTATTTCTGGTTTTCGTGGTGACCCCTACGGGAATCTACCCGCGTCGGGTAAAGCATTCACTGAATGCTTTACTTATCCTCCTTTTCGATTTCCTAGATATATATTTTTAGAACATAAAAAAGAAATAGCTTCTGTGCTATTTCTGGTTTTTGTGGTGACCCCTACGGGAATCGAACCCATGATTCCACCTTGAGAGGGTGGCGTCTTAGCCGCTTGACCAAGGGGCCATGTATTAACTATTTATTTATAACATATTTTAAATTGTTAGTCAATACACATATTTAGAATTTCTTTTAGTCTATCGTCTTGTTTTGTTAAATACAAATATCCAATTAGTGCTTCAAACGCAGTTGATTGAGAGTAATCAGCTACATTTGAATTTTTAGCCACATGATGATTTTCAGTATTTCTTCTACGTCTTACAATATCTTTTTCTTCATCAGTTAAATTATCACTAATCTTTTTTTATATGTCTGCTCGTGCCTTAGCTTAATAACTAATTATTAATATGTACATAAAAAGGAATTACTAAAATTTATTAGTAATTCCTTCTAACAATTAAAATCTAGGATTTATATCTATATAAATCTATCTTTCTATTTCAAATTCATTTGAATAAATATTTATATATTCATCATTATTAATATCATATACTGGTTTTACGATTCTGTAAATTCCATTTCCTAATTCCCCATAATAAGAATTCCAATTAATATTAAATGTTATTTGATTATTTTGATCTTTATTATAAGCAATTGCATTAAAAATAACTCTTTCATTTGGTTTTAATTCTATCCATTGTTCTTCTTGTCTGTGTTCAATTTTATAATTTTCTCCCCAAGTATATGAATCTTCATTATTATCTGTAATAACTATTGTAATACCATTTGGTGTAATTGTCTCTTCTAAAATTTCAACTTCTACATTTTCAGGATTTTGATTATATTCTTTTTTTTGCAAATTAGTATTGGTAGGATTATTATTTATTTCTTGTGAATTAAATTCAATATCATAAGAATTCGTCATATTGTGCATTTCTATTTTCTCACTTTTACTATTTAGTTCTATTTTTGGCTCTGCTGAAGTGAAAAGAATATATAATGTCTCTTTTAATTCTTTTCTATAATTGAATAAAAATATTATTATAACAATTACTAATAATACTATTAGAATTGCTACTACTATCTTTGTTAATTTATTCATTACATTTTCTCCTAGTATACTATGTTTATAAGGTTTATTTTATAAACATATCTTATATTTTAATTAATTGTATCATAACTAAAATTAACTGTCATCAACTATACTAAAATTTATTCAATTCTAATTTAATATTTTTTTAATTTCAATCAACAAAATATTTGATTACATATCATCTTATTTATAATTATTGACTTCATACCTTTAAAAATTAATTAAAAATAAAATATTTTTATAAAAGTAGATATTTGTGGATAATATTATCTACTTTTTTATTAAATCAACTACAGATAAAATATTTTATATTATACACATATTTAGAATTTCTTTTAGTCTATCGTCTTGTTTTGTTAAATACAAATATCCAATTAGTGCTTCAAACGCAGTTGATTGAGAGTAATCAGCTACATTTGAATTTTTAGCCACATGATGATTTTCAGTATTTCTTCCACGTCTTACAATATCTTTTTCTTCATCAGTCAAATTATCGCTAATCTTTTTTAATATGTCTGCTTGCGCCTTTGCTTTTACATATTTTATTGATTCGATATGTAATTTATGTGGTTTGGCATTTGAATTATTTATTAAATAAGTTCTAATAAATAATTCATATACGCTATCACCAATATATGCCCATACTAAAGGTGATAACATCTTCGCATCTAATATATCTTTATTTCTTTCTATAAATTCCAACTTCTTTTCTCCTTTACGGTTTTTCTAAACTGATTTTTCCTAACTTGCAAGTTCTAAAATCTTCTAAAATAATTCTAGCAATTTTTTCATCATCAATATTTCCACCAGAAACAAGTGCTCCTCTTTTTTTACCAATTAATTTCATTAATTCATATATAGGATTTGAATTTTCTTCTATTCCTATAATTTCACTATCTGATATTTTATATCTTTGAATTACATTTTCTTTGTAATCTTCATATAATCTTTTTAATAATTCATAAGCAACTTCTGTCTTTTCCAAAATATCATCTTTAATAGTTCCTGTAAAAGCTAAATTTAAAGCTATTTCATTATTTTCAAATTTAGGCCATAATACACCTGGAGTATCTAATAATTCTTGATTTTTTCCTATTCTAATCCACTGTTTAGATTTTGTTACTCCTGGTCTATTTCCAACTTCTAGCTTATTTTTCTTTGCTATTCTATTTATAAAAGAAGACTTTCCTACATTCGGAATACCTAAAATCATAACTCTAATTGTTTTATTTATTCTTCCTCTAGCTGCTTGTTTTGCAATTTCATCTTTCATGAGTTCATCAATTTTTTTTGATACTTTTTCTATTCCTTTTCCTGTATTTGCATCAGTTAAAATTACTGGTGCTTCTTGAGATAGTTTCTCTAACCATTTTTTATTAATTCCTTCATCTGATAAATCACATTTATTTAAAAGAATTATTCTTTTTTTATTTTTTGTTAAATTCTTTATATCTGGATTTCTACTTGCTATTGGTATTCTGCTATCCAATAATTCAATAACAACATCTATTAATTTTAAATCTTGTTCTATTTGCTTTCTTGTTTTTGCCATATGTCCTGGATACCAATTGATTGAAACTTTAGAAAACACCTCTTGATTATCTTTTTTATTATTACTCATCTATTTCACCTTCTTTATTATCAATTTTCTTTACTTCGTCTATGTATTTATAATTTAAACTATTACTTTTTGATATTGCAGACTTTTTAGTCTCTTTCTCATATAAATCTTTTGCACCTTTAGCAACTCCTCCACCTCTTTTAGCTACTTTTAAATTTTCTTTTAATCCATGAGGTCTTTCTTCTCTTGCAATATCTCTTGTTGCTATCTCTCCAATATTAGTAAGTGCCACTTCTATATCTGTCATATTATCTCTTAATGATTCTTTTCTAATTCCTTTTAATTTTTTATATTCACTGGCTTTCATTCCAGACCAACCTTTGTATATTTCATTTGTTAATAGTGCATATTCGATAGGTTTGTTAATTCCGCCATCTTTCCAAACATCTGTAAGTTTAAATCTATCAACTATTCCTGTTAATCTAGCTTTTATCCATTCATCAGAATAGCCTTTATTTCGATAATATTCTACTGCTCTATTAACTGCTATTTCTGGATCAAACACTTCATCTATTCTTTCACTTCCTAGATTAGCAAGCCAAACTTTAAACGGTTCTGCTTTAGGACTTGGAACTGACTCAATAAGTCTTAAAATTCCTTTCGTGTCCAATACATCTCTCAACCTCATTTTTCCATCTGATGCTAACATTTTCAACTGACTACAAAATGTAGTCAGTTCGCTGCCTTCCTTTTTTAATCTATTTTTTAATACAGACCAATATTTTCTAGGCTCTTTACTATCTGTTAATGCCCTAATTACATCAACAACGCTGAAAAAATATTCTTCTTTTTCACTATCCCATATACTTCTTATCTCTTTATCTTCAAAAAGATTTGATATTGTTTCTAATTTATTGTCTATAATATTCTCTCCTTTCATTTTATGTTATAATTTGATTTTACTATAATCCATTCAACTTTATTGTATTATTTTTTACTATTTGCTATCCAGTTTTAGTTTAATTATTAAAAATCATATTTTTGCTTAAATATGTAAAAATTCATTTAAAAGAAATACTTATTTTAAAAGCTTTTGTCAAGTGTTTTCTTAAATCCCCATTTCCCTGTTAATATTTGTCGAATTTTGTTTATTATTTTCCATAACTTTTCACTTCCTTTGATTTTTTATTAATTCATTTTTATTTTTAATAGCATATATTATAATTCTTTATATTGTTATAATTGCAACAATTGCATTCTCTAATAATTCATCATACTGTTCTTTATCTATATTAAGTATATCAAATGATTTTATATCATCTTTTACTTCACTAAATTTATGTATTTCAACATTACTAAATCCAATTTCTTTCATAAATTTTTTTATATGATTGAAATCTTCAAATCTATCTTTTAAGTCATTTCTAGAAGTTACATCGTTTAAATTACTATTTAATTCTGGATTAACATTATTTTGACTTTTTATAAATTTTTTAGGTGTTACATCACATGTAATCCAAATCCCATTATATTCTTTTAGCATTTTATAAATATTAGTTGCTACTATCTTTTTCTCATCAAATGTCAAATATCTTAATAGCCCTTCATTAATTATTGCTAGTTCTTTATCTTTTCTGAAATATTGGTTACTTTTATTAAAATCTTCGTAATTTAAAGCACTACCATTTATTACATGTAGATTTTCATTATTTAAGTTTAGTTCTTTTAACAATTCATTTTTGTTTTTGACTACGCCTTCTAAATCCATTTCAACATATCTGTAATCTTTTTTAGAATAAATTATTCCCCTAGAAGAATATCCTGCTGCAATTTCCAAAACTTGATTAATTTTAGTTAATTCTAATAATTTATTAGTTAATTTATATCTTGCTTCTATTTCTGGAGCCAGCATTTTATTTAAATTAACTTTTTCATTACAATTGGTGCATAGCCATTCATATATAGTTTTTTCATAAGGTATATCAGTAAAAGTTCTAGGATATGAAGTTACTATTGCAGTTGGACTAATACTTTCAAAATTTTCTAGCATTTATTTTCTCCTTTTAATTTTACCTTTTTTAGTATAATTCAAAAATTTCTTTATTATATCATTTATGGAGCATAGTCAATACTCATCTCATAAGCATCTAGTATCTGTTACTTACTGGTAAAATTCATTATCTTTATCTATCTTTAACTTACTTCAATTTAACATTATTTTCTATTAAAACACTTTCTAATGTTTCATTTTCATTAATAATATACAAATTTTCATAATTTCTTTGTAAAGCATCTTCATAATAAGGTATAAATACATCTTTCAGTCTATTAATAAAATTTTCATTATTGCCTCTATTAATGCATCTTTTCTTTACTTCTTCCCAATTATTAATATTAGGATATGCAATACTATATTTGATATTATTTTTATCAAAATAATCAAGATGTTCTGGCTTTAATTGAACTAAAATTACATCGTATTTTTTTACAGCTTCATTAATTGCTTTATAGTAATTATCTGGCCAATCTTTATTTATTTCTCTTTTAGTTCCTTTTCTCATTTCAACAGGAACATTTTCTATTTCAGCATTATTATGTTTATAATTACTTGATTCTAAGTCAAGTACATTACTATATTTCTTGCCTAAAACACTTTTTCCACATGTTGCAAAACCTGCAATTATCATCTTTTCTCCCTTATTTACTATTTTTAAACTTTCAATTTATTTAACAAACTTGTTATTGTTTTTTATTTTATTATATAAATTATATAATAAAGTACTCTTAATTCACTATCTTACAATTAATTTAAATATAATTAACCTATAACTAAGTTCTAGTTATAGGTTTTACTATATTAAAATTTATATTGATTTCTATCTGCTCTTTCATCAAATTTTCTATCATAATCTTCATTTTTATAAAACCAATCTGCTTTTTTTGAACCATTACCTATATTTCTATTTTTATTTAATAATACATCAAAAAAAGTTAACATTGGTAATACAACACCAACTGCAATAAAAATCATATTAGCACTATTTACAACATCAAGTCCTGTTGAAGACATTAGCACTTCATATAATGCTGTTCCAAAATATGCAGCATATAAAGCAAAATATGCGGCTGCACCTACAACATTTCTTTTTACAACTAATACTAAACATGGTAATGTGGCAAATAGTAATGCTATTTCAACAGTAGTATTTAATGGTGTAGCAAAAAATTCAACATCTAATTGATATAATAGAGTTGTAATTGCTCTAAAACCCCAAAATATTATTGCTAAAAATGTAAGTAAATAACTATATAAATTTATCATATGTAATCCTCCTTAATTTAATTTATATTTTAGCATAAATTAATATTCATAGCAAGATTTCTTTTAATATTGTAACTTCAAAAAAATACATCTCAAATATTAAATGTTAAATTAATATTTGAGATGCGATTTTACACATATTTTTATTCACCATCTGTGAAATTAAATTCTTCTTTGAATTTTTCTTTAAAAATTTCAAATACAGCTGTTAAAGTTGCTTCATCATCAACACTAACATATGATTCTTCTTCATCGTTTTCTTCTGAATCATCAACTTTTAGTATAACAACCTCTCCATCGTCTTCTTCACCATCTTCAAGTATTGGTAGTAATACTATATAATCTTCTGATTCATATTCTATTAAATCTAAAAATTCAAATTTTACTTCATTTCCATTTTCATCATTTAATATTATAATATTACTAAGTTCTTCTTCAAATCCATTATTTTCTTCGTCCATTTTAATTCTCCTTCCTTTGTATAAAAATTATACAAATTTAAAATTATAATATACTAAAGATAATATTTTTGCAATACTTTTATGTATTTTTTTACCTTTATAATTAATATCTTCATTTTATGTTTTATTTTTGTTTGTTTATATACATTTCCAATATGTATACTGCTGAAATTGTATCTACAATTCCCCTTTTTTTTGTTTTATTAATATCTAAAAAATTCATTGTTTTATGAGCAGCAACTGTTGTTAGTCTTTCATCTATTGTTTCAATTTTAATTTTATTATATTTGCATTTTAATTTATGAATAAATTTTTCTGTTACTTCTGCTCTTATTGTTTTGGTTCCGTCCATATTATATGGCATTCCAACTACTATTATTTCAGATGGATATTGTTCTAATATTTCATCTAGCCTTTTTAACAATATTTTATCATTACCTTTATGACTAATTGTTTCTAATCCTTGTGCAGTAATACCTAGGCTATCAGTAACAGCAATTCCTACTCTACTATCACCATAATCTATTCCTAAAATTCTCATATAGTTATTCTTCCAATCCGATATAATATTTAACCATTTTTTCTAGGAGTTCATCTCTTTCTATTAACCTAATTAAATTTCTAGCATCATTATGACTAGTAATATAAGTAGGATCACCAGACAATATATATCCAACAATTTGATTTATAGGATTATATCCTTTTTCAACTAATGCCTGATATACTTCTTTTAAAATTTCTTTTGCTCTTATACTTTTGTCTTTATCAACTTTGAAACTCATTGTTTTGTCAATAGCCATTTTAGTCCCTCCTAAATATAATTAATTTGACTTTCAGTTTTGTCCACAGAATCTAAATATTCTTCTAATTTTTTATTTAATTGTTCTAAACCAGTTCCTTTATAATAAGTAGAAACAACAAAGTTTAGTATTGGTGAAGCTGCTTTTTCTTCTTGCAATTCTTTTACTTTTACTCTTTTTCCATTTAGAACTTTTACAACTGTTTTTTCTGCAGCTTCTTCTATAATTTCAATTTCTTCTATTTCTGATTTTAAGTCTTTTAGGAATTCGTCAACACTATTTTCTTCAACACCAGAAAATACAATTACGAATTTTGGTCCCATATATCTTACAAAAACATATTGTGTAGCCATTTTAGTTTTTACTACATTACTTATTTCAGTAATTATATCATTACCAAAATTTCTTCCAACTTTTTCATTAATTTCTTCTATATTTGTTATTTTAAACATACACACTGCTGAAGTTGGATATTTATCAAATGTTTTCTTTCCTTTACTATATAAATATTCTGCTGAAAATAATCCAGTAAATTTGTCAATTCTAATAATATTTTCCATTGCATCTTGATATGACATTGTTGATAAAACAGAAATTATATTATCTTTAACAACTTCAATTATTGTAGTATTAGTTTTATCAAATGCATGCATTCTTCCACTTTCCATTATCCAATAACCAATATAAATATTATCTATATAAAGTGGGAAAAACATTGCTGATTTTGCTCTACCCATTTCAACTTTTTGATAAGGTAATTTTTCATTTTCATTTTCTATAGTTACATATTTAGGTGTTGCATTTCTAATACTATCTTGAAAAATTTCTTCGCTTCCCAAATTAGCTAATACTTCATGATGTATTTTATCTACATTTGTTGCTTTTATAACATATTCAGCTCCATTAAATACTACTATTGTTGAATACTTAATATCGTATTTTTCTATTACAATATCATTTATTGCATTTAACTTAGTATCTACAGAATCTTCTTCCCCTGCAATTTTCATAAAATCTTGTAAGACTGTTAACTGATCAATTAATTGATTTATGTTATTGTATGAGTCTATCTTTTTCTGAATATGGATATTATATGAAATTAACACTCCTATTACAACTATTAAAATTATTATTACAACTACCGCCAAAACATTTCACCTCTATTATATTTTAGTGCTTCTTTCTCATCTGATTTAATGTATTATCTATATTTTTTGAAAAACCTTTACTTGCAAAATTATTGCTTTGAACTGGTGTTTTCCCATTTCCATAAGTTGATTTACTTACTAAAGGATACACCATATTTCCTAAAGTCTTTAATTTACTTATAAAAGACTTTGAATATCCATTTAAGGATATAGAACATGTTGCCATTGAATCTAAATATTTCGCATAAACACTATCTTCAAATGGTATTGTACATGCTTTTACCATATCTTTATTAAATAATTCATTCATATATGACATTGAAGGATCATTATAGAAAGACATTCCTCCAATTATTGCTTTTTCACTTAAGCTTTTTACCTTTATTTCTTTATTAACTACAACTCTAACTTTTTCTGGCTCTAACACACCAATATTTTTTAAATCCCTTAAAAATGCTGTTAATGGTTGAATTGTTAAAATATCCATAGATTGAACTAAGTATATTTCTTGACAGCTAGCAAAATATGCTGGTGGTGTATCAAAATCACAATCAATTAGAATTAATGAATAATTTTGAACTAAGGTTGATAAAATTGTTTCTGCATCTGAATAATCTTTTCCATCATTTGGTAATGCTGTAAAAACTGTTAGATTTTTATTAACTCTTATTCCTTCATTAAAGCCATTTGATAATTTACTAATAGAATTATAAGCAATATTTCTTAGTTCTTCTTGATTATTTGTATATATATAATAAGAATTTCTATTTTGAGTCATATCTAATATTGCTGTATTTATTCCAAGTGATGAAAATAAAATAGCAAGATTATTAACTAAGAATGAAGTACCATTTTTAGTTGTTCCTAAAAATGTAACTATTTTTTTATCTTTTGTTAATAAACTGTTTAAATTGGACATAGAATAATCTACTTTTGGTTTTATACTATCTATTTCAGTTGATGAACTTATATCTTCATTTGCAAAATTTGAATTTTCTATATCATTTTCAAAATCATCATCTACTCCTGGAATTGTCTGCGTTTCAATATCATCTAAGTCATCTAAGTCTGGTAAATTAACTTCATCTGTATATTCTTCTTCAAAGTCATCTTCCATTCCTGGTAATGTTTCTTCTTCAAAGTCTTCATCTATTCCTGGTAATGCTTCTTCTTCGAAGTCATCATCCATTCCTGGTAATGCTTCTTCTTCAAAGTCTTCTTCCATTCCTAGTAGTTCTTCTTCTTCAAAATCGTCATCCATTCCTAGTAGTTCTTCTTCTTCAAAATCATCATCTATTCCTGGTAATGTTTCTTCTTCAAAGTCCTCTTCCATTCCTAGCAATGCATCATCTTCAAAATCATCATCCATTCCTGGTAATGTTTCTTCTTCAAAGTCCTCTTCCATTCCTAGCAATGCATCATCTTCAAAATCATCATCCATTCCTGGTAATGTTTCTTCTTCAAAGTCCTCTTCCATTCCTGGTAATGTTTCTTCTTCAAAATCATCATCCATTCCTAGCAATGCATCATCTGCAAAATCATCATCCATTCCTGGTAATGTTTCTTCTTCAAAGTCTTCTTCCATTCCTGGTAATGTTTCTTCTCCAAAGTCTTCATTCATTCCTAGTAATGTTTCTTCTTCGAAATCACTATTTACTTCTGGAACTTTAAAAGTTTTATCCAAACTTTCGAATTCATCTTCCATTGGTAATATAAATTCGTCTTCATCTTTTTTTGTTTTTTTCTTATTTAATTTATTTTTATTTTCAATAACTGGTGGAATTGAAGCTTTAGTAATTTTTGGAGTTTTTTCTTCTGTTTTTTTCTTTCTTACTTTTTTTACAACAACTCTTCCATCAGGCATTACAACTTTCTTTTCTATAATATCTGATTCATTAACTGTTTTCTCAGTTCTTTTTTTATTTAATGCTTCTTTTTTTTCTTTAACACTAGGTTGTGTTGTTTTTGTATTTTTAGCTTCTTCTAATTCTGTTTTCTTATTAATAACTTTTTTTGTTTTTTTAGATTTATCTGCTACATTTGGAACTTCAAGTTTATTTCCTACTGGCTTAACTGGTTGAGGAGTTTTATTTTTTGAAGTTCTAACAGATGCAGGAATTACTATAGGTCCTGACATTTTATTTTCATTCATTTTACTTTCAATTATATCTATTTTTATACCTGCATTCTTTTGAGCATTCCTTGTTTTTAAAGAATCTCTATTAACTTTTTGAATAGTTCCACTTACAGACATTAATTCTTGATATTTAGAACTATCTTCTTCTAATACTGCTTTAACATTTATAGGCAAACAATTTACTATAATTCTTAATTGGTCATCTGTATATTGTGATGCAATATTATCAAAACTTTCTGCAAATTTGTCTGTATTTTTTCCTAGTTTTTTGAAATGTGTATTTATGTTTTGTATTTCTAATTCACTAACTTCTTTATCACTTTCTTTAGTATAATTCACATCATCAGAATCTATTTTATAATACATTTTTGCTTCTTTTTTTACTCTAGGCTTATTTATTAGCTTGCAAACTTGTTCCATACTTCTTTCAGTACCTAATAAAGCATTATAAATTCCTATACCAAATATTTTAACTAAAAATGAAGTACCTTTTGTACGTCTATCTGAACATATTAAAATAATTGCAGTATCATTTCCATCAATGTCTTGTGCTTCATCGCTAATATTATCAAGTTTATCAAAGATAAATTTATCTATTGCATCATAATTATTATTTGAAAATGGTTCTAAATCTTCACTTATAACTATTCTATCATAGCTTTTATCCTTTTGTATCTCTTTTAATATTGCGTCAAAGTAATAAACATTTTTAAAGGAAAGAATTTCTTTATATTCTTTCTGATATCTTTTTATTATATTCTCTGATATCTTTTCATTACTAACCGCAAATAAAACTTTCATTTGTTTAACCCCTCCAACCATTTACTACTACAGCAAAAATTAATGGTAATACTTGGCATATAAGTAATATAGTAACAAATGTTATTATAAGCATAAATCCTCTATCTCTAACATCTAATTTTCTTATACCTAAGACATATTGATAGATAGAGCCTATTGCAATTCCAACAAAGCAAAGAGGTATACTATAAATTCTTACTATATTTAATATATATGCAGCTACTCCATAAGGAGTAGAACCATACTTTTCAATATATTCATTAAGGTTGTTTCGTGTACTTTCTTTTATTTCAACTAATTCTGTAGCTTGAGTAGAATTCAACACTTCTTCTCCTGTAACAGCATACGATAATGAATATATACTCATTGAAGCAAATAATATTATAGATATTATTGCAATTATTGATACTTTCTTTATCATTTTTATAAAAACCTCCTTTAGGTTATTATTTTTTTACTTTGTACACACATTATAATACAATATATTGTAGAAAATATCAACCTAAAATCATTAATTTTTCCAATAATTTGCTTGTTTTATAGCACATATTTATTACATAATTATTATGATAATAAATTATCATAATAATTGTATTCTTAATCTTTGTTTTTGTCAAACTCAAATTTATAAAAATAATTCATATTTTACTATTTTTATAAATTGAAAAAACACTATATTTATTATAGTGTTTCATTAAAAAAAATATTTATTCGCTACTTTTTATCGTTTTTTTATTTTGCTTCTTATTATACTATAAAAGGAAAAAATTCAAATTTACAAAGTAAATTTCTAATTGATTTCTTAGTAATATAATAAAAAGCTGAAGTCTATGCACCTTCAGCCACCGCCAATACTAATATTCCGATTACTACACTTGCTATTGCACCATACTGTTTTAATGTCAATTTTTCCTTCAAGAAAATTCTTGACAAAATTATAGATACTACACATACAGATGAGATAATTGGTGCCGCAATAATAGCATTTCCACTCATTGCAAAAACATATGTAAATTGTCCTGCGGTTTCACAAATACCTGCTAGCATTTTATCTTTTTGATGTAAAACATCTATTTTTTCTTTTCTTAATCTAATAAAAATTGTTAAAATTATTGCAGAAATTAAGAATGTTAATTCATATGATGTATTAGCAACAAGTTCTATTGTATCTTCTGTAATATCTATTAATGGTGATGTACTCATTTCTAAATAATATGCATCTAAAAAACTTCCACAAGCATCAAATATTGCGTAAAGAAATGGCATACAAAATGCTATTATTGCTAATTTTTTTCCTAATCTTTTACTTTTGGGATTATCACTTTTTATTTCAAAAAATCCTATTAATAATATACCAATTACAATTAGAGTTATTCCCAAAATTGATAATCCATTAATTGTTTGTCCCAATATTAAAAAACATAATACTGATGTAATAGCACCAGAAGTATTTTCAATTGGATCTGATATAGATTCTTCTATATATTTCATTCCAAAAAAAGATAGTGCCATTGAAAAAATATAGAAAAATGAAACTGGTAAATATATAATTATATTTTCAAAGTTGTAATTAATATCTTGAGTAAGTAAAATAAAAATTGCATGTAATCCCATAAATAATCCAACAAATATACAAGTTTTTAAATGACTATATTTTTCTTTTTCATTTGCTCCTTTTTTATAAAATAATTCTGCTAACCCCCATATTAGAGTTGTAATTATTGCAAATATAAACCACATTTTCTATTCTTCCTCCTCTTCTTTTAGCATATTTTCTATTGCCATCATTATTCCAATTTTACCATATTCATAAGTTAAACCACCTTGCATATATGCAGTATATGGCTCACATAACGGCCCATCACAGCTCAATTCAATTGTTGCACCTGGAGTAAAACTTCCACCTGCCATAATTTCTTTATGTGGATATCCTGGCATTTCATCTGGTACTGGTACAACATATGACTCAATTGGAGATCCTTTTTGAACTCCTTGGCAGAATTTTACTAATTTTTCTTCTGTTTTTAATTCGATTGTTTGAATTATATCAGCTCTTTTTTCATTATATTTTGGACTTACTCCTTCAAACCCGAACTTTTCCAACATTCTGCTTGCAAATGTCATAGTTTTTAATACAGATTTTACTACAGATGGAGCCATAAATATTCCTTTATAATATGACAGCATCTGATTAAAATTAGCCCCCAATTCTTTACCTACACATGGTGCTGTTAATCTTTCTGCTACTTGGTGAACCAAATCTTTTCTTCCAATCACATATCCTCCACTAGTTGCAATTCCAGCTCCCAAATTTTTCATTAAAGAACTAACAAATATATCTGCACCAACTTGTGTTGGTTCCTTATCTTCAACAAATTCTCCATAACAATTATCTACCATAATTATTATATCTTTATTAATTTCTTTAATTTTAGATATTACTTTTTCAATTTTATCTATATTTAAACTTTTTCTTTGAGAATATCCTCTAGAGCGTTGTAATTCAATTAATTTTATATTTCCTTTTTTTACTCTTTCTACAATTTTTTCATAATCAAAATCATTGTTAATAAGTTCTATTTGTTCATATTTTATTCCATGTTTAATTAGGGAATTTTCACTGTCTCCTGAAAGTCCAATAACACTTTTTAAAGTATCATATGGTTCTCCTGAAATACTTATCATTGTATCGCCATATTTTAAAAGTCCAAATAAAGTTAAAGTTAATGCATGAGTTCCGGACATTATTTGTGGTCTAACTAGAGCATCTTCTGCTCCAAAAATCTGTGAATATATCTTTTCAAGTTTTTCTCTTCCTCCGTCATAATATCCATATCCTGTAATTTCATTAAAATCTGTTGTAGAAACTTTATTATCTTGAAAAGCTTTAAGAACTTTCATACTAGATTTCATACACGTTTTTTCATATTCATTAAAAATAGGTTGTAATTCTTCTTCAACCAAATTTGCAACCTCTATTATTTTGTTACTAATTCCAAATTCTTTATACATTTCTATTTCTCCCACAAAATATTTTTTTCTATAATATTATAAATTAAATGTAATATTATGTCAAAAAAAACAAAATACCACATTTAAATTTGATATCATTTTAGCAATACTATATATATATATATATATATATATATATATATATCGTCCTTCCTCTGTATAACTTATCTGTACAAATTAAAATTTCCTATAATAGAAAAAAGTGGACGATATGATAATTATAAAACACAAAAATTTACTCAATCGTCCACGTATTTGTTCGAAGCGCCGATTTTGTTGTACAAAATCGTGTGCAAAAATTAGCGAAGCTTTTATTTAGTAGGAAGTGCTGAGCACTTTCCTACTAAATAAAAAAGATATAATATTGAAAATTATATCTTTTCTATTTTATAATTTCTAGTTTTAAAAAATTATTTTATTTAGAGTAATTTGTAACTTCAATGCTTTCAATAATAATATCTTCTACTGGTACACTTTCCTCTCCTGTTGAAGACATTGTTTTATCAACTTTGACAATTTCATCTACAACATTCATACCTTCATAAACTTGCCCAAATACTGTATATTGCATATATAAACTTAAATATCCACCAAATTCTTTATATTGTTCAATTAATTCTGTTGGATATCCACCATTTTTTAAATATCTTCCCATTGTTTCTGATGGATTAGCTTGTACAATAAAAAATTGACTTCCTATACTATTGGGTAAGCTAGACATTGCCATACATAAAGCTCCTCTATATGGAACTACACTATTATTCAATTCTGTTTCAAAACCACTTCCCCATATGCTTTCTCCACCTGTTCCGTCTCCTTTTGGATCTCCACCTTGTATCATAAATTCTTCCATTACTCTATGAAATGTTAATCCATCATAATATCCTTCTTTAGCATGTGTGATAAAATTTTCAACTGCTTTTGGGGCTATATCATTAAAGAATTTAACTTTAATATCACCAAATTTTTTAACATGTAAGATTGCAACTGTTTCTCCCTCTTTTGGCATTGACATTTGTTTTTCAGCATTTCCTTTATAGTCTACTTCTTTATTGTTTGTAGAATTATTTGTATTACTTGTATTTGTATTTGAAGTTTTTTTAGGAATATTTACCTGACTATTTTCTTTATTACTACATCCTGAAAAGCAAAATAACATTGATAATAAAATTAACATTATTAATAAATAACAAATAATTTTTTTCATAATAATCTCCTTATACATATTTTTTAATTTACTATACTACATATGATTCTTTATCAGTATTAAATAATCTATTTAGTCTAGCTTTTATCCAATCTATAACTCCATCAACTTTTTCAGTTGTATCTTCATCTACTGAAGCTGACACACTACTATTTGTTGTTTCAATTTGTAAAGTACATCCTGATAAAATAAACACAGTAGAAATTAACACTATTATTAAAAATATTATTGCACATACTTTTTTCATTTAATTTCCTCCTAAAATTCCCAAATATTTTTATAAACTATTTTACTTTTATAATGATTATACTATATTAATTAATTTAATCAAACCTTTTGTTATTAATAATTATATTTACATTATATAAAATATTTAAATAAGTAATCTATAAATATTTTTATATAGATTATAAGAAGTACTAAATTTATCTATCAAAATAATTACTTATTTCTTGTAAATTATCAAAATTGCATTGTCTTTCAATATCATATGCAACAATAGCTACAGAGTTAGATAAATTTAAAGAACGTAATCCTTCTCTCATTGGAATTCTAATTGTTTTATTTATATATTTTTGTAAAATATCTTCTGGTAGTCCTTTTGTTTCTTTACCAAATAGTAAAAATATTTCATCATAGTTTTTATAATTAGGTTCTGAATATACATGTTTTCCCTTTGTAGTTACAAAAAACATATTACTTTCTTCTGGTTTATATTTATTTAAAAATTCTGAAAAACTTATATGTTCTTCAATTTCCAATTTATCCCAATAGTCTAATCCCGCCCTTTTAACTTGTTTTTCTGATATAGAAAATCCTAAAGGATATACTAAATGTAATTTAGCTCCTAATGCAGCACATGTTCTTGCTATATTTCCAGTATTTTGTGGTATTTCTGGTTCAACTAATACTATATTTAATTTCATATGATTTACCTTCTTTTTATTAAATTTCAAATATTATAACATATATTTTGTTTATAATCTACAAAAAATATATTGAAAAAAATTTATATTATTGATAATATATTTTATATTATACTAAGGATGGTGAATTTAATGAAAGTTGTATTTCCTTGCGAAGGTTCTCTTGTTCTAATGAAACAAGATTTAGATATTCTAAAAGCATTTTATAATACTTCGCTTTTACAATCAAAAATGTTAGATATTTATAAACAATCAGACACTATAATTCAAGTAGGAAACTTCAACTATATTCCAGAAAAAAACAATATTATTTTACACAAGGCTCATTTTCTTACAATTGAAAAAATGAGAAAAATTTTAGGAATTTATAATGATTCAGAAAAACAAGAGAAATCAACATCTGAAAATATTAACAAAAATACAGAATATAATAACAATGATAAAATTTCAGATAACGACTTATTATCCAATCCTTTCTTTCAAACATTAAAACCATTAAATTAACAAGGAGAATTAATTATGAATCAACCAAAAATATTTAATTCAACAGGTGAAAAATTAAATATGAATATAATATTTTCATTCACTTGTAAAGAAAATGGAAAAAATTATGTAGCAATTGAAAATCATAATGATATTTTTGAAAAAAATAGTAGATATGCTAATCTTGATATTTTTGAAATTATAAAAGTAAAAACTAAGTCTATATATATTTCAGATATACCAAAAGAAGAATGGGAACTTGTAAAACATGCATTACAATACAACGTCTTTGCAAAAATGGGAAATTAATACAACTTTGAAACAAAACTTTATACTTTAGTAATTTCTAAGAATTTTCTTATTATATCAAAAAATCTCGTATTTCTTTTTAAGTAAAGATTTACGAGATTTTTTAAATTCTGTACTACTTATAAATATTTTAATATAATTAGTTTATAATAATTGCTGAAAATTATAATATTTCATTTTCTTTTAAAATTCTATATACTCTATCTATTGGTAAACCAACAACACTCATATAATTTCCTCTAATTCCACTAATATATTTAGCAAAACTACTTTGAATAGCATATGATCCCGCTTTATCATATGGTTCTTCAGAATCCACATAATCTATTATTTCTGCATCAGAAATAGAGTCTACTATAATTTCTGTTTTTATAACTTCTTTATACTCTTCATATTTTCCCTGATTTTCAATTAATATAGCTAAACTTGTATATACATAATGTCTGTCGTCTTGTAATTCTTTTAGCATTCTTATTGCATCTGCTCTATTTTTTGGTTTACCAAAAATTTTATTATTTTTTACAACTATTGTATCTGAACCAATAATTGTTCTATCACCTTGTGTATTATTAAATACATCTAATGCTTTACCATATGCTAGTTCTTTTGATTGTTCTTCAATATTTAACTGTTCTAACATTTTTTCTTCATAATTACTTGGTATTATTTCGAAATCAATTTTAGCAAGTTCTAAAATTGCTGCTCTTCTTTCTGATTGTGATGCTAATATTATTTTCATATTTTTTTCCCCTTTTATTATATTTTTTAACTACATAATTTTCACTTTCATTCTAATTATATAATTTTAACTTTTCACTGTCAATTATAATATTATTAAATTATTTTTCCTTGAATTTCATTACATTTCAGAATTTTTAAGAATTATTTTCATTTTTTCCTATTGAATTTATATAATCCTTATGTTAAAATTTATTACTGGAAAATTTGATAAGAATAAAACACAATTTGTGGGAAAAAATAAAATAAAAAAGGAGGATATTATGAAATTTGAACAATGGAATGGATTTAAAGAAGGTTCTTGGGAAAAAGAAGTAAACGTTAGAAATTTTATTCAAAAAAATTATACACCTTATGAAGGCGATTCTTCTTTTCTATCTAATGCTACAGAAAAAACAAAACAGCTTTGGGCAGAAGTATTAGATTTATACAAAAAAGAAAGAGAAGCAGGTGGAGTTTTAGCAATTTCAAACGATATAGCCTCAACAATTTCAAGTCATGATGCAGGATATATAAATAAAGAATTAGAAGAAATTGTTGGTCTTCAAACAGAAGAACCATTAAAAAGAGCCATTATGCCAAATGGTGGTATACGAATTGTTGAAAAATCATGTGCAGCTTATAATCAAAAAGTATCTGACAAATTAGAAGATATATATCATAATTATAGAAGAACACATAATGATGGTGTATTTACAGCTTATACTCCAGAAATTAGAGCTGCTAGAAGTTCTCACTTAATCACTGGATTACCAGATGGTTATGGACGTGGAAGAATTATTGGTGATTACAGAAGAGTTGCATTATATGGTATAGATTTCTTAATAGAAGAAAAGAAAAAAGACTTTGCAAATATTATTAGTTCTAACATGTCAGAAGAAATTATAAGAGAAAGAGAAGAACATAATGATCAAATATTAGCTTTACAAGAATTAAAAGTAATGGCTGAAAAATACGGATGTGATATTTCTAAGCCAGCTTCAAACGCAAAAGAAGCTGTTCAATGGACATATTTTGGTTATCTAGGAGCTATAAAAGAGCAAAATGGTGCAGCTATGAGTATTGGTAGAACAGCAACATTTTTAGATATATATTTTGAAAGAGATTTAAAAAATGGTGTTCTAACAGAAGCGGAAGCCCAAGAAATAATGGATCATTTTGTTATGAAATTAAGAATGGTTAGATTTTTAAGAACTCCTGAATATGATGAATTATTTAGTGGTGATCCAGTTTGGGTTACTGAAAGTATTGGTGGTATGGGAATTGATGGTAGAACTTTAGTTACTAAAAACTCTTTTAGAGTACTACACACTTTAGAAACATTAGGTCCTGCACCAGAACCAAATTTAACTGTTTTATGGTCTACAAGATTACCTAAAGGATTTAAAGATTATTGTACTGGTTTATCAATTAAAACAAGTTCAATTCAATATGAAAATGATGATTTAATGAGAGAATATTGGGGCGACGATTATGGTATAGCTTGTTGTGTATCTGCTATGAGAATTGGTAAACAAATGCAATTTTTTGGTGCTAGAGCAAACTTAGCAAAAACTTTATTATATGCCATTAATGGTGGTAGAGATGAGATGTCTGGTAAACAAGTTACAGATAAAATGCTTCCAGTTACTTCAGAATATCTAGATTTTGATGAAGTTTGGGAAAAATTTGACAAAATGTGTGATTGGGTTTCTAGAGTTTATATAAATGCTTTAAATATAATTCATTATATGCATGATAAATATTGTTATGAAAAATTAGAAATGGCTTTACATGACAGAGAAATATTAAGAACAATGGCTTGTGGTATAGCTGGATTATCTATAGTAGCAGATTCATTCTCAGCTATGAAATATGCAAAAGTAAAAGTTATTAGAGACGAAACAGGATTAGCAATTGATTATAAAGTTGAAGGTGACTTTCCTAAATATGGTAATGATGATGACAGAGTTGATCAAATTGCAGTTGATATTGTAAAAATGTTTATGAATAAATTAAAACAACATCCAACTTATAGAAATTCAAAAACTACAATGTCTATCTTAACAATCACTTCTAATGTAGTTTATGGTAAAGCAACTGGAACAACTCCAGATGGAAGAGAAGCAGGAGCACCATTTGGACCTGGTGCAAATCCAATTCATGGAAGAGATACTCACGGGGCTTTATCTGTTTTAAATACAATGACAAAATTGCCTTATAAACATGCAGAAGATGGTATTTCTTATACTTTTGCAGTAGTTCCTAGTGCATTAGGTCATGATGAACAAACTAGAATTAATAATCTAACTTCTTTACTTGATGGTTATTTTTCAAAATTCAGTCATCATATAAATGTAAATGTATTTGATAGAACTCTACTAGAGGATGCTATGGAACATCCAGAAAAATATCCTCAACTTACAATAAGAGTTTCTGGATATGCAGTTAACTTTGTAAAATTAACTAGAGAACAACAATTAGATGTTATTAATAGAACAATTCATGAAAGAATTTAACTAAAAATGGAAGATTGAAAAGTCTTCCATTTTTTATGATTATAATATATAATATAAAGTGAAAATGTATTAAATGGAGAAAAATTATGTTAGGTCGTATTCATTCAACTGAATCTTTTGGAACTGTTGATGGTCCAGGTATCAGATTTGTAATCTTTATGCAAGGCTGTACTTTAAAATGTAAATACTGTCATAATAGAGATACTTGGGAAGTCAATTCTGGAAATTTAGTTTCTATAGAGGAATTAATAAAAGAAATAAAAAACTATAAAGCTTATATAGATAATTCTGGTGGAGGAGTTACTGTTTCTGGTGGAGAGCCACTTATACAAGCTGAATTTGTTACAGAACTTTTTAAACAATTAAAACAACTTGGAATTCATACAGCTCTTGATACTGCTGGTAGTCTTCCCCTTTCTAATTCAATAAAAGAATTGTTAAAATATACAGATTTAGTATTATTAGATATTAAACATATTAATGATGAAAAATCAAAACAATTAACTGGTTTCTCTAATAAGAATAATTTGGAATTCGCAAAATATTTGTCTAATATAAATATTCCTGTATGGATTAGACAAGTTTTAGTTCCTGGATATACTGATGATGAATTTGATTTACAAAAATTAAAAGAATTTATAGATAGTTTATCAAATGTTCAAAAAGTAGAACTACTTCCTTATCATAATCTTGGTAAATTCAAATGGAAAGAACTTAATGATAAATATGAATTAGAAAATGTAATTCCACCATCACAAAAAGATATCGAAAAAGCAAAACAAATTTTAGGAATATCTTAAATATTACGAATTCAAAATTCTACAGTTAAGAATTATCAGATGCACACAATTTTACATAGTAAAATTGTGTGCAATATTTTCCGAAAATTTTATATTATATGAATTACGGAGCAATTTCTTATCCTAGAAACAAAAATCTCGCCACATTTTAAAGATGACGAGATTTTTTGTTATAGAATATTCAATTTAATAAATTTGTATCATTTTCAATTTTGAATTCTATTCATGAACTACTACTGTTTTATCATACTCTTTAATACTATTATAATACTCAAATGTTCTTATAGATATCATTACACAACCTACAATGAATATAGCAAGCAATATAAAAAGCCCTATCCGCTTAGCTTTATCTGATCTAGTACTTTCCAAAACATTTAAAGCAAGTAATACACATTACGATAAATAATATCGTTTCATAAATCATTTGAATACCTCTATTAAAATAATCATTTTTATTGGTTTCCTATAAACTGCCCATAGAGGTTAAAGGTTACATAATAATATAGCATGGTTTTCTTTTTTTGGCAATTCTTTCCGAATTTATTCTATAACAATACTTACAAAACACTTTTCTATAATAGTAATTTTCTCTAAACTATTTTAATATCCTGTAACTGGTAATTTTTTTATATTATTTTCTTTTAAAATGGTAGCCCTGTTTTCCACATTATATACAGTTTCTGTGTATTGTGGAATTACTTCTACATTTTCAAAAGTTTTATCTATTTCTGTTATTTCTCTTGTTGTATTATTTACAGTAACTTCAAATTCTTCATTTAAATCCAAATCAACATCAATTAAATCTGTATATAAATTATATCCATCTAAAGTTTCAATTTCACAAATATAATACATACCTGGTAACATATTTTCTAAAGTGATTTCTCCATTTTCATCTGTTACTAAATTTTCCATTACAACATCTTTATTTTGATCTAATAAATTGAATTTTACACCACTCAAACATTTTTCAGTACCATATTCTTTTTTTATAATTTTTAATTTGGTAATATTTTTAAAATATTCATCTACATAGTTACATTCTGAAACTTCGTACATATATCCTGTTAATGCATAATTCTGAGTTCCTGGTACAGTTGTACTTCCATATGCTACTGGTTTTGTGGCAAAGTTTGCTATAGCCTTTATATTAAACTTTTCAGTCTGTTTTAAATTTTGTATTGGAATTAAAATCTTGAAATTTTCTCCTATATTAAAACTATTTTTTGTATTATTATTTTCATCTGTTACTCTCATTCCATCTGGCAAAACACCTCCAAGTTCTATTCTATATGTACCACTTTTTACTACAGAATTTACAGTATAAGTTTTACTAACACATCTATTATTTTCATCTAAAGTCCATTCATTTTGATTTGTAGATATAGACATTGATAGATCGTTTTGTATACTTTCTTGAGAATTTCTAGCATTATTTACAATATTCAAATATATTTGATAAGTCCTTCTTCCCGCATCAGAATCTATTGCTCCATATGAATTTGTATCTCTTCCATAAAGCATAGTATACACAGCTTGCTTAGTAGCAATAAACGCTTCTTGCTCATTAGCAGCTCCTAATTCTGCAACTGATTTATATGGAAATCCATTTATTATAGCTTTCCATACATCTACATTTTGAAGTTTACTTCCTCCTCTTACAATGTATGAGCCGTTTTCTGCTCCTGGTAATTCCATATCTAAACAATATGCTGGATAATATACTCCATCTTTTTCATATACAATATATGTTGTTCTTATAGGTACTCCATTATATGTCATTAATTTTTCACATGCTCCTAAAGATATTAGATTTTTTTCTCCTATATCAAAAGCAAAGCAATTTGAAAATGTACTTATTATAGTAATTAATATTAAACTTGATATAATTATTTTTTTCATTTATTTATTTAAGAGTAAAAATTTTACTCTATTCTCCCTTCTTCATTTAATTCTATTGCTTGAATACATCTTCTATATTCAGGTTGATTCTCAACACATGTAATTAGTGTTAATCTATTATCTTTTGTGTTTTTCAAATTTTCCCAGTGTGTATCTTTAATAATATTTTTTGAATTTATTACATATTTCTTTTTTAGCCCTTTATATGTATAAAAAACTATATCTCCTATTTCTAATTCTTTTAAATTTTCAAAATAATTGACTTTATACCCTCTATTATGAGCAGCTAATGCAACATTGCCATTTTGTTTTGGCGTTTCTTCAAAATGCCCTATATACTTATTTAATATTTCACTTGAAGTGCCTTCTGAAATATCTGCTTCTAAACTAATTTTAGGAATTTCCAATTTCCAAATTTCATTAGCAATAATAATGTTTTCTCCACATAAATTATTTATATTTTCAGTATTAGAATTAGTTATTATTTCATTTGTAAAATTACTATTTTCATATTTTATTTTATTATCTAATTTATTATTTTTTAAAGAACAAATTAGAATAATTGTTGTAAAAATAGCTAAAATTTTTAAATCTAAAAAATTAAAACAAAAACTCACCTCTTTTCATATTAAATTTTAAAAAATGATTTTTTTGTCAGAAATGACTATAAAGAATTAACAAAGCTTCAAAATGTATATTGCTTTGTTTGCATCATAAAAATTTTTGATGCTGTTTAATTTATTGAAATAAATTTGAATTATAATACTACGATTTTTTTAATTTGTAAATAGTTTTTTAAATATTTTTAGATAAAATTTAAGAAGTGTAACAAAATTTATACAATAAAATTATAATTTCTAAAGCAAATTTAATTAATTTTCTTAAAAAAATATCTCAATTTTTAAATATACAAAAGAAGATAAGTGGAGAATTTTTAATATTCAAAAGATTAAACTTTATTGAATTATTGAATTATCCAATTATCCACTTATCCGCTTCTTTCATTTTTACAACTTATCCGATACACTTATTCTAAACTACACATAACTTATCTTTTATATTTCTACTGTCAAAACTCCATTTACATAACTACATGAAATATTTGATGGTAGAGAAATTACAGGACGTATAGCAAGTTTATTATAATAGCAATAGTTTCCACCAACCTTCCCAATGCATTCTATAGTCCAATTATAATTAGTGATAGTTAAATCAGGAGAAGTACACCAATACCCCTCTGCCTTTTCATATACTTCATTATGAGGTACATATAAACTATAATCTTCTATTTCACTATCTAAGCTTGGATAATCTTTATATACTAATTCTGTTCTATTTTTAATATTGTAGCTATTAATAAATTGATCTATGGTTGGTGAGCCTTTTACTGTTGCTCCATCTATTCCATTTGTAAAGCCACTCCATGCATCTGTATTTCTTAACCCACTTAATAATGTAGCTCTATTTGTTTCTGACCATACACCATATGGATATTCTGCTGGATTGGTGTCTAATCCTGTTGCTTCTGGTACTTGGTTTGCAGGTAAGTAATCTGCTAATATTGCATATACTGTATCTCCTTCTTTATATAATATTCTCCAATCATCTGTTGTGCTTTCTGTTCCTACTATGTTGTTTCCTAAATCTATATATTCTCCTATATTATCATTTGTTATATCGGCTATTGTTTCTATTTGTGGTTCTATTACTTCTGGTGTTTGTGATGATCCATTTATTCCTTCACTTGTTCCTTCTTGGCCTGGCTCTACTGGCATTGCTGTTAACCTAACTCCTATTGTTGAATTTACCCTTCCTGCTATTGGTGTTTTTGTTAATTCTACTATTACTTTTAATGTTGTTGCTTCTCCTGCTGTTAAGCTTGTTTTGGCAAGTTTTGATTTTAATGTAAAATATTCTGCATTACTATTTGTTGTTGATACAGCTAAATCTGCAGATATATCTGTACTTATATTTTGTACTGTATATTCTGCACTTACAGTTTGGCCTTTTTGGGTTAATCCTTCTACATTTATTGTTGCATTTATATCATCTGTTATTCCTGCTGTTACATATGTGTTATCAGATACTTTTGGTGTTCCTGTATACTTTACTTTAAAATTTGATTGACTTGGATCTGCTGTTACTATACCTTCAATATTTAAAGTAATATTTTGGATTGCCGCATATCCTATTCCTAATAACAGCAATGCTATTATTAATACTACTACTATTATTTGGTTTGTTTTTTTCATTTTTTTCTCCTTTTGTTTTTGTATAAAAATTTGTTTTAAATAGACTTAAAACAATATTTTAACTAAACCAATACATCTAAAAATTTAATAAATGTTCTTAAATTGCACTAGGAATTTCGAAAAAGAATTCTACTCCATCTTTTTTATTACTTACTCCATATGAACAATTATATCTTGTCATAATTGCTTTTACAAGAGCTAAGCCAATACCAGTTCCACCTTTTGAACGGTCTCTTGATTCATCAACTTTATAAAATCTTGTCCAAATTCTATTTAAATTTTCTTGTTCAATATTTTTACCAGTATTAAATACTGCAACTCTAAATTTATTTTCCTGCTTAGATTTTTTTATTAAAACTTTTATTTTTTTATTTCCGATTTACTTCTAAAACGTTTTTTATTGCATTTGTAAAGTAATTATTTATAACCTGCTCTATATAAAAATCATCCGCATAAATATAAACGGGATCTTTTTCTTTAAATTCCACTTCTATGTTCTTCTCTTCTAAAACAACTTTTGAATTTTTTATAACATCATTTATTAGTTCAACAATATCAAATTTTGTATCATTAAACTTTCTATCTTCATATTCCAATTTCATAAGTTCTAATAATCTTTTAACTAACTTATCCATTTTATTAGCTTCATCTAAAATTACTTCTGCATAAAATTTTTTATTTTCTTCATCTGAAATTACATTATCAACTAATCCTTCTGCATATCCTTGAATTAAAGATATTGGTGTTTTTAATTCATGAGAAACATCTGAAATAAACTGTTTTCGCATTTCATCAATTTTAGATTTTTCCTCTATATCTCTTTCAAGTTCTGAATTATTAATCTTCAATTGATTAATTGTTTCTTCGAGTTTATCGGAAAGTGTATTTATACTTTTTCCCAATTCATCAATTTCATCTTCACTATCATTTATACGATATTTTCTTTTAAAATTTAGATTACTCATTTCATTTGCAATATCATTAAGCTCTTCAATTGGTTTGGTAAATCTTTGAGTAACAAAAGTAATTGCAATTCCACCTAAAACAATTGCTGCAAATCCAATAATATAAATAAATTTATTAGAAACACCTACACTAAGTTCTATTGGAGTTACTGGCATTCTTATATAAATTTCATTTTCATTATCTAACTTTCCTTTTAATAAAATATAAGGTAATCCAGTTCTTTTACTTTTTATTTTTCTAATACTTAAATTATCCTTTGAATATAATATATCTGACTTATTAAAAATACTATATTTTACATCATATTTTATTTCATTTATTACACCAAAATCAGATATATAATTCTTATTTGTAGAATATACTATTTCTTCTCCATTTAATATTAAAAATTCAAAATTGTTATTTACTTCCATTTGCTCCAATTCTATGTTATATACATTTTGAGCTTCTTCATTCATTACTTTTGGAAGATTTTGATTTATAAAATCATATACACTTAAAGAAGCATTCTTCTTAGAATAATAATATACTGTTTCTAATACTGCATTATTAATTATAATAAAAAATGCTATTATAATACCAATTACAGCACATAAAGTTAAAAATAATTTCACACGTACTGTTTTCCAAAACTTTTTTTTCATACTTTTCTCCATTTATTAAAACGGACATTTATGAATGATTTAAAATGTCCGTTTTTAATTATTTTATTTCAAATTTATATCCAATACCTCTTATTGTTTGTATATGTTTTCCTTTTTTTCCAAGTTTATGTCTAATTTTTTTAATATGACTATCAATAGTTCTTGAATCTCCATAATAATCATAATTCCAAACTGTATTTAATATTTTATCTCTTGATAAAGCAATATTTTCATTTTCTAACAAATATTTTAATAATTCATATTCTCTAAAACTAAATTCAACCTGTTTGCCATCTACACTCACAGTTCTTCCTTCGTTATCTATAAGAATTCCATCATATTCTTTTAATTCTTTTGTTTCAGGCTTACTTCTTTTTAATATAGATTCAACTCTAGCAACTAAAATTTTAGGACTAAAAGGTTTGGTAATATACTCATCAACTCCAAGTTCAAATCCAAACAATTCATCTTGTTCTTCAGCTCTTGCTGTAAGCATAACAATTGGAATATTTTTATTCTCTTGACGTATTTGACGAAGTACAGACCATCCATCAAGTTTTGGCATCATAACATCTAACAATATTAAACTTACTTTTTCTTTATTTTGTTCATAAATTTTTAAAGCCTCTTCACCATTTTCAGCTTCTAAAATATTATAATTTTTTGTCATTAAAAAGTCTTTAATTAATTTTCTCATTCTAGATTCATCATCTACAACTAATATTGTTACATCTCCCATATGCTACCTCCACTATTACATATTTTATTACTATTTTTATAGTTTTTCTCTTCTGTTTTAACATTTATATAATATTATTATGTCTTTTGTGTGAATTTAATCTTGTATTAATTTTTTTAATTCTGTCAAATTTTTTTCAAAATATCTAAATGCTTGCTCATATGTTTCTTCTTTTTCTAAATCTACATCAACACTTCTAAGTAAAGTTAAAGAATCTTTTGATCCACCTTGACTTAACATATTTATATATTTTTTTACATATCCTTCTTCACCAGATAAAATCTTACTTGCAATAACTATTGCAGAAGTAATTCCAGTAGCATATTTATAAACATAAAAACATCTATAAAAATGTGGAATTCTAGCCCATTCATATTTTATTTCTTCATTAATTATACATGCATCTCCAAAATATTTTTTAACAAGATTATAATAAATATTATTTAAAGTATCTGAAGTTAAACTTTCTCCTGCCTCAATCTTTGAATGTACTTCCTTTTCAAATTCTGCAAACATTGTTTGTCTAATTAAAGTTGCTCTTATCATATCTAATTGCTCGTTTATTAAAGCTGCTTTTTTATTTTTATCTTCTTCTTTATTTATTAAATAATTTGCAAGTAAAATTTCATTTACAGTTGATGCTACTTCTGCAATCATTATTGTATAATTTGCATTTATAATATTTTGGTTTTTGCTAGCATAATAACTATGCATTGAATGTCCAAGTTCATGAGCTATAGTCGATACATCTCTTGAAGAATTTATATAGTTTAATAACACATATGGATGAACTGAATGTATTCCCATGCTATATGCTCCACTCATCTTATTATCTTTTTCATAAACATCTAACCAATTATTTTCAAAAGCATATTTTAGTTTACTAACATACTCAGCTCCCATTATAGATAGTGCATCTAGTACTATTTTTTTTGCATTTTCATATTCGACTTCACTATTTTCAATATCTAATGTATTTACATATACATCATACATATTAATCTTATCTTTATTTAAAAGTTTTGCTTTTAACTTTATATATTCATGATTTAAATATAAATTTTTATTAACTTCTTTTAATAAAGTTTCATATACTTCTGTATTTGAATCATCATTATTTGTTGCAGAATCTAAAGAAGATTTGTAATTTCTAAGCTTACTTGAAATTACTCTTGTTTTTACTCTTGCTAAATATAATTCTGCAATTGTATTAATATGTTTCTTATACAAAGAATACATTGACTCAAAAGCTTGCTTTCTAATATCTTGGTCATTATTCATTAAATAATTTGAAAATAGTGCAGAACTCATTTTCATTTCATTTCCATTTTTATCTATTATTGGTTTATATTCAAATTCTGTATTTGTAAAAATGTCATATACATTTTCTGAACTAGAAAAAACTTCAGAATACTTTGCTAATGCTCCCTCTAGTTCTTCTGATAAAATATGTTTTTTTCCTTTAATAATATCTCTAATTGTTTTTTCATATTCATTCACTCTATCATCTTTTAAATATTCTTCTAATTTGGAATCATCAAGTTTGCTCATTTCAGGAGAAATAAAACTTTCTGCCTCTGAAAATTCTGTTGTTAGAGTTTCTATTCTCTTATATAGTTTTATACTGTCTTGATTTGACATATTTTGATGATATTTAAGCATTGCATATCCATAAATTTTTTCATGAAGTTCTAATGCATTTTCTAAATTTTTATAGCACTTAGCAACTTCATCTACACTATTTCCTAGTTTTCCTTTACTTTGTTTTATTTTCTCAATAAGTGAGTACAACTCTTTTATAGCGCTTTCTAATTCATCATCATTTTTAAAAATTTCATTTAAATTCCACTCATCCTTATTTACCATTTGTACCTCCATTTTAATTTTAATATTCAAATTCTTCTTCAAGCTTTTTATTTTCTTTTAAATAATCTTCTATAATTTTATCTAGTAATCCCACTTCATAATTAGGATCATCTATTGCATAAATCAGGTATAACTATTATTATTCTCTTATCATAAATATATTAATTATAGTTATATACTATTTTCTACAATCACACTTTTAATATGTACATTTTATCATAATTCACACATGTCAAGCAATAAATTTATTTACTTTTTAAATTTCTGTGATATAATGTTATTATTAAAAGTAAGGAGGTAGCCAAGAAAATGAAACTTAACTCAGATGAAGAAGCTTTAGCTGAAAGTAAAATTTTATTACTTTACATTTTAAGTAAAGTTGGAAAACCTATCTCTCATAATGAATTATTAGAACTAGTTACTTCAATTGTAGATATGAATTATTTCTATTTTCAACAATTTTTATTAGATTTATTAGAAGATAATTATATTTATGCATATAAAAAAGAAGATAAAGATATTTATGAAATTACAGAAGATGGAAAAAATGCAATAGATCTTACTATTGATATTATTCCTGGAATTTTGAAACTAGAAGTCGATAGCAAATTTAAAGAAAATTTAGATACAATAAAAGATAAATATGCAATTTCTGCAGAATATACTCCTCTTACAGAAAGAGAGTTCTCTGTAAGATGTAAAATCGTCGAAAATAACATAACAATTTTTGACTTACAAGCTCATGCTGGCTCTGGAGAACAAGCAAAAAAAATAGTAGAAAATTGGAGTAACAAAGCAACAGAAATATATCCAAAACTTTTAGAATTATTAATAGATGAAGAGTAATCGTATTCCAAAATTAGCGAAGCTTTTATTTAGCCGGAAGTACAAAGCACTTTCCTAATAAAGAAAAAATCCAACTCTTATTTCGAGTTGGATTTTTATTTTAAATTACTAATTCTATATTAGATTTTACTCTATTTTATATTTCCATTTTTTCTGAAAGCTTCATATAAAATCACACTAGTTGCTACTGCTGCATTTAAACTTTCTGTTTTTCCTATCATTGGTATTTTTATTCTTTCTGAAGCATCTTTTAGAACATTTTCTGAAACCCCTTTTGCTTCATTTCCAATTACAATTGCAGATTTTGAGTAATCAACATCATAAATGCTTTTGTCTGTTCTTAAATCGGTAGCATATACTTTTATTTTATGTTTTTTCATTTCTTTAATTGTTTTGGCTAAATCGTCTGCCTCAATAACTTTTACTCTAAATATTGCTCCCATAGTAGATCTTACAACTTTTAAATTATATATATCAGCAGAACCTTTTGAAACAATTATTTGTTTCATATTTAAGCTATCTGCTGTTCTAAGTATTGTTCCCATATTCCCAGGATCTTGAATATTATCTAATATTAGTGAAACTTGTTCATCGAATTTTATTGTGTTTTCCTTATTTTGTGGTTTTTCTATTACTGCCATTATTCCCTGAGGATTTATTACATCTGTTATTGTATTAAAAACTTTTTCTGCTACATAAATACAATCTAATTTAGCAATTTCATACATCAATTCATTTGGAATACATCCTTGATTTTTACAATCATCGCAGATTATCACAGATTTTATTTTTGCACCTTCATTAAGTGCCTCTTCAATCATTTTTATTCCTTCAACTATAAATTCGTGATATTCTTCTCTATATTTTTTTTCTTTAAGTTTTTTTATATGTTTTATAGTTTCATTATCTTTACTTGTTATAGTCATAATTTCACCTTTACTTTATTTTTTATTATTTTGTCTTTAATTACTTATTTTATTCTAATTTTAACTTTATATTTTTAAATTTACCTAAAATCATTTTTATTATAATATACGATTTAATTTTAGTCAATTTCAGAACAAAAGCAGTACTTTAGCAGTACTTTTACAGATTCTAAATAAATTTAACTTTTCAAAATAAATACCACTAATTATAATTTAGACAAAAACTCTTTACATTCTTCCAAAATATTTTTCAAATCTAATATTTTAAATGTAATATATGGTTCTTTTGAAGGTGAAAATTTAATTCTATTTCTGTATATTTTCATAACTTTATCTATATTATCAAAATCAAATTTTTCACTGTTAAAATAAAATATAACATTTTCTCTTTTTTGAGCAATCTTTAATATATTTTTTTCTTTAGCTAAAATTTTAATTCTAGCAATATCTAGTAGATTTTCAACTTCATAAGTCATTTGACCATATCTATCTATAATTTCATCAGTAACATTTTGAATATCTTCTTCATTTTTACATAAAGCTATATTTTGATATATTTCAATTTTTTGACTTGAATTTTTAATATAGTCATCTGGTATATAACTAGTAATATCTAAATCTATTTGAATATCGATTTCTTCTACTATTTCTTCTCCTTGAAGTTCTTTAACTACTTGATTTAGTAGTTCACAATACATATCATATCCTATTTGATCCATATGTCCATGTTGAATTTCACCAAGCAAACTACCTGCTCCACGAATTTCTAAATCTCTCATTGCTATTTTAAATCCAGATCCAAACTCTGTAAATTCTTTTATCGCTTTTAATCTCTTGTCTGCAACTTCTGTTAAATTTTTATCTCTTCTATAAGTAACATATGCATATGCTTGTTTATCTGAACGTCCAACTCTTCCTCTTATTTGATATAACTGTGCAAGTCCAAGTCTATCCGCATTTTCAACAATTATAGTATTAGCATTTGGTATGTCAATTCCAGATTCCAATATTGTTGTACATACAAGTACATTTGATTTTCCATCAACAAAGTCTTGCATAATATTTTCTAATTGATTTCCTGTCATTTTTCCATGAGCATATTCTACTTTAGCTTCTTCAACTAATTCATTTATTTCTAATGCTTTTTTCTCAATTCCTTCAACATTATTAAATAAATAAAATACTTGACCACCTCTTTCAAGTTCTCTTGTAACTGCTTCTTTTATAACTTCTGGATCATATTCTAATACATAAGTTTGTACTGGTCTTCTGTTTTGTGGTGGCTCATATATAACAGACATATCTCTCATTCCCACTATTGACATGTGCAGAGTTCTTGGAATTGGTGTTGCAGTCATTGTTAAAACATCTACACTATTTTTTAATTCTTTAATTTTTTCTTTTGATTTAACTCCAAATCTATGTTCTTCGTCAATTATTAATAAGCCTAAATCTTTGAATTTTACATCTTTACTTAAAACTCTATGAGTTCCTACTAAAATATCTATTTCACCTAATTCAACTTTTTTTAGAATTTCTTCTTGTTCTTTTTTAGTTCTAAATCTATTTAAAAGTTCTACTTTAATTGGATAATCAGTCATTCTACTTCTAAATTCTTCATATTGTTGATTGGCAAGGACTGTTGTAGGAACTAAATATACTACTTGTTTTTGATCCATTACAGATTTGAAAGCAGCTCTTATTGCAACTTCAGTTTTTCCATAGCCTACATCTCCACACAAAAGTCTATCCATAGGTCTTGGTTTTTCCATATCTTTTTTTACATCTTCTATGCAACGTAACTGATCATCTGTTTCTACATATTTAAAATTATCTTCAAATTCTTGTTGCCAAGGAGTATCTTTTGAAAAAGCATATCCTTTCATTTTCTCTCTTTTAGCATATAATTCAATAAGATTTTGTGCAACTTCTCTTAAATTATTTTTAACTTTTTCTTTAGTTTTCTGCCATTCCTTTGAGCCTAATCTATTTAATCTTGGTCCTACTTTTTCAGGTCCAACATATTTTCTAATATTATCTAAAGCATTTGTAGGAATATATAAAACATCATCATCCTTATATTTTAGTTTTATATAATCTTTAGTCACACCATCAGCTTTTATTGTATTTACTCCTATATAAACACCTATACCATGACTTCTATGAACAATATAATCACCTGGTTTTAAGTCTGCAAATACTACTTTCTCTCCATCTTTAAAAACAGATGGTGTTTTATTTTTTCTTGTAGGTTTTGCTTCAAATAGTTCTTCTGTTGATATTACTAATAAATTAGCATCATAAAATTCAAATCCCGTAGAAAAAGCTCCTGGTGTAATGTTTACACAACCAAGAGTTATATCTCCTTCTAAAAAATCTGTATATATGTTTGGTATATTTTTTTCTAAAAGTAATGTTGATAATTTTCTACAATTTTCCGTGCTTCCGCCTAGAATTACTGTTTGTTTTCCTCTGTTAATTGCTTCTTGTAATTCCTGAAACAGTAAATCCATTGAACTACGAAAAAAGTTAACCTCCCTATAGCTAAAGCTATATCCGTTTCTTTTTGCATGCATACTTTGTTTGTCCACGAATCCAACATCTTGTTTTTCCAAATAAATTATTTGTTTATTTGGAATTTGTTCTGAAAATTTAAGGTAATCTTGCATTTTAGTAAGAATCCCTGGAACAATTTTATTTTTCTCTATTAAATCTTTTATAAGATTATCATTATCTTTTGCTATATTTTCTGCTCTTGCTTTTATTTTAGCAATTTCATCTATAAAAACTATACAATCTTCTGATAAATAATCTAATAATGTTGCTGTTTTTTCATAAAAACAATCAAAATATTTATCTATTTTTGTTATAAATTCACCATCTTTAATTTGACAGATATCTTCTTGTACTTTTTCTCTTACTGATTTTGAATATACTTTATCTTCAATTTTCTTGCAAACCTTTTCTACATCTGTCTCAAGTAAAAATTCAAATGCAGGAAAGATTTCTATTTCTTCTAACATTTGAACAGTTCTTTGACTAGCAATACTAAATTTTCTTATAGAATCAATTTCATCTCCCCAAAATTCAATCCTAACACCACTATTTATTGAAGTAGCAATATCTACAATACCACCTCTTACACTAAACTGTCCTTTTCCTTCTATTAAATCATATCTTTCATATCCTAATAGAACTAATTTTTCCTTTAATTCATCTAATTTAAAAGTATCTCCAACTTTTAAATTCATAACATTTTTATAAAGACTTTCTTTTGTTATCATTTTTTGCATTGCTGCTTCTATTGTAGTTACTATTATTTTTTTATCTTTTTTTACTAATTTATTTAATACTGAAATTCTTTTAAATAGTATATCTTTACTTTCAGCAACATAATCAAAACTTATAACATCTCTTTTTGGAAAAAATTTAATTTTTTCACCAAAAAAAGCTAAATCTCTAATAATTTTTTTAGCTTGTAATTCATTATAAGTAATTATACAAATAGGTTTTTCAGAGTAGAACTTTGTTGAATAAGCCATATGAACTTTTCCAGCATCAGTTAAGCCAGACAACATTATAGGTGATGTACCTTTTTTTACTTCAAACAAATAATCATTAAACTTTTTTACATTAGGTACAGTTTTTATAATCGAATTCATTTTAATTTTCCTTTCATATATATTTTAAATATATTATACTAAACATATTAAATGTATATTATTTGTATAAAATTTATCTTTTGAAAAAAGCATAGATGATTTTGTATAGTTTATTTTTTACATATATATTGTTCAATATTATAATTGTCTCTTATATAAGGCTTTCTTATTATATACAAATCCTTTTTATTATATAATATTTCAAATCATCTTTCAAGTACCAAAAGCTCTCTGTTCTTAATACTCTAGAATTTTTTATTATATAATTATTGCAGAATATGTATATATACATGGTTAAACCCTGGCAAATTGCCAGGGTTATTTATGATGTTTAGTTTAGACAGTTGCATCATCTTCCTCTTCGGAATCATCAGCGACTTTCGCTGCTTTAATTGCCGGTTCTTTAATTCTTTTATATTTTTTAAATAAAGAATCAACTACCATTGTATACACTTTTTCCATCCTTACCAGTGTTTTGGAAGTAACACTTTCCACAAATGTAGTTGTTGTAAACTGCTTGTTCTTCTTATCTTTTGCCGCTTCATCAATTTCTACAAGCCGCATGTTCAGCAAACTGAATAATACTACAACAAAGCAGACTAACAGCAAGAATACACTTGCGAAAATCTTGGTTTCTCCAGCAACAGTTACTACCATCATTGTTTCCATACTTCTACCTCCGTTCAACTTGTTGTTTACAGGGTTACAATGTTTTTTCTGGCTTACCTCCTCCTAGTTTTGATAATGCATTAAAGCCTATTACCTGTAAGATTATATTAATAATCTTCTTGGTAAAGTTTAAATCATTATTATTATATCACATATTTTATAATTTTTCAATATTTTCACTTTTCTTACATTATTTTCCTTGAACTTTTGTATTTTGTATTTTTAGTTAATTCTAAGTAGAATTTATATTTTTACTCTTGAAACCTTTTTAACATATCATACTTTAACTATTCAGCTCTTCTTCACAATTTTGTAAATTTATTATATATATTCATAAAAAAATAATTTATGAATATATAAATATAAGAACTAGTTTTTAGTTGGAGGTATCTATGAACTTCATTGTAATTTCAGTAAGAAAATATTTTTTTACTATAATTTTTGTATTATTTATAATATGTCTTTTAGCTTTTTCAAATAATAATTTAATTGCTGCTCAAAATGGACTAGCCTTATGGGCTACTAAAGTATTACCTAGCTTGTTTCCTTTTTTTGTTGCAACAGAACTTCTATGTCAAACAAACTTTACTTATATTCTTGGAAAGTTATTAAATAAATTCATGAAACCAATTTTTAATGTTCCTGGAGAAAGTGCAATTGCAATTATTCTTGGAACTATTAGTGGTTATCCTGTTGGAGCTAAAGTTGTATGTAATTTAAAAAATCAAAAAATAATTTCTAAGATAGAGGCAGAAAGACTTATTGCATATACAAATAATTCTGGTCCACTATTTATTTTAGGAACTGTTGGTATTGCTTTATTTGGAAATAAACAAATTGGTATTATTTTACTAATATCTCATATTTTATCTTCTATACTTGTTGGATATTGCTTTAAATTTTGGAAAAAAGATAAGTTTGATATAAATTATAGAGAAACAAAATTCAATTCCAAACTTGCACCATTAAAAATTTCTGATATTGGAGAAATTTTAGGTTCTTCAATAAAAAAATCTATTTCTACAATTCTTTTAATTGGTGGATTTATTGTTATATTTTCAGTAATATTATCTATTTTAGAAACTTCTGGTATTTTAAATCTTTTTGCTGAAACTTTATATGGTTTTGGTATTCCAAAAGAAATTTCTTTAAGCATAATATCTGGAATTATAGAACTTACAAATGGTGTTAATTTAACTGCAAATTTATCTTCAACTTATTATTCATTATCAATTTTACTAACTTCATTTTTATTAGGTTTTGGTGGAATATCTGTACTTTTACAAGTTTATAGTATTATTGCTAAAGAAGGAATTTCTATAAGACCTTATTTTTATGGAAAATTATTACAAGGTATTTTTTCTGTTATATTTACTTTTATATTAATTTAATTTTTATCTTTATTTTGCATAACTTATCTACTACAATTATTCTAAGCTACACATAACTTATCTATACGAATTAAAAATTCTACAGCTAAGAAATCTAATTCCCTTCGCTCAAAGATCTAGAAAATTTTCTATATAACTTATCTCTACATCATTATCATTCTTAGAGCTAAAAAATGTGTGAAATTAGACAAAATCTTCATATTATAGTAATTTCAAAACAACTTCCTATAATATAAAAAAGGTGCCCACTTCAAAAGTAGGCACCTTTTTTTATATATCTAAATGATAATATGTTGTTATTTCATTACCATCTTTGTCCTTTGTTTTCTTGGATTTCCATTCTGGTCTCCATGGATACATACATTTCGCTATTATTAGTAAAACCACCAATCCAATTACTAAATAAATCCAAAATGGTTCTACCTCGAGTAAGTAGGAAATTTCCATAATTCTTTTTAGCATATTACTGCTCCAAATAATATTTTCATTTTTATTATATCATGCTTGATATTTTATGTCAATCAGATTGCTAATTTGGAGAATATCTTATTTTTTATTTTCTTAGCTCGAAATTATTTTACACTAACAATTATTAATCATTTGCTTGATATCTATACAATTGTTAAAATAGTAATAACAGTACACGGTACATCATATTAGTAAATAGAGTTTACATAATTGACTCGAGAGATTTTCTATGTTATAATTATTTTTATAAAAAATTGAAAGAAGGTGCTTGGCAAGTATGAATAATCTGTTATTTTTAACAGGAGCAGGAATTTCTGTTGATTCGGGATTGCCAACGTTTGAAAAACACCCCGAATATCGCCGGATTTTAACACGTTCTTATGTAGAAGAACATCCTGAGGAATATCGTAATTTAGTTAGATTATTAACAAAGTCTGCATTCAAAGCTGAACCTAATATTGCACATTTAGCTATTGCACAAACAGGAGCTCCAGTAATAACAATGAATGTAGATGGGCTTCATCAAAAAGCTGGTACTAATCAGGTTATCGCAGTTCATGGTTATCTTCCTACTCTGGAAGAAATTGAGTATGAAGAATTTCCAGTAGAATTTGGAGGGTTAATTTTATATGGGGATATAGCTCCATTATATTACAAAGCATTTCAATTGCTTGATAGGTTACCCGACAAAGGAAATCTGGTAATTATTGGGACATCATTTTTTACAGGATTTGCAGAACATTTTCATCAAATCGCTAAAAAGCGTAATCTTAATATTTATATAATTAATGATAACGCGACCAAAAAAGTTCCTGAATTACTCCAAAGTTTAGGATACTAATAATTGTAAAATATTAAAAGTCACTACTCTATTTTGAATAGTGACTTTTTGCATTTTATTAAATTAATTAGTCTTAATCTAATTTATATTTATCTCTTTTTACATAGTTTGTATGTAATAATTCATGAGCCTTATGTCCCCCAGCTTCTCCTAAATATTCTTCGTATATTTTTTGAACCACTGGATTTTCATGAGATTTTCTGATTGTGCTTTTTTCGTCAATCGTATATAAAGCATTTGCTCTTTTAGCTCTAATATCAATACTAGCTCTTTCTTTAGATGTTCTAATTGGTTGGCCTCCTCCCATTACACAGCCACCTGGGCAAGCCATAATTTCAACAAATTGATAATCTGCTTTGCCACTTTTTATCTCATCCATTATGGCTTGAGCATTTTTAAGTCCTGAAGCAACAACTACTTTAACTTCTGTTCCATTCATATTTAAAGTTGCCTTTTTAATTCCTTCTTCACCTCTAATTTGCTCATATTCTAATTTTTCAAAATCATTTCCTGTAACTTTTTCGTGAACCGTTCTTAAAGCAGCTTCCATAACTCCACCTGTTGTACCAAAAATTGCTGCTGCACCTGTTGCTTCTCCCATTGGATCATCAAAATTAGAATCATCTAAATTTATAAAATCAATATGTGCTTGTTTAATCATTCTAGCAAGTTCTCTAGTAGTAATAACTGCATCAACATCTTCAAAACCGCTTCCTGACATATTATCTCTTGTTCTTTCAAATTTTTTAGCAATACATGGCATTACAGATACAACATATATCTTACTTGGATCTATATTATTTTTTTCAGCATAATATGATTTTATTAAAGCTCCAAACATTTGATGTGGTGATTTACATGTTGATAAGTTTGGTATTAATTCAGGATAATTTAATTCCAAATATCTAACCCATCCTGGACTACAAGATGTAATCATTGGAAGAGTTCCTCCATTTTGAAATCTGTCTAAAAATTCTGTTCCTTCTTCTACAATTGTAAAATCAGCACCAGTATTTGTATCAAATACTTTATCAAAACCTAAATGTCTTAATGCTGTTACCATTTTTCCTTTTACATTAGTCCCAATTTCCATTCCAAACTCTTCTCCAAGAGCAACTCTTACTGCTGGTGCTGTTTGAACTACAACATATTTTTCTTCATTTTTTAAAGCATTCCATACATCTGCTGTACTATCTTTTTCTTTTAAAGCTCCAACTGGACATGACTCGATACACTGTCCACAGAATGTACAATTTACATCATTTAAACTTTTATTTTTATATGTAGAAACTGTTGATGCAAAACCTCTCTCTGTACAATCAATTGCTCCAATTCCTTGAACTTTTTTACAAGTTGCAACACATCTTCTACATAAAATACATTTGTTAAAATCTCTTACTATTGCAGGAGATGCATCATCTATTTCATGCTTATTTCTGCTACCTTGATATTTTATTTCGTCAACATAGAACTCTTGAGCAAGTTTTTGTAACTCACAAGTTCCATTTCTTGTACAAGTTAAACATTCTCTATCATGATTTGACAAAATTAAATCAAGAACTATTCTCCTAGCTTCAATAACTGCTGGTGTATTAGTTTTTACAACCATACCTTCTTCTACTTTTTGAATACAAGATGTTGCAAACCCACGTCTTCCTTCTACTTCAACAACGCACATTCTGCAATCACCAATTTCATTTATATCTTTTAAGAAACATAGAGTAGGAATATCTATATTAGCTTTTTTAGCAGCTTCTAAGATTGTTGTTCCTTCTGGAACTTCAACTTTTCTTCCATTTATAGTTAAATTAATCATTTCTTACCTCCTAATAATTTTTCAAACTAGCTTTTGATTGCATGGAATGGGCATTTACTAATACAAGTACCACACTTAATACATTTTTCTTCATCTATAACATGTGTTTGTCTTATATCTCCTGAAATTGCATCAACTGGACAATTTCTTTTACATAGTCCACAACCTTTACATAATTCTTCATCTATATGTAATTTCATTAATGCTTTACACTCTCCAGATCTACATTGTTTATGATCTATATGCTCTCTATATTCTTCTCTAAAATATTTTATTGTACTCATAACAGGGTTTGGAGCTGTTTGACCAAGCCCACAAACAGAAGCTTTTTGTATATTGCTACATAATCTTTCTAATTTTTCAATATCTCCGTCTTCACCTTTACCTTCTGTTATTTTTTCTAACATTTCAAGTAATCTCTTTGTTCCAATTCTACATGGTGTACATTTCCCACATGATTCATCAACTGTGAATCCTAAATAGAATTTAGCTAAATTTACCATACATTTTGAATCATCCATAACAATTAATCCACCTGATCCCATCATAGAACCAATAGCTTGTAATGATTCATAATCAATTGGTGTATCTAGATGCTCTTCTGTTATACATCCTCCTGATGGTCCTCCTGTTTGAGCTGCCTTAAATTTTCTACCATTTGGTATACCACCACCAATATCAAATACAATTTCTCTTAAAGTAATTCCCATAGGAACTTCAACTAATCCTATGTTGTTTACATTTCCACCTAAAGCAAATACTTTAGTCCCTTTTGATTTTTCTGTTCCAATCTTAGAATACCATTCAGCACCATTTAAAATAATTTTTGTTATATTGGCATATGTTTCAACATTATTTATTAATGTTGGCTTTCCAAATAAACCTTCATTTGCTGGAAAAGGTGGTTTTAGTCTTGGTTGACCACGTCTTCCTTCAATTGATTCCAAAAGAGCTGTTTCTTCACCACAAACAAATGCTCCTGCTCCTAATCTAATTTCTAAATCGAAACTAAAACCAGAATTCCAAATATTTTCTCCTAAGATTCCATATTCTCTTGCTTGATCTATAGCTATTTGAAAACGTTTTACTGCAATTGGGTATTCAGCTCTTACATAAATATAACCTTTATTAGCTCCAACAGCATATCCTGCTATCATCATAGCTTCTACAACACAATGTGGGTCTCCTTCTAAAATGCTTCTATCCATAAATGCGCCTGGATCTCCCTCATCAGCATTACATACTACATATTTTTGATCTCCAACAGCCATTTTAGTAAATGACCATTTTTTACCTGTTGAGAATCCTGCTCCACCACGACCTCTTAATCCAGAATTTGAAACTTCATTAATAACATCATCTGGTGACATGTGGAATAAAACTTTTTCTAATGCTTTATACCCTTCAAAAGCAATATATTCATCTATATTTTCTGGGTCTATTACACCACAATTTTTTAAAGCAATTCTTTTTTGTTTTTTATAGAAATTTAATTCATCTAGTTGTTTAACAACTGTGTTATCTATATCTTTGCATAAAAGTCTTTCAACAATTTCTCCATTTTGAATATGTTTTTCAATTATTTCTTCACAATCTTCTGGGCTAACCATTGCGTAAAATACATCCTCTGGTCTTATAATTACTATAGGACCTTTAGCACATAATCCAAAACATCCTGTTTGAATAACTCTTACGTTTTCAATATTCTTTTCTTCAATTATTCTTCTAAAATTATCTATAATTTTAGGTGATTTTGAAGATGTGCACCCTGTACCATGACAAACTAAAATATGTTTTTCACAAGTACTGGCATTAGTATTTACTCTCAAATCCAACTCTTTTCTTTTTTCTTCTCTAATATTGCCGATTTCTTCTAATGTTTTCATAGATTTACTCCTTTCTACTTTATATATATTTATCTAAAATTTCATCCATAGTTTTAACTGTAGCTTTTCCATAAACTTCATCATTAACTGTAAAAACTGGTGCTAATCCACATGCACCTACACATCTAGTAGCTTCTAAAGAAAATTTACCATCTTTTGTTGTCTCTCCAACATCTATGCCTAATCTTTCTTTAGCTCTATCTAAAATCTTTTCAGATCCTTTTACAAAGCATGCAGTTCCTAAACATACTGCAATATGATATTTTCCTTTTGGTTTTAAAGTAAATCTTGAATAAAAAGTAATAACACCATATATTTCTGCCATTGGAATTGATAAATATTCAGAAATAGCAATTTGGGCTTTTTCAGGTACATAACCATAATATTCTTGAACTTCGTTTAAAATTTGAATCAAGTTATCTTTTTCTTGTTTATAAGTATTAAGAATTTCTTGCATTTTAGGATCTTTTCCATTACATCCTTCACATTTTGTTTTTTCCATTCATTAATTTATGTTAGAATATCTAACATATCTCCTTTCTCCAAATGTTTAAGCCAAGTTGGCTTAAGAATAAATACATTTCATCATTCTCTTCTATTCATTTTATGCATTACTTTATGTATAAAATTCAATTTGATTATAACATATTATAGTTTTTTTAAAAGCTTTTTCGACAAAAAATACAAAAAAAGAAAAAGAGAAAACTAATTATTTTTATTCTATTAACATTACTAATTTTTATTTAGCAAATCCCCTAGTATTATTATCATTGATTTCTAAAAAAACACTTTTGGTAATTTATAAAGTTATAAAACTTAAGCTATATACTGTTTTTAATACTTTAAATATATCACTTGTAATTTACATAAAGCCATGATATAATATTGTATATTTAGAATATATTAATAAAATTCATAATTTACAGGAGGAATAGGAATGAAAATATTAAAAGACTTTGGGATCTCAATTAATGAATTTGTAGTAACAATGAAAACCATTAAGGCAACACGTCTTTTAGACAGTCCTAGTTCACGGTACAATTATCTTCTTGTACCATGTTTTGTAGTCAAAGGAGTTACTTTTATTCACTCTGGAACAAACTACATCGTTCAGCTCCATAATGAAAATGCTGACAACGCAGTAGAATCGGTATTAGCTTCTTTAGGGGAAAACTGTCCAAAATCATTTCAGTCTTATGACGGTAATATTTATTCCATTAAGGATTTAATTGCTTTGGTTTCACTTCTTAATGGAAACTACAGTACTGAATTCGTAAATGATCTCACTAACACAGTTTATAAAAAGATTCTGGACTGTGAAGCACTAAAAATTTCTAACGTTATTGAAATTGGTGATAACCTTTCTCCAAAGATGCAGGAATTATGTCAGGTTTTAAGAAGATATGATCTGATTTCACAACCTTTTTGTAATGCAGAATTAACCATTAAAGATCCTATTGATTATTTAGAGGATGTTTATATTAGTTCTCACATAAGTGACAATGCTACTGGTTTTAGCTTAGTAACTAATCCAACAGCAATACATTACTATAATGACATGAATGGTTGGAATTATAACACCAATTTCTTAATCGAAAAAGATCAAAAAACAACTTACCTTAGCACAGGACATATCTATCATAATGGTCTTGATATGCAGTCAAAAGGTAATATTGTATTTTTTAATTATGATGTTGGTAATCTGTCCAGAAATTTTTCTCGCTCGGCTTCTAATTTGCGAATTAGTATAGAACGTGGAATGTCATGGGAAATTTATCATGAGGCTGAGGCAGTTCCTGTAACAAACGAACAAATTGATTTGATGATTCATCACTTAGAAATTAGTATTCAAAGAATTCAAAACGATATTATTCCTAATATCGTTGTATAACATCTATTTTTTCATAATGTTTTATTGAATTTTAACGCCACTGTTTTTTTATTAAAACAGTGGCGTTTTTATATATAAGTTATAGAGAATAAAGACATATACAACCAGTAATGTTTTGTCTTTTTCAGAAGTATTCTCTACTTTTGTTCTATTAAATTAATTTTGATAAAATTTAACTTTTAAAGAAAATATTTATGTACTAAGAATTTATAATTGATTTAAAAAAATCAAACATATATTGCATAATATTATAATTGTGATATTCAGCGAATAAATATATAAATAGTAATACTCCTATAACAATTATAATTGTACATATTTTACTAAAAACTTTTAATTTATATCTATTAGAAACTAATTTTACTATTACTGCTAAAAAAACAATTGGTATTATTAATAAATATAACATAATACTTCTCCTCTTAATTTTTTTACAATTTATATAATATATTAAACTATATTTTCAATTATTTTTATTATAGCATATCTATTTTTTTATGTAAAGTTTTTTGTATTTACATCTTACAATATATAATTTGTAAATACTATAATTACAACATAATCATTTAATTCTAAACAAAAAAACTTACAATTATATATAATTGTAAGTTTTTTTGTTTATATTACTTTAATTATTAAAGAAAGCTCTATATCCTTTATATGCTTGATATATATCAAATTTACTTGTTATTTCATAAGGTGAATGCATTCCCATTACAGGAACTCCAAGATCTAGAACATCCATTCCTCTATTTGCAAGTGTAAGAGCTATTGTTCCTCCTCCACCTTTGTCTACTCTACCCAATTCGCAAGCTTGATATTTAGCTTTTGCTTCATCAAATATTTTTCTAAGCTCTGCAATAAATTCTGCTGGAGCTTCAGAAGCACCTGATTTTCCTCTTGAACCAGTATATTTTACAAGTGACATACCTTTTCCTAAATATGCTGTATTGTGTTTTTCAAATGCATATGCAAAATTTGGATTATAAGCTGCATCAACATCTGCAGATAATGCTTGTGAATTTGCAAACGACTTATCTAAAGAACTTGGTTTCATATTTCCTGTTTTTTCTAGTAATTCTAATACAAATGTATCAAAAATTCTTGAATACATTCCTGTAACACCATTAAATCCAACTTCTTCTTTATCTGTTATTACACATAAAGCTGTTTTTCTTGGAGAATTTGTATCTAAAATTGCTCTTAATCCAGCATAACAACAAACCTTATCATCTTGACCATATCCTGCAACCATACTATAATCAAATCCAGTACTTTTTGCTTTAAAAGCTGGTACTAATTCAATTTCAGAACTTATAAAATCAACTTCCTTAATTTCATATTTTTCATTTAGTATTTTTAAGATGTTTAATTTTACTTTATCTGAACATTCATCACAATCATATGGAATACTTCCTGCTAAAACATTTAGTTCTTCTCCCTGAACTCCATCTTTTAATTTTCTTTCCATTTGTTCTGCAGCCAAATGTGGTAATAAATCTGAAATTGTAAATATTGGATCATTATCATCTTCTCCAATACAAATATTTACTTTTTCTCCGTTTGGCTTAACAATTGTACCATGAATACTAAGTGGAATATTTGTCCATTGATATTTTTTTATACCACCATAATAATGTGTTTTTAATAATCCTAATCCATTATCTTCATATATAGGATTTTGTTTTAAGTCAATTCTTGGTGAATCACAGTGCGCAGCAACTACTTTAAATCCATTCTCTAATGCATCTGTTCCAATAACTGCTGCATATAAGCATCTTCCTCTATTTACATAAAAAACTTTATCTCCTGGATTTAAAGTTTCTTTTTCTGAAATATCAACATATCCATTTTTTATTAATATTTCTTTTGAGTTTTGAACAATTTCTTTCTCTGTTTTTGAAGCATTTAAATAGTACATATATTCATCTGCATATTTAAAAATATCTTTAAATTCTTCATCTGATACATTTTCCCATCCACATTTTCTATTTGTAAATAGTTTTTCTTTTAATTCTTTACTGTCAATATTTGACATAATATTACCACCTTTCTTTTCTTATGTATTTATTATTTACTTTTAAATAATTTCTATTATATTTTTCTTTAAAATTCTTCTATCACCTATAGTATAGGCATTTTTTATCTTATTAATACACTTTTCTGCTTTTTCTTGAGAATTTGCATGTACATATGCTAAAATTTCTCCTTTATCTACTTTGTCTCCTACTTTTTTATTAAAGATTAATCCAACTCTATAATCTATAGAATCTTCTTTATGAATTCTTCCAATCCCCAGTTCTACTCCTGCTTTACCAACTTTTTCGGCATTTAGTTCTTCTACATATCCACTAAAATCTGAGATAACAGGAAGAACTATTGGTGCTTTTTCAAATTTATCTGGATTTTCCAAAAAGCTTATATCCCCACCTTGTTTTTTCACTAATTCTTTAAATTTTTCAAAAGCTTTTCCATTTTCTAAAACTTCATTTACTTTATATTCATTTTCTGAAATGTTTGGATATTTTCCAGATAATTTCATTATTTGCGAAGATATTGCTAAAATTACTTCTTTAACATCATCTTTCATATTTCCTTTTAATGCTTGTATAGCTTCCACTATTTCTAATGAATTTCCTACAGAATAACCAAGTGGTTCATCCATATTTGTTAAAACACATACAGTTTCTCTATTAGCTAGCTTTCCAATTAAAGACATCATTCTTGCAAGCTCTTTGGCTTCATCTATATTTTTCATAAATGCTCCACTTCCACATGTTACATCTAATACTATAGAATTTGCTCCTGAAGCTATTTTTTTACTCATAATACTTGAAGCAATAAGAGGAATACTATTAGTACAACCAATCGTATCTCTTAATGCATAAATTTTTTTATCAGCTGGTGCTAAATTTAAAGTTTGCCCAATTAAACTTATGCCTATTTCTTTAATATTTCTTTTAAATTCTTCAATTGATAAGTTAATGTTATATCCAGGTATTGATTCTAATTTATCAATTGTACCACCTGTAATACCAAGCCCTCTACCGCTCATTTTTGCTACTGGTATTCCAAGGCTTGCAATTATTGGCATTACAATTAAAGTAACTTTATCTCCAACTCCTCCTGTTGAATGTTTATCTACTACTTGTGTTGAAATATCACTTAAGTCTAATATATCTCCTGAATTGGACATTGCTATTGTTAAATCTAAAATTTCTTTTTCAGACATACCATTTATACAAATAGCCATTATTAATGCTGCTGCCTGATAATCTGTAACCTCTCCTGTTGTATAATTATCAACAAAATAATATATTTCTTGTGTAGATAATTCTAAATTATTTTTCTTTTTTTCAATTATATCAACAATATTCATTAAATATCCTCTTTATTTTATTATCTCAAGAACCCTTGATTTAAAATTTGTTTTTTTATTTGTTATAGAAAATGCATCTTTCAAATTATGTGTTGTTCCAGCTATTTTTTCTTCTTCATCTGTATGAATATATGCTAAAGTTTCACCAACAGTAACTTTATCTCCTATTTTTTTATTTAAAACAATACCAGCAGTTCTATTTATAGAGCCTTCATTTCTCATTCTTCCTGCTCCTAAATAATATGCTATGCTACCTACCATATCTGCATCTATGCTTTCTATAGTTCCTTCTTCTGTTGATAAAACTGGTATAACCAATTCTGATTCTTTAAATAGTTCTGGATTATCAACATATTCCATATTTCCACCTTGTGCTGCTACCATTTCTTTAAATTTTCTAAAAGCAGCCCCAGATTTAATTACATTTTTTATCATTTTAGAATTCTCTTCTAAATTCTTATTACCTGTTGCTAAGAAAATCATTATACTACCTATTGTTTCTACAACATTCTGTAAGTCCTCTGAAATAATTCCTTTTAATGCATTAATTGTTTCTTTCATTTCTAAGTTATGACCAACTGAATATCCTATAGGTTGATTCATATTTGTTATAACACATGCAACTTCTTTTCCTAGACGTTTTCCAATTCTTACAAGTAATTTTGATAATCTTTTAGCTTCTTCTCTATTACTTATATATGTTCCTCTACCACAAGTAATATCAAATACTATTTTATTACTGCCTGTTGCTATTTTCAAACTCATTAGACTAGCTGTAATAATAGGTAAACTATTTTCACATGCTATATCATTTCTTAGTTTATACATTTTTCCTTCTGCTGGTGCAAAAGAAAGACCTTGATTCATAATACATACACCAGTATTTTTTATATTTTGTTTAAACTGTTCAATGCTTAAATCTGTTTGAAATCCTGGTAAAGATTCTAATTTATCAATTGTACCACCAGAAACACCATACCCCCTACTTGATATTTTAGCAACTGGAATATTTAAAGCAGCTAAAATTGGCATTAATAATATAGTAACTTTATCACCAATTCCACCTGTTGAATGTTTATCTACTATATTTTCTGCAATGTCTGTTAAATCTATCATATCACCTGATTCAGCCATAGCAATACTCAAATCCAAAATTTCATCTTCTGTAAGTCCATTAATATAAATATAACTCATTAATGCTGATGCTTGTGCTTCAGAAATTTCTCCTTTTTGTAACTTACCAACAAAATAATACACTTCGTCTTTAGTTAATTCTTCACTAGCTCTCTTTTTACGAATAATACTTTTTATATCCATTATTTTTATCCTTTCTTTAGTAAATAATAAATTCAATTCACTAACTATATATTTTTTATTTTATGTATAAATTACAATATTTAAAAGAAATTTTTTATAAATGATTTTCTGTGTAAAGAACATGGACCATTTTCTTTAAGAATTCTAATATGTTCTGCAGTACCATATCCTTTATGTTTAGCAAAACCATATATAGGATATACCTCATCCCATTCTTTCATCATTCTATCTCTTGTTACTTTTGCTATTATTGAAGCTGCTGCAATACAATAATTTTTCGCATCTCCCTTTACTACTGAAATATAAGGAATTTCAAGTGTATCAAGGTTATTTAGTGCATCTATCATTATAAGCTCTGGTTTTTGCTTTAATCCTTCCAAAGCCACTTTTACTCCTAATTTTGTTGCATTTAAAATATTTATCTCATCAATAGTCTTTTGGTCTACAATTCCTACACTATATGCTATTGCTTCTTGTGTAATAATATCATATAATTTTTCTCTTTTCTTTTCAGAAATTTTTTTTGAATCATTCACACCTTCTATAAATGAATCTTCTGGTAATATAACAGCACCAACCACTACTGGTCCAGCAAGTGGGCCTCTGCCTGCTTCATCTATACCACAAATATATTTTATATTATTGCTATATAATTTATTTTCTTCTTCTTTTAATACTGTAAGTCTTTCTACTTCTTTTTCTTTCATTTTAACATCCATTATTATATATTTTTTCTTATTTAAGTTTATTTTAATTTTGTAAAGTTATTATATCTATATAGAGAAAATATTTCAATATAAAAGAAAAAGTTTTTTCATATAATACTTATCACAGAGAAGATAAATTAGAAACTAAGTAAAATATTTTTTACTAATTAAAATTATCTAGTTTTGTTAAATAAGTATAACGTTATATATTCTGTATAATACAATTGTAATAATCATAGTTTTATTAAGACGTTTACTAATAATTCTTGACTAAATATCAGAATAAAACTTTTGTATTTTGAAAAAATTTTTCTCAAATTTTTCTATTGTATATAACTTTTTTTTGGGTTATTATATAATTTGTTAGGTATAATTTATTTATGGAGGTATAAAAATGGATAACGAAAATACTTTTAATTTTAGTAATGACAACTCTTTCAAAAAATCTAACTACAAGCACCCTTCTGGTAGTTTTGGTAAAAATATATTCTTACCATTTATGTCAGGAATTGTAGGTGCAACTTTAGTTGTTGGAACTTGTTTTGGTGTCCCTTCTATAAAGCAAAAACTTGTTGGAACATCTTCTAAAGGAATAACCTCTACATCTTCTAGTGGAACTGTAGATTCTCCTTTAAATTTAATTAATATATCAGATTATTCAAACACATCTATTGCAGTTGCTGAAAAAGTTTTACCATCTGTTGTTGGTATAACAGTTACTTATCAGGTAAATTCAATCTTTGGTTCTAATACTGGCGATGCTACTGGTTCTGGAATTATTATTTCAGAAGATGGTTATATTTTAACAAACAATCATGTTATTTCTTCTGAAAGTTCTTCTAGCTACTATGCTATTTCGGAAGCAACATCTATAAAAGTAAATCTATATAATAGTACAGAAACATATGATGCTACAATTATTGGTACTGATCCTTATACAGATTTAGCAGTACTAAAAATAGAAAAAACTGATTTAACACCAGCAATCCTTGGAAATTCAGATGATGCTAAAGTTGGAGAATTTGTAATGGCAATAGGAAATCCTTTAGGAATGGATTATTCTGTAACTACTGGAGTAATTAGTGCAGTAAATAGAGAAGTTCAAAGTGAGGGATCAACATATTTAGCAATCCAAACTGATGCCGCAATAAACTCTGGTAACAGTGGTGGTGCTTTAGTAAATGCTAATGGTGAAGTAATTGGAATTAATACTTTAAAACTTTCTGGAACTGGTATTGAAGGTATTGGTTTTTCTATTCCAATTTCATCAACAACTTCTATTATTAATCAATTAATTGAATATAATACTGTAAAAAGACCATATATTGGAATATCAGGATCATCTATTGATGAATCACTTACAAAAAAATATAATATTCCTCAGGGTGTATATGTTGAAACTATTGAAAAAGATTCTCCTGCCAGCAAAGCTGAACTTAAAGAAGGAGATATAATAATCAAAATTGAAAATCAAGACATAAAATCTATTAATGAACTAAATAGAATAAAAAATAACTATAATATAGGTGATAAAATAAAATTAACAATAATAAGAAATAGTGAAGAATTGGAAATAGAAATAGAACTTGCTGAAACTCCAGAAGAAATCAAAGATAATAAAAATAATTCCTCTGTTACAGCAGATCCAAATAATTCAGGTTCAATATTCGACTTTTTCTATAGATAATAATCAAAGAACAAAAGTCGACGATATGATAATTGCAAAATACAAAAATTTAAGAGGAGGTACTTAAATATATTTAAGACCTCCTCTTTTCTCTGTATATTCTAAATTTTCAAACTTCTTTTTCCATTTATTCTATTTTCAGAAGTTTTATTATATATAATTTTGTCTTTATTTAAAATAGCATATATAAATGAAGTAATTGGAACTGTATAAATAACTCCCATACTTCCTGCAATAGCTGAAATAATCTGTTCTGCTATTGTTTCTTTATTTAGTATCTCAACCAAACTCATATTACATGCCATAAATAGTAATATTAATGTTAAAGAACCACCAACATAAGCTAATATTAAAGTATTGGTCATTGTTCCTATAACATCTCTTCCTATATTCATTCCACTTTTAAATAGTTCTTGCCAAGTTATATCTGATTTTTTCATTTTAATTTCATCTAAACTAGATGCAATAGACATTCCAACATCCATACAAGCACCTAATGCAGAAACAATTATTCCAGCAAATAATAAATCTCTAAAATCGAAATTAATTGCTGACATATTTATACTTAATTGTATTGCATCTTCACAAGCACCTGACATTTTCGCTAAATAGTTAAATATTACAGCCATCATTCCAGCTGAAATAACACCACCTAAAGTTCCTATTGCTGCTGTAGCAATTTTTTTACTAAATCCACCTATTATAATAAAAGTTCCAAATATTATAATCATTGATGTTCCTATTGATGTTAAAATAGCATTATTACCTTTAAATATTCCTTTAACCATAACAAAGTAAATTAAAATAATTGTATATAATAATCCTAATATTGCTTTTATTCCCTTTTTTCCACCAACTATAATTATACTTAATAAGAACAATACAAACATTCCTATTATATAATTTGATCTAACAACATCTTGTACAGTAGCTGTAATATTTCCATCAGCATCTTCTGATATTTGAATTATAACTTTATCACCTACATCTAATTCATATGCTAAAATTTTTCCATCAATATCATATGATAAAATATAATTAGTAGTAACTTCTTCTCCAATATATTTACCTTCTGTTATTTCTACTTTTACTTCTTGCATTTTATCTGTAACTGATCCTGTTGTTACTTCTTTTGTTTCTTGTACTTCAATTATTTTACCAAAAGTATCTGTTATAGTTTCTTTTTGTTCTGACAACTCTGGATTTTCATCTGAAGATCCCTGTACTGCTTCAGAATTTTCTTGTGGCTGAGTTGCAAATATATCAATTGACAAATAATTTATCATTAGTAAGAAAATAAATATTACTACAATTGCTTTTTTCAATTAAATTCCTCCTAATATAATAGAAAACTATTGAATACACCTGAAAAAAGAACAAAATATGCACATTTAAAATTTTAGTAATGTTATGTGCCTTGTTTTGTTTGTGCACCAATTTTTATAAAAAATGGTGTGCAAATTTTGCCGAAGGCTTAATATTATATAAATTGCATAGCAATTTATATAATATTAAAATTTTCAGTAAATTTGTATACAATGTTTGGCGTAAGCCTTAATATAATATGAAATTAAAATTTTCATATTATATTAAAAAATTATTAAATCCATTTCATTAGTATAATCTTTATTTCCATATGAGTAAACTATATAAACATATCCGTCTTGTGTTAGGAAAAATGTATCTACATTTTCAACTTTATACATACTATTAGATAAATCTCTTTCATATAAACTACCATATTGTTCAGCAATTATTTTAGCATTATTGTATGCGTTTCTTATATCTTTATCTATTATAGCTTGTACTTCCTGTACTGAAGTTTCTTTATATTTTATTAAATCTGCTAAAGTGTATAATTTTTCTTCTGCTATACTATAATTATAAGTTTTTACTGTAACTTTTTCTGCTTTGTTTTGTTCTTTCAGAGATGATTTAATTACTAGTGATAAAACATCTTCATTAATAAATGCTACATAAGAAACATTATAAATTGTATATCCTTCTTTAGTTCTCATAATATTATTGGCAGTATCATAAAATTCTGTTCTTATTTGTGCATTAATTTCTTTTACTTTTTCAGTATTTATATTTATTATTGGAATTAATGCATTAACATTATAAAAATTTTCATCTTCATTTACAAGATTATATCCTGTAAAAATTAAATTTTGATTATTAAGATCTATTTTATCAACATTAATATCAGTAGAAGTATTAATATTAATAGAGTTAGTAAATAAATTATTAAAATCTGATTTTAATATAGATATTTCTTCTTCAGTTTTTTTAGCACCTATATTTATCCCAATCATAAATGGGTCTGTATCAGCATACTTATAAAAGAATTGAATATATATACCAATACATAGGGCTACAATACATACTAATAATAATGCTACTAAAAAAATATATCTTTTGGTTCCTGTTAAAGAACCAACAAATCTTCTTATAGCTCTTCTCATTAATATCTCCTTCTTTTAAAAATTGATTTTATTATAGCACTTATGAATAAAAATATCAATTATTTTTTTCTTTTGAAGGCCAAATAATATGTAGCAATCATATATCTTGATTGCTAAAATTTTCCTTATATATTTTGTTTTTTCAATAAATATCCATTGACTATACATTTAAAATATTGTATTATAATGATTACAAACAGAAAGAATAAAAGCTAGGTTTTACCTACTGTTATAAAAATTCTAAACTTTGAATAATTTGTTTATATATAAATTGAGTTTTTACATATAAATTTTATTATAACTTAAATAGTAAGGAGATATGTTGTAAATGATATGTTCAGTATGTAATAAAAATACTGCAGTAGTATTTTTAAATAAATTTGAAAATGGAAAAAAGACTGTTGAAGGTCTTTGCTATAATTGTGCTAAGGAAAAAGGGATTAATCCTCTTGAAGTTTTAGCAAAAAATGCAAATATTTCAAATGATGAATTAGAAGATATGTCTAATCAATTTGAAAATATATTAAAAGATTTTTCTGAAAACATGAATTTAGAAGCTTTAGGAATTAATACAGATGATTTAGAAAATTTAGTAGAAAATGAAGATGGTTCTCCTGATAAAAATTTCTTTGGTATTTTTAAAACAAATCTTTCAAATAATCATGAAGAGACAAATACTAATGAACAACATGAAAACTCTTCAAATGGTAAAACTGTAAAAGTTCAAAAAAAGCAAAAAAATAATAAGAAAAAATTCTTAGATACTTATGGTACAAATCTTACTGAAAAAGCCAAAAATAATCTGTTAGATTTAGTAATTGGTAGAGATAGAGAAATTGAAAGAATGATTCAAATATTAAATAGACGTTCAAAAAACAATCCTTGTTTAATTGGTGAACCAGGTGTTGGTAAAACAGCAATAGCTCAAGGTTTAGCAATAAAAATTGCTAATCAAGAAGTACCAGCAAAATTACTAAACAAAGAAGTTTATCTTTTAGATATGACAGCTATTATAGCAGGTACTCAATTTAGAGGTCAATTTGAATCAAGAATGAAAGCTTTAGTTGATGAATGTAAAACTTATGGTAATATTATTTTAGTAATAGATGAAATACATAATATTATTGGTGCTGGTGATGCAGAACATTCTATGAATGCTGCTAATATTTTAAAACCATCTTTATCTAATGGTGAAATACAATTAATAGGTACAACAACTTTAAAAGAATACAGAAAATATATTGAAAAAGACTCAGCTCTTGAAAGAAGATTTCAACCTGTTCTTGTTGAAGAACCAACTATTGATGAAACAATAGAAATTATTAAAGGTATAAAAAAATATTATGAAGAATTTCATAAAGTTACTATTACTCCAGACATAATAGAAAAAACTGTTAAAATGTCAGAAAAATATATTCATGATAGATTTTTACCAGATAAAGCTATAGATTTAATTGATGAAGCTTGTTCAAAAATCAATTTAAAAAATAAAGAATTATTTGAACTTGAAGTAATAAAAAATGAATTAAAAAAGGTTGCAGAGGAAAAAGAAGAAGCTGTTTCTTCTGATTCAATCGAAGAATATCAAAAAGCAGCAGATTTAAAAACAAAAGAATGTAACCTTACAGAACGTATGAATGTTCTAGAAAAAGATTTAAAACCTTCTATCCTTACAATTCAAGATGTAGCAGAAGTTATTGAACGTTGGACAAAAATTCCAGTCACAAAAATAACAGAAGCTGAAACTGAAAAGCTATTAAATTTAGAAGCAAATCTTCATAAACATGTTATTTCTCAAGATGAAGCCGTAACAGCTGTATCTAAAGCAATTAGAAGAAACAGAGCTGGTCTTCAAAGTACAAAAAGACCACCTTCATTTATATTTGTTGGGCCAACTGGTGTTGGAAAAACAGAACTTGCAAAAGCTTTAGCTTATGAAATGTTCGGAAGTGAAGATAGTATTATTAGAATTGATATGTCAGAATATATGGAAAGTCACTCAACTTCAAAATTAATTGGATCACCTCCAGGATATGTTGGGTATGATGATGCAGGTCAATTAACTGAAAAAGTAAAAAGAAAACCTTATTCAATAATATTACTTGATGAAATTGAAAAGGCTCATAGTGATGTATTTAACGTTTTACTTCAAGTATTAGATGATGGTAAACTTACAGACAGTCAGGGAAACACTGTCAACTTTGAAAATACAATTATAATTATGACTTCAAATGCAGGATCAAACTTAAATACAAATTCAATTGGCTTTGGAAATCAAGTTCAAGAAAATAGTAATAGAATGGTTAGTGCTTTAAAGGAATTATTTAGACCTGAATTCTTAAATAGAGTTGATGAAACAATTGCATTCAAACCATTAACAAAAGAAGAATTGCTTCAAATTGTTGATTTGCTACTTGCCAAAACACAAGAAGCACTTAATTCAAAAGAAATTAAATTAGAATTAAACAATGAAGCTAAAGAATATATTGTTTCTAAAGGTACAGACTTAAAATATGGTGCTAGACCTTTAAGAAGAGCTATTCAAAAATTAGTTGAAGATGAAATTGCAGAAATGATTTTAAAAGGAGAAGTTTCATCATCACAAACAGTATATGGATATATAGAAAACAATGAATTAAAATTTAAAGTTTAATTGCAAAATAATATATTATAAGAAGTTCAAATAACTTTTCTAAAATAGAACTGCAAGTATTTTAATACTTGCAGTTTTATTTTTTCAAATATTTCTATTTCCTAATAAATTCTAATATCTTTTTCAATAATTTCTTATACCATTTTTCTTCTAATAATATCATTTCTTTTTGTATTTTTTCTCTTGTCTTTTCATCATATTGTGGGTCTTTATTAAGAAAATTTTTATATTCAATCTTTGACTTCTTTTCTTCTTTTTTTATATCTTCTCTAAATTTACTATTTATTATTTCTCTTTCTTCTTTACTTGATAAATAGTCTATGTAAATTACTGCCAAAATTTTTCGTGTTTCTCTCATCATTTCTTGATTTTCAAATTCTATATCTTCTTTTAATTTATATGTATATTCTTTATCCATATTTTTCTCTATTAAATTTATGATTTTTTTTGGTATTAATTTTCTATCTTCTTCTGACAAGCATTTTATTATTTCATGCACTTCTTTACATGCTTTTGCATTCATAATTTGTTACCTTTCTAATACTTTTTTCTATATTAGATTTCTTTCACTTAAAATTTGTAATTTTATAGTTGTCTAATAATATTAATTTATTTAGTTTCTTCTATTTCCCTGTTATCTTTTTCTAATTCTTGCATTATATATGCTCTTGTTTGTTCTACTTCTCCTCCATTTATTGCGTTTTCTCCTAGCAATAAAGCTTTTCCCAATTTTTTACGTTTTAGTTTTATTGGTTCACTTGTAAGTTGTTTTTTTAACTGCCTCTTTTCTTCTCTACTTTTTTTTATTAATATACTATTTATTTTATATCTTTCTATATATATATTCTTTTTATCTTCACTTACTGATAAATTAAGAACACATTCTAATAGCTCTTTTTCATCTAATTTTCTACTTTTTATTTTTTCAAATATTTCTATCTTCTTTTTATCACTTTCCGTTAACTCTTCTGGATTTTTTTCTGAAATATCAGCTAATTCTTGTGATGCTTTTACAAGTCCACCAAACAAATTTATATTTTCTATCCAAGTTTCCGCATCTAAAGTTCCATTTGGCAATCTAAATTCTATTGTATTCATTTTAGTATTAACATTTATAAAATTTATACTTGAATATTTAATATCATTACCCTGCATATTTTGTATTTGCTCTTGAAATTCTTCTAAATCATCTTCACTATTTAAATCTAATCTTCCTTTTTCAATTGCAGTTTGTATTTTTTTGGATATTGGAGGAGCATACGTTTCTAATGCATCAATTCTTGTAATTTCCCCTACTGCATTGCTTATTATATATAGCACCTCTTCAGAATTCCCCCATATTTCTAACAAATTAGCATATGCTTCTTTACTCTTTAGATAATCTGCTCCTATGTGTATGTGACCACCACATTTTTCAGTAATATATTGCCCCATATTGTCTAATATCGCACATATTTGATATATTCTCTTACTATCTTCTTTTGAAGCCCTTAATATTGGAGAAGTCATTTCAACTCCATCAATACTTCCATCTTCTTTGGCTTCCCACCCTAAAACTTTACTAACAACCAGCTCTTCTCCTAAATCACCTTCTGCCTCTATTTCAATTCCTATAGTCATACCTTCTGGCAAATCTATTTCTGTAAATTCTCCTTCGCATAAATAATCAATTCCTAATTCTTGATTTATCTCTTCTATATTACCTTTTAAAATTTTTAATACTGTTGATTCAGTTGGATATAATTCATTAGTTTTTTCAACCATTTCTATACACTTTTTATAATCTTCGACACTTTCCTTATCTTTTTCATTTATTAAAAAACTCATCACTTTTATTTTGTCCATTTTTTGCTGAATATCAGTATTTTCTTCATTCCTTATTTGTAACTTTAATAATTCGTATAATCTCTTTTGAAAATTTTCATAATCTTTTAAACCTTCTTGATCACCAGGTAATATAAAATCTTTCATTTCTTTTAAATATTCTATTACTTCTTCGTCTTCCAAATGTATTATAACATCTTTTAAAGTTTCTCTACATATATCTAAATTTTCTTTATCATTTAAACCTATTAATGATTTTATTTCTATTATTATTTCTGCTATGCTTAAATAATCTAAGCCTATTTTCTCGTCTTTTATGAATTCTATGTATTCTTCTAAGTTTTCTTTATTTGCTAAATCTATAAATTTATTCATTTGAAATATTAATGTTTGTCTATTTCTTGATCTCCAGCCTAATTCTTCATCTTTAATACATTCTTTTATAAACTTAACATGTTCCTCTTTCTCTTCCTCAGAATTCACAAAAATCCCTAAGTCTTCAATTATCAGTATTTTGTCTAAGCCAGAAAGTTCCAATTTTTCATCATAAATACATTCTTTTACAAAATCTATATAATCTTTTTCACTTTCCTTATCTTGAAGTCCTACAAGATATCTCATTTTGTCTATTAATGACCTTGCTTGCCAGCCTTTAAATATGAAACCTTCTTTAATACAAGCTTTACAAAATTCCATTCCTCCTGTAAGGGCTAAATCTGCAAGACTATATTCTTCAAATTCTATATCTAATAAACATTCTGTTAATTCTAATAATCTTACTCTATAATATATAGAAAAATCTAGATTTTTATTTATTATACATTCTCTTATAAAGTTTATATCTCTTGTATCCTTAATTAATTGTATTCTCTCTTCTGGATCAAATACTGCATTATAATCTTCTATTTTCACCTATCCTATGCTCTCCTTATTTTATCTTTAATTTAGTTTATAAACATCTATATTTTTATAAAGATAAAAATTTAACTTTATTTATTTTTCTATTTCTTATATTTTTTATTAACCCATATTATCATTATACTACATTGAGTTTTAATTGAACATATATTTAATTTTACATTTTATTTACAATTTTTTCTAAGTTAGTTATTATTATACAAAATTCAAGTTCAGATTGGCAAATCTATTCTTATTCAAAATCTTCAATAACAGAATTTATATTCTCTTTTCCATATACATATATTCCATTTTCTAAATTATTAATATCTTCTTGTGTCAAATATTCTTTAATTACATTTGTAGTCTTATATAATTTTTCTTCTCCATCTTGTTCTAAATGGTAAATATCAACATTATTATCACTTAATTTTACTACATAATGTTCATTACATATACTATCTTCTTCTTGAGATAAAATAACATTATTACTACTAAACTCTTCTACATTCCAATCTGAATATAATTGTTCTACTTCTGTTTTACTCAAGTTTATTAATTCTGTTGGAAGTTCCGAATAATTAACTTCTACATGTCCACATTCATCATAATATTTTTTTATTGCGAATGTAGAATTAAAACTAATTTTTTCTTCATTTGAGAATGTTTCTGTAACTATATTTAATTCATTAACATTATTCATTTGCTTTGACAATTCGTCATTGTTAGTTTTCCAAATTCTTGAATAAAAAAATCCTATAAAACAAGAAAATATAAATATTAAAATACTATAAAAAATAATCCTTTTCATACACGTATTATGCATTATAAAAATTTTTTTATTCAAAATTTTCCATTTTATTTATATAAATATTTTTGATATTAATATTCCTAAAGTAATCATTAATTTTTTTGCAATTTTAATATTTTTTCTTGTTTATCTTCCTTTAATATCTAATTTTTTATAAATACTCTATTTATATTATTTAATTTATATATTAATTTTTATTTGGATTAATATACTTATTGCTTCACTTGATTTCTTATGTAAACTGTGCTATAATAAACTAGTAACCAAAAACTTATTAGTGGATATTAAAGAATAATTTATTCACAATAAGCTAAAACTTAACTTAATAATAAATCAACAAGGAGGATTTACAACATGAAACTTAAACCAATTATCACAAGCCTTTTGGAAACAGATATGTACAAGTTCAGTATGGGACAGGCAATTTACCATCAGTTCCCCCATTACAAAACGACCTGGGATTTCGCTTGCCGTAACAGGGACGTAAAGTTCAGCAAGGAGATGGTAGAAGAAATTAGAGAGCAAATTCAGGCATATTGTACACTACGATTTACCGAAGATGAACTCACATATCTGGACCGAATCAAATGGATTCGTGGCTCTTATGTTGATTTCCTTCGCATTTGGCAGCCTCGCTATGAAGACTTTGAAATCACTGAAAATGCAAAATGCGGTCTCTCTATCGAAGCAAAAGGCACATGGCTTAATACTTCGATGTACGAAATTCCGGTACTCGCAATTGTAAACGAAGTTTACTTCCGCATGAACCATGATTACAGCAAACTTTTCTCATCATTTGAGGATAAATTGCAGGCTAAGATTCAATTTCTTATTGATGGCACATATCAAATTGGTGCATTTAGCGAGTTTGGTCTTCGCCGTCGTCTTTCTTCTGAAGCACAGAAGCTTGCAGTAAAATCGTTATGCGAGAACAATTCAAAGTATCATAACTCCACATGTGTGGGTACATCAAATGTGTATCTTGCAAAAAAATACGGAGTAACTCCGGTTGGTACAATGGCACATGAGTGGATTATGTGTGTTGGTCAGGGGGATCACAAACACAATCCCGCTTACTCTAACTGGTATGCATTAAATGCCTGGATTAAGGAGTATGGAGTATTAAACGGTATAGCTTTAACAGACACAATCACTACAGATTGCTTCTTGAAGGACTTCCAGCTGACATTTGCAACTCTATTCAGTGGAGTGCGCCATGATAGTGGCGATCCGTATGAATGGGGTGAGAAGATGATTAATCAGTACAACAGCTTAGGACTTGATGCAACCACAAAAACTTTGCTGTTCAGTGACAGTCTTGATTTCAAGAGAGCTCATGATCTGAATGCGCACTTCAAAGACCGTGCAAAAGTTGCATTTGGAATTGGTACATTTTTATCCAATGATACAAATGTATCTCCTCTTAACATCGTTATGAAGGTTACTGCTTGCAATGGTCAGGACGTTGCAAAAATTTCCGACACTTCTGGTAAAGGAATGTGCAAGAATCCAGATTATGTAGAATATCTGCAGAGGAGCATCGACTGGCGTATGGCACATTAGTAATTAACAGAAACACATAAGTTTTAGCATGCTGACGGAATTCATTAAGAATTCCGTCATTTTCTATTTATTCTATAAATTTTTTTACAGTGATTTTTCCTTTACTAGTTACTTTTATAGTTATTTCTCCCAATTGATCTGTTCTATAAATATTTACTCCTATTTTGTTTAATCTATCTATTACTTCCTGATTTGGATGTCCATATTTATTATTTTTCCCTACTCCTATTAATGCAATTTGAGGTTTAACTGATTTTAAAATATCTAAGGTAGAAGATGATTTTGAACCATGATGTGCAATTTTTAAAATATCAGAATTTAATATATTAGTATTTTCATATATTTCACACAATAATTTTTCTGCGGATTCTTCGATATCTCCTGTAAATAATATTGAAAATTTATTAAAAAATAATTTAAATACTAATGAATTATTATTTAAATTGTTTTCTAGTATTAAATTATTTATATCTGGCCATATTACTTCAATTTTTGTATTTTTATCTATATTTATTATATCTCCTTTTTTTAAAGCATTAACCATCACTTTTTTTCTTTTTGCAATATCAAGCAAGTCTTCTAATTGTTTTGAAGATTCTGGTTGTATTCCTATTAATATATTTTCTACATTTATATTTTCTAAAACATATATTAATCCTCCAATATGATCACTATCTGCATGAGATATAACTAAATAATCAATTCTATTTATTCCTCTATCCAATAAATATGGAAATACTATATTTTTTCCATAATCATATTTTTCTGAATTTCCTTCCCCACCATCTACAATAATTCTTTTTCCAGATGGTGTTATAATTAAAGTACAATCTCCTTGTCCAACATCTATAAAATGAATTTTTAAATTAAAACTAAATTTATTAGTATTTGCAATAATTATTATAATTAGAATACATATTAATATTTTCCTTATTACCTGTTTTTTCTTTAAAATTGATTTTATATTTATTAAATTTACTTTATTTAATACTGTATTTATTTTTCTTTTCGATAGTAATACTCTTAATATATGAAATTTATTATAGTTAAAATAAATTATCCACAAAATAAATAGTAAATAATATAAAATAATAATACTTAAGCTTGGAGTTACAACAAAAATTCTAGATAAAGGCAATTTACTTGTAATATTTGCTATTTTTAATATTATATCTACCATTATTTTTTCTAATACTGCAATTAAATTTGCAATAGGGAAAAATATAAATGAAACAAAAATACTTATATATCCTAAAAATAGTACATAAGCTATAAAAAATGAAACTAAAATATTTGATATAAAAAAAGTTAAAGAAAAAGTATTGAAAACATATATCATTATTGGAAGTATTAAAATTTGAGCAGATAAACTTATACAAAAACTTTTTAGCAAAACTATTTGTATTTTATAGCAATATTCTCTAATTCTTTTATAATATAAATTTTTGCACCCTAAACTTAATACTCTATTTTTATTTAATTTTAGATTTTTCAATTTAGATTTTACATTAAAATTTTTGTGCTCTCTTTCCAAATATTTTTTATTATAGTTTGTTGTTTCTTTTTTTAATCCCAATCTTATACAAAAAATCTTATAAATGCAATTATAATTAATTACTATCCCAATTGTTCCACCATATGAAAGCCACATTCCGACATTAAACAAATTATAGGGATTAAAAAATATTATAATTATAAATGACAATATAAAACTAATAAAAAAATTATTTTTTCTATGAAAGCCAAAACTTAGGAGCATAAAAATATTCATAATACATGCTCTCATACATGAAACAGAATTTCCTGTTAATATTAAAAAGAATATCAAGAATCCTATTAATAGATAATTTCTTATATTTTTACTATTAATAATTTTCTCTAATATAAAATTTATTCCTACTAGTATAAAAGATATATGTAACCCTGAAATTGCTAAAATATGTGATATGCTTGATGTTTGAAAATCTTCTATTATATTTTCATCTAGTTCACTTTTATTTCCAATTAATAATCCCTTTAAAAAATTAGCATATTCTCCTTTATAAAATTTATCTATTCGTTCTTCAACAATAGCTCTTATTTTTCCAAATACAAAATATAAGTCTTTTCTTTGAGAAATTATATTTGTTTCATCTGCAAATATAATACCATATATTTTATTTTGACTTAAATACTTTCTATAACTAAATCCTTTATAGTTTCTAGTTACTTCACCTTTTTGAAAATTTCCCTTAACTTTTATTATATCTCCTACTTTATATTCTTTATCTTTTTTTATATATAAAATTAATTTTGTATTTTTACTTTTACTTAGTATTTTGTTTTCTATTACTTTTAATATATATTTATCGTAATACTCTTTTGATTCTTTTTCTTTTATTACTTCACATATACAAGTTATTTCCATTTCTTCTGGATATATTATTTCAAAAGAAAAAATTAGAGCTATGTCATAACATAGCCCCATTAATAATATTATTATAATTAAAAATTTAACTTTTATAGCTAACCCTCCTTTTAAGTTAGCCCCCAAGCATTTAATCTACTATTCTTCTTGCTGAAACAAATCTTTCGTTATAATATGAATTAGTATTTAAATTATCTATAACTACTCCTCTTTGTGGATTTGCAGCATGAATAAAATCCCCATTTCCAAGATAAATTCCAGTATGACCTATAGATGTTTTTCCTTCATTATAAAATAGAATTAAATCACCTATTTGTAAACTTTCTCTTGATATTTCTTTTCCTACATTAGTTTGACTTGATGCTGTATTTCCCAGAGTATAGCCAAAGTTCAAATATACATATCTAGTAAATCCAGAACAATCAAATCCAGTTGTGGGAGTTTTACCACCAACTACATAAGAGCATCCTAAGTATTGTTTTGCATATTCTGCAACTTGTTTACCAGTATTTGTATTATCTAAAGTATTATTTGAAGATTTACTATTTTCTTGATTTACTGTTGTATCTTCTTGTACCGATTTTCTTTCTTCTGTTAAACTTCTAGAACTTATTTGATTATCGTCTGAAATAGTAATTAGTTTTTTATTTACATATCCTGATGTATTTCCTGATGTAATTTTATACCATTCACCATTTTCATCTGTAATATTTACTTTATCATTATAATCTAGAAAACCTATAATATTTGCTGATGCATTTGCTGTTTCTCTTACATTTGCTGTTTCAACATTAATAGTTCCTGTTTTATTTATAGATGTGTTTGTAGTTGTATTCTCAGAATTTTCTTTTTTAATTTTATTTTCTGAAGTTGCATTATTGTTTACTGTATTTGCATTAGTTGTATTTGTAAAATTTGAACTATTAATTGGCTCTGATTGAGACGTAATTGTTTTGGCTTTTAATATCCATCCTGTTATATTTCCATCTGTAACTTTTATCCAATTTCCTATTTCTTCTAATTTCTTTAATTGTTTAGATTGTTCTACTGTACTAATTGATTGTGAAATCATATTAGGAATATTTCTTATGCTTGTTACAGAATTAATAGTAACAACTTCTTCGTTTTCCGAATTTTGAGCTATATTTGAAGTATTTGTATTATTATTTTCTATAGTATTAGTATTTGATGTATTAGTTGTATTGTTAGCTATTGTATTATTGTTTAATGTATTTGAATTTGATGTATTAGTAGAAGTATTTGTATTAGAAATATTTGTAGTATTCATAGAAGTTGATGTATTAGTTGTATTTTTTTCTTTTTTAGTATCTAAACTTATATATTCTTTTTTTACATATCCTGTTTTTCCATCATATTGAACTTTATACCAATCTCCTTCTTCACTTAATATATTAACTTTATCACCTTCATAAATGTTAGTTAAAATATTTGAATCTGTATTTTTTTCTTCTCTTAATCTTGTTGCGCTAACATTAACTTTTCCTGATTCTGCAAAAGATGATCCTATAAATAATATTATTGCTAATACAAAAATGCAAAATATTTTTTTAATAAATCTCATAATACTAATACCTCTATTTATCAATATTTTCTATGTCTATTTTTATATGTACCTCTTCTAATTGTTTATCAAAAACTTTAGAAGGCGCATTCATTAGTAAATCTCTTGCTTTCTTATTTTTTGGAAAAGCAATAACTTCCCTAATGTTATCTTCTTTTGCAAGAAGCATAACAATTCTATCAACTCCAGGTGCAGCTCCTGCATGTGGAGGAGTACCATAACTAAAGGCATTATATAAAGCTCCAAATTTTCCCTTTATATCTTCTTCTGTATATCCTGCAATTTCAAAAGCTTTTAACATTATGTCTTGATCATGGTTTCTTACAGCTCCAGATAAAATTTCATATCCATTACATACAGCATCATATTGATATGCATATATATCTAACGGATTTTTGTTTTCTAATGCTTCTAATCCGCCTTGTGGCATTGAAAATGGATTATGATTAAAATCTATTGTTCCTTCATCTGATAATTCATACATTGGAAAGTCTACTATAAAGCAGAATTTATATACGTCTTTTTCTAATAAATCAAGTTCTGTTCCTAATTTAATTCTAACTCCACCAGCAATCTTAACTGCTTTATTATATTCATCTGCTATAAAGAATATTGCTGAACCTGGTTTAGCATTCATTCTATCAAATATTTTTGCTTTTCTTTCATCATTAATAAATTTGCTAATTCCACCATTTAAGTTACCATCACTATCAACTTTAACCCATGCTAATCCTTTAGCTTCTAGTTCTTGCACTGAATATTCAGACATTTTATCAAAGAATTTTCTTGGTTTATCTTCCATATTTTCTGTATAAATGGCTTTTACTGTTTTGTTCTTAAAAGCATTAAATTCTGTTCCTTCGAAAATATCTGTTAAGTCTGTAATTATTAAAGGATTTCTTAAATCTGGTTTATCTGAACCATATTTTTCCATAGCCTCTTTAAAAGGAATTCTTATAAAAGGTCCTTCATCTACTTTCCAATCTGTATTTGATTTAAATACTTTTGGTAAAATTGTTTCAATTACTTCAAATACATCTTCTTGAGTAGCAAAACTCATTTCAAAATCTAATTGATAGAATTCTCCTGGAGAACGGTCTGCTCTAGGGTCTTCATCTCTAAAACATGGAGCTATTTGATAATATTTTTCAAATCCAGATACCATTAATAATTGTTTAAACTGTTGTGGTGCTTGAGGAAGTGCATAAAATTCTCCTGGATGTAATCTACTTGGTACTAGAAAATCTCTCGCTCCTTCTGGTGAAGAATTAGCTAGAATTGGTGTTTGAATTTCTATAAACCCTAATTCATCCATTACATTTCTAAAATCTTTTAAAACTTTAGAACGTAAAACTATATTTTTATGAATATTTTCGTTTCTTAAATCTAAAAACCTATATTCAAGTCTTAAATCTTCTCTAACATTTTGGTTTTCAACATTTATTTCAAAAGGTAAAGAATTTCTGCATTTTCCTAAAACTGTAATTTCACTTGCAACAACTTCTATATCACCTGTAGGAATTTTGCTATTTTTACTACTTCTTTCAACAACTTCTCCAGTAACTGTTACTGTACATTCTTTAGTTATATCTTTAATATTACTATTAATATCTTCTGATAATACAATTTGAGTAATTCCATTTTCGTCTCTTAAATCGATAAAAATCATCTTACCTAAATTTCTTATTGTTTGAACAAATCCAGCTAATCTTACCTCTTTATTTATATCTGTAACTCTTAACTCACCACAGTTGTGAGTTCTATATTTATTATTCATATTTTTCTCCTCTTTTTTCCCTAAAAATGTGAGTATATTATATATTATTTAACATATTTTTTCAATATTTTAATACTTATAAGTTTAATATTTTTATTAAACAGAATAAAATCAAATAATATTTAATTTGTAAAAAACAAAACTTCACAAGATTGTCTGAGTCTTTCTTTTGCGAAAATTTTACTTCGTAAAATTGTGCGAAATATTTTTCAAAAAGTTCTATAATACAAAAAGCACTTTTGATAAATTTACCAAGAGTGCTTTTAAATATTACTATTATTGTTTGATTTCAGAAAATTAATTATATTGTCTAATTTTATAAAACTAATTATTATGAATATTGAATATACAAAGTACTTTATATATTATATTTTATATTTTTAAGACATATTATTAATTTTTGAGTTAATTTTACTATCTACTAATTGTGCATCTGATTTCCATTTTTTTAAACTTACCATAGTTTCTGCCATATTTTTAATTTTTTTCTCTAATTTGGCATTTTCTATTTTCAATTCTCTTATTTCCTTATTCTTCATACCTATTGTTTCTTTATGTTTTTCATTTTTTATAGTATATAAAGAAAAAAGTATCATATTTATTACTATAATAATAAAGAAGAGAATAACATCAATATAATCTAAAATATTAAATTGTTCTTCAGTAGGTAAGTTGTTTTCTTCAGTACTTACTGTATGGGTATTTTCCACACTGTTCACCTTTATTTCAGTTGCATATATTGTTGTATTTTCAAAAATAACAACAAACATTAATACAATTAATAATATTGCTCCATAACTCCGTAATCTTTTTTTCATAGTCTAATTCCTCCAATAAAATTTTTTTACTCTAAATAGTATTTTTCAAATTGTCTGATGCTAAAACTAAGTTGACAAAATGGAGTTTATACATATTTAGGGATTATTATTATAACATAATATCTATTAAAAGTCAAAAAAGATGCCTTTTTCAAGGCATCTAAAATTATCTATTTTTATTTTGTACCAAAAATTCTATCTCCTGCATCTCCTAGCCCTGGTACAATATATCCATTCTCATTTAATTTTTCATCTATTGTAGCACAATAAATATCAACATCTGGATGAACTGCTTGCATTTTTTCTATTCCTTCTGGAGCTGCTATTATACATAAAAATTTTATATTTTTTGCTCCACTTTCTTTTAGCATTGTTATAGCATCAATTCCAGAACCACCAGTAGCAAGCATTGGATCCAATATTATTACTTCTCTGTTTTGTATATCACTAGGTGTTTTATAATAATATTTTACTGGTTTTAATGTTTCTTCATTTCTATACATTCCTATATGTCCAATTTTTGCGTTTGGCATAGTATGAATAAGTCCATCTAACATTCCTGTACCAGCTCTTAAAATTGGAACAAATGCATATTTATCTTCATCTAATTTTTTTCCAAATGTTTTACATATTGGTGTATCTACTTCAACATCTTTAAGTTTAGCATCTTTCATTGCTTCATAACATAAAATTGAAGATATTTCTCCTATTATTTCTCTAAATTCTTTTGTACCAGTTTCCTTGTTTCTCAAAATTGTTAATTTATGAGATATTAATGGATGATTTAATTCTACTATTGACATATTAAAAAGCTCCTTTTATTTATATAAAACTAATCTAAAGCCCCAATAGTTATCTGAAGTATTTTCAGGATATCCTATATAACTAGATGGTGTTCTACTTAAATTTGCACTACCTCCACGAACAACTCTATATTTAACATTATCGTCTTTTGATTTTGGATCTTTTTCAACAGGTTTTTTATAAATCTCAGTTGTCCATTCTTTAATATTTCCAGCCAAATCACAAATATTATTAACAATATCTAATTCTGATGTTCCTGTAGGTAATATAGTATAAGAATAATTTCCATAATTTATACTGCTTGAATAATTTTCATAATTCTTATCTACCCAATTTAAAACTGTGTCCCAAGCATAACTATTTAATAATGTTGTATAACAATCTTCATATTTGAATTTTTCTGCAGATTTATTAGAATATTCTAGTGCTTCTAAATATGTTATATTTGTCCATGGATTTTTTCCTGCCATACTAGCAGCTACTTTTTCTCCATCTACTTCATATTCTGAAGCTTCAAATCTAGCTATATAAAATCCATAATATTTTGCAACACTATTTACTAATTCTGTAGCAGATGTACTTGTTTCTTCATAATCCCCATTTAGCATTCTGCTACGAGTTAATTTACCTGATTCTACTGGGATCCAAACATATTGATTTTCATTTTCGTCTTGTATTACAAAACCTTTATCTATATCATTGCTTACAACTGAAAATCCTTCTGGAACATATGGATTTGTTGCAGAAATTACATCAATTTCATTAACTTCAATAGATAATGTTTCACTACTTCCATTTACAGCTTTTACTGTAAATTCATATTTTTTATTTTCTGTAGCCTCAAAGACTGCATAATCACCTTTTACTGAACTTCCATCTGGAAGTATAATTTCAGATATTCCTTCTTTATCTTCTGTAGAAGCTTTTGCAGTAATTTTTACTGTATTTTCTTTTTCTTCTTCTACTTTTTTATCTAATGTTAATACAGGTTTTATAAGTTCTTCTGTTGTTGTGTGTTTATCATCATTGGTGTCTACAAATCCACCTGTACCTGTGGCAATTCCAAAAATAACTATCGCAATTACAACTACGACTACTAATAACACTACTATAATTATAGGTGATAATTTACCTCCCATACTTTTTCTCTCCTTTGTATAAAAATTATTTATTAAAAAGTTTAATAAACTCTCTAATTATATAGCTTATTAAATCATATAATATATTTTTTTTCAATATATTTAAATAAAAAATATTACTTATAAAGTTCAATAAAATTGTAATTTATCACTATGATTTTATATAATTATTCTTTTTAATTACCATCGCTAGACATAAAGTATGTAGCTATAGGAATTTCATCATCAATAGTATTTTTATTTAATTTTATTTTTATCATATCCAATGCTATATCTTCCAGTTGTGCTATTTTATTAATTCCACTTTTGCATTCTATTACCGTATTTGAATTAATCTCTATTTTCATTTCAAACTTTCTATCATCATTATTGTAATCAGATAATAAATCATCAAAAGTTATAGTCAATATCGCTTTATCATTATTTATTATCTCCATCTTTGTACCTATTGGAGAAATTGTTAAATAAAGAGGATTTTCTAATGCGAAATTTTTCATTAACTCTTTTCTTAATTCTTCTCCTTTTATATTACTTAATATGCTAATTACTTTTGATTTTTCATAAGTATATGTATCTATGTAATAGTCAACTTTTATATCTCCAATATTTATTTCTTCATTTGTTCGTCCATTTATAAATTTAAAATTACTATTTGCATCTATTGAATACTTTTTATTATTTGATTGATTTTCAAAAACTATATTATTAGAACTTATCTCCGTTATTATTCCATGATAGCTATAAGAATTTTCTTCCATATCATTAGTAATATTTTTGATAAAATCTTTCTTTTCTATTTTTTCTCCATCTTTATATAATGTTATATCTTCGCTAGTTACAATAATCTTAATATTTTCATTTGGATTTATATAATCTGATATTTTTTCCAATGTGCTAATTTCATTAGAATATCCACTTACTCTTTTTCCATGTCCTTTTTCATATCTTATTTTAGTTGTTTTCTTTGAAGCAATATCAATATTTATAGTAAGTAAACAAGCTTTATTTTTTCTATCATAATCATCTTTATAAAACTGAAATTCAGCTTTTTTATTGCTATCTTCTATATCATATTGAACAAAAGTTAGTTTTAATCCTTCTTCATATTCTTGTGCTATTTCTGTTAGTTCACTTTTTATTTCTACTAAATCATATATATCAGAATTTATATCATAAACTTTATCATATTCCTTACTTATATAGGGTGCAAAATCATCATTGCTTTCAATAAAATTATAAAAAATTATAGATACTATTATACTAAAAATCACTATAATTGTTATTGACACTTTCTTTTTCATAATACATCTCCTCAAATTTATCTCAACAATAAATTACTATCTTGTGTTTTGATTATAGCATAAAAGGCAAGTAATTTTCAACTCAATTACCTGCCCTATATATTGTAATTTGTGGGGGAAATTATATTTTATTCTGCTCGAAGTATTATAGTTTAAATATATAAATTTTAAATAATTCAAAAAATTTACCGTTCCTTACTGATCGTTTAAGATTAAAATTGCAATAATACAATATGAAAAATTCAAAAATGTGCTCGTTCAAGCTAAATTTCATACAAATTCTAAATTTATAAAATGCGCCTCTTTCACTTCTTGCCCACATATCAAAGGCAACGTGAACATCCCTCATTTTATAAATTAAGAATTTGTATATTCAATTTACTTTCAATACGCTTACATTTTTTCATTTTTATATTGTATTTATGCAAGAGTAATCGTTAATTAATTTAATCTGTAAACAATTACATCAGAGTAGCGTGAAGGGATTTAATATATTTTATAGCGAAGTGTTCCGTGGGGACCGATAAGTGTTGTTAAATGCGAGTAGCATTGTTACAACACCATTGGGAAGCACTGAGGTAATAAAATATATAAATTCCTGGGAGCGTACTCTTATACAATAATAATTTATAAATTAACCCCACAAATTACAATTTTTCTTATTATATAGCAAACACAACTTCCAAAGAACTTTTCTAGGGGCAAGAAACTGAAAAAAGCGAGGTTACTACCTCGCTTTTTCTATTTTATTTACTCTGCTGGATAAACACTAACTTGTTTTTTATCTTTACCTTTTCTTTCAAATTTTACTGTTCCATCTATTAAAGCAAATAAAGTGTCATCACTACCGATTCCAACATTAGTTCCTGGATGTACATTTGTTCCTCTTTGTCTTATTATGATGTTTCCAGCTTTAACTATTTGTCCATCAGATTTTTTAACACCAAGTCTCTTTGACTCACTATCTCTTCCGTTTTTAACACTACCTTGACCTTTTTTGTGTGCCATGAAAGATTCACTCCTTTCGCTTTATATTTTAATTTATCTCGTTTATTAATATCGACATAATTTTAAGTAACTATTATTCAGCTACTTTTTCTTTTTTTTCAGCTTTTACTTTTATTGAAGAAATTTCTACTTTAGTGTAGTCTTGTCTATGTCCTCTAGTTTTTCTCTCATTCTTTTTAGCTTTGTATTTGAAAACTAAAATTTTCTTTCCTCTACCATGAGAAACAACTTTTCCTTCAACTTTAGCATTAGCAACATAAGGATTTCCAACTTGTATTTTTCCTTCATCAGATACTAAAACAACTTTATCAAAAGAAACTTTTTTTCCTTCTTCAGCATCTAACTTTTCAAAAAATACTGTTTCACCTTCTTGTACTTTATATTGTCTACCACATGCTTCAATTATTGCGTACATTTAAAATGCACCTCCCTTTTTTGTATACTCGCTAACTTCCAACTTGGGTAACTACCTATAAGCAGTATTTTCAAACCCTAGCTAAGCAGTTTACAGTAATAGATTTTAACATAGTTTGAAAAATTTGTCAAGAAAAAAATAAGGATGATATAAATATCATCCTATATATTCTTATTTTGTTCTTGCACTTCTCTCTTTTCCACCAGATTTTCTTTCACTATTGGGTAACTCATTGGCAGAAGTATTTTTTATTCCTGTATTTCTAACCATTTTCATTACACTATCATCTCTAAATGAAGTACCAGCTTCTGTTTTTGGGGTTGTACCATCTGAATCTTTATATCCTTCATCATCATAATCTAAATTAATGGCAGCTTCTTCTTGTTTAGCGTACTTTTTTCCATTTTTTTCTATATCTCTATATTTTTTTACAGCTTCAGTAGCATCAGTTTTATTAAATCCATTTCTTACTAGTTCTGTAACTAGAACTCCTTCATCTGAAGGTTCTACACGATAACGTGGATCATCTCCTAATACTTTTGATAAGCTATTTCCTATTCCTTTAATAAATTCTACAAATCTCATAATTATATTTACTAAGTTATACTTAGTTACACCTCTCTTTTTTTTAGTCTAGTAATATTATAACAGAAAAAGTCCTTGAAATCAAGGACTTTTTGAATAAATTTACATAATTTTCGAATTATTTTTAACCCATATAATCTTTTAATCTCTTACTTCTACTTGGATGTCTTAATTTTCTAAGAGCTTTTGCCTCTATTTGTCTAATTCTTTCACGAGTTACTTGGAATTCTTTTCCTACTTCTTCTAGGGTTCTAGCTTTTCCATCTTCTAAACCAAACCTAAGTTTTAAAACTTTTGCTTCTCTTGGTGTTAATGTACTCATAACTTCTTCTAATTGCTCTTTTAATAATGTATATGCAGCAGAATCATGTGGAGCAGGAGATTCATCATCTGGAATAAAATCTCCCAAATGGCTATCATCTTCTTCTCCTATCGGTGTTTCAAGCGATACTGGATCTTGAGCTATTTTTTGTATCTCCATAACTTTCTCAACAGATATTTCCATTTCTTGTGCTATTTCTTCTGGTGTAGGCTCTCTACCTAACATTTGTAATAAATGTCTTGAAGTACGAATCAATTTATTAATTGTTTCAACCATGTGAACTGGAATTCTTATAGTTCTAGCTTGATCTGCAATTGCTCTAGTTATAGCTTGTCTAATCCACCATGTTGCATACGTACTAAATTTATATCCTTTTTTATAGTCGAATTTTTCTACTGCTTTTATTAATCCCATGTTTCCTTCTTGTATTAAATCTAAGAAAAGCATTCCTCTTCCAACATATTTTTTGGCAATACTAACAACTAATCTTAAATTTGATTCTGCTAATTTTTGTTTAGCATCTTCATCACCTTCTAATACTTTTTGAGCTAAATCAAGTTCTTCTTCAAAAGTAAGTAATGGTATTCTACCAATTTCTCTTAGATACATTCTAACTGGATCATCAACACTAACACCTTCCATATTAGTTATATCTAATTCTTCTATTTTTATATCTTCTACTTCATTTAAATCTTCAATATCAGGTTCTAAAAATTCATCATCTTTTAAAATATTTACTCCCATTTTTTCAAAGGCATCAAATACTTTATCTATTTCTTCTGAATTGGCTTCTCCGAGTTCTGCTGCAAGTTCTCCATAAGTTATTTTTCCTTTTTCCTTAGCAGAATTTACAATTTTCATTAATTTTTCTTGTTCATTTGTTTCTTTTTTATTATCAGTTGTATTTTCCATTTTTTTATCTTCATTTTCTTTAGCTTTTTTCTTTGTTGTAGGTTTTATTTCCTCTTTAATTTCTTCTATTTTATCATTATCTGCTTTTTTCATTTAAATTTAATCCCTCCTACTTCTTTTTAGCTAATTCAATTATAATTTCACTTAATTCCTGTTCAAGGTTAGCTATTTCATCTTTAGAAAGCGAAGAAGTACTTTCTAAAGCTTTGATTATTTCTAATTTTCTATTACATAGTCTTTCTTTAGTATAAATATTTACGACATCTTCTATACATTTTTCTACAGAACTTATTTCATAATCAGTAACTAAAATTTCACTAACATGTGACTGTATATCTTGATTTTCTATATTTGATATCATTTGTAAAATTTTTTCACTATCTTCTGCAGGTGATTCTAATATTTTTTTGAATATAGTTCTATTTTCTTCTAATTTAAAATCTTCTAAAGTAATATTTGTGACTATTTGTTCATAAGCGTCTTGAAAATGATTTATTAATAGATAGATTATCATATTTTCTCTTTTTATAACTGATGGACTTATTACAACTTCTTTAGGTTCTCTTTTTACAGATTTTGTTAATACAGTTTCATTAACATTATTGTAAGAGACTTTATTCACTTCAGCATAAATAGCTTCTTTAGAAATATTATATTTTTCTGAAACCTTATCAATATAAATTTCTCTTTCTATCTTATTATCTACATTTGAAAGAATTTTAGTAATTTCTTTTAAAAATTTTATTTTGTCATTTGCAATTTCAAGGTTATACTTACTTTTTAGCATTTTAATTTTAAATTCAACTAATGAAACAGCATTTTCAACTAAAAGTTTAAATCTTCCACTTCCATATTTTATAACATATTCGTCTGGATCTTTTGCGCCTTCCATTTGTAAAACTCTTGCATCACAACCTTGATTCTCTAAAATTGTAAGTCCTCTTAAAATTGCTTCTTGTCCTGCTCCATCAGAATCATAACTTAATATTACTTGCTCACTATATTTTCTAAGTAATCTTCCTTGTTCTTCTGTTAAGGCTGTACCTAGTGATGCAACAACATTATTAAATCCTCTCTGATAAAGGGAAATAGCATCCATATAACCTTCGACTAAAATAATTTTTTTAGAATCAGATTGTTTTGCTAAATTTAATGCAAATAAATGTCTTTTCTTTGAATATACTAAATTTTCATTAGAGTTTATGTATTTTGCCATTTTGTCATTATTTTCTAATTTTCTACCACCAAAAGCTACTACTCTCCCACTGACATCCATTATAGGAAACATTAATCTTTTTCTGAATCTATCTATAAATTCTCCTTTATCTGTCTTATTTACAAGGCCTGTTGCTAATATTTCTTCATCTTTGAATCCAGAGTTTTTTAAATGTTTATATAATTCATTATATTCTCCAGAATATCCTATTTTAAATGCTTTTAATGTATTATTATCAAGTTTTCTTTGCTTAACATAGTCTTGTGCAATTTTTGCTAATGGTTTATATAACCTCTCGTGGTAAAAGATTGTTGTTGTTGCATTAATTTTATGCATTCTGTCTTTTAAATATTGATTTTTATTAAATTCTGTATTTTCTGCAACTGGTAATTCTATCCTAGCTTTTTCAGCTAAAAATTCTAAAGATTCTCTAAAAGATATTCTTTCAATTTCACTAATGAACGTAAAAACATCTCCTCCTTTATGACATCCAAAGCAATGAAAATATTGCCTATCTGGAGAAACCGAAAAAGAAGGTGATTTCTCTCTATGAAAAGGGCACAATCCAAAAAAATTTCTGCCACTTCTTTTTAATGTTACATATTGAGAAATTACATCGACTATATCATTTGCAGATCTAATTTCTTCTTTTAATTCATCAGTATATTGAACCATCTTTTAACCTTTCTTTTATAATATTCGACATAGATTTTTCAAATCCTTTATTTTATGTTAATTTTGTTAATTTGACTACTATTTTATGCATTTTTCTATTATCTAACAAAAGATTTATTTCTAAAATAATTACACTTTTAAATGTATTTATCAATTCAGCACTGATTTTGTTGTACAAAATCGTGTGCAAAAATTAGCGAAGCTTTTATTTAGTAGGAAGTACAGAGTTATTTCCTACTAAATAAAAAAGGTTATATAAAAATATATAACCCATTTATAATACTTAATAAACTTAAAATTAATTTGCTGAAACAAATTTCTTTACAATATTGTTAGTTGAATCTTCTTGCATTCCTACTACTTTTTGTAATTGTTCTATTGAAGAACCATGTAACTCATATGATACTTTAATTTTATTTTCGACTAATTCTTCTATTTCATCCTTTTCTTTACTTTCTGCAAGAACTAATTCGCTTACAAGAATTTGTTTAGCATTGATTAACATTTTCTTTTCTGTTGTAGATAATCCTTTATCTTTCTGTTTAAAACTTAAGTTTCTTACTATATCTGCTACTTCAAAAATGTCTCCAGATTTCATCTTTTCTACATTATCTCTATATCTTTTGTTCCACTTTAAAGACATTTCAGTACTATCTTGTTCTAAAATATCCATTACTTTTCCGGCTGTTTCTCTATCTATTATATTACGTACTCCTATTTCTTCTGCTTTTGCAGTAGGTACCATAACCTTTACTTCACCAGGCATTTTGATTATATAATAAGCTTGTTTTTCATCTAAGATTGATCTTTCCTCAATTTTTTCAATAACACCAGCTCCGTGCATTGGGTATACTATTTTATCTCCTACTTTAAACATTTTATTTGTCACTCCTTCCAAGTAATCTCAATTACTACATTACAATTATACTACAAAAATTTCAAAAAGTCAAAAGAATTATAACAATTTTTATAAACTTTTTTCATTTATATTACATTTCATAATAATATATTGCAAAGTAATTTTTTTTGCGGTTTAATAGATTATTTATTTACTTGTTGAGCCAAATCCACCAATTCTTTCTCCTTCTGCTGAATCATCATCTGTTACAAGATATTTTTGAAAAATTGCTTGTCCAATAGCATCTCCTTTTTTTATTTCGATATCACTAGATTTTACATTATAAAAAGCAAACATAATATGTCCATCATTATCTGGATTTCCATAATAGTCTTTATCTATTACACCTACACTGTTAGCCAAAATTAATCCTTTTTTTCCTGGATTAGAACTTCTATTATATAATAAAAGCATTTCATCACCTTCCATATATGCTTTTAAACCTGTTTTTACTAATGTTGGTTTTTGATCTCTTTTAAATGCTGGTATAATAATATCTTCTGCAGCCTCAATATCATATCCAGCTGAGTATTTTGTTTTTCTTATTGGTAAATTTATTCCTGCATTTTCAAAGCCTTTTGCTATTTCAAACCCTCTTTTTTTATTCATTTCTATTTTTCCTCCAAAATCTTTTTTGTCATTATATATTCTTCTTTATCAAATTTCAATATTAAAATTTAACATTTAGCATTTAAAATTTTATAATCTTTTAATTTGTTGGCATAATTTCGAAAAGTTGTATATTTATTTTTATTAATGTAGTTAGTTTTGATTTATTGGAAAAAATTTTCTCAACCCCCCTTTACATTTTACATAATATGTTGTATAATGCAATTGTTATTTTTATTGAACTTTATAAACGCTTCAATATTGAAGCACTGTACATTGACAAGGAGGTTTCATTATGTCTTGTGATTATGATACTTTGATTCGGGGTTTAATTCCAAAAAGCTATCACTTCGATGCTTATAACGAATTAAATTATCCGAACAGCCGTGATCGGCCGTTTTTTGAAGCAGGTATAGTTCCAATCGGAAATTATTATCTGGATAAAAGTTTTGATAACACAGGTGCTTTAATTCTTCAATTTTCCAGCATATGCCCTAAGGGAAAAATTTTATTTAAACCTTATCGTCTTATGTTTGAGGAATATGTTAAATTATTACGAAAAGGATTAAAAGAAAAAAGCGATTTTATCACTTTCGAAATACCTATAGAATATAAGGATTTTTCACATAATTCTAAAAATTTTGGTGAAGAATCTGATTACTCACTTATGTTATCCAAAAAATCAGATTGTAGCATTTGTCATGACAAAAATGGGGCTTGTAAATATTTTCTCAACAATGCACCACGCTATGCAGTTGCAGCAGTATCATTTGATATCAAAGATATAAAAAAAGCACTTTCTTTATATCTTGGTATAGAAACTAACAATCACTCATCTAAAGGAGGAAACAAAATGAAAAATTTCAAAAAAATGTTAGGAATGAATTTCGAATTCGGCGTATCTAAAGACACCAGCGTTGCAGCCACTTTTATGGGCGTAGCCTTCAAAGATGCATCCACTGGCAATTATTATGTGTATGATCCCAAAACCAATACACGGAAAAACTATGCCGGCATGAAGTTTGGCGATTTTCGTGTATTCTTATTACCGGATACTACACTGCAGGTTGATCAGCTCTACAAACTTGAAGGTAAATATTATTTCGTCAAAGAAGTAGCCAACAACACAGTCACTGCAGTTGATCCTATCAGCGGTAATGTTATTCAGAAAATCCTTGGAGAATGCGTTATTCCGGGAATGAATTTCTATACTCGGGTAGTTGCATTGGATCCGCGGACAATGTTTGATAACACCTCTGGTACTGATATGTCCAAAAACATCATAACTGCACTCTTAATGACCCAGTGGTCTAAGGGTGAGAGCGATTTTTCGCTGGACAACATCGATGATGACTCTTTTAACGGCTTGGGTATGCTCCTGCTGATGGGCGGAAACAACGGCTTAAGCACCATGCTTAATGGCGAAGGTGGAATGAATCTTCCTATGATTCTCGCTATGGGCAATGCTTTTGATTCTGAAGAAAGCGGTGGATTTATGCAGTATATGCTGCTTAATTCCATCTTGAACGGCGGAAACAATAATGGAATGAATAATCTGTTCGGAAATATTCCGGGAATCACTCCGGCTCCTGCCGTTGAGGCAGTTGTATCTGAAGATACAGTATTCTGCCCGAATTGCTCTAAAGAATTTCCTGAAGGTGCAAAATTCTGCTCTGAATGTGGAGCACACACTGTTCCAAAGGGTAAGCATTGCACAAAATGCGGTGCTAAACTCATAAACGGAGCTGCTTTCTGCCATATTTGCGGAAAAAAAGCTGTCGCTGATGAATGCCCAAATTGTCATACAAAAATTGCACAGGATGCTAAGTTCTGTTCTGCATGTGGTTTTAATTTAAAAGAAGACCATATTTCTGCTCCAACCAGAGTAGCAAAGCCGAAAGCAAAAAGAACAGCAACTCAGAAGCCGAAAGCAACCGCAAAGCCTGCAGATACTACTGCTAAAACACCTACGGAGTAAGGTCATGGGAATTAATTACCACAAAAAAGTAGTCATTGGTGAGAAAACATTTAAGCTTTGTAAACAATGTCAACTTGCTTATGATGAAACATCAAATTTTTGTTCTGAGTGTGGCACGAAACTTACAAAAAAATCTTCAAAGATTTATGCTAATTTTGGTAAAACAGGTATAACTTCCTTAAGTTATAAAACACCTGATGGTATTACCATTAATTCAAAAGGAAATACTACTATACCAATTGGCGTAGGAATTTCGTACACAATCAACAAAAATAAGAAAAAGAAATAAATGTACAAAAAAACTCACTAGCTTGCATACTGCAAGCAGTGAGTTTTTTGATTTTAAACAGCAGAATTTGATTTTCTGCTGTTTATATATTAATCTATTTTCATTAAATCTTTTCTTGAATCTCCTTGAGTAATATATATATTATCAAGTTCTTCTATATTATCCATGAGAATTTTTCTCATTTCATTTAAAAAAAGTTGTTTTGAAACGGTTGTATCTATTCCATTAAATCTAAATTTTACATTATCATCTATCTGATCAAAACACGAAAATACCATATTAATTTTTGCAAGCTTATCAAGGTTTTTCAAATCTCCTTTTATTGCTTCAATCAATAAATCTAAATCTAAAATTCCAAATCTCATAGATTCTTGAAATTCATTAGGTATATTGGTTAAATCCACAATTCTTTTATATGGCTTATCTTTTTGCTCTGTCGGAAATAATCCTCTTCCATGGCGCGTTGCATAACATCTGGAAAGATAATAAATTTCTAAGTTTCCATTAAAGTTTAAATTATTTAAAATTGAAATCATATTTTTTATTCCAGTATTAGAAGTTGTAACATTAGGCCAAAATTTTTCAGCACCTTGATCGAGTAATAATCCTTGTGCACCTTCAAAGACTGCTGTCTCAAATCTATTTAAAATAGAATCTTCCATAACTTTAACATTATTAGCAAATTCTTCTGCCATAAACATTGTCATAGGAATTGTATTTCTATCTAAAAATAATTGAGAATATTCATTTGGCAATTCATCTAATATTAAATTGTATTTATTTTTCAACCTCATGGGAATATATTCATATTGTATTTTTTCCAATTTTGTAAATAATTTTTTTTTCGAAAACAAATCCATTACTGTAATTCTATACTCATCATATTTACTTCTATGAACAGTTTCATTTATTCCGAGTCCACAGCTTCCATGTTTATTATCTCCACGTATTTTTTCAATCATCTGGTTAATATTCATATCCCAAAGTGTAGTTAATCTACAATTAGGATTTACATATACATTTGGTATAATTCCAAATTTTTCTTCCAAATCATTCCTTTCCATGTCAAATGTAAAAATATTAGCCATAAATTCTTTACTTAAATATGTTGGTGTGCCAGCAAAAGTACCAGATCCAAAATGCCGAAAAGCATGTCTTTCTCCTTTTGGAGTTACGACAGTATGTGAAGCTTGAGCTCCTCCATTAATTCTAACATTAATAGTTCTTGATGGATTTATCGAACAGAAAATATCTGTCACATTTCCTTTTCCTTCATCTCCCCAAGCTGAACCAATTACAGCATAAGCATTCTTCATAAATTTCGCTCCTTTTAGTAAGAGAGGAGCATATTTTTATGCTCCTCCCTACTGTAGTTGTTAATATATCTTCTGAAACTAAAAAATCTCAATATCCGAATCCTGTTCGTCTCCACCTACTTTAGCATCCTCAACATATTCTTCATGCCTTAAAAGAGCATTTTTTACTACATATCTGGTATGAGGATCTTTAATTTTTCTAATAACTTCTGTTTTGGAGTTTCCTTCATACATATCAAGTATGCTACATACCAAATCAGGAAGGCAGTTAAAATCTTCCAAATCACATGCATGTCCATCTAATAATTCGTACCACCTATTCATGTCACAGTAATGATAATTAGAACCTCTTAAAATAATATGATATGGATAAAACTTTTTAGATGCCAATTCTAAGCAGTCTGTAGCGGAAACAGTTCTTGTATCTAAATCTGAACGTTCTCCAAACACAGTTTTTAACTGAGATGGTGTAAGAGATGGTGTAGGTTCTTCATCACCAAATGTGAATAAAAATCCTTTTTCACCACGTTTATCGAAACAGTCTATTTTACAGTATTTAGCTGCAAAATACCATGCCAAAATGTAACTTTCAAAGCTATTACCTCCACCACGTTTTTCAAGCCATATTTTTTCAAGCTGTTCCAACATTCTTAAATCAGATTCAAATTGAGTTACCTGAAGTGGAGCTTCATCTCCTGCAGCAACATCTCCAATTCCCATAAACATTATATGAGGATTAAAAGAATAGCTACTCAAAATCCGCTTAAATAAAGCGGGAAACTGTATCTGGATTAAACTTAACAAATATCTTCCCATTGATCCAGTTACATCATTAGCAAAAATCATTGCTCTGGAATGAGGACTCATTGAAGAATCTAATGCTTCTCTTGGAAGTTTAATCTTTGATGGATTAAATTCATCACGCATTTTATCTTCTTTAAATATCTGCTCTGCAGATGATACTCTTCGAGTAGATGTAACTACTTCCCTTCTTCCGCTGTCATAATAACTCCTTGCTCCATAATAATCTCTTTCCCGATAATAAGAATCAATATCTCTACTACTTGGTGAATATCCGCCCATTTGGTTTACCTCCTTATGTGTTTTATAAACTAATATCCATGTTTACGAATTTTCGCTTACCAAAAGCCTTTATTCTTGCATCTTCCCAATTTTTAAATTCCTCATATGGGTCTTTTCCAACTTCTTTACTATTAATCCAATCTCTAAATGCCTGAGGTACATCCTCTCTTCTACTCATTAAAGCTTTTGCCACTTGCTTTATTGAAAGTTCATCAACTTCAAAGGATGAATATCCTCTATTTTTGCATTCTGTTGGCATAATCTCATATACTTCTTTAGGAACCCCCTGAAGCTTTTCGTTTAAATAAGTAGTAAAGAACCATCCACCATAAACACCTACAATACGCATATCGTTTACAGTATATTCTTCACCATCTTCAAGTTTCCTTCCAGGAGCAAAGAAAAGATTATCTACAGTTATGGCATTATGAGTAGTTTCTACTAAACTCATATATGCAACAAAATAATAAAGACGTGTCATAATTGAAGCAACATATTCGGGCTTTAAACTACCCTCAAAATATTCTAAAATTTCTCTTAAAGAATACATTTCACATGGTTTCTTTATGAAAATATAGAATTTTCCTTCAGAGCTTTCAAAATATTTTGTCACATTGGGAACCATATATTGTACTAATTCCCAAGTATGTTTGTTAGGTTTGGAATAATGTTCTGTTTTTTCAATGAAATTCTTATAATATTTCTCATATTTTTCATCTACTTCATAAATAATATAATCATTTGTTAAATACATTTCTCCAAGTTTAAAAGGAGAATGATTTGTAAAATGAATATTATATTTTTCTCCTGATTTAGAATAAATACAGAGTTTATACTCATTCCATCCATCATTAATTTTGGCAATTGCTTCATCATAAAAAAGTTTTACTTTCCGAGTCACCATGAAATTCTGAATTGTACGATATTCAGCAGGTTTAAATCTTTCAAGATACTCTTGTTTTTCTTCTTCAATTATTTCTAAATCCATTGTAAATATTTCTTCTGGTCTTTGAGCAGACATTATTTGCTGCTCTGTTTTCCGTTTCATTTAACAACTCCTTTCTATTTTTTAGTAGAATTATCATTCTACATGTTAATTTTTTACGTCAACCATTTTATCATGAATTCCTTTTAAAATCAACCTTTTTAGAAGAAAAGTTTAATATTTTAATTATGTATAATATTTAGCACATGCGAATGGCTGGCTTCGCACACACGCTTTTTCTTGAATTCAGATTTTACCTTCTCAGTTCTCTTGCGATACTGTCCATACTCCATCTACTAATTCTGCAGTGGTACTAGATGGTAGTAATACTACTGGCATTGTGCAAATAAAAAATTAAATAACTTCAAAAAATCTAATAATTAATATGAAAAAATACTATATATTTTATTTAAACTTGCAATA
>CASKJV010000003.1 GCA_949388605.1 uncultured Clostridia bacterium
GCTAAAGCCTACGTTTCTACCGGCATAGCCGGAAGTTATCTTTATAAAATATAAACCCCTCGAATATATTCGAGGGGTTTCCTGATATTATTTTTATATAATTCATATGTTAATGCTATTAAAATTTTTAGTTATCTCTACCTTCTGGTAAAGCTGGATAATCTAAAACTACTCTAATTTGCATTATGTATCTAACTGTTCTAACAAATTTACTATTTTTTATTCTTTGCCATAAAGATGGTTTAACTTCAAATCTTGTTTCTTCAAAAAAAGCATCGTCTACATCTTCAACTGCATTTTCTATTACTTCAGCTTCATTTACAGTTTCTTCTATTTCATTTTCTGTTGTTACTGTAGCAACAACTTTTTCTTCTTTAACATCTTTTGGTTCAGAAACAATTGAATTTTCTACTATATTTTCTTCTACAGAATCTGTAACAATCTCTGCTCCAACTGGAGTTGGGATATATTTTAATGCTTCTGCAATTTCTATTCCAATATAACTTAAAGCTTTAGATTTATCTTCAATTCTTTCCATATCTATTTCGATATGTAAATTGCTTTCTAAATTATTTATTTTTGCCTCTATTAATTTACAAGCACTAGTATATTCGTCTGTTGTTTTATCTTTACTTTTTCCAATTATAGTTAATGCCTCTGCAACATCTGATGGATATTTTGTTTCTATTTTTTTAACAATTTCTTTCCAATTTTTAGCTCTAGCTTTAACAGCTGATGTAGCATCTCTTAAAACACTAGCTAACTTAATATTTTTTTCTCTTTGTCTAATTAATTCTTCTATTTTTTTTGTATTTTCTTCAAATTGATTTGTTGCATATTCAACTAATTCATAAGAAGCTTTATAAATACTATTTGGAAAATTATTCTTTTTAGGATATTCAATTAAATAATTTTTAATTGATTCAACTAAATCTTTAAAATAAGAATCATCCTCTAATTGCACAATTTGCTTTTTACTATTTGGATTAATTAATTTTTGAATTTTATCTATGTTTGATAATATTTTTTCTTCCGTGATTACCATTTTCACGTTTACTATGCCTGATTTCTGAAAAAATGACATTGTAAACTACCTCCTTCGTATCATTTTCTAATTAAATACTAAAGATATTATATCTCGTTTTCCCTAACACTTCAAGAGTTTTTTCGACTTTTTTACATTACATTTTCATAACATTTTGTAACATTTTTGTTATATTTGTGATAAATGGTAAATTTTATACAAATTAATTCTTTAATAATATTTTATATTACATAACTTTTTTTATTTCTTCAAATCTTTTTATTTTTAATGTAGTTGTTTTTATTAATTCTTCTTCTGTTAAAATCATTTCCTTAACATATTTGTATGTTGGCATTGTTCTATTTATTTCTTTTACTTTATTCCACATTATTTTTTTTATTTCTTCTAAATCTTCTGTATTATATTCTTCTTTTATTTTATCTTTATCATAAACAATTTTTACACCAATTTTTAAGTCAATAGGATCTTCTTTATCTGGTTTTCCGTATACAAAAGATTCTTTTACCCCAGATATTTTATTTATTAATGTTTCTATTTCTTCAGGATATACATTTTTTCCATTTTTTAATACTATTACACTTTTCTTTCTACCTGTTATAAATATAAATCCATTTTTATCTATGTATGCCAAATCACCTGTATTAAACCAACCATCTTCTGTAATTGATTTTTCCTTTTCGCCATAATAGCCTAACATAACACTTGGCCCTCTAACAGCAAGTTCACCTATTCCCATTTCATCTGGTTCTATAATTTTTGTTTCTAAACTTGGAAAAGTTTTTCCGATAGACCCAATTTTTCTACAAGTTGGATGTTCTGCTGCTATAACTGGAGATGTTTCTGTTAGTCCATATCCTTGGTATGTTTCTATTCCTAAATTATTTAACCCTTTTTCTGTTTCAGGATCAAAAGCTGCACCTCCTGCAACAAATAGTCTTAACTTTCCACCTAAAGAATCTAAGACTTCTTTAAATAATTTTCTTCTAATATCTATTCCAAACACTTTCGCAATTTTACTTAATTTTATTCCAAATTGAACTGTTCCTAATTTTCCCTTCTTTTCTATTGATTGCATAACTTTTTTATACATATTATCAAAAAGAATTGGAACTGCAATCATTGCGCTAGCTTCATAATCTTTTAAGTTTTCTGCAATATGTCTAATTCCTTGGCAAAAACCAATATTAGCACCAACACTTACTGGATATAAAAATCCAACTGTACATTCAAATACATGATGTAATGGCAAGAAAGATAAAAATGTATCATTTGAAGTTACATCAAAAGTACTTGCAATATCATAAATATTTGAGCATATATTATTATGTGATAATTTAACTGCTTTTGATTGTGATGTTGTTCCTGATGTAAATAACATTACAGCCATTTCTTCATTATTGATTTCAGCATCTAAATAACTTGTAGCACCATTTTTTATTAAGTCTTTTCCAAGTTTAATTAATTCTTTTTGAGAATATACTTCTTTTTTCTTCTCTTCTAAATCCATTGATATAAAGAATTTTATTTTACCTATTTTTTCATCTTTAGCTTTTTTCATTACTTCGTCATATTTTGAAGAATAAAAAATAGCTTCCATTTCTGATCTTTCAATTAAACTTAATATTTCATTGTCTGGTAAAGATTTATCTAATGGTACAACTATACCTGTACCACAAGCTATTGTTAAATAAGCTTCTTCCCATTCATATCTATTTTCTGAAATAACACCTATTCTTTTATCTTTTAAACCAACACTAATTAGGGCTGTACCTAATGCATTTATCTCATCTATATATTGATTATAATTCATTGTTATTATTTCACCATTATTGTCTGATTTAAATTTAAAAGCTGTTTCATCTCCAAATTTCTCTTTTGTATTTTTAATCATTTCTTTTAAATTTTCAAACTTTCTAGCTTCAAATATTCTCTCACATCCTGAGCAAATTCTTTCTCTCATTTTTCTCCATCCTTCTATTTTTTTATAATCTTATTAAATAATGTTTTTTCGTACTCTAAATACATTTTTGATACATCAATTTCTTCTAATTTTGCTTTTCTTTTATAAATTAATGTTGAACAAGTTAATGAAAAGATTTCTGATGCTAATACTTCTGCATTACAATTAACTATATCCCCATTATCCACCCCTTCTTGAACAATATTTTGAATAACTGATATATATTCTAAAACTTTTTCCTTACAGAAAACGTTTATTGATTCATTTCCCCATGTTTGACTCATTACTATTGTTAATAAATTTTCATATTTATGAACAGCTTTTAATTGAATTAAAGACACTGCTTTTATTTTATCTAAAACATTATCACATTTTGAAGTTTTTATTTCAATACTGTTAATTAATAATTTCATTCCTTCTTCAATTAAAAAATTAAATATTTCTTCTTTACTATTAAAATGATAATATAAAGTTCCTTTTGCTACTCCTACAGTTGCTGTAATTTCCTCTATACTAGTTGCATCATAACCTTTTTCTGAAAAAAGTTTTAATGATGTCTCAAAAATTTTTCTTTTCGTTTTATTCATATTTTCTCCTAAATACTATTATTTTAGAATTCTTAGACATTATATAAAATTTATTTAAAAATTTCAATATACTATAAAAAAAAAGAATATGTAGTCAGTTATATATCAAGAAGTGCTAAGTAATTATATAACAAAAGAATACCAACACATTTTGTATTGGTATTCCTTTTAGTCAGTATTTAAGAAATTTTAACATCAGTTTCTTTCAAATATTTTTCAATAAGCTTTTTAATATCACTAATTGCTTTTTTTTCTTTCGATCTTGAAATTTGCTTAATAAACTCAGGATCTGTAATTATAGAATTATATATTGATTCCAATAGTAATTTTAGTTGTCTTTCCTTAGCAAGTCCATCAGCTTCAATAATATATTCTTTTTTTCCTCTAATGCAAACATCTCTTACTCTGACTTCCATATAATATTCCTCCTTGTTCATAGCCTAAATTGCAAATTGCAATAGTTGATAGTTATAAAAAAATCTCAAAAATTATAACTTGAAAATATTATTTTGTCAACTTTTATTATTCAGAAATTCTTTTTATAATATCTTCTTTTGATATTCCATATTTTTCTATTTCTTGAATATCTTTTCTTATTTTTTCAATTTTTTCATTAATTGAACTTTTTAGAATTTCATCTGTTTTAAGTGTTATAAAAGTCCCTTTAGTAGATAATGTTACAATAACACCTTTTGATTCTAAAATTGTATAAGCTTTTTTCACAGTATTAGGGTTTATCCCAAGTGTGGTTGCCAATTCTCTTATAGAAGGAATTTGTTCTTCTGGTTTTAATATTTCCAAAGCTACATATCTTTCTATTTCTTGAACAATCTGTTCATAAATAGGCATTCTACTTTGGTAATCTAAATTTATCATCGCATTACCTCCTTCTAATAAATTATTTCATATTCTTTATTATTTTCTTCATCTAATGATTTTTCATATTCCTGTGCTTTATTAATAATATTTTCAATTTCTTCTACTTTATTTGTATAGAATTGTAAACTATACCTTCCATCAATATCTATTACTACATATGGTTTTGTAATATCAAAATTCTCATTTTCATTATATAAAATAAATTTTGTTATATCATCTGAATAATATAAATATGTTTTAGTTTCTCCTAAATTTTCATTTAAATTTTGGTTTTGACTATAGACTTGATAGTTATAAGTTTTATCCAAATCTTTTTTTATTTTCTCTACAACAGCTTTATTAGTATGTTTACTTACAATCTTTAATATTTCATCTGATATTTCAGCTGGTATGGTTATTCCTTGTAATCTATGTTTTTCATAGTAATACTTACATATATAAGATTTTTTATGTGTATAATTTTCTTGTAATAATTCTTCTAAATTCATAGAATTTACTTTGCTTTCTATTTCTTTAGCAATTACCTTTTTCTCTTCACCTTCTACAAACATATAATTATTTATAGTAAGTACACCATTTTGAATAATTCTATCTTTAATATTTTGTACAAATTTTTCTTCTTTGTTTAATTCTGTTTTTATTTTTTCAAAATCTTCTACATAAATATCTAAATTTGTATCATATACCTTTCCGTTTTTCATTTTAATCATAATCTCAAAATTTACAGTATTTTTCATAGTTGGTTTAGATATATCTGCACTTGAATTAAGTACGTTTAAGTCTCCTGCGAATTTATCATCTACAGTATAATCTCCGACATCTTCTATATACGCTCTATATGCTGAATCTAATAGCAAATTAATAAATTCTTTATTTTCAATATATCCACCCAAACTTGCATTTTTACCATTATAATAATTATTAGAATAATCATAATAATTAAAATTTTGAAGTTTTACTGATGCAATATTTTCTGTATTTAATTTTGATAAAGGCATACTTTTTTTAATTTTTTCAGAAGTAGAACATATTCCTTGTAATAACACCATTGTTAATACTAAATATATTAATGATGTTTTCAATTTTAATCTTCTTTTTACTATAAAATCATATATAAAATAGTAAGTAATAATTATTGCAATTGCAATAATATTAAATTCTTTTTCTCCATTTACTAAATTTAAAAAAATTATCATTGGAAATATTGTTAATGCTTTTACTAAAATGTGAATTTTTTCATTTGCAAATGATTCTTCATTATTTTCCATTTTTCTATTTTTAAATAAATGTAATCCTATAAAATAATACGCAATTCCTAAAATAACCATTCTTGACATACTTTTAGCGGAAAACCAATCAAATTCTTGTGTATTAAGGAAGAAAATAGAATGAAATGCTTGATATGGCAGTGTATAATAATTATCTGAACGTACATATATATTGTATGAATAGTCTGAACTAACCAATTCAGAATTAATTCCCTCTCCACTTTCAATAAAAACATCATAGCAAAATGGAAGTAAAAATATTATTAACATTGTTAAAACTATTTGTGTATAAAATGTTCCAGACATGCTCATAGCAAGATTAGTTACTAAAAATACAAATACATATGATATCCACATCATAATAAATATATCTAATACCATCTGTGGAAAAATTAAAACTTTAGGCAAAATAGCACCACAAATTAATAGCAGTATAGCTGTAATTGCCTGTATAATTGTAATTAATATAATTCCACCAATTGTATTTGTTACAAATATTGTTTTTCTATTTATTGGCTGTGAGTTTATAAAATCGACACTTTTCTTTTTATAAACATATCCAAATAATACTGACGACATTATTACTGGTATAATATACATTCCTATGTAGTCAATAGTAAAAAGACTTACTTTTGATGGAACATTTACATTATTATTATTAAACAGTAATACAGTAACTAATAATGTAAATACTGGTGCTACTAATAGCATTAATGCGATTGCACCTTTTGATTTTCTTAAATTTTCTTTAAAGAACTTTAAATTAAATGACTTGATTAAATTCATATCCTAGTACCTCCATTTCATATATAAACATTTCTTCTAATGTTAAAGGTAAAAAATCTAATATTATTGGATTTAATTTTTCAAGCACATCTTTTGCTTTTTCTTTTTCGCCTTTAATAATAAGAGTTGCAATACTTCCAACTTTTTTATAACTCATTATATCTAATCCTAAAAATGTTTCTTTTCCAAATTCTTCTTTTAAAGATATTTGAATTTTAAACATATTAGTTTTTAAAGAATCTATATCACTTTCAAATAAAATTCCACCTTTATACAATAATCCTAGATTATCACAAATATCTTCTAATTCTCTTAAGTTATGACTTGTCATTATAATAGTTGTTTCTTGTTTTTCCATTTGTTTTACAATTATCTTTTTTAACAAATTTCTAACAACAGGATCTAATCCATCAAAAGTTTCATCAAATAACATATAATTTGCGTTTGTTGATATTGCACAAATTAATGCACATTGTCTTTTCATTCCTTTTGAAAAGTTTTGAATTTTTGTATTTAAATCTAATTTTAAAGTTTCTGCTAATTCTTTTAAGTATTCCATATCAAACCTTTTGTACATTGAATTATAAAATTTTGCCATATCTAACAGAGTATATCCTGGAAAGAAAAATAAATCGTCTGGAACAAAAACTACTTTTTGTTTTAATTCTTGATTGTCTTCAATTTCTTTTCCATCAATTTCAATTGTACCAGATTCTCTTCTATATATATCTGTTATAATTCTTAATAATGTAGATTTTCCAGCACCGTTTGCACCTATCAAACCATATATTGAATTAGTTTGAATATTGCAATTTAAATTATCTAAAACTTTATTTTTGCCAAATGTTTTATTCAAATTGCTAATTCTTATCATAAATGCCCTCCTAAAAAATATAATTGTACTATTTGTACTAGTACAATTATAAAATTATTATTATTAATTGTCAAGTGTATTATAATTTATATGGCAAATTATTCTCCTCCATTTTTATTCAATTGATGAATTTTAGAAAAACTTCAAATTTAAATTTTTTATATAAAAGAAAATTTCTACACAATTCCAATTATATAAAGCATTCATCAATTTTTACAGATTATCTATTATCTATTTTGGTTCTAAATTAAATTTTAGTTATATCAACTGGTTTTAAATCTTTTTCTTCTGTATCATCTTCTATAGCTTTATATAAAGCATTTACAGTATCTAAAGATGTAAAACATGGAATTTTACATTCAACAGCCATTCTTCTAATTTTAAATCCATCTCTGTTTGATTCTTTACCTTTTGTAGGAGTATTTATAACAAAATTAATTTTTCCTGATTCTATTAAATCTATAATACTGTTTTTTCCTTCCCACAATTTTTCAATAACTGTTGATTCTACACCATTTTCTTTTAAAAATTTTGAAGTTCCAGATGTAGCATAAATTTCAAAACCTTTTTGTTTAAATTTTTCAGCTAGTGGAAGCATTTCATTTTTATCTTTATCCCTAACAGTTATTAATATCGCACCTTTAGTAGATACATTAGCTCCACTTGCAATAAATGCTTTTAATACAGCATCTTCAAACTTTTTAGAAACTCCTAAAACTTCTCCTGTTGACTTCATTTCTGGCCCTAAAGATGTATCTGCATTTTTTATTTTTTCAAATGAAAATACTGGCATTTTCACACATATATAATCGCTCTTTTTATATAATCCTGTTCCATATCCTAAATCTTTTAATTTTTTACCAAGAATTACGTTTGTTGCAATATCTATCATTGGAAGATTTGTAACTTTACTAATATATGGTACAGTTCTACTTGAACGAGGATTTACTTCAATTATATAAACTTCACCTTCACTTATAATAAATTGTATATTTAGAATTCCTATTACATTAAGTTCTTTTGCAATTTTTTCTGTATATTCTATTATCTTTTTCTCATGAATTTCTGTAACATTTTGTGTAGGATATACTGAAATACTATCTCCAGAGTGAACACCAGCTCTTTCTAAATGTTCCATAATTCCAGGAATTAAAATATCTTGTCCATCACAAATTGCATCTACTTCTACTTCTCGTCCTAAAATATATTTATCAACTAAAATTGGATGTTCCTGTTCTATTGTATTTATTTCATTTACATATTCTTCAATTTCTTTATCATCATAAGCTATTGCCATACCTTGACCACCTAAAACATATGATGGTCTAACTAAAACTGGATATCCCAATCTATTTGCAACTTCTTTAGCTTCTCCTACAGTATAAATAGTACTTCCTCTTGGTCTTAAAATCTCACAATTATTTAGGGCTTCATCAAATTCTTTTCTATCTTCAGCTCTATCCATATCTACTTCTTGAGTTCCCATTATTTTAACACCCATATCTGATAATGCTTTGGTTAATTTTATAGCTGTTTGTCCACCAAATTGAACTATTGCACCATCTGGTTTTTCTGTATTTACAATATTTTCTACATCTTCAGGTGTTAGAGGCTCAAAATATAGTTTATCAGCTATATCAAAATCTGTACTTACTGTTTCTGGATTATTATTTACAATTATTGTTTCATAACCTTGTTTTTTTAATGCCCAAACTCCATGTACACTACAATAATCAAATTCTATACCTTGTCCAATTCTTATAGGTCCTGAACCTAATACCATAACTTTCTTTTTATCTGATTGCTTTGCTTCATTTTCGTCATCATAACTTGAATAATAATATGGTGTTTGTGCTTCAAATTCTGCACTACATGTATCTACCATTTTGAAATTTGCTTTTATTTCATATCTGTTACGTAATTTTTTTATTTCATTTTCTGTTTTACCACAAAGTTCAGCTATTACTTTATCAGTAAATCCATATTTTTTAGCTTTTTCAAGTAATTTAGCATTCATTTGATTTAGTTCTAATTCTCTTTCAATTTTTACAAGTTTATATATTATTCCTATAAAAAATCTATCTATTGTTGTTATTTCATGTATTCTTTCAACAGATATCTCTTTTCTAATTGCTTCTGCTATTACAAAAATTCTTTCATTATCAACTATTTTTAATCTTTCTTCTAATTCTTCTTTTTCTAAATCTTTTAATTTATCTAAGCTAAAATATTCTACATTTTCTTCAAGAGAACGAATTGCTTTCATTAAGCCTGCTTCCAAATTTGGTGCAATTGCCATAACTTCTCCTGTAGCTTTCATTTGAGTTCCAAGTGTTCTTGTTGCTGTAAGAAATTTTTTAAATGGCCATTTTGGTATTTTTACAACAACATAATCAAGTACTGGTTCAAAACAAGCATAAGTTTTTCCTGTTACTTCATTTTTTATTTCATCTAATGTATATCCAAGTGCAATTTTACTTGCTACTTTTGCAATTGGATAACCAGTTGCCTTCGAAGCTAATGCAGATGAACGACTAACTCTAGGATTTACTTCAATAACTGCATATTCAAAGCTTTTTGGATTTAAGGCGAATTGAACATTACATCCACCTTCTATTTTTAATGCTGAAATAATTTTTATTGCTGATGTTCTAAGCATTTGATACTCTTTATCTGATAATGTTTGAGATGGTGCAACAACTATACTATCTCCTGTATGTATACCAACTGGATCTATATTTTCCATATTACAAATTGTAATACAGTTTCCTTTACTATCTCTCATTACTTCATATTCAATTTCTTTCCATCCTGTAATACATTTTTCAACTAATATTTCATTTACTCTAGACATTCTTATACCAGAACCTGCAATTTCTTCAAGCTCTTCCATTGTATAAGCAATACCTCCACCAGTACCACCTAATGTATATGCTGGTCTTATTATAACTGGTAATCCAATTTCTTTAGTAAATTCTACTGCATCTTCAACTGTATGTACTACTTTACTTGCAATACAAGGCTCATTTATTGATTCCATCATATCTTTAAAACATTGTCTATCTTCTGCATTTCTTATTCCACTAACACCTGTACCTAAAAGTCTTACATTTTTTTCTTTTAAAAATCCTGTTTCTGCAAGTTCCATAGCTAAGTTAAGTCCTGTTTGTCCACCTAAGTTTGGAAGTATACTATCTGGCTTTTCTATATTAATTATTTTTTTAACTGTTTCTACAGTTAATGGTTCAATATAAATTTTATCTGCCATATTTTTATCAGTCATAATAGTAGCAGGATTAGAATTTAATAAAACAACTTCTATTCCTTCCTTTTTTAATTCTCTACATGCTTGTGTTCCTGCATAATCAAACTCTGCTGCTTGACCTATTATTATAGGTCCTGATCCTATTACTAAAACTTTTTTTATTAATTTATTTTTTGGCATCTTTCTTCTCCTTTTTGCCCTTTTGAGGACATTATTTTTCTATACTCTTTAAACATTTGACTAACAATGCAAAATGTTTCCTAATTGGTTATAACATTTTTACAAACTCGTCAAAGATATATGCTGTATCTTCTGGGCCTGGACATGCTTCTGGGTGAAATTGTACTGTGAATATTTTTTTATTTTTATAACTTAAACCTTCTACTGTTCCATCATTTAAATTAATATGTGATACTTCTGCTATTTTTGAGTTTACACTTTCTTCAAGAATATAATATCCATGATTTTGAGATGTAATATGAACTCTTCCTTTTTTTAAATCTTTTACTGGATGATTTGGTCCTCTATGTCCATATTTTAGTTTTGCCGTTTTGGCACCTACTGCAAGTCCCATTAATTGATGACCTAAGCATATTCCTAAAATTGGAATTTCTGTATTATATAATTTTTTAACATTTTTTATTTGATATATACAATCTTCTGGATTACCTGGTCCATTTGATAACATTATTCCGTCTGGTTTCATTTCAATTACTTTTTCAGCTGGTGTATCTGCTGGAAATACAGTAACTTCACAATCTCTTTTTAATAGTGAATTTACTATATTGTGTTTAAATCCATAATCCATTAAAGCTACTTTTTTTGACTTTCCTTTACCATATACTTTAATTTCTTTTGAAGTAACTTCATCTACTACTTTTCCTACTTCATAAATTTTTATTTTTTCCATTATCTCATCAATATTATTAATATTTGATGTAATATATCCTTTCATTGTTCCTGCATTTCTTAAAGTTTTAGTTAATTTTCTAGTATTAATATTAGTTAAACCTGGAACATTATAATCTCTTAAAAATTTATCTAAACTGAATTTTGTTCTGAAATTACTTTCAAACTCTGCAAGTTCATGTATAAATACTGCTTTAGCCCAAATTCTATCAGATTCTGTATCTTCTGGTATAACTCCATAATTTCCTATTAAAGGATATGTCATTACTATTCCTTGCCCAGCATATGATGGATCTGTAAATGTTTCAATATATCCAGCCATTCCAGTATTAAAAACAACTTCGCAGGCAGTATCCATAGTATAACCTATTCTTTCTCCCTCGAAAATCTCTCCGTTTTCAAGTACTAAATATCCTATCATTTCTCTTTTCCTCCTCTTAGAACATAAAAAAAACACTAATTAAATTAGTGTTTTAAAAACAAATATTATTAATTTTAAAAATTGAGAAAGTAAATAAAACTATTAAATAAATAGCCATAGCCTTTGAAAAAATTGTATTTTCAATTGTTTTTGGTCTACTTAAAATTTTCATTTTTCTTTCCTTTCATATTCCCTATTATTTCTATTTTACAATATCTAAATACAAAAATCAACCTTTTTCGCCATATTTGTTTTTATTATATCTTAAAATTTAAGATTAATATTATTATTTTTTATGATTTTAGCGTCCACCGCAACCGCCACCTCCGGCCGCCGTCTCCGCCTCCACTGGAGAAACCTCCTCCGCCTCCACTTCCACTGCTACTTGACGAATTAGCAATGTTATAAGCAGATACAGCACTTGTGTAAACTTTTTCCAAACTACTACTGAAATTATCAAAATAATTATCATTAAATCTTGAATCACATACCATATTCCAATATGCATATCTCATATACATATCTCCAACAGATTGTGAACTATCTATATTAAACATTTCTGGATGAACAACTTTTAATTGTTGGATAACTTTTTTAGAAATTCCAAATGTTGTAGCATATACTAAAAATTTTTCCCATAAAACTATATCTGGAACACTTTTTTCTTTTAATAAAGAATAATCTTCCATATATTTTTTTAGTCCTTCCCACTGCATTTTTTCTATATACCCTTTTTCAGAAAGAGTTGTAACTTTTTTGATATTTCTAGAAATAACTACTATACAAGCTATTATACCAATATATATAGTAAAAATTAATGTAAAAAATGGCATTACAAAAAACGATATACACAATAACATTATATACAAGCCTCTTTTTTTAATTAACTTTTCTGAAACTACTCTTCTTTCTTCGTCTATATTTCCATATTTTTCTTCATATTCATCAATAACATTATTAATTTTATTTAACTCTTTATAAACTTCATCATAGTTGTCTTTAGCATACTGTGCAAAATCTTTAGTTGTTATATATTCTCTATTTTCAATAGCTTTTTCTAATATATTTAATATAATATTTTCGTCTTCACTTAAACCTACAGGATTATTATTTTCAATTAAAATAATCTTAACTTCCTTTTCATTTATAGGTTCAAATTTTAAATAGCCTTTTAATGATAAATCTAATATTGTACCAGCAAATATTTTTGAAATACTTTGGTTTATATAAGATTTATTATACCTAAATTCATACATATAAGAAGCTCTTGCTGGTGTTGCTTCATTCTCATTTGGAATTTCTCTAAAATACTCAATTTCAGGAATTGAATAAGCAAATTCTTTTTCTAATTCTTTTCCATTTTTTATATATTTCTTTATTTTGGATAAGAAGAAAATAACAATTAATATATTTATTATAATAATTCCAAATATGAAACTTCTATATAATGCTATTTTAGCATTTGTATCATCTGCCCATTTTTGTTCTTCATCTAATATTGATTGCAATTTATTTTTATTAATGATATTTGTACTTTCTTCATAAATATTTTCTTCTGTAACAACTCTGACTTCTAACAAAGAATTTGATGGAATTGAAACCACAGAAAAAGTTACTAAATTATTATCTGTTCTTTCGATGTTTCCAGTTAACTCTCCATGTGCCCATACTCTAAGTTTTTCTATATTACTAACCTTCTGTGGAAGATGTATACTGCCAGTAATATTTTTACCAGGAATTGCATTTTGTGTTCCCAAGAACTGCCAATACAATTCTGTACAATCATTATATATTTTTACTGCATCTTCAATTGTATAATAAATTTTATATGTTCTTACATCAGAAGAGTTATCTAATCCAACATTCCAAGCAATTTCAAAAGTTGAATAATCTGTTTTTAAAGCATAATAACACCCTGGATCTACATGATATTGTTCTTCAAAAATTTGAGTTAAAAATAATTCTTCATTATTTTCTGTTCTGGCTACCTTAACATTAGTTATACCTGAATATTTAGAACTATCTAATTTAAAATTTTTAAATAGTGTATTAGTTTCACTTATTTTTATATCCCAAGTTTCTACTACATCCATACTTCCATCTTCATTTACTGTTGCATTATAATCTAGTGCATTCCATTTTTGTGTTCCTGCATAAGATTTTACATTAAATAGCATAAACAAAGTTATTAAAAAAAAGGTTAAGTAAAAAATCTTATTTTTTATTTTCATATTTCCTCCTATAATTATAATATACAAAAATTATATATCATAATTGTATTTTATACTAGAAAAATATGAAAAATTTTATAACACTTAAATTACATTAAATAATAATTGCACAATATATTTGCCGAAAGTATTATATTATAAAACAAAAGAGTGCTAACAACTTTTTAGTCGTCAACACTCATTTTTTTCTCAAGAAAATTTCTTATTGAATTATCTAAAATAAGAAATAATACAGTATAATAGAACAATTGCTACAATTATCAGAGCAATATATCCTATTCCCCGAATTACAGGACTTTCATCTTTGATCATCCGATTTAACACATTTTCAAGGAATTCGATTATTGCTGTTCCAAATAAAATTAGGCATATACTTATGACTATACTCAACCTTATACCTCCTAAATAAAAATACTCCAACAGTAACTATTGGAGTATATCATGCTTTACATAAAATTTCAAGTATTTAATTATTATTTTAATTGTTTCATAACTTCTTCTGCAAAGTTTTCTTCTTTTTTCTCTATTCCTTCACCTTTTTCAAATCTAGCAAATCTAACCATTTCAGCACCTTTGTTTTTAATTAATTGTCCTACTTTAACACTAGAATCTTTAACAAATTCTTGATCTAATAAACAGATTTCTGAATAGAATTTTCCAATTCTACCTTGTACCATTTTTTCTGCTATTTCAGCTGGTTTTCCTTCATTCATAGCTTGTGCTTTTAATATTTCCATTTCTTTTTCTACTCTCTCTTGAGGAACAGCTTCTCTATTTAAATATTCTGGTCTAGCAGCTGCAATTTGCATACATACATCTTTTGCTAGTTCTGATTCTCCTTTAGCAAAATCAACTAATACTGCAATTTTTCCAGCTCCATGAATATAACTTTCAACTAATCCTTCAGATTCAAATCTTTCGAATCTTCTAATTGTCATATTTTCACCGATTGTAGCGATTTTTTCTGTTAATACTTCTTTAACTGTTTTTCCGCTTTCTTTATATGATGTTTCTAATAATGTTTCAACATCAGCTGGATTTTTTTCGGCAATTACTTCAGCTACATCATTTACAAATTTAACAAATTCTTCATTTTTTCCAACAAAGTCTGTTTCAGCATTTACTTCTACTATAGAACCTACTTTTTTATCTGCTGTAACATAAGTTGCAACTAGACCTTCAGCAGCAACTCTTCCTGATTTTTTAGCAGCTTTTGCAATTCCTCTTTCTCTTAATAATTCTGCTGCTTTTTCCATATCTCCATCTGTTTCTGTTAAAACTTTTTTGCAGTCCATCATTCCTGCACCTGTTTTTTCTCTTAATTGTTTAACTAATTCTGCAGTTATCATTTCACTACCTCCTAATTAATTTATTATTTGTCCACTTTTTTTGTGGTATATTTTTATAATCTAAAAACGGACACAATAATATTAGATTTAAACATATTATTTAATGTCCGCTTCTGTTATTTTGGTTAAATATTATTCTTCTACTGTTTCTTCTTTAGCAGCTACTTCTTCCATATCTGTAGCTTCTCCAGAATTAACGATTTCTTCCATTTCAGAAGATACTTCTGCATCTTCTCCTTGTCTTCCTTCTATAACAGCATTTGCCATAACATCTGCTATTAATTTAACAGCTCTTATAGCATCGTCGTTTCCTGGTATAGCATAATCAACATCTTCTGGATTACAGTTTGTATCTACTAAACCAACTACTGGTATTCCTAATTTTCTAGCTTCTAATATAGCTATTCTTTCTTTTTTAGGATCTACTACAAACATAACTCCTGGCATTTCTTTCATATCTTTAATTCCACCAAGGTTTTTTTCTAATTTTTCCATTTCATTTTTTAAATCTATAACTTCTTTTTTAGGTAATACTTCAAATGTTCCATCTTCTTGCATTTCTTCTAAGTCTTTTAATCTTTGGATTCTTCCTTGAATTGTTTTGAAGTTTGTAAGCATACCACCTAACCATCTTTGGTCTACATAGTACATATTACATTTTTGAGCAGCTTCTTTTATACATTCTTGTGCTTGTTTTTTTGTTCCTACAAAAAGAACTGTTTTTCCTTCTTCTGATTGCTCTTTAACGAATTTGTAAGCCTCGTCTAATTTTTTTGATGTTTTTTGTAAATCGATAATATGGATTCCATTTCTAGCTTGGAATATATATTCAGCCATTTTAGGATCCCATCTTCTTGTTTGATGTCCGAAATGAACACCTGCTTCAAGTAATTGTTTCATTGCAACTACTGCCATTTTTAATTCCTCCTTATTTGTTTTTTTCCTCCATAGATTTCTACATTTTAAACAACTATTTTTATAAAACTTAATAGCACAATTTAAAACTCAACCTATGTGCGAATTTTAATACCTAAATACTATAACAGATTTTTGGTTCGATTTCAAGTATTTTTTCTATATTTGTATTATTTTATTGTATTTTTTGAAATTAACTTTTACTATATTATTTAATTTAGCACAATTTTTAAATGTAAATAATATAAATTTAAATATTTTATTTCATTATTTCAGTATTCTTATTAATATTTTTATTAATACTTTTATTAATACTTTTATCTATATTTCTTTCTATATTTCTTTCTATATTTTTAACTAAACTTTATCTTTTGACTAATAAAATTGCTAACTATATTAGTTATTTTAAAAAAATTAAATAACATTTTTCTAACTGTTATATCTTTTATTAATTGTTATAATGTATTGTTTTGTTACTTACTAGTTTAAGTACCTAAATTAATAAAAAACTTATTTTATTCGTAAAATCGCTATTTTTCACCACTTTTTTATATTTTTTTGTTTTTTGGGGTTACAATAGCAAACGAATTTTGCTTTATTTATTGCAAAATTTAGAAGTTAGTACAGAGATGAAATCAAACTATGTCACTATTTTTCAAATCAATTAAACATTGGAGGTAATCATTATGAACAAAAAGAAAAATTTAAAGACAGTACTCAGTTTCATCTTAACCCTTACATTGGCATTTTCACTCAGTTTCACTGCATTTGCAGCTGAACAGAACGATCTTGGCAATTATACTTATGAACACCCGCGGGCAAATACAATTGAATATTGTATTGAACCTGGCGGAACCCTCAATTTTTCTGATGACAATGGCATTATGCCGCTGGTGAATAATCAATTTACAACAACAATAATTGGTAATTATTCGACCACCACTCCTGAAGCCAGTATACCTGATCGTTATATGGCTTATGAGATTTATGCCACAGATCTTAATGGAAATACTGTCAATGGAAATTATAGAGTTGATTTATGCTGTGTTGGCACAATAGCAAGTATGTCTTATGCAATAGATGGTACTTGGCATAAAAAAGATTGGATTGATTTACAGGCAACCAATAACACCTGTTATTTCAGAATAACCAATAATAGTTCTACTCGAATTAGAGTATTAACTAAATATTATTCTTGGAGGTAACAACTTTTATCTCTGTACTAAAAAAGACTAGGTTAATACCTAGTCTTCTTCATTTAAATTTATTACAAAATTCCAATCTCCATAAATATCTTTTTGTTCTGAGTCTTTACTTATTTTAAAACTATCAATATCTATATATAATTTATTCAATTGAAGTTTATTTTTTGAAATTGATATTAATACTACACCATTTTCTTTGCTAACTCTTTTAAACTTATACTCATATTCAACATTTTCGCAAATCTGTTTGCTACCTATAATAGTATTTCCATTTTCATCTTTAAGTTCAAAATCTTCAATAAAGATTTTATCAAACTCTTCTTCAACTTCAACATTAAAAGCTAAATATAAATTATCTTCGTGACAAGATATTGCATTTACATTTAAAGAAATTCCATTAAAGTTTTGATAATCTGTATTTATCTCTTTTATATCACCTTTTTCATATGCAATTTCGATATTTTTATCAAAATTAGAAAAAACTAAACTAAATATACCTTCTAATTCATCTGCAAATGCACATGACGAAAGTACCATAAAACAAATAAATACTGCTGCAGCTCTATAACAACAGTACAATGGATAAAAGATAGCTTTCTTCTTTGTCTCATTACATTTATTATATTCATTATTCATACTATTTTCTAATTTATCTTTAAAATCATCCGGCAATTCTTCTTGCTGTATTTTACATTTTAATACTTCTAACTCTATTTCTAATTTTCCCATTTGTATTATTCCTTTATATCTAAACCTTTTTCTAATATTTCTCTAGCTCTTTTTAATCTTATTCTTGCATTTTCTTCGCTAATTTCCAAAATTTTACTAATCTCTTGCATATTAATTTCTTCAAAATAATATAAGATTATAATGTTTTTATAAATATCTCTTAGTCCTTGAATTTTATCAAATAAAGTATTATTAGGAGCAATATATTCCTTTTCATCATTTGATTTTTTCTTTTTACTAATTTTTCTTAAACTATTACAACATGAATTCATTGTTGTTCTGATAATCCAATATTTTTCATGTGTCTTGTCATCAAAACTTTTTCCACTTTTTACGTATTTAACATATTTTACAAATACTTCTTGTACCATATCTTCTGCATCTTCTTTATTTCTTAAATATCCTAATGATATATGGTATATCATTTTATGATATTCACTAATTACTTCTTTAAACTCCAACTTTCATTCACCTAAACTTTCATCTAACGTATTTTTAACATTTGAATTATATATCTTATTTCTTCAAATATTTTACTTTGTATTCAAATTGCAACAAAACTTCATATCAGAATTTAACTAAAAATGTCTGTTTTAATTGATTTTTCAACAAAAATATATTTTAGTTCTGTCACATAGTTATCTATAATAACATATTTATAAAACTTTCACAATATTTTGCATATTAAATTTTTGTAACAATACATTTACAAAAATATTAAATAAAAAGATTTTGCCCTGTGATTTTTATCTCACAGGGCATTTAAAATCATGCTTAATTAAGATTACTTAGTGTACTCTTACCATTCCGTTTATGGATGAAACCTTACCGCTCGCTCTAAATTTGCCATTAGCTATATGTTCGTTTCTCGCTAATCCATTTACTGACGAAGTCCTTATTGTGCATAAACCAAATTTGCTTACATCCACTGTTACACTTCCATTAATAGATTTGGCATACATTTCGATATTACTTTTCGGTATAACAAAAATATCTATTATACCATTTTGAGATTGTGCATCGATTTCTTCACAGCATACTTCCGCCACAAGATTTCCGTTCACAGAATTGATTTTAATTTTCTTAGCTTCCACATTTCTATAAAGCAGAACATTTCCAGTTACTGTCTTAACAGAAATACACTCAAAAATCTTTTGAGGAATAATTACATCCAGTTGAAGATTTCCATACATGTTGTTACTTGTATTTTCCACATTAATTGTGGCTTCCTGCCCGAACTTATTAATATCAACATCAACATCTCCATCAGTGTATACTTTACCATGATAATGTACTTCTACATCATCTCTATCACCGATACTAATTGTAACATTGGCATTATTAGAACTAACTCTTATTTGGGTAATGTCATCAGCTCTAATTTTTTTGGTTTTGTCAATTTCTTTAGGTTCTGCACAAGAACCACCTCCACTTATAACCCGACCATCTATCATAACGATAGAGGCCCCATTAATAATGGTGTAAGAACTACTCATAATAATGCTTCTCATGATTTTTTCCACCTTTCTTATTTTCTGCTTTTTAGCATTTGATAGGGTTTTAAATATAGGTATATACCTATATTTATATTATATATCAAATATACCTAAATTACAAATTCTATTACTTTCTTATAACAACATAATAATCTAGTATGAAAGGTTATATTACTATTTTTACTGTAAACTTTTAAAGTACTCAAATATTTTAATATATTTAATCGACTCGTATTTCCTCTATATTAGCTATGCTTATTCTAATCTTCAAACTTTTCTATTTTTCTTATATTTAATCCCATTATTAATATTGATAATGTTAGGACTACCATAACAATATTTAAAATTACTTGGCTTTCACATAATCCTGCAATTAAAAGAACTAAGTATCCAAAAGCCCTACCAGAATTTAATATAGCCTCTCTTATAGAAAAGAATTCACATTGATTATTTTTATCTACTATAGAGCTATCTGATAAATTAAATAGTCTTATTTCTCTTGTTAATGAAAGTAATCCTGTAGATATAACATAACATATATTATAAATTATTATAGTTACATTGTTTTTCCATATTAATAATATTAAAACTAATATTACTGGTAATATACTGGATATTACTATAATCCTTTTATCATCTCTATTTTTATATACCTTTCCATATATCTGAACACAAATCATTAATAATATAGTTGTAATTGATGTTATTATTCCTAAATTCATATCTGTTTTAAATGAATTAAATATAAGTATAGTCATTAAAATTTCTAATGCTCCATTACTAACATTCATACCAATAAAAAATTCTACCACTGACATTTTTCTTATTTGTTTATTCTTTTTTAATTTGTTCCAAGTATTTTTTAAACTAAATTTAGGTAAACTATTTTCTTTTTCAGGTGTTATTATAAATGATAATATTATTTGTATAAGTGATATTGCTAATATAATTACAGCGGTTAGTTCATAATTAGTAACTGTTATTATTGATCCTAATAAAATAGGACATAATATTCCTGTAATTGATTCAACAATTTTAGATTTTACAGTATATTCTGTTCTTTCTCCGTTATTTATTTTATTTATTAGAAACAAATTATATGAAAACCAATACGAACTAGATGAAATTCCATAAAGAATTGAAAATAAACCTAAATGATTTATTATTTCTTCTTTTAAAATAACAATAGACATTATATAGAAAAAGTTTAATATAACACCAATTCTAAACATTCCTATTCTAAACTTATTCTTTATAATACTTGCAACAATAAAAGTACCAATAGCAAGAAATATATATGAGAATATATAATATATTGATAAATCAATCATACTTTCTTGTGAAGTTTTTATAAAGTATGCTGTTAAAAACGGTCCTATAAATACTGACATTATTTTTCTCATTGCAGTTATTACAATTATTACATTTCCTTCTAATTTATTTTTTTTCATAATTACTCCTACATTTATTAATATTTTATATTGGCTTTAATAATATTTTATATAATTCCAATTACTCTCTTTTAATTTCTAATTTAATAATATCATAAAATCATAAAATAGCAACAGATAAACTTGGCATTCAACAAGCCACATCAAAAAAATAATCCATCTACTACTTTCTAATCCTCTTTTTAAATTCCTATTTACAAAGCAAAGATAGTTTAAAGATGTATACAAAAATGATAAATATATATAAGTAATGATAATTCTAAAAAAGCCAAAGACCTTGTCATTTTCTATATTATAATTAAATATAAAAAATGACAATCCCACATTTGTGGGATTGCCAAATAATTTGAGAAAACTCACTTCTACCTACCAAAGTAAGATGTGAGCTTTTTTTATTTATGTAGTTGCTTATCAACCCAGTTCTTAGTTTTTAGCATTCAATATCAAACACTAATAAATCTTCTTGATATTTACTCATAATTTCTTGTGCTTTTTTGTGTTCATCTAATTCATTATTAGATAAAAAACTATTGGTAAAAACAACTAATGATGTAATATAATCTTTTATATTATGTGGCTCTGCTTTTGATATTTCTTTAAAATTCTGTAATTATTCTATTGCTAAAGATGTCCATTTTATTGCCATTTTGCAATTTCCTTTAATAATTGTTCTGTTGTAATACTTGCTCCATCTTCAGCTTGCTTATAACCTTTCATAATGCTACCAATTATATATTTATTATAACATAATAAATATTCTTTTAAAATATATATTGATAATTAATAATGAATAATATTTATAAAAAGCAGATAAAGGATATTGTTTATCTGCTTTTTGAAAGGTTATTAGGAAAACTTAAGTTAATATACAAAATTAGATATAATTAAATCTCAATTATTGCTCTTACTTCTATTACATCTCCAACATAATGTTTTTCTAGATATGTTAAAAAAATACGTTTTAAAAAATAATACAATAATTAAATATAATAAATTTTTCATTCTTACCTTTAATTCATGTCAATTATATTTCACAATTTATGCTAATTAATTATATCATATAGTAAATAAAAATTTTAAAGGTAATATATCTAACATTTTTATATCTTAATTAAAGTGACTTATAACTTTTGTAATGTTATTTAACTATATCTAATTCAAATGTAGCATCTGGTTTAGAATTAAACATATTATCAAAATATTGTAATTTTACTTTACTACTTTCATTATTTACACATAATACCATTTGAGATTTGCAAGTTATTCCTTCTGTAATGTTTTGTGGTGAGCGTTCTGTATTATTTGAGTAAGTATCTCCAATTTCTCCTTGTTCATCAATAATTTTGAAATTCATATCACTTATATATATAGTATCCCCTGAAGATATGTTTTTATAAGTATAATCAACTAAAAATACTTGTGCTGGTGTTTTTTCTGAAAATTGATTTCTTTCTTTCATTTCTTGAATACCAGTAATTGTTAGAGCATACTCGTTACCTGAAACATTTATTGTTATTTCTTCATTCAGACCATATATTTTTGCTTCTTCTTTGTTAGTAGGTTGAGAAGTTGAACCATTATTACTGCTAGTATTGTTAGTATTATTTGATGATACTGTTGTTCCATTATCTTCTGAAAATACAAATATTAATCCGAATACTGCTAATACTATAGATATAATACAAATTGCTTTTCCTTTCTTTTTTACTAAAGCAATAATTCCTAGAACTATTGCTAATACACATAGAATTAATGATAAATCTTTAAATATACTTAAAGAAATCAAGAATCCTAAAATACTTAAAACAAGTGCAGATATTGACATAATAAATTCTCCTTTTTTTATAAACTTTATTTTTTCTTGTTTTCCTATATTTGTATTCCTTTCTTAGTTATCGTTATTGTCACCATAACGATAATATCATAAAAATATTATAAAATCAATATGGATATCTAATTTAGTGGAGGTCAGATTATGCCTTATAAATTATTCAATGGAAGTACAAATATTGTATCTGATTTAATAGCAAAAAGAAGAAAAGAAAAAAATATGTCATATTCAGATTTATCTAATAAATTACAACTTTTAGGCATTTCTCTTTATAAAAATGATTTGTTTTTAATCGAAAAAAATCGTAGAATAGTAAGAGATTTTGAATTAATAGCATTATGCCAAGTTCTAGATATTGATTATAATGAATTATCAAAATTAATTGAATTTGAATAATATATCAAAAAGAGATGAAATCAATTCATCTCTTTTTAGTATTTAGTAATTTATTCTAATAATACGAGCAATTTCTTCAACTTTATTTTTACTCATTTTCCATTTACCACCTTCTAATTTTGGGAGCTGAGTCTTTTCTCATATATATAACCTATTTCACTTATTACATTTTCACATTTGTTTGGTTCTCCATTGTTAATAACCTTTTCATAAACCTTTTGCAACCACAAGCTTCATAAAATTTAAAATTACATGATTCATCTGTTAGTATTTGAATGTTTTTCATATTATCATTTTTAGCATATTCAAATACCAGTGAAAGCATTTTCTTTCCAATACCTTTACCACGATACTTTGAATTTAAAATCAAAATACTTATCTCTCCCTCAAAATAATTTGCTAATTCTTCTGGAGTATAATCATAATTATTACTATATTCATAAATAGCCTTTTTATCTTTTACTAATGGACTCCATATAAGTATCAATTTCAAAATATGAAAAAACTTTTTTCTAACTATGTGTCTCTTTGAATTCCATTTTGCATATCCACATATTCCAATAACTTTACCATCTTCTTTTTCAATAACCATTTTTTCAGTTTCTTCAAGTATTGTAAACAAATAAATCCAAGCACAAACTTTTCCTTTAGAGCGCGAAGATGTCTTTCCTAAATCCCATTCATCATAAAGCATATCTACTGCTTGTTTCATTTCTACTAAATTAATTTTTTAAGTCCCCTTATCAATTTTTTATCCTAGCTTTATAAAGTATTTCTCCAATCATAAATATAATTACTACAATGTGAATTGCAAAAGCCACATTTGCCAATATAGTATACATCATTTTACATAGTTTTACAAATTCGCTACGATATAGCTTTTACCTCACGTTTTGCCTTAGGAAAAGCAATTATTTTGCTTTTTCTGGAACAGTCCATATAATATTTTCTTTTTCCATAATGTCAGTCTCTTTTTAAAAATTGTTATATATATGAATTTTTTAAAATTATTTGACATATAATAAAAAACATAGTATACTATATTTAACTTAAGTTAACAGTAGTCGAAACTGTTTAATGTCTGTGTATGTGTTTAGGGACACATACCTTTTTTTATTTCTAAAATTAAAAAAAGAAGTGGCTAGGGAACCACTCCTTGATTAGTTCTTGCGACTAATCTTCAGTTTTTTGGTCATCAGATTTCTTATTATCTTTTGCAAGTAATAATACTATCAAACGCTAAATTAAGTCGAAACTGCTCATCTGTCTGCCTCCTTTCCGAAAGATTTCCTTTGAAAAGGATTTTTCTATTATACTTTATTTCTATTCTAAAAACAACAATTTTTCTTTAATTTCCACAAATTATAACACTACTTCTATTACTACATTGCTAATAGGTTTTATATAAAATGCAAAAATAGGTTATTGTAAAAATAGCCCATTATTAAAATATATAATACTGTAATAATATAGAAACTCAGCCTTTACAAATTTGCTTTTTTATGTAAAACACAGTATAATATAGATATAGGTTATTTTAATTGACCTTTAGAAAATCATTAGTATTTCTGAAGGTCACACACCTTCAGAAATGGATTCATTAGGAAGTGCGTATAATGAAAGCATTAACAGTTTATTCTAAGGGAGAAGTCCATTTACGGCAATTATTGAGAAAATTGAATGATTACGGAGAAATAAATTGTGATTTTCCAACATTCTCAAAATTGTATGAAGAATGGCATAACAAGACTTTCCCTGGTTGCCCTGTTAACACTATGTCAGCTATATTTAGAGATGATTGGTTTTTAGAGTTTGTCAATTTCTTAGCTAATAAAGACATCTCAATGTAACTGATTAAAATGAAAAAAGGAGGTAGTTGAGATTAGAAAGATTTCAACTATTTCCTTTTATTTTTTAATGGAATTGAAAATTAATTTTAATGGAGTAAGCCAAAATATTCTATGATAAATTATGATATTTTAAGATAGGCAAAAAAAATAAATACTACCTTTAAAAGATAGTATTTACAACACTTTGAAATAAAATAAGATATTGTATGATAATTTACAATATCTTAACAAAATTATAAAATTTGGTGCAGATGGCCGGAATCGAACCGGCACGAGGTTTAACCCTCGCAGGATTTTAAGTCCTGTGCGTCTGCCAGTTCCGCCACATCTGCATTAATAACTGGCAGTCAGTTTTCAACTGACAAGAGTTATTATACTATCTAAAAAATTATATGTCAATACTTTTTTAAAATTTATTTTTGTTTTAGTAATTTTTATTTCAATTTCCGTTTTAGTATAAAAAACAAAATAAGTCTAATAAATTGAGTATTTTAATATTATACTACATTATATATGAAAATTTACGAAAAATATATTTTCCATAAAAAAATTGTTACTCCCTATAATATTGTAAATTAAATATTAAATTCCAGTTTTGCTATAAAATTTTATACTTACATTAATATCTTACTTTAAGCATTTGTAAATTAAAGTTATTTTTTATTATAATAGTATTATTAAAAGTTATTAGAATTGCAAAGCAATTTCATATATGCAATTTGACAAAACTTTTATATTATCATAAGTTGATAAAAATTTCCTTATTATATAAATAAAGCCTGACATTAAATTAAACTAATCAATTTAATGTCAGGTTTTATTTTTTACTTCTAATTAGATTTTTTCAGTTATGTGTTGTTTCAGTATTCAAATTTAATTACACTATTTTACAATTCTGCTGTAACGTAAATATTTTTAACTTCACCATTTTTGTCATATCCAACGTTAATCCAGACTTCAATCATGTCATTAATCTCAACTGATTCAAATAGTTTCATATTTTTAATTGGATATGTTTTTCCATTTTTGCATTCTATATTAACAATATATTCTTCTGGATATTGTAAATATTGCGGATAATACACATCTCTGGACATCATAAAATATGGTAACTTATATTCATACCGGTGTTCTTTGCTTATCACCTTTACTAATTCCTGATGGCCTTCATACCGCAATTTGCTGTTTCTCATTTCAATAATTGCATCCCAAAATACAATAGCCATACCACCGCCAAGAAATAATAAAATTACTATCCCCATAAGTATCGTACACATAATTTCTAAAAAAGTCATTTAAATCCTCCTTTGATGTTGGGTCTTATTGCTACAAATATATTTTAAACTAGTAAAAAACTAGTATAAAAAAGGATTAATAAAACATATATACTTGTTGAATTATATCATGTTTTTATTGAAATATCAATAATTTACATAATTTTTTTCTAAACTTATAATTTTTTATATCTTTATTGTACTCTTCTATGAAAATAAGACCTTACTTCACTTCAGTAAGGTCTTATTTTCATTTTTATTATTGGATGTTTTAGTTATATATTAACTGTTTAGTAACTTCAGTTACTATAAATTTCATCTCTTTGTATAAAATGATTTATTAATGGAATCGGGTTAAATGAACTTTCCGAATTGTCCCAGCTATCCAGTTTATCTTTCAACCATTCTACTGAAAGATTTTCTTCTTTCATAGGATAACGGATAATTGTAGTCCATGGTACTAAAGAATTTCCACTTTTCAGCATTAACTCAAACTCATCACTCTTTACATAACAATATTGAGTCTGACTTTTCCTTGATGTTTTATACTTACATCCAAGTGTCTCCGGCTTATACAGAACAAGTCCACTGTCAAAATTAACTGCTTTAATATCTCCAACAATTTTGGCAATTTCTACCAGCAGTTTAATAAACTTATCTGTATATAACTGTATAAACTTTTTTTCGTTAGTAGGTGCATCCGGATTATTAGGAGTACAAAAGTTAAACTCAAATGTCCATATTGTGTTGGTTTGTCTATGACCGGCATAATGTTCTTCCAGTATCCCATTATTTATTGTGTGCATTACCTCTCCACAACTATGCATACAATTATGGTCAATCCATACTCTTCCAGCATCATCTTTTAACTTCTCTGAAACATATCTTCCCCACGGTTGTAATATATATCCCCTATAGTTAACCATATTTGCCATTGATACATCCAGAATTTCCATAATAACTTCGTCTGGAACTATTACTCCTAATGGATAAAAAATCTTTAGGCTATTTCCAAGCCATGATGTCCACATGCCTACTACTCCATTTGAAGTTTCGATGTTAATTTTCCAACCAATTTGCATATTTAATTCCTCCTTATATTTTTTTGGAGGACAATGCCTCCAACATTAATTGTTTCGAGACATTCTTAATATATTACTATTATAGTATAACACATTTACAACATTATGTAAATAAAGATACAATTTCTTATAGAAATTGTATCTTTATTTTTTTATAATAGCAATGTTCTATAAAATTCCTATTATATAAAGACTTATACCAATTTTTCATATTTCTTAGTTCTAGAAAAGGCATTGACGAAAAGATAAGTTATGCTCATTGAATATTTCTTATTTGTATAATTTTTAATTCGTACATATAAATTATACATAAGAAAGACAGCCTCTTCAAATTATTTAAAATGTTTTAGTATTTAAAAGTGGCTCTTTTCTTTTTAATTCGTAAACACTTTTTAAAATTCTAATTTTTCTTCTACATATTTTCTAATATCTTCTATTTTTATTCTTATTTGCTCCATTGTATCTCTATCTCTAACAGTTACACATCCATCTTCTAATGTGTCAAAGTCAACAGTTACACAGAAAGGTGTTCCTATTTCATCTTCTCTTCTATATCTTTTTCCTATACTTCCTGCTTCATCATAATCACACATAAAATATTTTGAAAGTTCGCTATAAACTTCATCTGCTTTTTCAGATAATTTTTTAGAAAGTGGTAAAACAGCAACTTTGTATGGTGCTAATGCTGGATGTAATTTTAATACTGTTCTTGTATCTCCTTTGCCAACCTCTTCTTCAAAATAACTATTACATAAAAATGCAAGTGTTACTCTGTCTGCACCTAAAGATGGTTCAATACAATATGGTACATATCTTTCATTTGTTTCAGGATCTAAATAAGTTAAATCTTGTTTTGAGTGTTCTTGATGTCTAGTTAAATCATAATCTGTTCTGTCAGCAATTCCCCATAGTTCTCCCCAGCCAAATGGAAATGCAAATTCGATATCTGTTGTTCCTTTACTATAAAATACTAATTCTTCTGGGCTATGATCTCTTAATCTTATATTTTTTTCTTCCATTCCTAAATTTAGTAAGAATTGCTTACAATAATTTCTCCAGTATTCAAACCATTCTAAGTCAGTTCCAGGTTTGCAGAAAAATTCAAGTTCCATTTGTTCAAATTCTCTTGTTCTAAATGTAAAGTTTCCAGGAGTAATTTCATTTCTAAAAGCTTTACCTATTTGAGCAATTCCCATTGGTAATTTTCTTCTTGTTGTTCTTTGAACATTTTTAAAATTAACAAATATACCTTGGGCTGTTTCAGGTCTTAAAAAGATTTCTGATTTTGAGTCTTCTGTTACCCCCTGAAATGTTTTGAACATTAAGTTAAATTTTCTTATTTCTGTAAAATTATGTTTTCCACAATTTGGACAATCTATATGATTATCATCTATAAATTTTATCATTTCATTATCTGACATACCATCTGCAATCATATCTTTTCCGTTTTCATGTGCCCATTCTTCAATAAGTTTATCTGCTCTATGTCTTGTTTTACATTCTTTACAATCTATTAATGGATCTGAAAATCCTCCAACGTGTCCTGATGCAACCCATGTTTGTGGATTCATTAATATTGCAGCATCTAATCCTACATTATATTTACTTTCTTGAACAAATTTTTTCATCCATGCTTTTTTTACATTGTTTTTTAACTCTACTCCTAAAGGTCCATAATCCCAAGTATTTGCAAGTCCTCCATAAATTTCAGATCCTGGATATACATATCCTCTAGACTTACATAAATTAACCATTTTTTCCATTGATTCTACCACTATAAATACCTCCTATTTCTTATACAATTTAATTTTTTGGCATATACTTTATATGCTTTTTTATTTGTACTTTGATTTTTCTAGAAAGTTACACTTTTTTTGACATAAAATAATTCCAACCTATTAATGTAGTAATTTTTTAATAATATTCTTTTCTACAGTCTTTAAGTTTTATAATTTTCCATCAAAAAAAGCTCACTTCCTTAGCTTAAAGCTAGGGACGTAAGCTTGGCTTGCGCGGTTCCACCCTAATTGGTATTATTTACCCACCTTAATTAATGTTGCTCCAAAGTTCCAAAATATATTTATTATTACTTGCTTCTCACTATCGCAAATTCACTTGAAATAACATTTAATATATTTCCTCTTTTTCCTCACAACTCATATTACTTTTAGTATTTTACAATATATTTTTTTAAAAGTCAATAATAAAAGAATCTTTTAAACTTCTGATAATTTTATATCATCAAAACATTCATATTCTTCTATTTCTTTGTTTTCTAATTCTATTTTAGAACGCTTATTGTTAGGTTTTCTAATTCTAATTACTTTTATTGGATTTTGCTCAAACAATCCATTTAAATCTCTAGGATCATCATCTATAAATATACCATTTTCATACTTTATATCTAATAGAAATTTATATTGCGTTGTTAATATTATTCCATCAAAATATTTAGCTAATCCTGATCCTAAAATTTTTTTCATTTGATATTCTTGATTATTATTTGATAAAAAAGTTAATATAAAGCATTTATCACCATTATCTTTTAACCTTTCTAAAAATCTTTTTGCATCTTCAAAAACTATATCCTTACCATTGTCTATTACTTTATTCACACTTTGTAATACAATTTGTGGATTAACATTATATTTTTTGGACATACTTTCAGAAAAAGAGAATATATTATCAGTAGTGGAATTGAAATTTTCTTTCGCATAGTTTAGTACATGACAAAAGTCTTCTTCCACATAATTACATATTTCTTTACTAATTGTTTCCAATAATAATTTTGTTAATTTTGCAGTTTCATATAAAGTATTATCAAAATCTATATAATAATTCATACTATCCTCCTTTAAATTTAATAACAACTCATTACAAATTATTTAATTACAATTCAAAATTTTATATTTTGTCCTATAATAACTCTAAAATTCTTTTTATTATATGTATTTTTTACCTTTTACAATTAAAATAATATTATTATATACATATATATTAATATCATAAAAATTATCTATTATCAATTTATTTTTATATTTGTTTTTCATTTTTATTTTTATGTAAATAATTTTTACACTTATGAAAACCTTTTTTTTTATTTATTTAATTGTGGATAATGTGGATAACTCTGTGAATAACCATTGTATATACACTTTTTCGACATATTTTATTCACAATTATTTTTTTTATATATTTTTAAAAATTTATTATATATTTTTTATGTGGACAGTATGTTTGTTTGGTTAACATCATTGTTATGCTTTAAATCTATTGTATTATTTTAAAAAATATTTAAAAATCTACAATTATTTTCTTTTTGTACATTAATCCTTCACTTTTTGCAAAAAATATGTTATATTATGAAATATTATATTGTTATTTGAAAGGAATTAAAAATGTTCTCAAATATAAAACAATTTTTGAATAAAAAGACATCAAAAATAAAAGATTTTATTAGTATTGGAATAAAGAATACAAAATCCTTTTTATATAAAAAATTTAAAAAACCAATAAACTTTGTAAAAGCAAAATTTATAAATTTAGTACATTTTTGTAAAAAAATCGCAATAAAATTACATTTACCCGAATTTTGTAGAAAAACAAAACTAGATAAATTTTATAGTTTTCTAAAAAGAATTATTAATAAACAATTACTAAAAAAAACATTCTTACTTATAATAATTCCAATAATTACTTTTTTATATTGCCAAGCTTTTTGTAATGGAAAGCTATTTTTCGAGCCAAAAAGAATGTTATTTAATTTTATATTAATATATTTTGTAATTGGAATTTTTTACTGTTTAATAGGAAAAGTAAAAATTAGTTTATATATAACTATGTTTGTAACTTTTGTAACTGGATTAGTTAATCATTTTATAACTGCATTTAGAGGAACTCCTCTTGTTCCTTGGGATATTTTTTCATTCAATGTTGCTCTTACAGTATTACCAACTTTTACTTTTACTATTTCAAAAAAACTTTTTATAGGAATTATTTTATTTGTTATAGGAATTATTTTATTAAAAAACATAAATATTAAAAGTTACAGGAATAATAAATACAAAATTATTTATAGATTTATAGTACTTTGCATTACTTTATCATTTTTTATAAATTTTTATACAACAGATTTTATAAAAAAATTTGAACTAGATGAAAACTGGGATCCTAAAGAGGAATATCATAATAACGGTCTAATGGCAAGTTTATTTAAGCAATCAAGAAATCTTATTATTACTCAACCTGATGGATATGATGTAAGTTCTATTGCAAATTTAGCCTCTTCTATAGAAGTTCCTATTATTAAAAATGATGAAAATCAAGAAACACCTAATATTATAGCTATTATGAACGAATCTTTCGCTGATTTATCTGTAGTTGGAAATTTTTCTACAAATCAAGAGTATTTACCTTTTTTTAAAACTTTAACTGATAATACTATAAAAGGTAATTTACATGTTTCTATTTTTGGAGCAACAACCCCTAATAGTGAATGGGAATTTTTAACATCAAATTCAATGGCTTTTGTTCCAAAAAGAACCATTCCTTATCAACAATACATTTTAAGAAACTCTTATTCTCTTGCATCAATTTTAAAAGAGCAAAATTATTCAACAATAGCAATGCACTGTTATTATCCACAAGGATATAATAGAAATTTAGCTTATCCTCGTCTTGGATTTAATAGTTTTTATCATTTATATACTATGCATAACTTAGAATATGTCAGAGAATATCCTAGTGATCTAAGCACTTATAAAAATATAATAGAACTTTATGAAAAGAAATCTGCTAATGAAAAACTATTCAATTTTACACTAACTATGCAAAATCATGGAAGTTATACTGATGAGCACTTTGAAAATACAATTATAGCTGAATCGGGTCAATATCCTAAATTAAATCAATATTTATCTTTAATAAAATTAGCAGATAATGCCCTTGAGTATTTAATAAATTATTTTTCACATCAAGATGAGCCTACAATTATCCTTATTTTTGGAGATCATCAGCCATATGTTGAAGATGAATTTTATGAAACATTATTATCTCAAAAATATACAGATATAAATTCAAAAGAAGCTTCTGAGCAAAAATATATTACTCCATTTATGATTTGGGCTAATTATGATATAGATGAATACAAATATAGTGATGTAACAAATATTAGTGCAAATTACTTAGCTTCTCTTTTACTTGATGTTGCTAATATTCAGAAAACACCTTATCTTGAATTTTTAGATAATTTAAGAGAAGAAATTCCAATTATTACTGGTAATGGATATATAGATAAAAATAATATTTATCACGATTTTTCAGAAGAAACAGAATATACTAAATTAATAGAAAATTATCATTATTTACAATTTAATAATATGTTTGATAATGCAAGTAAACTAAACTCTTTATTTGAAGTTCCAAAAACAGAAAATTAGAAAAATTAAATATACATTTTTTATATTGGTCTGATAACTATATCAGACCTTTTTTATTTATTACACTCACATTATATGAGATTTAATAATATTTTTGAAATAATATACTATTTAGATAAAAATATTATTCTACAATATTTTAATTGAATTTTTCTTATTTTGTGCTATAATTGTATTTGTATTTTAGTATAATTAGCAGTATAGGAAAATTCCTATTGTTACCCAAAGGAGGTCTTAAAATGAAGGAATTTGGAATAGTACATCGGGAAATCTATTTAAAAATAATTTGTCAAGATGAATATGAAATCGTTATTAAACAGCATTTTAAAGGTAATATTAATATCATCTATAATATATCCCATGAGCCAACCTACACACTCATAGTATCTAACAATATAAATAAAGCTAACGGAATATATCATAAGATGATAGACAAATGGTTTAACTATTCATCTCTAGATTGCTGGATAGATAACAATCAGAGATTATGTCAAATTTCTAACTTTCATGCAACTAGCATTAAAAACAAAAATTTGACAATTCAATACTTTGTAAGTAACTTATTTAACAGGTTGCTTGAGCTATATGGATATACCGCAATTCATTCATCTTGTGTAGAGAAACATGGAAAAGGAATTGCATTTATAGGAGAGCGTTTATCTGGAAAAACCACTTGTATGTTAACACTTTTACACTATGGTTTCAATTTTATTAGTAATGATTCTGCAGCAATAAAATATATTGATAAAGAGAAATATATTGATATTTTTGGAATTACACAAAATATTTTCATTCGAATGAGTCAAACTTTTTGTAGTCAACCACAAAATAAGAAATATTTAAAAGTTGCAAAAGAACAAAACGTTCGGTGTGATCAATGTGTACAATTAGAAGATAATAGAATTGTAATGACTCCTTTCGAATTAGCTCAAATAAATAATGTACAAATACTTCCATCAACAAAATTAAGACTAATTCTTATTCCATGCTATAATCCAGAAATACGTGAAACTAAATTTACTTTGCTTGATCAGAAAAGTTGTAATATTTTATTTAAATCACAAACTATATCCTTAGTTCATAATACAACTACATTTTTAAGAGATATTACAATATCAAGTCCAGAAAAAACTAATATAGAAAGAAATATAGCATATTTAACTAAAGTGCCATGTTATCTTTGTGAACAAAATGAAAATACAATGGAAAGTTTTGTTAAAAAGATAAATAATTTTTGTTAAATAGAGTTATAAGATAAGGAGAATGTATTATTATGGCAGAAGTAAAAATTTTCGAATTAGGAGCAGTCGAAGAAAAGGAATGTACACGTGTTGTATGTATGTCAAGATTAAATGGTAAATGGGTGTATGTACGAAAAAAGGGAAAGGAAACTTGGGAAATTCCTGGGGGACATATTGAAAAACGGTGAAACATGGCAAGAAGCTGCCAAAAGAGAATTATATGAAGAAGCAGGTATAATAAAAGCTAATATAAAACCTATCTGTCTTTATAAAATATCAAAATTTGCAATGTTGTGTTTTGCAGAAGTATTGGAAACAACTGATTTACCAAACTACGAAATGGAAGAAGTAAAGCTTTTTGCGGAAGAACCTCAAAATTTATCTTATCCAGATGCACATAAGCTTTTTTTTAAAATTGTCTCACAAAAAACAAAAGATAAAACCAGTTTTTGATAAAACTGGTTTTTATCTTTTATAATTCAAAAATTAGCTTTTATTCCTTTTTAAAGGACATAAAGGATCTACTTCATCTAAATTTCCAAATAAATAAAGTGAACGTGCTCTGCAACCGCCTCTACATACTTTATAATGTTTACATTTCTTACATACGTCATTTCCTTTAATAATAGATTTTTGTAATGATTGATTCCAAATATCAATAAACTTCTCATTTTTTATATTTCCAATTTGATAATCTTCGCCCCAAAAATAGCACGGTGAGCAGTTTCCAAAAGCATCTATCCACATAGCTTCCTTACCACAATGACATCCAAAACCATTTGTGCAAACCCATGGTTTATCTTTAGATGGACTTCCTGGAAATATTACTTTTACACTTGATTGGATTTTACTTATTTCATTAAGAAACTCAATATATTCCTTCTGAGAAATTTCTAATCCTTTTCCTTTTGCACGTCCATAAGGAATTAAAGGAGTAATTCTAATAATATCCATTTGATAATCTTCAGCTAATTTAATTAATTCTTTATAGTCATCTAAATTGTATTTGTTTAATGTAACTCGTATAGCTTTTTTTCCATTAAAATTATCCTTTAACAATTCTATTGCTGATAAAGCCTTTGAATAAGTTCCTTTTCCTCTTAGTTTTTCGTGATTTTCCTCTAAACCATCTAAACTAATCCAAAAAGTATCTAATCTTTTTTCATTTAACTTTTCAATGTAATCTTTGGATAATAATAATCCATTAGAAACCACAGAAATAGCCAGCTGCTTTTTTCTTCCATATTCTAATATATCCAGCAAATCTAATCTTGTTAATGGTTCGCCACCACCTAAGCATATAAAGAATGTACCGTATTGCCGCATTTGATCAAATAAGCTGAAAATTTCATCTGTAGTTAATTCCTCGTTTTGCAACATTCCAGATTCCGTAAAGCACTGTTTACATCTCAAATTACATTTTTTCGTTAAATTCATTGAAATTTTTAGTGGTGAACTCATTACGCCAATTCTAGAATTGTTGATTTCAATATACCGATTTTTTAACTTTTTTTCTAATTCTTTAGTTTCTTCAATATTATAATATTCTTCTGTTTGGTTTAATGAATCATAAACTCTTGATCCAAAATATTCCTTAACTATAAAATATCTTTTCATGTGTACTACCTCCTTAATAAATTTATTTTCGAGATACTTATACTAAAACTAAACTTTTTTGTTAACGTGTTTATTATATCACGCAAAATAGTTAAAGTAAACAAATTATGTAAAAAGTTTTTTTTCCACTTTTCTCTCTTTTTATTTGGTAATAAACATTTATGAAACTTGTTTTCTATCAAAAAAGAACTTCTAGCCTTTAGAAGTTCTTTTCCATATTTTATTGATTTAAGTTAAATTTATACATATTTCTACATTCATGTTTTCCTTTTCTTTTAGGAAAAATTATTGCTATAGCTATTATAAGAAAAACAATACCTATTCCTATTTCAATTATTTCTTTTGTTATGTTTATTTTTTCTTCATTCTTGATTTCTAGTTGTTCAGTATATTCTTCATTATTTAAATCTATATTATTATTTTCTTCTACTATAATATTGGGATATTCCTTTTGAATATCTTCTATATCATAATTATTATATCCATATTCAAATAAATTAATTGTGTCCAAATATCTTGCACTTAATCCTTCATCTGTTGCTTCTGCATGTAAGACTACTGCAATAGTTTCAAATCCGTCTTTATTACTAGCTGATACTAGACAGTTTTTAGCTGGTGTAGTAAATCCTGTTTTTATTCCTATTGCATAAGGATAATAATATCTATTTTCAGGTATTAATAAGCTATTTGTATTCTTAAAATTTCTTTCACCATGTTCTTCTATCTGTTCATCTTGCCAATATTCAGTTCTAGGAAGACTAGTTTCCATCATTTTTGCTAATTCTCTAAATGTCTCATTTTGCATACAATATTTAGCAATAACAGATAAATCGTATACACTAGAATAGTGATTCTCATTATGCATTCCATTTGGATTTACAAAGTTTGACTCTACACATCCAATTTCTTTAGCTTTATCATTCATTAATTTTGCAAACTCACTTACACTTCCTGATATATGTTCTGCAATTATATTAGCCGATTCATTTGCTGATTGTACCATTAAAACTTCCAATAATTGTTTAATTGTAAAAGTCTCTCCTACTTGTATATCTGCCTTTGTATATCCTGGTTCAAGTGAATTAATAGCACCATAACTTGCTATTGCTTTTTCATTCAGATCACATTTCTCTATTGCTATTATTGCTGTTAATATTTTTGTAGTACTTGCTGGATATTTTTTATCATGAATGTTTTTTTCATATAATATTTTTCCAGTTTTAGCTTCTATTAATATTGCAGATTCTGAATAAATTTTCATTTCTTCTATTGTTTGATTATCTGCATTTTCATTAGATTCATTTTCGTTTGTTATTTCTGTTGCTATTACAAAATTATACATATTAAAAATTATATATATATAAATTATAAAGCAAATTTTTAATTTCTTTACAGTCATCTATCCTCCACTATTTTTCTATTAGAAATTGTTTGAAAAATTTATTATTTACTAAGCTAACATCAACAGGATAGTTAATCTCATTTCCTGCTCCAGTTTCTGTAAATTGCCATCCAATCATATTTTCCATCAATTGTTCATTAGTAACTGCTTCTTGCTCTGTTTCTGTATACCAATAATTTGGTATATTTTTTTCTAAATTATAATATGCTAACCAAAATTTAGAATTTATTTCATATAAATATTTATTTGCAGTACTTGCATTAGAATATATTATTGTACTTATATTTTTAGAACTAAATTTTTCTATTAACTCAGTTACTAAAATACTTCTATCTTCCCAAATATCATCTGCACGTCCTACTCCATCATGACTTTCTATATCTATTGCTAGAGGCAAGACACAGTTTTTAGTTGCATTTTCATTAATAAAATTTTCAATAAATTTTACTTCTTCTTCTATTTCTTCGCTATTTAATGCTTCATCTATATAATAAAAACCATATGGAATTCCAAGATAATCACAAGCAGAAATAAAAGTTTGATACTTTGAATCTGTATAGAATTTGCCTTCTTTTCCATATCCTCTTCCGCCTGCACGTATGTATACATAATTAATATTGCTATTTAATAGGAAAACCTCATATTCTTCTGTATTTTTAAAGTGTTCAAATTATATATTAAATTTTGAAACATCTGACATTAAAACATATTCTTCTTCTGCATTAAATTCATAATATTTTACTTTATCTTTCAATACATACCCAACTTTATTCTTAGCTTTTATCTTATACCATTCGTTGTTTAAATCATCTTTAAGTTCATCAACAATATAAACATTTTCTCCTAGTTCAAAGTCTCTTCTGTATTTCCATTTTGTTTCTTTTGGCTTTCTATAAAAACCAACATTTTCATATACTACAACTCCATGAATTGCATTTGAAATATCTATATCATTTATTTTTTTATCAATAATTTTATAAATAAAAACAAAAACCAATATTATACATATTAGTACAATTATTCCTATTAATATTTTCATCTTATTTTTAATCATTTTTTCTATAATTTCCTTCATTTTTCTCCTTTATTAGTAAAAATTTATTTCAAATATTTTGTTGTAATAAAAAATATTTAATATTGGCTAATGATTTTTATATTATAATGTTTATAATATTTTTCTGTATTCAAAAGTACTTTTGATATTTTATCAATAATTCTATAAAAATGTCCATATTATTTTAAATATTATATTAGTTTTGATATCTATTTTATATTAGTTTTGTTTCTTTTATTTTTCAATTAAATGTTTTCAATCAATATTTGACTTTCCCACTAAATTTTGCTATACTTATGTTTATTAAATTTTAGTTTCCTTAATTCACAATAATATTGTAAGTTGAGGGAAGCCTCTATTTACAATATTTTTATATTAAAAAATATAAAGGAGGATAACATCATGAGTAATTACAAAGAACGGTTTATTTCTGCATTAGAAAACCAAAAGAAACACGCAAAAGAAGAAGAGCGTTTTTATGACGAATATTTTAAAAACTTGCACCAGCTACATGGGGCTACTTCTTTTTCAAGCAGTACTATTCAAAAGACACCTGAAGAAATTAAAGCCTATGAGGAAAAAAGAAAGAAAGAAGCTGAAGAAAAAGCAAAAAAAGAGTTGAAAAGAAGAATTCAATATGCGAAAAACATTTTTAAGTCTCATAAAAAAATTCTAATTGACGACACTTTAGAGACATTTATAGTTCAAATGAACAAAGGAATTTCGACTAAGGTTTCTTATGAAATAAATGTATGTCACACTTATTTGGAAACCACATTAGAATTGCAAAAGATAATTCTTTCTGAATTGCAGAAAGAGTTACCTGATATACCTAATATGTCTTTGCAGGTTTCTATAAAAAATGCTTCTATCGATCATACCCATGAAGAAATTAATTATTATGGATATAATGTTACAGTCAAAGACTTTACTGAACACAAATTAATTATTACAATTAATTTAACTTTTTAAATTTAATTATATAAAAAGAAAACAATTGTGTTCAAAATTTACCTAAGATATTATATTATCGAATTTTTTAAATTCTTATATTACACCAAAAAGAACAACTCCAAAACAAATTTGAAGTTGTTCTTTTTTTGTACATTTAAGCAAATTAAAAATTATACTAAAAAAACTCATCTATATAACTTATATCTGTACTAATCAAAATTTTACTACTAAGGTTTCCAAAAATTTATATTAACTGTTTTGTGCTAGTTCTTTTTTTGCTGTTATAATCTTATTTTTATACTTTTGTATTGATTGCTTTGTTCTTTCAATTTGATTTTCATATAATTCACTTAGCAAGTTAAAATCTTCCTCTGATAAATCTTCTTCTTCTATTAATCCTGCTTTAAAATCTTTCTGCAATTTTAATGCTCTATCATTTTCTTTAGTGTCTACTGAAATTCTGCTAATAAAATCAGAAGAATTATCTTCTTTTATAGTATTTACTACTTTACTCTCTTTTTGAATGGTATTTATATTCTCGATTTCTTCTTTTGGTGCTTCTATATATAGTTGTACTCTAATTTTAAATAAATTTTTAAAAAATTCTTTAATTTTCTCTATCATGTTTCCTCCTATATTTCTTCATGTGTTTGATTTGGTAATTGTTCTTCATATTCATTGCATAACTCTTTTGCTTGTTTTTCTTTTTCTTGTAGTTCTACTAATTCTTTATCTAATTGAGCAATACTTTTTTTGCCCATATTAATTAATCTTTGTCTATATGCAAGTTTTTTAGTTTCTCTTATTTCTCTATTTTTTTGTCCTATACTCTTCTTTTTTGGTGGACTATTTGCAATCATTTTTTCTCTTGCTTCTATTTGTTTTTCTATTCTTTCGGCTCTTTGTGTTCTTAGTTCTTCTACTTCTAATGCTGTAAATCTATATTTGTCTGGATTTTTACTTCTATCAAATGAAGCTCCTCCTGTAACCGCTTTTTCTCCTCCTATAGTTGCAATTTCTTGATTAATAAAATCAACCATATTTTTATCTCTATTTCTAATTGCTTTTACAAATCTATCTGTATTTTCTTTATATAAATCTTTATAGGCTACCCATATTTGTGAACCTCTTATATTCATATCATCTAATCCTAATAATAACATAGGTCCTAATTCATCTGATTTAACAATATTTCCTATTGCTACTATTGCACCTGGTGTCCCTTCAGACATTTTAATCATAGTTTCCAATGTTGTATCATTGAATTCTATTTTAGGTCTAGCTGTTGGATCATCTAGCTCAATATTTGCACTAAAACTCTGTCCTCCAAAAGAAAACATATCATTTTCTCTTTGACGTCTGCTTAAAACACTTTCTACACTTGGTATTTCAATTTCTAAATTATTATTTTTTGCATATTCTTCTAATTCTGCTCTAATTCTTTCTTCATCATAAGTAAATTTAGAGTTGGCTATTTTATTATCTAATGTTTTAATTTTATCTAAAATAGATTCTGGAGTTGCATATATACATTTTCCACTTCCAGCCATTTTACCAACATATATAAAATCTTTTTGAACATATAAATCATCAGTATTATATTGTTGCCCCATGTCATCTAATTCTTCTCCTATAAGATCTTTTAAGTCAATTACTTGTCTTTCATAAAAAATTTCTGGATATTTTTCTTCAACTTTTTGGAGAATTCTTGCTTTCATTCCTTCTTTGTCTTCATAATCTTTTCCATACATATTTAATAAAGCTTCTGCTATGATTTCAGTTTTTTCATGATCTATTTCAACTTCTGGAATAGATATATCTATTCCTTCAATTCCATTTTCAGCAATATATCTTCTTATTGCTTCTTTTTTCTTATTAGTCTTATCAACGTCAAATGCTCCTTTTATAAAGGCATCTACATGAGATAATTGCTTTATTTTTTCCATAACTGTCGCATAAGTATTTTCTAAATATTCTGGTGTAGCATAAACAATACTTGGTCTAATTTCGTCTCTATTTACAATATTATCATCATTTATATTTAAATAAAATAAAGAACTACTACCTTTTAAAGCTTTTTTTACTGATTCTAATTCTGAAAAATCAAAATAAGCTAAATTCATTATTTTGGAATATTCTTTTTGTATTTCATTTGCAAATTCTTCTGTCATATCAGTTGCAATTTTTCCCGATTCATTTAATGCTCTATTTAAATATGTAGCAATACCTTGTACTTTGCCTATATCTATTGGTAATTCTTCTAGAACGTCTTTATCTACTATTTCAATTCCATTTTTTTCTGCATAAGTTATATATGAATTTTTTAATTTTCTTCTATCATTGCCCTTATATCTGTCTTTTTCTCCTGCTTTTTGTTCTTCAAATAAATTTCTACTATATAAATCATATATTCTATTATTTACAGCTTCTGGTGTTGCATAAAATATATTGCATCTTCCTAAAATTGATTCTTCCTCTGCAACTAAGCCATCTTGTACTGTTAATTGATATCCAAAACAATGAAATTTTTTAGGATCTATATTATTTTTTATTGCTATTTCTGCTAATTCTCCATTTTCATTATGCAAACCTATTTCTGAATTAGCTACTTTTGTTGCATCTGAAAGGAATTGATTATATCCATCACTTATTAATTCTGAATAATGTTCTGTAAAATATTGCCTTAACTCATTTTCAAAATTAGTTGTATCTATATTTTCTAATTTCTGACCATCTCTTAATGTTATTTTCTCTAATAATCCTGTTCCCATATTATTAGGCATTTTTGCTTTTGTAGCAAATATCCAAACTAAAGTATCTACAACTTTTGGATCTACTTCTGGTTCATGTTCTTCTATTCCAAATGTGCTTCTATCTTCATCGCTTATTTTTAAACCATCTTCTGTATCCCAATCTATTACTTTTTCTGCATTAATTGATGTATATAGTATATCTTTTATTGCTGTATCTTTTTCATGATCTAACAAATCTGTTTTTTGAATTTGTCCATACTTTTTGGCAAATTTTCTATAAATTACTTGTTTTAATCTTTTACTTCGTTCTTGTTGTATCTGATATTCATTCATTAAACATTCTCCTTTGTTTATTACATTTTTTCCTATAGTGTTATATTTTTTGTCATATGTTAATTTTTTTATTTTATAAGTTTTAACACTTATAAAAATATCACTAAATAATATTAAAATCAATACGTAAATAAATATTTTTTGGGGTATTATAAATGTCTTTAATTATAAAATTTTATGGAAATATGAATGTAATAGGAAAGCTTTTAAGAAAATATAGAATTGAAAAAAATTTATCATATGAAAAAATGTCTGCAAAACTAGAATTAATTGGAATTAGTATTCATAAACAATGTTTATATGATATTGAAAACAATAGAAGAACTGTTAAAGATTATGAATTATTTGGTATTGCATACGTTCTTGATATAGATGTAAATGATTTGTTTAAAGATATTAAAAATAAAATTCTTCTTTAGCTGATAGTATAATCTTTCTTATAGAGAAAAAAGTACCAAGGTATTAACCTTGGTAGTTCTGAGATATAAGGAGGTATCTAATAGCTAAAAGCTGATCCTCGTTAGATAACTCTATATTAGCTTCTTCTGGATTTAAAATCAAATTTCCATCTAAATCAATATTTGTAGGTTCTCTATACCAACCTTGTTTATGGGACCATCTTCCATTATCATCCCTTCTTAACCAATGGATATCCTTTTCACTACAATACCACGCAATTTTAAAATATCCTTCTGGTACTTCTGTTTCTAAATAACATCCTTTATAGTCAATACCTAATTTTTCAAGCATCTCAAGTGCTATATCATACACTTCATCTACTGTAACAAATCTATTCCTAATAGATTTTCCAACTAGTTCTCCATAGTTAGCAATTATATCTTTCTCTACTTCTCCACTACGAATATTAAAAGCATACGTAAAACAGTTCCGTGTTTCTTCAAGCCCCTCCCAAAGCTCAGGCTGGAATTTTAATTCCTCCTTTATATGCCGCTTTATTGCTTCTTTTAGTTCTACTACCTGTTGTTCTATAGTCAACATATGTTTATCTCCTTTTCTAAATGATATATTTTAACCTATTTTTATTATATAATATTTTACATAATATATCAATAAAAATATATTGAGTTATGCTTTATTGGGCAAATAATTGAAAAATAAGAAGTGAAATATTAGGTATTTTAAAAAGTAAAGATAATAAAGAAACATATCAATTATTTGTTTAAAATGTTAGAGTTCCTTGTGAAGAAAAAACAATTATCATGTACCAGTTTTGTACCAGTTAAGGCAATTTAGAAAAAAATAAAGACTTTCAATTTCTTGAAAGTCTTTATTTTCTTGGCTGGGCTGGTGGGATTCGAACACACGCATGCCAGAGTCAAAGTCTGGTGCCTTACCGCTTGGCTACAGCCCAATGTTATATAATTAGTGGGGTGGAAGATGGGACTCGAACCCACGGTCTTCAGTGCCACAAACTGACGCGTTAACCAACTACGCTACATCCACCGTATTTAGGTAATTTTCACAACGCTCTTATATTTTAAAACAAAATTTATAGTTTGTCAAGTTTTTTATCTCAAAATATGGAAAGTTAATTTAAAAGATGAAAGTGATATGCTTATATCTACTTTCATCTCATTTTTTAATATATATTACATTTTATTTCTATTCCATACTACCTTCTTCTGCTGCCCAAATAATAATTCTTGCTTTATTATCATCTGTACAAGTTTGTAAAGAGATTTCTCTTCTACCATCTGTATTTCTAGTCATATAAGTAGCATCGTTTTGATCTGTTTCATATATTTTATAAATTATATATGTAACTGTTTCTCCTGTTTGGTCTGTTATTAGAACTTTGTCTCCATTTTGTAATTTTTTATTATTTGAGAAGAAAGTCCCATTTCTATAGTTATGTCCATAAATACAAGTATTTCCTTCTTTATTTAAACCTGGTCCATATGCAATAGCAACAGCAATTTCTAAAGTCTTTTTGTTTACTTTTTCAAGTACCGGATAATTAACATTTGTTTTTGGTATTTGTATAGTTCCTTTTATTTCATATCCTTCATAATAAGCTTTTTCTGCTTTATTAGTTTCTTCTGATGTATTACTATTTGTTGCTAATAAATTTGCTAAATCTTCTAATGAAGTATGTGCTTCATTTGATGAAGTATTCTCACTATTATTTCTTTTAACTTTTTTAGTAGATTTTTCAAATTCATCAATAGCAGATTGTGCCTTATTATTAATTGCTTTTGAATTAAAAGTATCATAAATAAAATATCCTGCTATCCCTAATATTGCCACTATTAATACTACTAAAAACATTGTTAATATATTACTAAATTTAGACATAATACACTTATCTCCAATCATTTAAATTTACATAAATTATAAATATATTATAACATATACACATTTTTTTTTCAATAAATACATAATAGTTTTCTATAATACGAAATAATAGCCAAAATCTTACCTGTAAAATACAGCATACTTTTGGCTATTATCTTGATTTATAATTAATTTTAACTTCACTTCTAATATATATTTTAATTTTATTCTAAAATAGCTTTTATTCTTCTTACTCCTGAAGATGAAGCTTCTTCTTTTTTTATTTTAAAATGACCTAATTTTCCAGTACTTTCAACATGAGGTCCTCCACATAGTTCTATAGATACATCTCCTATTTTATATACAGTAACAATATCTCCATATTTATCTAAGAACATTGCTTCTGCTCCCATATTTAATGCATCTTCTTTTTTCATTTCCAATTTTTCTACTGGAATATCTTGTGCTATATAATCATTTATTAATTTTTCTACTTTTTGTTTTTCTTCATCTGTCATTTTTGCTCCATGAGAAAAATCAAATCTCATTCTTTCGGCTGTAATATTACTTCCCTTTTGATGTACATGATCTCCTAAAACTACTTTTAATGCTGCATTTAAAAGATGTGTAGCTGTATGATATTTTGTTTCCATTTCTCCTGTTGATGCTAGTCCACCTTTAAATTTTTGTTCACTACCTAATCTTGATTTTTCCTGATGTTCTTTAAATAACTTTTGATAATCAGACATATCAACTTCTAAATCTTGCTCCTTTGCAAGTTCTTCTGTCATTTCTGGTGGAAATCCATAAGTTTCATATAAATTGAATACAGCTTGTGTGTCTAATACTTTTTTTCCTGAATTTTTAGTTCTATTTGCTAATTTCTCAAATTCTCTTTCTCCATTTTGAAGTGTTTTCATGAACTTATTTTTTTCTTCTATAATTACATTTTTTATTAATTCTCTATTTGTATATAACTCTGGATACAATTCTTTTAAAGCATTTATTGATATATCTATAATTTCTGGTAAATTATTTAGATTAATTTCTAATTTATTTAAATGTCTTGTCATTCTGCGAAGTAATCTTCTCAAAATATATCCTCTATCTACATTACTTGGTCTACCACCATCATTTATTATCATTATGCTAGAACGTAAATGCTCTGCAACAATTCTTCTGCTTTGAATATTATCTACTTTTTGTAATTCTAGTAATTTTTCCATTACAGGTGCAAATAGTTCAATTTCAAAAGGAGTTTCTTTTCCTTGTAAAAGCATTGTCATTCTTTCTAGCCCAAGCCCAGTATCAACATTTTGTTGTTTTAATTTTGAATATCCGTTTTTATCTTTATAAAATTCCATGAAAACATTGTTCCAGATTTCTACATATTTTCCACATCCACATGAAGGATTACATTCTGGAGAACATTTTTGTTTTCCTGTATCATAGAACATTTCTGTATCTGGACCACATGGCCCTTCTTCTCCTGCTATCCACCAATTGTCATCTTTTCCAAAGAAATAAATTCTTTCATCAGGTATTCCAGCTTTTTTCCACGCTTTATATGCAACTTCGTCTTTGCTACAATCTTCATCTCCTGCAAAACATGTAACAGATAATTTTTCTGCAGGAATTTCTAATTCTTTTGTTAGAAATTCATAACTCATTGCTATTGATTCTTCTTTAAAATAATCTCCTAATGACCAATTTCCAAGCATTTCGAAGTATGTTAAGTGACGATTATCTCCAACTTCATCAATATCATTTGTTCTAAGACATTTTTGGAAATCTGTTAATCTTGTTCCAGAAGGATGTTTTTGTCCTAAAAGATATGGTACTAATGGTTGCATTCCTGCTGTTGTAAATAAAACTGATGGATCATTTTCAGGTATTACTGGTGCAGATGGAATGATACTATGACCATGATTTTTGAAAAAGTTTAAATATTTATTTCTTATTTCAATTGCTTTCATAAAATTCTCCTATTCATTTTATATAAATTACTATTTTTAATAAATAGTTCCATTAGATTTATTATATTTTTTGCTTAGAGAAAAATTTTATCCATAATTTAATATTACTATTATAATATGGCATTTTATTTCTCAAAAATAACTTTTTAAATTATATTATAAAATTCCATTATTTTCAAGTATTTAAATAAACTTAAAGTTAGCACTTTAAAATTTAACAATATATAACTTAAATATTATAGATTATCACGAGCTTTCAAAATGCAATTAATTGTTAATGATTAGAAATAATTAAATTATACATTTCTATTATAGAAAAAAGAAACACTTTTAAAATTTTATATTATTTTAATAAAGTTATATGCCTAGTCTTTGTTCGAGCTTTTTCTCTGTATAACAAAAAAGGTAATAAACTACTAATATGAGCTTATTACCTTTTGGTATTTTACTAATAATTTTATAAATTAAATTTCTTTTCCAAATAAATTTTTATATTCTAATGCAACTTTATTTTGCAATTCTCCAACATATTCTTTGGTTTTTCCTTCAAAATCAACTATACTATAGAATTCATTAAGATCTGCTTTTTGATTTGCATATATTGGTTTTCCTAATACTATGTTTTTATATTCTTCAGCTTTTTCTGTATTTTTCTCAACACCATCTCCCCAGTAATATAACTTTCCTAAATAATATTTAGAATATGTATTATCTGCTTCTGCTGATTTTTCAAAATATTCTTTTGCTTTTAAATGATTGGTTTGAACACCATTACCATTATAATAGATTTTGCCTAAAAAATAGTTAGAACCAGAAGATCCTCTTTCTGAGGCAATTTCAAAATAGTTTCTTGCTTTTCCATAATCTAAATTCACACCAACTCCATAAAAATATCTTTGTCCTAATTCATAAATTGCTCCTACGTCTCCGTTATTAGCTAAACTTTCTAATTCTTTAATGTTTTTAGTACTCATATCTATTCCTTTCTAAAATAATTAAATTATTATTTTGTAAATATCAATTATTAATAAGTTTATCACTATTTTCCAATATTTACTATATATTTTTTATTACATTAATAATACAAAAGTAATACAGATTTTGTTGTACAAAATCGTGTGCAAAAATTAGCAAAGCATTTCTTTAGTAGGAAGAGCAAAGCACTTTCCTACTAAAGAACAAGACCTAATTTAAAATACATTTTTACTTTAAACTAGGTCTTTATTATTTTTAATAAGTATTCAATGTTTTTCTAAAATGTGAATACTAAATTTCTAAATGGTTTCCTAAAAATCCAGCTGCAGATTGAGCAACTTTATCTTCAACATCACCCATTTTTTTATAAGGTTCTTTAGATAAAAGTATAACACTACCTATAACATCTCCATCTGAAATTATAGGATATATTACTTGAGAATTATATATTCTTTCTCTTCCTTCATTTTGTGTAATTGGAATTGCTATTTCATTATTTTCTTTACTTTTAAATACTTCTTTATTTTCTATTACTTCTTCTAATTCTTTACTTAAACTTTTCTCTAAAAATTCCTTTTTTTGTCCTCCAGAAACAGCTATTACTGTATCTTTATCTGTAATACAAGCTATATGTCCAGTAGTTTTTGAAATTGTATCTGCATATGTGTTTGCAAATTCTGTAAGTTCACCTATTGGTGAGTATTTTTTTAATATTATTTCTCCTTCTTTATCTGTAAATATTTCAAGTGGATCTCCTTCTTTTATATGATGAACTTTTCTTATTTCTTTTGGAATAACCAATCTACCTAAATCGTCAATTCTTCTTACAACTCCTGTTGCTTTCATAAACTCCTCCTTATATTTGTATTTATATTTTTATTATGACAAATTAGGAAAATTTTATGCATATTTTTCTTCCAGATTTTAATTTTATATATATTTTTTTCTAGTTTTCCAATTTATATTTAATTTTTAATTTGATTAATTTTTTTATTTCATTTTTCATATAATTTATTACTTTTTATTAGCTGTTTTATTTTTCATATAGTTTTAATTAGTTTATACTAATTTTTATATAATTGTTTTAATTGCTTAATTTCTTTTTCATATCCATCTAATTCATTTGGTGTTTCTAAGAAAAATGGTAAATCACGAAGTTTAGGATGATTTATAATTCTTTCAAATGCTTCAATTCCTATAGTTCCATCTCCAATTTTTTCGTGTCTATCTTTGTGTGCACCAATTGGATTTTTACTATCATTTATATGAATTGCTTTTAATTTATCTAAACCTATAATCCTATCAAATTCTTCTAAAACATTATCCAAATTATTTATAACATCATATCCAGCATCATTTACATGGCAGGTATCTAAACAAACACCAACTTTTTCTTTAAGTTTTATACCATCAATTATCTGTTTTAATTCTTCAAAGTTTTTACCAATCTCAGATCCTTTACCAGCCATGGTTTCTAACAGTATAGTGGTTGTTTGACTTTCTGTTATTACTTCGTTTAATATATTTATTATATATTTTATTCCGACATCAGCACCTTGTCCTACATGACTACCTGGATGAAAATTATATAAATTGTTTGGTGTATATTCCATTCTTCTTAAATCATCTTGCATTGTTTCTTTTGCAAATTTTCTTATATCTTCATTTGCTGATGCACAATTTAAAGTATATGGTGCATGTGCAAGAATAATTTCTATTCCATATTCTTTTGCTTTTTCATGAAATTTTCTAATATCCTCTTCATTTATATCTTTTGCTTTTCCACCTCTTGGATTTCTTGTGAAAAATTGAAATGTATTTCCTCCAATTTTATGAATTACATCAGCCATATTAGAATAACCTTTAGATGCTGATAAATGACATCCTATTTTTAACATATTTATTTCCTTTCTACTTCAATAATTTTTCCAAAAATTTTTAAATCGTTACAACTAATAATTTAATATCTGCTTACTTGTCATATGTACTTCAATTTTTTTATTTTCTTATCTGCAACAACTATAAAGCTATTCGTTTCTACCAGTTCGCTCATCATACACATTTTAAATTTGTACTTTTCTTGTAACTAATCTTTAGCAATAACTAAAACCATTACTTCAGTTGCTCCTGCTATTTTTAATTTCTTTGATATTTCATTTACTGTAGCTCCCGTTGTATATATATCATCAAATATTATTATTTTTCTATTTTTAACTTTATAAGTTTGCTTTACAACATATGCATTTTCTACATTATTTTTTCTTTCTTCTTTTTTTAGTGTGCTCTGTGTTTTTGATTTTTTTGCTTTTTCTAAAATTGTATTATCAGATTTAATAAGTCCTGATTTTGATATTATATTTGTTATTAGTTCTGCTTGATTATATCCTCTTTTAGCTTTCTTTATTTTGTCCATTGGAACTGGAATTATTATATCATAATTCTTGAAAATTTGATTAATTTTTGGATTTTTTAATATTTGATATGAAAAAAATCTTGATAAGTATACTTTTCCAAAGAATTTATATTGTAGTATATATTTTCTTACAATACTTTTATAATTAAAACAATATATCATTTTTTCCCAATATATTTTTTGTCCTTCTACTAAATAATAGTTTTGTTTTAAATTTATATTATGAATATTTAATTTATCCATAATCATTTTTTTATTATCTATAATTCCATTTTCTTTATATTTATTAAATCTTTTCTCACAAACTTCACATATATAATCTTTACTTAGTTTTCCACAAATTATACAAGTTTGTGGAAACATGAAATCTAATACTTTCTTCAATTCTTTAAAAATACATAAAAAATCAGAGGCAAAATTAAGCATTTCTACTCCTTTCTTGCCCCTAATAATAATTTATGGACCTTCTTTCGAAGGTCCTCTCGCGGTTTATCGTATTTCCACAGAATAATTTCCTGCCGCATATACAGTAACAATTACTAAACCTACTACTGTTCTCGCGGCATACATTTTCCACGAACTCGTGCCCGCATTTTCCTCGCCATCATACGGCGGAATTTCCACCATATTTTCAGCATTAACAAAATCACCCGTTTCCACGCCTTTTACAAGCCGCACATGATTATTCATAATACATACGATTGCTGCATCATTCATATTATCTCTCCTTTATATTGTGTTTTGTTAACTACATACACCACTGTGTATTATAGCAAGGTACATAAAAGTCAGGATTATTCCTTGACATTTTTATTTTAACATATTTTTCTAGTTTTGTCTATTATTTAAGAGATTGTAATCTTTCCTTTACATTTGTAAGCATTTGTTTATAATTTTCAAGTTTTGCTTTTTCTTCATTTACTTTAGCCTCTGGAGCTTTGTTAACAAAACCTGGATTCGAAAGCATTTTTTCTCCTCTTTGAACTTCTGCTTCTAATTTTGCTTTTTCTCCTTCTAGTCTTTTTCTTTCTTCTTCAATATCAACTAATTCTTCAAAAGGTATATATACTTTTAATTCATCAATTACTATTGAAACTGCATTTTGTGGTATTTCTGACTCATCTTTTACTATAGCAATTTCATTTGAAAATCCAAGTTTTAACAAGAACTCTTCTGCTTCTTTTATATCACTATCTAAAGAGTTGGAAATTATTAATAATTTTGATTTCTTAGATGGATGTACATTCATTTTTGTTCTTATATTTCTTATTTCAACAATTAGTTTTTTCAATTTTTCAATAATTGCTTCTTCTTTTTCAAATTCAAAATTTTCGTATGGAGTTGGCCATTTACTAACCATTAATGCTTTGTCATTATAATATACTAATTTATCATAAATTTCTGATGTAACAAATGGCATAAATGGATGCAATAATTTTAAAGATATACCAAAAATATAATCTAACACAAAACATACAGCAACTTTTTCGTCGTAATTTTCGCTATATAATCTAGGTTTTACCATTTCTATATACCAGTCACAAAATTCATTCCAAATAAAGTTATATATTTTGTCAAGCGCTATACCTAAATCATAATTTTCAATATTCTTTGTTACTTCTACAACTATTTTATCTAATTTATTTATTATCCATTTATCTTCAATTCTAAGTAATTTTGGATTATATTTATTTTTTCCATTTTGACGTACTTTCTCTGAAAATTTAATAATATCTTCATCATCAGCCAAATTCATTGTAATAAATTTGGCAGCATTCCAAATTTTATTAGCAAAATTAGATGCTTGTTCTATTTTTTCTGGCATAAATCTAATGTCATTTCCCATTGTTGTTCCTGAAAGTAATGAAAATCTTAAACTATCTGTTCCATTTTTTTCTATAATATCTAATGGATCAATTCCATTTCCAAGTGTTTTTGACATTTTTCTGCCTTGGCTATCTCTTACTATACCATGAACTAAAACATCTTTAAATGGAACTTCATCTGTAAATTCTAAACCTTGTGTCATCATTCTTGATATCCAGAATGTTATAATATCAAATCCTGTTACCAAAGTTTGTGTTGGATAAAAGTCTTTATAATCTTGTGATTCTTTATTTGGCCAACCTAATGTTGAAAATGGCCATAATGCAGAACTAAACCATGTATCTAATGTATCTTGATCTTGAGTAATTTTATGGCTTCCACATTTTTCACATTTTTCAGGATCTGTTTTAGAAACATTTATATGTCCACATTCATCACAGTAATATGCTGGTATTCTATGTCCCCACCATAATTGACGTGAAATACACCAATCTTGTATATTATCTAACCAATGGAAATATTGTTTTTCATATCTTTGAGGAACAAATTTTGTTTCACCATTTCTTACACTATCTGCAGCTCTTTTGGCTAAATCTTTCATACTTACAAACCATTGTTCTGAAATCTTTGGTTCTATAGTATTTTTACATCTTTCACATTTGGCTACATTATGTGTATAATCTTCTGTTCTAACTAATGCTCCTATTTCATCTAATTTTTTTACAATTTCTTTTCTTGCCTCTAGTAAATCCATTCCATTATATTCTGGTACTAAATTTCCCATTTTGAAGTTTTCATCAAATACTTCAATTATTTCTAAGTTATGTCTTAATCCAGCTTGATAATCATTCATATCATGTGCAGGTGTTATTTTAACGACACCCCTTGGTACACAATAAAAAAATAATAGAATGAGTAGCATTATCGTACCTGTTCTAGTGGCTTTATCTTTAAATATAAATCTGCTGTTTTGTTTTCGTGTATTTCTACTCTATCAACTAATTTCAATATCAACTCTCTATCAATTTTCTTCTTTTTCTTTATGTACTCTGATGCAAGGCTTTTTGCCTCCAGTATATTTTCAAGAGAATTATCTCTTTGATATTGTTCATAAGTTGATTCAAGTTCTGTAACTTCCTTTTGCATTGTTTTTTTCTGTTCTTCAAATTTAGCAGAAATCTTTTGATATGTATCTACTGTAATAACCTCATCCAGTCTATCCATATATGTCTTTTCAATCTTTTGGTCTATCTTTTTTATTTCTGAATTAAGTTTATTGATTTTCTGTAATAAAGTAGTTCCATAAGTATTTATAGTTTTCTGCTTTTCTTTTGTAATCTTGTCAAAATCAACAAGTTTTACGAAAGTTTTACAAATCGTTTCTATTTCCTTTAATAAGTTATCTTCAAGTTTGAAATAACTCATTGAATGTAACGAACAAACATTGAGATTTCTATTTTTTCTGTAATAATTGCATTGTGTATATGCGTGATGATGAACAGTTCCATCTTTTGTAACTTGATCTCTTGGTGTAATAGATATTCTATGTTTACAATCATAACATATTAATAAACCTGTAAATAGCTCTGGTGGTCTTTCAGAAGATCTTTTAAAGTTTGCTTTTATTAAGGCTTGTACTTTATCATAAGTTGCTTTGTCTATTATTGGTTCGTGTGTTCCTTCAACAATTATCCAATCTTCTTTTTTGGTTCTGTATAATCTCTTATCTCTAAAACTCTTTTTTTCATACTTGTGTTGTTCCATATTTCCAATATACATTTGACTTGTTAAAATATATCTTATAGTTCTGGAAGTCCATTGATAAGGATTTTTTAACTTGCTTGTCATACTTACTAGATTTCGATATGTTGCTGGTGTAGGTATTTCGTTTTCAAATAGTAATCTTCTTACCTCTCCTTGTGAGCCAGTTTCTAAATACCATTGATATATCTGTCTAACAATTTTTGCCGAATATTCTTCAATAATCAGATGATGCTTATCTTGGGGATCTCTAATATAACCATACGGAGTATTATTACTTCCAACATATTCTCCACTTTCTTGTTTAAGTCTTTTTGAATTTTTAATATTCTTGGATAAATCTCTTGAATATTTTTCATTGATAAAGTTATTTAATGCTGCATATTCATTACTAGAATTATTATTAACTCCTGTATCTACTCCTTCTTGAACTGTCATATATCTAACATTCATTGAAGGGAAATAATAATCCATATAATATCCACATTCAAAATTACTTCTACCAAGTCTTGATAAATTTTTAGTAATAACAACCTTTATTTTTCCAGATTCAATTTGTTCAACTAAATCTTTCCATCCAGGTCTATCAAAGTTCGTACCACTTTTCCCATCATCTATGAACTCTTTGCACTCACTACCTTTATTGCCTTTGCTGTCAATAAATTGGTTTAAAATTCTTCTTTGATTTGTAATACTTTCACTTTCATCTTTGTCTTTATCTTCTTTATCTCTATCCTCTAATGAAAGCCTTATATATTTTGCTATTTCATCTGGCGAATAAATGCTTAAAAGTAAAGACATTATTCCGTTATCAAAATTCATACAACCTCCATCTGGTTGCTGAATTGATAACTAATTACTAATGATATTGAAATTATATCATAACATTTTTCATTTAGCAACCGTGCTTTTATGAAGAATCACGGATTTTTCTTTTATTGCATATAAAAAATAAGTGAGAATATAAAACTGTATATTCATCACTTATTTTCTTATCTTTATTTAACATTTTCTTTTATAAAATTACTTACAAAGTCTGAAAAATCTAATTCTAATAATTCTATAATTGATATGCCATCTTCATTGAAAAATACATTTACAATTTTTCGCTCTTTCTTTTCTACTGTCTGTATTTTGTTCATATATTGCCTCCATAAAGATGTATATATAAACCATAGTATTAGTATGTATATTAACGATTTATAATATACATCTATTTCTATTCTCTAAATATTCTTTACTTTAGTTTTTCTACATTTTAATAATCTTTATCACATTCATCCATATAATTTTCATTAAAATCTACAGTTTCTTTCGCTTTTTTGTTCATTAAGCAACATATATCAATATTGTTTTTTTCGCATCTACTTGCAAATTCGTTAAATTCTATTGGTTTTCTAAAAAGTGATTCTAACTTCAAATATAAAACTTCCTTTAATTTACTTGCTTCTATATCTTTTTTTAGAACTTGTAGTGCTTTTCTATCTGGATCTATTCCACTATACCCTATATCCATATATATAATTGTACTTTTTATATCACACTCTTTACAATGTCTTGTAACTTGCTCTAAAGTTTCATATTCATCCTTTTTGCTAGTTCTTATATATATTCCTGTAGGTTTATCTTCTACATTTTCAATATGAGTTATAACCTTACTATATCTTTCTCTATGGGAAATCTCTATTTCTTTAGTGTATTCTGGATAACGAATCTTAATTCCTTCCCAAAAGTATGGTGCATAAGAACAACAGAAAATTTCGCTTGGTGCATAAGATGTTGATATTTTTTCATTTTCTAAATCTTGTTCACTGTCATACATAAGATTATGATTCCATAGGTTAAATGCCATTCTAGTTACTTTTAATGATGTTGATGTTTGCCATCCTTTTTGAATAGAATCTAAATTAACTTCACTTTTTCTTATATTGAATATTTCATTAAAATGATCTCTAGTTGTTTCACAAATGCTTAATGTATAAACTAATGATTTATAGTACACATCTGTTTTTCCTAATTTTCTTAATTCTTTCATTTTTTCTTCAAAAAATTCTTCGTGTTCAATATCTATAAAATTCATAACAATTTCCTTTTCTTGCTTTTTAAATATCTTTGAGAAAGTCCAATTACTCCCTCTTTACCATACAAAGTTTGAAGTGGATCTAATTCTTTTATAAAATCTTCTATTTCCACATCCATATATTTGTTTTTATCTTTTACATTTTTGACTGCGATTATCAAATATGCTCTAACTTGATCCCAGTTGTATAGTTCTCTTGCCATTATAAAACCTCCACTTTTATATATTTTGGTACATCATAGCTGCGACCTAATTCTTCTCTAAATTCATACCTTTTCTTCTTTTCATTATAAGTAAAAGCACTTTTATTCCAATTTCTATATGCCATATTATTCAATCGTTTAGGTTTAGACATTTCCATACTCGCTTGATTGTGCATATTTCTTAAAACTAAATCATCAGCATTGTTTTTTTGTTGTATATTTTTCTTCTTCGTTTTATTGTAATCATTAGTATATTGTTTATGCTTTTCTTGATTTTCAGCCTTTCTCTCTTGCTTAATTTTTATATATCTGCTATCTTTTTGTAACACTCTTGTTACTGTACTTTTTGCTATTTCAAATTTTTTTGCAATATCAACTGGCTTTATTTTTTCAATAAAATACATATCTAATATTTGTTTGTTTCTATCTTCCATAGGTCTTTCTCCTTCCTATGCAACTTTTTGCTAACACTTTAAAGGCTTGACAAGACTAATAAGAAGTGAGCTCCTTATTTGCATTTTATATAGATTTTGGGTAAATTTTTTCTTAATTAGTTGTCGATATTTGTTTCTTAAAATTTGTGTAATCATATTTTCCTCCCTTCTATATATAAGCTCACTTCTCATAGTAAAATTATAGGCTCTTAAAAAATTTTTTTATTTTTTCTTGTAATTTTTTGAAATATTATTCATTGCTCTTTTTACACTTTCTTCTATTGCACCTACAGTAGTACCATCTTGAACAGCAATTATTACAAGAGGAATTTCTAGTATTTTATTTTTAAAAAATCTATTGCTTTGTTTCTCTGATAGAATTGAATCAAGTAATAATTTTATTTCTTCTTTTTCTATTTCATTTAAAACTTCATCTTCAAGGCTATAATCAGTATGAATATTAGTTATATCTTCTTGATTAAAATATTTATCTATATGCCTAAAATTTTCATTTCTTACCTTATTTTTTTCATACCTCTGTGAATTATATAAACAATAATAAATATCTTTATCTACTGTTTGTATCACATAAGTTCCTTCATTCTTATAGAATCCAACAGCATAAGTTGCGAATATTCTAATCATTGCTTCTTTTGAATTTTTTAATTTTTGTTTCAATTCACTATATTCTTTTTTGCTTATTTCAACACAATCTTCAAATCTAGTTCCAATGGCATAGTGCATATAATATTTTGCATAAAAATCATATTTATTTGCTTCATCATAATTTGTTATTTTCTCTTTCGATTCCTCATATTTATTTATTTCTTTATAATTATTTTTCATTTCTAAATCCTCCAACAATTAAATTTCTTTGAAAATTCAACTGTTTAGAGGTGGAGATTTGTTTCTCACAAGTTTAGTAGAAGGTACAAAAAAATCATCTAAAATAGGGCAAAAAAATCCTATATAGATGAATCTATTTGTATCTATTAAGTTATCATTTCTAATTCCCCCTACCATTTACAACACTCCAGAATCTGTCCTTCATTTTTTTGTCTGGAGTGTGTCTATAAAAAGCTTCTTCTGGAGTTAGGAGTTCTTAAAACTCAATTTACGGACACTATACTCTGGATTTCGTATTTTTGATTAAAATGGGGGAATAAAAAGAAAAATGGGTACAAAAAAAGATTTATTTTAAAAATAAAAAAAACTGTAGAATAAACTACAGTCTTAAACATTGAAATAATAAAAGCCTAAATCATTTCCGTTTAGACTTTTGATTCTTTTATATTTAGTTTTGTTTTAACTTTTCTTTTATGATTTTATAGTATTTGTTTGAAATATCTGTATTGAATTTTAAATCTATATCTATATTACTGTTCTCTGATCCTTCTAAATTTTCAGCAACCATATTGTTACGATATAAAATTTGTTTTGCTATTTCATCATTACTGATGCCATTAGCTTTTAAGCAAGTATATAGATATACATTATTGCAATAACATTCCAATTCAAAGTCTGAAATATTTTCAGCTTGCTTTTTTACATCCTTTTTAATTTCGTTTATAATTTCCCTTTTATAAGGATTATTTAGAATGTCATTATACTTATCTAATATTTTCTTTTGATTTTCATATTTTATATATTCTGCAATCAAATCATCTAATTCAACACTTATTTTGTAAATAACATCTCCATCTTTGTTATTTTCTATTGATGAATCTAATTCATTTCTTTTTTTTATAATTTTTTCATTTAATTCTCTTAATTTCTCTGTCATATTTTCTCCATTTCATACTAATATTTATTTTTATATGATTTCTTATAAGGATTTTAGATTTGTTTGTTTTATAATTTTTCTTATTGTTTCTATTTGTTCATCTGGTAATCTTACTATCTTTAGTTTAATATTATTTATTGATTGTCTAATATTTGATGAAGTACAATTTTGTAATTCTGCTATTTTAGAAGCATTATGGATTCTTTTTTGTTTTTTGTCTAAACCATAATATAAAACAAATCGTTCTTTTTGCATATCTGTAGCATCTTTCATATTTATTACAATTTCAAGTATTTTCTGTTTTTTATTATCTGTAAGTATATCTTTTTCTAATAAATACATTAGTTTATTTCTGATATGCTGCTTTTCTTTAAGCCATATATCTTTAAAAGTTTTTCTTCGATAGTTGCCTTCTAACATTTCTTCATATTTTTTATCAATTTCACTAAATCTATTAGAAAGATAATCAAATTCCTTTTTAGTAACACCATATTTTAGTGGTTTTATATATCTTTGTTCTCTATCAGCATCATAATTACTATAATATATTCCTAAATCTTCTTTTACATCTTCATATCTACTTTGTGTATAAAATCCATCTTCTATATTCACTTCTAACTTTTCTATTATAGCCAGGTCTTTATTAGTTAATTCCTTTTTCAAATCAATAATTTTAGACTCTAAATAATTATCGCAATATTCTTCAAATAACATTTCCTCCATCCCTATCTACTTTAGTTTTTACATATTTTCGTCTATTTCATCAATCCTTTTTATAAGTTCTTCAAACTCCTCCTTATCCACATTTTTTTCATCAAGTGATTTTGGAGTATATTCCTCCTCATCATCTTGTATGTATTCTGATAATGCACCTTTTAAACACTCATAGTCATATTCTGTATATATCTTGTCTTTTACCTCTATTCCTAATTTCTTTATTATCTCTAACTGATTATCAGTTAATTCTTTTCTTATATCAATCATTGGATTATTATGATATTTATAATCCCAGTTTTCAATATCCATTTTTTTCATTTTTCCTTTCTTTTCCATTCTTGCTAACTGGTACGCAACACATAGGACAAAAAAATATTATATTATTATTTTGTTTATTTTAGTTAAGGGGTGGAATAATAATATAATGAAAACCAAAAATTTAAATGGTCATCAAAACATTGTTGGCTCTAATATAAAAAAGTATAGAGAATTAAAAGGTTTATCTCAAAGAGAATTAGCTGATAAAGTTGCACTTCTAGGAGTCACTCTTTATAATTCTGATATATCTCATATAGAGAATCATACTTTATTTGTTAGAGATTATGAGCAAAAAGCAATTTGTAAAGTTCTAGGTATCAAAGAACAACAATTATTTGAGAATACTGACCAATATTTTAATTAAACAAATTTCTATTACTTTTGTAGTAGTTATTTGTTTTTTATTTTGGCATTTTGATATGTAGTACACATCAGTTACTGCAAAAAAATTTAATATTTTTTCTTTGGTATTAAAATAATCATATCTTCTTTAATACAAACTTTTAACTTATCATTTTCTACAATTCCAATTTTCTTTCTTATATCATTCCAGATTAAAATATTTCCAAACTCATCTATTGTAGTTATATTATGATTATCTCCAAAGTCAAGATTGCTTATTTGCACTTTTACCTCATACTTATTTTCTATAATCATTTTTGTTTCTCTTGTTGCACTTTTCTTAACATCTAGTTTTTTAATAATGATATTTCTACCACTAGCATATACATCTAATTTATATCCTGTTTTTATATTCATCTTATTCATAATACTTTGTGCCAATCGTATTCTGCCTATTCCATCAAGTATTACTTCATTTTCATTTTGTGTTTTCTCCTTTTTAGGATGTGGTATTACTAATCTAGCATTATCATTTACCTTTTCGTAAACATCTTTTCCAATTACAATAATTTTATCTCTGTTTACCTTTTCATAGATATTATTTTCAAGCATAACAATTTCTCTTGTTTTTTCCATAACAAAATCCTCTCTTTCACTTATTTTGTAAACCTTTTATAAAGTTTATTTTAAAAAATATTTTGTTACATTTATTACTACATATAAGGCATATTTATTAGTTGCTTTTTGTTAATTTTCTCTTTCTATACAACCTCCTCTTTTCAAGATTATCATATTATCTATTTCTCATTTATTATTTTTTCTAATTGTTCCACATATTTCTCCCATTTCGTTAAATCATCTTTATCTACTAAATAGCAATATAGTTGTTTTCTTTCCTCTGCAAACTTTTTATATTCCTTTTTGGTCTTTTCCAATAGAAGTATAGTTCTTTTATTTAGTTCTTCTATTTTGCTATTTTTCAACTTTGTTCCCTCCAATATGATTACGATATACATTATATAACATTTTTTTATCCAGTCAACTCCTAGATATTGGAAATTTGTTTTTAGTTCAGTAATACCAATGTAAAAAAAATTTTCCGACAAAATTCTACAAAATAAAAAGAAAGCCAATTTTCGTTAGCTTTCTCAATACATCTACTTATCAAAAATATTCTCATTATAGATTCTTCAAAACTTCTACAATTTGGAATAATGCTTCTATTTTACTAGACTCTAGATCGCTGATTTTCTCACTAATCTCTATCTTTTTCTTTAATGTTGGATTAGTGATAAAGTCCTTATATAAAATGTTAGGTGCAATTTCTAAATAGTTCATAAAATCTATATCGGTCTTTTTGCTTGTACCATCTTTTCCAGTTTCAATTTGAGAGATAGTTTTTGTAGATTTAGTTAGTTCTTCAGCAAATTTTTCTTGTGTTATATTGTTCTTTAGTCTATATTCTTGAAAAATTGCTCCAAGGCTTTTGTTAATTTGCTCATTTGAAGTTTCCATACCTACCTCCTTTTTTTCTTATTATATTGAATTTGCGATTCAATATACACAATGCACCAACTACATAATGTTCTGGTGTTTTGTTTAGAAAAAAAGAAGTATTTTGTTGAAAAATAAGTATTTTTGTTTTAATGTTGATTATTTTTTATATGTAGTCAACTACTAGATATAAGGATTTTATTTGTAAATTTTAGCAAAAATAATCCAGTCATCAACTACATATTTTTCATATTGTAATTCATAGAACTAATTTTTATAAAAATTGATATATTCTATAATTTTACTCGTAAATACGATTCCATTCAAATGATCAATTTCGTGTGATAAGCATTGTGCTAATATGCCTTTACCTTTAATTACAATTTTCTCTCCATTTTCATTTAATGCTTCAACTTCAATTTTTATTGGTCTTTTTACTTTTCCCCAAACATCTGGAAAACTCAAACATCCCTCATCAACAATTTGCTCTCCTTCTTCTTTTATAATTTTAGGATTGACAAGTTTTAATAGTCCTTCTCCAACATCAATAACTACTAATTGTTTTAATATTCCAACTTGACAAGCAGATAATCCTCCTCCACATTCAGTATTATACATAGTTTCTACCATATCATCTAATATTAACTTTATTTTATTATCTACTTTTTCTACTATTTTGCTTTTTTTTCTTAATATTTCATCATCAAATGTTCTAATTTTTCTTATTGCCATTTTTAATCCTCCTACTTGATTCTGCTCTCGATTTTCTCACACTTTCATTAAATAAAAAGACTTCTTCTATTTTTTTATGAAATACCTGTGCTATATCATAAGCCAACCAAATAGATGGCTCTGTTTCTTCCTTTTCAATATCAATAATAGCTTGTCTTGATGTTCCTACCATATTTCCTAATTGTTCTTGAGTAAGTCCAAGTTTTTCTCTCAATTCTTTTACTCTATTTTTCATTTTGCCTCCTGTAAGGTTTACCTTACATTATAATACTACTTTTGTTTTTTCTTGTCAATAAAAAATAGCAGTATTTTGTAAATACTACTATTTTATAAATTGTAAGTTGTCGAGATGATTATAACACAAAATATATCCATACTACAAATATCTTGCAATAGTTTTCACTAATCTTGCTGGTAACTCTTTTAAATCTGTAATATCTATATATCTATCATTACCATAAATATCGCAAATAGTTTCTTTATCTTGACCTATTGCAGCTGCCAAAAATGTAATTCCTTTTCGAGTATATTCTTTAATTAATTTCTTCATATCTTGAATAGCAATATTTCCACTATAATCTGGAAGGGCTTTCGGCATACCATCACTAATACTAATTAAAAGTTTTGTGGTGTGTGGTACTTTTACTAATTTTTCTGCTAAAATTCGCATAGCCATTCCATCTCTGTTATTACTAATACTTTTTATACACATTAAGGATGCTGCATCATTTAGTTTTGAATTATTCCAATCAATATAGGAATACATAGACATTTGTTCTTTTGGTGAACGGTCAGCAGTATCTCCATAAATTAGTATTGGAATATTACACTTTTTACAAAATTCATAAACACAAGTAGCTGATTTCTTAGCAATTTCTAACCTACCAAAAGCATTCATTGAAGCTGACTGGTCTATTCTTAAAGCAACTGCAAGTGTTGGCTTTTCATCTGGTGGACTTTTCTTTGAAAAGTATTTAAAATCAGAATAAACTACTTTTTCAGGATGAAAATTATTTCCATACATTTTATTATTTGACTGACTTGCTGCTATCTCATGTTCTAAAATTGGTTTTGTTTTATTTGAAAGTTCTTGAATAATTGGATAAAGCTCTGAAACAACCTTATAATATTCTTTTCTTTCTTCTTCATTTGGCTCTGGTCTATGAACTATCATTTTAATATTTTCATGAATAGAACCTTTTACTGCATTTCTTGCCTCACTATTTAATTTCTTGCGAAAGGACATTTTTTCATCTTGTATTTTTTTATCTTCTTCTTTGCTTAATTCATGGTAAATTGCCTTTCCATCTTCTTCTATATCTATTGTTTTTGTTTGAACAGAACTTTCCAAAGTCTTATTTGATTCACCTTCACTATCTGATCTCCTTCGTAATTCTACAGCAGGCTCTTTATTTTCTTTTTGTAAAGTTTGTTTCGTTTCAAAATTTCCATCTGCTTTTAATTCTAATACTTCTCCATTTGTTTTACCTTTTGGTATAAGAATTTCCTCTAGTTTAGATAAAATTTCTTGCTTTTTTAATGATTGATTTAATATTTCAATTTCTTCTTCATCTGTTGTTATTTTATAGATTACTTTATGATAAAGTGAATCTATCACAGCATTTCCTTCCATTACTGCATCTATCCAATAAAAATAAGAACGCATACCTGCTACACCTTTAATTGCATTTGCTTTTGCTGTTTGATCTAAACATACAATAGTTTGTGCAAATAAATTTAATACTTCCATATTGGTATATCCTGTTTTTTGTATAGCTCTTTCTACCATAACTTGGATAGGTGGTAAATCCATTTTTTCAACATGCCCTATTCTATCACGAAGTGCCTCATTTAATGGTCTGCATCCATTATATCCTCGATTTGTAGTAATTATCGCTATAAAATCAGGATGTCTATGAACGATTCTATCTGGTAAGTTAATACTTCCATCTAGCTCAAGTGCTGAATTAAGTGCCATTAAAACAGCTGCATCTCTAATTACTGTTGGTTCTTGAATTTCTAATAGCCATCCATTTTCATAAGCTCGTACAATTTCAGATGGATAATATTGATATTTTATTGCACTTCCATTTTCTTCGCTTTCAGAAACAGGTAGAATAGCACCTAAAATATCTGATTTATCCATATCTGCAAAACAAGTAATTTTTGTATAAGGTAATCCAAAGTCAGTAGATAATGCTTTTGCAAGCTCTGTTTTTCCAGAGCCTGAATCCCCTTCTAATAAAATATTAGTTAGCTTCATTTCACTTTTATTCCAATTATTCTTTACTGCCTTACATATACGAATTTCAGCTTCACTTGTAATATGAGATATTGGCTTTTTCCAAATTAGTGATTTTTCTTCTTTTGTTAGTTTTCTATTTGGATTTAAAAAATATTTTTGTTCCATTTTAGTACATCTCCAGTTCTTCTATAATTTGTGTTAATACTCGTAATCGTTCTCCTGTTATTTCTCCTAAATTATTCAAAGTTTGTGCAAATTCTTGTATATCTTTATTAATATTAGGGTTTTGCATATAAACTTCAATAGGTAAAGCCTCTCCTTGTATTCCAATTCGTTCTATTGTTGGATTTTCAGGATTATATAGTAAAGGCATACGATATGCTTCTTTAAAATAAAGGAGTGTTCGACTTAAAAATATCATTAAATCAAATATTTGGTGTATTGGAAGTTCTGTATCTATTTCCAATTCTCCTTTTCCATTTTCTTTCCAAATTTGTAAAGCTATTTGCATTATTTTATTTTCTTCTAAATGTGGCTTTCCTAAAGTCAATTTCTTTATTTTAGAATGATAAGCATTTCTTCCATCTACTTTATTATAATTTTCTGCACCTATTACAATATTTTCATTCATTTTCCAATCCTCCTTGCTTGTGGTTTATCTAATAAATATTTTTCTAAAAGTTCTTCCAATTCCTCTGTATAATCATCATTTGGATCTTCATATTTTAAAACTTTTTCTATAGCATATTCAAAGTTATTTTCTCCATATTCTTCCCATAACTTTGAAAGTTCTTTATTTGGATGAAGTTTTGATGATAGTTTAAATCTTTGACTATTAAATTCTTTTTGTAAATCTTTAGAAATACCTACAAATCCATCTCCAGTAATTTTACATTTTATAATAAATACTCCAATTTCAGGATGCCTATTTTTCCATTCGTTTAATAATTCTTTTTTTCTTTTTATATCCATTATTTATCCCCTTTCTATCTTATTTAATATTATTCCTCTCATTTACAATTATAAAAGGCTTTATTAGAATTAACAACCTACTTATCGTAGAGTTAGCAAGAATCAAATAAAGCAAAAAAATAGATGTAAATTTCTTTACACCTATAAAAAATATATTCTATATGACTTTTTTAATCAGTCCATCTCTATTGCAATAAATATATATAACACCTTTTCCTCTCTTTTGAAATCTTGTTTCTGCATTTTGCTCTGGATATAACTTAACAAACTCACATTTATTATCAGTAATATAAGCAATAAATGATATATAATGCTCTTTTGTCATTTCATGATTGATAGAAACATAATATTCATCATCTATTATTTCACAATTTATAATATGTTTGTCATTTTCTAACTCTGCTTCTAATTTTGGTAATGTAACACCACAACAAGCTATAAGTCCTTCTCCTATGGTATGAAAAACATTGCCACATACAGGGCAAACATATAAATTAGATTTACGCATATTACTTGATATATTTTTATTAATAATATGTTCGCCATCCATTAATTCAATAACTGAAACACTTAATGCTTTTGCTAATGATTCTAATAATGAAATATCTGGTAATCCTCGATATGTTTCCCACTTTGAAATAGTTTTATCTGTTACTCCTATTATATTTGCTAATTCTAATTGAGTTAGATTATTCTTCTCTCTTAATTCTTTTATAATTTTACCTGTTACATAGTTATCCATCTTAAGTTCCTCCTATTTAAAATTATAATGTATTTTTTTAGAATTAACAACCTACTTATCGTAGAGTAATAGAAATTGTAATTTAGCGAATAGTAACTTAATTTTCTTTTTTATTAAACATATGGCGTATTTTATCTATTCGATTATTTGGTCTGCGTGATTGAATAACTGGTTCACAAGTAGCAATTTGATAATCTTTTAATTCTGTCAAAAAAACTGCTTGCCCATTTGTATATAGAGTTAAAGTATTACGATATTCATTAATACAACGTACAGGAATATGTCCTGTAAAAATAACTTCATCATTTTTTGATTGACTTGTTTCAATTATTGCACAATGTTTTTGTGCATCTTTATATGCACGAGAAAAGTATCCCTGTGGTGTAAAAAGTATAAACGAAAGATATGGCTCTAATAATTGCGTTCCCGCTTTTTTCAATGCTTGTTCAAGTACAATTGGGGCAAGAAAGCGAAAATCCGAGGGAGTACTAACAGGGCTATAATAAACACCATATTCAAAACATATTTTACAATCTGTTACTTTCCAACCATACAAACCTTGCTCCAGTCCATAATTAATACCTTCTCTTACTGCATTTTGGAAACTTTGATTTAAATAACCGAGTGAAACTTTGCTTTCGTACTGTATTCCACTGCCAATTGGAAGTGGAGTTATTGATAATCCAATCGATGCCCAAAATGGATTTGGTGGTACTTCAATATGAATAGTATAATCTGCCTTTTGTAATGGCTTTTCCAAATAAATTACGGTTGGATCTTCGATTCTTATGTTTATGTGATATTTTTCAATCAACAGAGAACAGATAACTTCTAACTGCACTGTTCCTAAAAAAGAAATGATGATTTCATGTGTTATCGTATCAACATAATAACGTAAAAGAGGATCAGTATCTGCAATTTCTATAAGAGCATCCAATAATTTTTCTCTCTCTTCTATTTTTATCGGTTCAATTCTTGTTCGTAGTATTGGTACAGTCTTATCATTCCATACATTGCATGGCAAAATCTTTTCATTTCCTATAATATCGTTCAATCTTAATGTATTGTTAGGTATAATAAAAATATCTCCAGAACAAACTATTTTTGTCTGTATCATTTCCCCATTTGAAGGAATATATATTTCTGTAAGTTTCACTTTCTTTTTTTCTGGCAATATAATTGTATCTCGTAAGTGTAATGTTCCACTGTAAAGACGCAAATAAACTAATCTTTGCTTATGGTCTGTATATTCAATTTTAAAAACTCTTCCACATAATTCTGAATCATTCTCATTCATTTCAGAACAAAAAAGATTTGAAATAGCTTCGATGAGTTGTTGAGTCCCTATATTATTTTTAGCACTTCCATGGTATATAGGAAACAACGAACCTTTTTTAACACACCTATATTCTTCATACATTAATTCTTGTATAGTCAATTTCTCTCCTACAATATATTTTTCTAAAAGTTTATCATTTTTGGAAATTACAGGATCCCATTCATCTAAATCAATGATATTTTTAATTGATATTTCTGGAGTTAATGTTACATTTTGCATAACAATAATATCATTTGAAAGTTTTTCTTTGATATTTTGATAAATATTATTTAAGTTAATTCCATACTGATCTATTTTATTTATAAAAATAATTGTTGGTATATTCATTTTTTGAAGTGCATAGAATAGTATTCGGGTTTGTGCTTGTACACCATCTTTAGCAGAAATTACTAAAATAGCTCCATCAAGAACAGATAAGGAACGATACACTTCTGTTATAAAATCTGTATGTCCAGGAGTATCTACAATATTGATTTTGTAGTCATTCCAATTAAAAGAAGTAACTGCTGCATGAATTGTGATTCCACGCTGACGTTCTAAAAACATAGTATCTGTCCTTGTTGTTCCCTTATCTACACTGCCTAATTCTAAAATCGCTCCACTTGTATAAAGCAGACTTTCCGTTAAAGTCGTCTTTCCTGCATCTACATGAGCAAGAATACCAATGTTGATTATTTTCATGAAATTTCCCTCCCTACAAATTTATCTTTTAACTTAAAATCAATATTTGCTAATTTTGTTCTTTTAAACTATTCTCAAAATCAATTATCCACTTTTCTAATGTTTCTACTAATGCTAATTGTTGTTTAAACATTTGTTTTCCAACATTAGGAATATGTTGTCTATGAGAATGTCTTTCATTTAGTAATTCTTTTAATTCTAATATCTTTGATTTTATATTAGAAACAAGAATCTTTTTTTGTTCATCATCTACTAAATCTAAATTCGTGATAATAATATTAAAATCCAAATATAGACTAACATCAGAATTTGAAATATCATTCATAAGTTTATTAAAATAATCATTACCTTTGTTAGTAATAGTATATACTGTTTTATCTGGCATATTTCCCTCTTTCTCTTTATGGCTAACAATATATTTTTTAAATTCTAATTGTAATACTTTCTTATAAATAGACTGTTCACTAATTTTTACCCATCTTGGTATATTACGATATTCTATATTTTTTTTAATATCATAAGCACTTTGTGATTTTTGTTTAATAAGTCCTAATAATACCAAATCTATATTTGACATAATCTCTACTCCTTACTTAATATAATCTGTAACGCCAAGTCTATTTCCAAATGGATCTTCAAACTCGACTGCATTACCAGTTCCAATTTTAAAAGGCTCACTCAAAAATTTTATACCATTATTCAACATTTCTTTATAGAAGATTGCAACATCTTCTACTTCAAACCATATTGTAGGCTTTAAATTCTCAAATTTATTTTTTGTCTTTTAAAATTATTGTAGGTTCTTCATTTCCAATATTATAAGCAACCATTCCCTTATCAGAGAAATCAAATTTCTTTTTTAACCCCAATATTTCCTCATAATATATTTTTGCTTCTTCCATATTATCTACAGGAAGAAAATAGTTGTATAATTTTTCATATATTTAATGACCTTCTCATTACTATAAACTACACTACTATATTTTATAGTAGTTATCGTTAAAAGTCAATATATAATAAAAAAATAATTGCATTTAATTCGTTTGTGTTTCTTGTAAAAAAATAGATTAGTTGCACTGAACTAATCTATTTGTATAACTGCCTGTCGTACAAAAAAGACTGTCATTACTGACAATCTTTTCGGTAAATTACTATTAGTCGAGATGATTATATCACATTGTGCATTTTCTGTATAATTTTTTGCTGTTTTCCTCAATTCGACAATGTTCGACACATTTTTCTGCTGAAAGTATTGAAATGGGTACAAAAAAAGAAGTTTACAGTATTGAATTGACATAATTTTTGTGATATAATGTTGGAAAAAAATTGAAATAATACATTTGTGAGGCTAAATTATGGTTAATGTACTTATCGGCAATAAGAATACACGTGAAATTGATATTCTTTGTCAAGAACTTGCAAATGAAAAAAATTATAGGGTTGATAATGCCATTACTGGATATGATGCAATATCTATGTATTGGAAAGTAAATCCAGACATTTTAGTTTTAGACAATAATTTATCTGATATATCACTTGAAGATATAGTAAATAGATTGTCTAGTAGTCCTGTAGAGAGAAAAAGATGTAATACTATTTTAACATTATCGCCACACTATAGTATGAAACTTAATAATGTTGCTAAAATTAATGAAATCTTATACAAGCCTATTCAAAGTAACGAATTGGTTGAAGCAATAAAAATGTTGTCTATTGATTATAATACTCCAGATATAGAATTTGGAGAGATTGACTGGCTTTTGCAATCTCTTAATTTTAATTGTATGTCATCTGGATATAGGTATATGAAGGATGCTATTATTTACTGCTACTATAGACCTGATCAATTAGAATTTTTAAATACTGTTTTAAAGTATCTCGCTTATAAGTATAATGTTCCAGAAACAAGAGTTAGAGATTCTTTGAAAAGTTGTATAAGACCATTTAATAATACTAATGTGTATAGTTGTTCAAATGATTTATACAAGGTTTTGTATAATAATGGTGATAAATTATCACTTAAAGATTTTATAGAAAGAATAGTATTCTACTTAATAAAAGTAAAAAGAAAAGATAGATTGTTCTAATCATTAGAATATCTACCTTTTTTTATTAGAATTTTTTATTTAAAATTTCCTTATAATTTTCTATTATTCCATTATATCTTATTTCAGTTTGTTCTCTTATTATTGTATTCATTTTATCTCCAATAGCATTTCTTGCCTCCAGGTATTCTTCTTTTGGTATATCTGGTGCTATTATATTAAATGTTGGAACATTCTCATTTAAAGTCTGCTTTGATTTTTTTATTATATCAATACCTTTCATATCTGAATTAAAATCATATTTTGTAAATACCATTTCTGGCTTTAATTCAACTATTTTATTGTAAGTATCTTCTGGAGTTTTAGCAACTGCCACTATATCTACATCTTTTCTCTTACTTAATATATCTACAATTTTATTTTTTACTAATTCATCATCATAAGCAATAATAGTTCTAATTTTATCTCCAGTTGTTTTCCCTTCCCAATCAAGTTCTTTCCAAACTTTTTCATCTTGTTTTGGCTTAAATGAACAGCAAACTGGTACATATTTTCCAAATTTATTATGTTTGAATTGTGTTGCACAAGGTGTATTTTTATCTAATTCTATTCCTCTTAATTCGTTTGTTGGAGAATTATCCCATTCGATTTTATTATCATAGTATCTTGCTATTCCGATATGGTGTTCCTATAAGAAGTGGGCAAATTCTTAATATTCCATTAGGATGTACTAATATGCTACTTCTAGTCTTGCACACACAAAATCCATAATATTCTGGATTTCTTAAAAATCTTTCTTTTGTTGTAAAAGATGATGGGATTCTTACAGGAATTGAATATTCTTTATTTTCAACCTTGTTTTCTATTTCCTCTTTTACCTTAAACCAATCATCTATTGTAATATCAATATTTCCTGTAAAGTGATCTCTAGGTACACCTGTTTTAAAAAGATTATGGAAGTTCATCTTTTCTATACCTAATTCTTCTGCAAACTTAATCATTCTATCCAAATATAAATTTCCATTTTTATCTCTTTCAATCATTCCTTTACTGATACAAGATGTTATATCAATATTATAACCTAACTCTTTTGCTTTTTTTATATTTGCTACACATTTATCAAAAGAACCTTTGCCTCTAATTGGATCATTTATTTCTGCTGTTGGTCCATCTATGGAGAATGTTATTTCATCAAGCATTTTAAATTCTTCTTTTTCTAATAATTCACTCTTAAATTGTCCGTTAGTGTCTATCCTTACATATTCATATCCTAATTCTTTTGATTTTTTTATTAGTTCAAGTAAATGCTTATATAGTGTTGGTTCACCTCCCATTAGTGTTAATTTCGTTGCTCCCATTTCCTTAAAATCACTAATTAATTTTACTGCATCTTCAAATGCTATCTCCTTTTTTTCTACTTGAAAACATATATCTAATTTATATAAGCATTGCACACATCTCAAATTGCAATCATCAACTAGATAAAGAAATACTTGTCTTAAGTTCTTTCCAAAGTAATCTTGGAATTTCTGATCCATTATATAATTCATTTTCAATATGCCTCCTTGTATAATTGAATATCTAAATTATATTATGGTCTATATTGTTTGTAAATTCCAAAATTCCGACAGTATCGTTACTTTTTCCAAAGTTCATATAAAAAAAGAGAATCCATTTTGAATCCTCTTATACTATATATTTTTTTATAAACTCTTTATCAACCTTTGTTAAATGTCCTTTTACATATACCAAATCAAGACTAACTTCTGGTAATTTTATTGAATCTGGTAATTTTACTTCATATATTTCCCCACTTTCTAGAGCCTTTTTGGCTGCTTCTCTTAAAACATAAGCAACCCCTACTCCAGATTTAGCTGCATTTGTTCTTTGCTCTGTTAGTCCGACATCTTAATCTAACATCAAGTTCCACATCATATTGTTTCAATATTTTTGATAATTTTATTGTATTAGATCTTTGTTCTCCAGCTAATACATATTTATAATTTTCTAATTCTTTTATATCATTTATAGTTATTTTTTCATTTGCAACAAATATATAATCACTTCTTTTGATTTCTTTGACTTCTATGTCTTTTTCATATTGACTTGGTATTCTGTCTAATACAGCAAAATCAATTTTATTTTCTTTTACTGCTTCAATTAGATTCTCACATTCGTACGAAGTATCTAGGTTTATTTTAAGATTAGGATAATCTTTTGTTGCCTCTGCAATTCTTTCCATTAAATAAAACTCTACAATATGACTTGGGCATCCAATAGATAAATTTCCACATTCTATATCATTTTTTGAATCTGCTATAAGCATAGCAAAATCAATATCCATAAATCCACGTTTTACTGTTTCATATATCTCTTTTCCTACATCAGTTAACTTCAATGGCTTTCTTGCAAAAAGTTTTACTCCAAATTGTTTTTCAAGTGTACTAATATTTGCCGATACTGTAGAATGAGAATACCCTAATTTTTCTCCTGCTTCTGCAATACTTGTAGATTCTGCTGTAACTATGAAAAACCTTAATAAATTTAAGTTTATACTATTAACATCAATCATCTTAAATCTCCAATACTTTTTTTAACTCAATTTCAGCTTTCTTTACAAAGAAATTACTTTTATCTATTGGTATATTTAATTCATTGATCTTTTGTTTTAATTTATCTATTGAATTAAATTTTTCATTTAACTCAACTTCTATTAAATTATCTCCATTTTTTATTTCTTTTATTGAAAGTTCTAATCCATCTTTTTGATAGACCATATCATCTTCAATAATGTTCATTAATTCTTTATATTTTATAGCTTTTAATAATTCTTTTCCTTGTTGTAAGTCTTTTATCTCACAATCATATTTTTCTTGACTAATAATATCTCCATTTAGTGCAATATTTTTACTTTTATAGGTTATTTTTATAATATTATAACTCTTTATAAATTCTTTTGGCTCATACTGTTTAATTTTCCTTAATAATATACAAGAGTTCAAAATTTCTACTATAGGCATCTTGTGTATATTGATATGTTCTGGAATATAATATATGTCATCCATTGAATATTTATCTATTAGTTGAAAACCTAGTTTTTTTAATATATTGGTCATTTCATTTATTGAACAATTTATTTTTACTGTTATTTCATTCATCATATATCACACCCTAAAATATTACCACTAAATTATAACATATTATGTCAAATTTGTAAACCTAAAAGCCGAAAAAAGCCACTATATAAACGATAGTAGCTTTTCAAATCTATATTTAATCAAACAAATTTCATTCTTAAATCTTCTTTAAATTTTTTTCTTGATGGATTTCCTTCTACTCTATAAATTTTTTTATTCTTTAAATCATATATAATAGACCAAACTGTATCAGCACCTGTTTTTCTATTATATTGACACATAAATCCGTATTTTCCAGATAAAATATCTTTTGCCAATTCTAATGAAAAATTATTTTTATTTTCCTTTAATGTATTATATGCTACTGAATATCTTTCATCTGATCTCCAATCATCTATTCCACAATTTCTATATTCAAACATTTCATTAGAATTAAAATTGTTAGCAGTAGCAACAAATTCTCCATCATTACTCGGCTTTATTAGTTGTATATGATTACAATTACATTCTACAATAGCAAGATTTCCCTTACTATCTGCTAGCGTTAAAGTCTGTTGTGAAGCAATAGGAATCTTTTTTAGTTTTTCTAATGCTTCATCTGTTGTTTTGCATTTTTCTAAAAGATAACGAACTAACATTCCAGAATTAAATCCTGCTTTTCTTACTTTAGGATAAACAAAAGTAAGACCTATTGCCAATCCATATTCATTAACACCATCCTCCATTTGAACAAATGCAGTAGTGTTTCCATTAAAAGCATATACATTATCTAATTTATATAAACAATTCATATATAGTTTTTCTAATTCTACTAAAAAATCACTATTTCTTCCAAATATTATATCTTTTTCATCTTTATATGCAAAGCAAGTGCATTTATTATTAAATTCAAAGCAATACATACTTAATAAAAAAGTGCATAGATTTTCGTATGAATCTTTCTGACCATCTGCTATTCCTTTTATTTCTTGCAATATCTCTGGATAGATTTTTTCATAAATTGGAATACACTCTTTTGCAAATCTTTTTCTTTCTTCTGTAATAACAAATGTGTGGTTATTACTTATAATATTATTATTTTTATATAATAAACTTCCCAATTTATAACCTGCGTCATAATGGCTTCCTTTAAATCTTGAATGATACATTTTTTAATTTCTTCCCTTCATAAATATAATGGTAAGCACTTACTAAATTAAGTTTAGAAAATTAAAAAATTTTTGTCAATACTCTTGTTTACTATAATAATTTCTTTTTTATAAAATAAAGATTAGTTCTTTTGAACTAACCTTTATTTACTAAAATTTATTATAATCTTTATCCCAAGTTTGTTTGATTTTATCTTCTATTTCTTCTAGTGTTATTTTTTTATCTAAATAATCATCTCTACATTGATCTACACATAAAGATAAATTTTGTATAGCACAATATGTATAAAATTCAATAGAATCCTCTTTAGCCAATACAAGTGGTTGCTTGGTAATTATAAGGTAGGAACTTAATTCATTTAATTTTTGTATATCATTTACTTTTAAATTTCTAACAGTATCATTTACATTTTCTAAAATTTCTTGATAGTTAACCTCTGACATAAAATATTCCCTCCTCTCTTTCTCGATTATAATTTATATTAACCTTCTTTATTTTCAAGTTCATCTATGCTATTAGATAAAGAAGTCATAAATTGCTCTTTTGTTATTCCCATTTCTTTCATATATCTATGTGATAACAAACTAATAAAAATTCCTACTTCTTTTGGATCTCCTTCTTTTACTAATTTTTCAATTACTTTGTACGCTTCATCTGGATTTAAATTTTTATCCATATTTCTTTCCCTCCTATTTATTTTATTATTACCTATTTTTATAATGAACCATTTAGGTTTAGTCCAAGTAGTTGTAATTCAATGTTTATTGCATTTGCTTCAAATTGTTCTATATTAATTTTTTTCAAATCACTTTTACTCTTTTGGCATAGTTTTTCTAATGTATCAATTTTGTTATCCTTTAGCTTTTTTATTATGCTATCTGCTATATCTAACCTATCAATGCTTTGTTTTTTTAGTTTTTCTTCCATCCTTTTGCACCCTTTCTGTTACTTTTTTTATTGCTATCAATATTTCATTATCTTCTACTATTTTTGTTTTTCCTTCGTATTCGTATTCTTCTCCTCTAAAATATACTTTATAATCTAAATTACGAAGTTTATTTTCTATTAGTAAATTGAAAATATTTTCATCACTTTTTGAAAGATTGTATTTAACCATTATTTCAAAGAAAGTGTATCTAATAAAATTTGAATCTTGTTCTAGTTTTTCATTTAATGTTTTTTCAATTATGTTTATAATTTGTGCTTCTGTCATCTATTTACACTCTCCTTCCTATTGATTAATATCTCCAAATTAAACATCCAGACTATTGGCATCAGTTAAAAAGTTAAATATTCCCATTGTTACTACACCGTTTTCATCACGTCTTGGTTTTATATTATCTTTAACAACTATTATCTTTTTGAAAGAATCACCTATATTTATTAAAGAGTTATTTTCTTGTCTTATCTTTTCTGGATTACTCATTGAAAATGCTGATTGTATATAGTATTTATTGTTTCCTTGTGTTACAACGAAATCCACTTCATAACTTTTTAAGATTCGACTTCCTTTTTCATTTTTTTCATATACATTTACAACTCCAACATCCACATTATATCCACGAATCCTTAATTCATTATAGATGATGTTTTCCATTACGTGATTTTCTTCTGTTTGTCTAAAATTTATTCTTGCATTTCTTAATCCTATATCTTCAAAATAATATTTGTATGGAGAATTAATATATTTTTTACCTTTTACATCATATCTTTTAGCTTCATTTATTAAAAATGAATCCTCAAAATAATCAATATATCTTTTTATTGTCTTATCATCTATATTCTTATTTTTCTCACTTCTAAAAGTTTTTGACAATTTTAAAGGATTTGTAAGAGAACCAACAGCAGATGATAATATATCTAAAAGTTCATCTAATTCTATTTTATTTTTTATTTTTTTATGTCTTTCAAGAATATCTGATATATATACCTTCTCAAATAAAGACTTTAAATATTCTGTTTTTTCTTTGCTTGTTTCTCGAGATAAGACTAATGGCATACCACCATAATTGTAATAGTCATCCCAAGCCTCATCTATAGTTCCTTGATATACAGAGATAAACTCCCTAAAACTTAAAGGAAAAACGTGTATTTCATCACCACGACCTCTAAATTCTGTTATTACATCTGATGATAAAAACTTCGAGTTACTACCTGTTACATAAACATCTGCATTTCTAATGTGCATTAAACTATTTAATACATCCTCAAATTCATCTAAATATTGAATTTCATCTAACAAGATATAATATAATTTATCATCTGTAATTTTTTCTTTAATAAATTTCAACATATTATCTGGATTTCTTAATTCCTTATTTGTTCTATCATCTAATGCAATGTCTATTATATGAGATTTATCTATACCTTTACTTATTAAATAATTATAATATAAATTAAACAATAGATAAGATTTTCCTGATCTTCTTAATCCTGTTATAACTTTAATAAGTCCATTATTCTCTCTATTTATCAATTTATTAAGATAGTCATCTCTTTTTATCTCCATATAAAATCCTCTCTTTCTTGCTTGATTTTATACTAATTATTTCTAATTGTCAATATTATTTCGCCGAATTTTGTTGCAAATGCAAAAAAAATCGGCATATAATTTATTTTTTTATTAACAAATTTTTGAATATTGCTTCTAACACATTAACAACAATGCTATTCCCTGCTTGTCGATAAAGTTGAGTATCACTCGTAGGTACTAATTTTGCTTTTTCAAAATCATCATCATCAAATCCCATCAACCTCCAGCACTCAAGTGGAGTTAACTTCCTTATTTTCATATAATGATTACCATCTTCTGATATTAAGACTGCTGCGGTAGATGTCACATTTCCACAGCTAGCAGTTTGTGTAGGAGCAATATCTTTTATCTCTTTTTGATTATATGGATTGAACATTTTTCTTTCTGCTATACTTGGTCTAAATTGACTTGCAGTAACAGCAGTTGCAATCCCTTCTGTATCATAAATTCTATCTTGAACACTAGGTTGTTTATATTGATTATTTAAACATATAGGTTTGGGAGTTTCAATAACTGTAGCCATACTAGGTGAAGTTAAAATAGTTTGAGATACTTCTTTACCAACTCTACCTCTCTTTGTTGTACTATTGGGATATGAATAATTTATTGAATCTCCCTCCATTGCCTCTGCATATCCTTTTTTAGTTCCTTCTTTTACTAGGATGTATGGTTGCTTATGCCCACCATTACTCATTGTTGTTAATGTAGGAGATATTCCTTCTGTATTGTATATACTTCCTGCTTGTCTTTTTTTAGTTTCTGTATCATACATTCCAGCAATTTTATTTGGTTTATTATTTTCTGCTATGTATTGATTATTACTACCACTCATTTTACTATATCCTGCAATAATACAAGAGCAAATATTGGGATTCTTATAATCCCTTAATAACTTATTATTCTTTTTTATTAGTCTACCTATTCCACTTTCAGTTAAATAAAATTTTTCATCAACTTTATCTTCTAGAATATCTTTTAATTTTAAATTTAATGTTACTGGAGATGGAAAAGTAAATTCATTTTTATCAACATCTTTGCGAATAGATACAATAAAAATTCTTTCTCTATTCTGGGGAACACCAAAGTCTTTTGCATTTAGGACTTTCCAATAATTATTATATCCTAGTTCTGATATGTCATTCAAAATAGAATCAAATTGATTTTTAAATCTTTGACTTGTCAAATTTTTTACATTTTCAATAATACTGAAACTTGGCATTTTAGCCTTTAATATTTTATATCCTTCATAGTATAATCCGCTTCTAGTTCCCTCTTTTATTCCTTCCATTCTTCCAGCAATACTAATGTCTTGACAAGGAAATCCCCAGGTTAATAAATCAAATTCTGGGATTTTATCAATATCTATTTTTGTTACATCTCCTAAATTTTTATATTCTGGTACATTATGAATAGCACAATAACTCTTAATAGCAAATTTATCAATTTCACTAAATCCCACTAATTCATAATTTATATTTAATCTTTCTAATGCCTTCTCAAAGGCTCCTATTCCTGTAAACAGGCTCATTACTTTTAACATAATCTAATTCCTCCTTTGCATACGAAAAAAGCCCCAGAATTTAATCTGGAGCCAATTTTTTTATTTAATTATTTACTATATAATGAATCAATCTCTTTTTTCTTGTCTAACACAAATTTTTCTAATTCTATTCCTGTTACATTGCCAACTTTTTCATTATTTTCATCATATAGTTCGTATTCTCTATCATCTACTAGATATAATGTATAAAATTGATGTTTCTCATTATATGCAGTAAACCTTTTATCTATATGTATTTTAAAATTTGTGTATGGTAAATTCACACAAAATTCTTTATCCTTTGAATTTTTATAGTCGATTCTGTTTCCTCCGAACTTAATGTTATGAATAAACAGATTACTGCTTGATAATTTTTCTTCTTTGATTGTTTCTAAATGGTTCAATTCTCTTTGAAGTTCTAAAACTTCTTTTCTTTGCTTATTTATATTGATTCGTTCAGATCTTGAATCTTTGATTATTTGTTTTGCCTCATCAATAGAAGTAATATTTAATTGTTTTTGAATATTCAAAAATATTTCTGCCTCTTTAGGTAAAATATAGTCTTTGTCTTGATCTTTATAGAATTTAGCATACTCATAAACAGTATGTAGTCTAATATAATCATTCGCCATTTCTGTAGTTTCTAGTATTTTGTTAAATTTATCTTGATTCTTCTTTATTTGAACATTTCTACTTTTTATCTGGTTTCTTTTAATAGATATTTCTGTTTCAATATCCTCAAAATCTCTAATATTGTATTTATCTAGATATTCTAATTGTTTTTTTAACATATAATATCTTTTTATTTCTTGATATTTAGTTTTTTGGTATTCACTATATACTTTTCCTTTTGCAGCTAACTGACTTTTTTCAATAGCAATTTTAGATTCATTCACTTTTTGAAATATAATTGAATTAAATTCAGTTTGTTCTGTCTTAATTGCTAATAATTTGATATTATCTCTTTCTTTATATATTTTATATAAATTACTTGTACTATATTTTAAGTTTATTGTATCTATTCTTGCATATCTTTGCATCCCAAGACATTTAACTGATATATGTTTACCTCTCCTTATTTCATATCCTAAAATGGATAGTTCATCTAGAAGTTCATCAATACTATTACATTTAGGAATAAGTCTTTCTAATTGTTCTTCAATTTGTTCTTTCCAAGATTGCTTTTTATATTGGTAATAATCATCTTGACTATTTTTAGACTGCAAATATGTTTTTCTGGGCATAATAAAACAGCCATACTCGGCTGCGATTCTATCACTTGTATCACTTACTCCATACAAGCCTTCTTTTTCATTGGCAAGTCTATCTTCTAACTTTCTACCATCTAGATTTATTGCATTTACACATATATGGTTATGTATGTGTCCTTTATCAATATGAGTTGAAACAATACATTGAAAATTTGGATATAATTCCTTGCACATTCTTAATCCAATTTCATTAGCTTGCTCTACAGTTATTCTATCCTTGGGTGAAAAACTCTGGATAATATGATATGCACTTCTAGTTCCTCCCATTTTATATTTCTTTTGAATATCTTTAAATTCATAAAGTGCTGTTTCAACATTACAATTTAAGGAACTAGCATATCCTACTTTTTCGCCATCATTTTTCTCATCTAGTATGTATTCAATTAAATTTTTAGGTGTACCCAAATGTGGTAATCTTTTTGTAACTGGCATTACTGTTCCTCCTCTATTTTCTCAAATTTATTATGATTGATTTCTTTCCATACATCTAAATCAAGTTTCTCATCAATAAGTTTTATCATTGCTTTTTGATTCTTTAATATCCCATACATTGTATTTTGTAATGTTTGTAATTCTACTTCTGATAATTGTGTAGCATATTTACTTATATGCCTAATTTCTTTTGCTACCTTTTTTACTTGCTTTGTGTTTTCTGCATAAGCACTATATAATTCTTCTTTGTTTTTCAAATCAAAATAAGTTACTTTTTCATAGATTGCTGCATCACGAATATATTTTGCTAATCGTTTATAACCATAATATTCTGCTTTTGCCTCAACCAAAGTTCTTTCTTCATCTGATAGCCACACTTTTATACTTTTTCTTCTTTCTTTTGAATTAAATTCCATTTATATCTTCCTTCCCATAAAAAATAAGAAGCAAGAATACGATTCTCACTTCTCATTTCATAACTTTATAAATTTAATTTCTATTAAAGAAATTATCATATATATATCCTGCTGCAATATACTTTTCTGTTAGTTCCATTTTGTAGTTTTCTAATATCTCCAGATATTTTTGCTTAAAACAATTTTTACACAGCCATTCAACACCTTCTTTAGTAATCACAAATTTTCCATCTTTATTATATCTGTAATTGCTATCTACTTTCAGCATCTTATATACAGATCTTTTTATTGTTGGAGTTGAACGATTAAAAAATTCTTCCAATTCTTTTACATACATTTCTTTATCAAATAGATTTCTACTTTTCAAATCCAATAGTTTCTCATATTGCTTAATTCTTTCTTCAAAGAAATCAATATCTGCATCTATTAAAGATTTTTCATCTTGAAAATATACATATCTAATCCATAAATATCCTTCATCTATAATGAAATATTTTTTATTTCTACACTTATTACTTTGCCATCTACAGTTAGGATGTTTCTTTAACATAGTAGAAATTGCAAGTCTTAAATCTTTATGTGTTATTTCTTTATTGTTTTTAGTTTTTATATTGTTTTCTTTTAGCCTTTTCAAAATTTTATTATAAGATACAAATATGCTATCTAGTTTACTTTGACTATCCATAAATATATCCCTCTTTTCTTGCATAAAAAATAAGGGGAATCTATCCCCTTAAAATTTTGTTTTTATTATTCAGTTATATCAATCTCTATGTTTTCTTTTGGCATATTTACTCTTTTAGCAATTTCTTCCCACAATTCTTTACTAATCACTGCTTCGTGTTCTTTTGCTCTAATACTAAATTTTTCATTTAAGTATTGTTTATAAGTTTTGCTTATATTTTCAAAGTTTCCGTATTTTTCTTTTATTTTCGCTTTATTTTGAATTAACATTATCGCATCATCAATTTTCTCCAGTAAAGATGTATTTGCAATTTCATTAATTCGTTCTATCTCTTTTTTCACTTGGTCTAATATGCTTATTGCTACTTTCTCATCATTATCTAACATTTTAATTATATTATTCTCATCAAACTTTTTAGATATATTTTTATTTGTTTCATATAATTTGTTCCATATATCACTAATTCTATCTTCTATAATTTGATGTAAAGATTTATTGGCTTCGATTAAATTCTCTATCTCATCTTGTCTTAATTTGTAGAATGTGTATAAATCAAATATACATTGTACTACTTGTGATTCTTCTTTATCACTAATAAGTGACTGACTAACATTATCATATCTATATCCTAATATTCTACTATTCATTATTTTCTCTCCTCTCACTTTAAAATTATATTATTGATTATCTTTCCAAAAGTCATAAATTGTATCTGCAAGTTCTTTTGGATTATCAATATTAACTTCGTGTGCTGAATTACTTATTACTTTCAATTTACTATTTTTTATATTCTTATTTAATAATTTAGCACTTTCAATATTCACATTGTCTTTGGCTCCACATATAATTAAACTTGAACATTTTATTCTGTCTAAATCACTTGAAATATCGAGATTATTCATTGAATTAACTAAAGTAATAAATTCTCCCTTTGAACATCCCATTCTTTCAAATGTAGACTTTGGCATTATATGAAATATTATACTTTGTAATTTAAAAAGTGTCTTTGGTATCTTATATGGTGTACCTATTAAAATAATAGAATTTACCTTTTCTGGATATTCTTTTGCAAAATCTAATGCTAATATTCCACCTAATGAAATACCACATAAATTAAGTTTTTCTTTTTGAGCATTACACAAATCCGAAAAGACATTATACATCATTTTATAATCCTTTGAAGTGTTTTTAGTTAATTCAAATAAATTAGGACATATTGGATCAATTTGATTTTTTCTTAAATATTCATTAGTATTATTCCAACTTTGCTCATTTTGCCCTAATCCGTGTATTAATATATTTTTCATTTTTTCTCTCTTTCAAATTACTATTCGTTGAGTTGATTATAACACAAGTTCCATTTTTTGTATATCTATTCTTTATATTTCAAATATTCTTGTACTAGCGAAGCATAGGACAAGAAATCTAGAGCAATTTATTTGCTCCGAATATTGAGGATCATTTTTAATGCCCAATATTCGCCAGCGTGGTGTTTTGACACCCTTTTCGCTGTTTAGGGAAAAATCCCTAATACCCTTGTTGCCCTCTGGGAGATAATTTTTGTTTCGTTTTTTGAAAAAAGTGGAGCATTTTTTACTCCACTTTGCGTAGTTTTTCTATTCATAATCATAGTCGATTTCTGCATCATTTTTTTCTCCAATTTCTAACGATTTTATTTCAGTTTCTTTGCCAAAACTTTCTTCTAAAGATGTAAACTCTTTTAAATTTTTTTCATATTTCAAGCAATAATAATTGCAAACTTCTTGTATTATTCCTTCGTAATATTCTTTGTCAAAAGATGGCTCTACTGTTAATCTGTTTGCACTACTATCATACTTCATATATAAATCCTCTGGATTCTGACCATAAAATTTCCAAGAATTATTTTCATCTGTTCTTTCAATATGGAAATATCTAAAATCATTATGCAACATTCCTTTTTCAATAAACTCTTGCAAAAATTCTTTAAATTTTGAATCTCCAATTTGTTTAGAATAATCCTCATTAATATATTGTTCTAATTCTAATTCATTCATCATTTTTGCATTTCTATTTATATATTCAATGTTACTTTCGCATATAGGAATTATCTCTTGCCACTCTTTATTTAAGTCTGGTTCATCATAAAATTTATTAGATTTCCATTCTTCTCCTATATCCCATTTCATATATTTATTTGGTGTTAAAATTTTCAAATCATAATCTGTAAAACAAAACTTAATTTCATTAGAAGTTTGGTCACAATCTATAAATAATTTACCATCATTATTGTCTTGACCTGAAAAGATATAGTCATTTACTGATGACCTATCCCACCAAAAATCATTGCGAACTTCTTGCAAAATATCTGTGCTTAAAGCCACATCTTGCATATCAAAGTTAATATCAAAAATTTTATTTATTCTTTGCTGCACAGTATCTTGATTGATATATTCCATATTTCTTTTAATATATTCAATTCCATATCTTGCTCTTGAAATCATCCTTTCTCCAAAATTCCATTGAAAATATTTTGCAAATAGAGTTGTATTTCCATCCTCATCTTTAATACGAATATATATCTGACTTCTTTGTCCCATTTTTAATCACTATCCTTTCTATCCAAAATAAAAAGGAGATAAAATTTTACTTTTATCACCTTAAATCTTGAATATATTTTTTAATAATTTAATTCATTTTCTATTTCATCATTCTTTATTTTTTCTTGTGTTTTTTTATAAGTTTCATAAATAGATTCTACATTTTCTGCTACAACTTTTATTCCATTCCAAGCACTTGTATCTATTTTTATTGAATTATCATTTTCAAAAATAATTGTTGTTAGATATTTTCCATCTGATACATCTTCTGTATAAACATTTGAATATTTTATGCCTAGCCTATCCATAATTTCTTGATACATTGAAGATAAATGTTCTAACCCTTCATCTCTATCACTTCCATAACCCATTAAATCTTTTATCATATTTTCTCTAAAATAATCAATAACTTCATTTAATGATAAATCATAATATTTTTGCAAATTTGTTTTATAATCTTGTACCAAATCATAATAATCTATCATTCCTTCTGATAGAGCAATAATATTATAATTGAACTTTTTATTTGATTTTGAATATAACTCTCCCCATTTATTAGTATCAATATCTTCGGTTTCATAATATAAATGTAGTGATTCTTCAAACTCATTTAATTGTTCCAAAGAAAAGTAATCATAGAATTCATCTTCATCATCAATGATGTATTTTTCAATTAGTGGATAATTATATTTTACTTTATCTGCATATCCCATTTCTTTTAATTCTTCAAATGTTATATAGAAATTCCAGTTATTATTATAATCAAATAAACCTAAATCCTCTATATCATAAATCACTTCATCTTTTATTGTAGAATTATATAAATCTCTATAAGAATCATACTCACATACATTAAAATCTCCATCTAAATAGTCTTGATAATTTTGACTATTTATCTTGCCTTCTTCTTTAAGTTCTATATACTCATCTTCTATAAAAATATGTAATATCTTATTATCTATCTCTAGTAACATTTCTTTTGACATTGTTTCTATATATCTATTGCAAATATTTTTATAAAAATCTCCTTTACTTTTATCGTTCATTGTAATTTCTCCCTTCTCATAAGATTAAATATCATTGTCTATTTCAATAGAATCTTTTTCTTGTGTAATTTCTTGAAACCAATTTTCATAATGTTGTCTATTTAGTTCATCTATTAATTTTAATTTTTCACCAGTTCTCATATAACTTTCATATTTACTTTTTACATAGTCAAAATCTCCATCTTTTATAAGACCTTCAATATCTTCTTCATCTATAAAGTAATCAAACATTTTATAATAAACTCTATCAATAATTCCCTCTAATGTTGTATTTTCTTCAAAGTCAAAAGTATTACATTGTTCATCTTTTATGTTATATTTTCCATCTGGATATTTAGTAATAGACCACTCATAAAAGTCCAAAAAGCTATCCAAATCTGATGCACATTCTTTATCTTCTAATTCATTCTTAAAATTTGTATATTCGTAATTCATCTTGAATAGTTCTTCTTTATTACAAGCTCTTATAAGTTCATCAACATTTAGTATTTTCATTTCGCTATCATAATTCAAATAATCCTTTCTATCTCCCCAAGTAAATCCTTTACTCCATTGAAATTCAATACAAGTATCATTTTTGTTTCCATTATTTATTTCAACATAATGCCAAAATTTGCTTTCTGAAAATTCATTAAATTCTTTATCGAAACAACAATTTTTTTCAAAACTTTCTGCGTATTCTTTCAAAAAACCTACACTTTTCATAAGTTCAATAAATTTAAAAAGATCATCATCATAACTTCGCCTTAACTTTACTACTGCACCAAAATTTAAAAATTCTTCCATCTCATTCATTATCGTATTCCTCCTAGTATTCATAATTCAAATTATCATTGCTTTTTATATTTTCTTGATTTAAAACACTTAATTTTTCTTCAGCAGCAACTCTAGTTTTATAAAGTACATCAGATGTAAGTTGATTCAGACTATATTTAATATCATTACCAGTTGATACAATTTCGCTAATAGTTGGTGGATTATCTATTTGCTGTCTTTTAATTACCATATCTTCCATATAATTTTCTTTATTAAAAGAGTTTGTTATATAATTTATCTCTCTCATAATTCTTGAAATACTATGATTTAATATGTCAATATTAAATGAATAATTAGTTTTATAATTTATTTTTTTAGATAATTTCCAGAATCCATTACCATCATTATTTACTTCCCAACCACATTCTTTAATAATCGACTTTAGCTTGTTTATTGAAATTTTATCAATATCTATCATATCTCTTTCTTTAAAATATTCTCGGCTTATTTTAAGTTCTTTAAATATTTTATCTCTATCCGTAAACCTACTCGAAGTCCAATTATTTGATAACAATTCATCCTCTAATCTTCTAAACGAATTATTATAATAACATCTATATCCACCTATATCGTAATGTGCAATATCATTACAAGCATACATAAAAAAGTGATACATATATGTTGACATCTTATCTAGTGTTCCACTTTTCTGTAACTTTCTATATTCTTTAACAGTCTTTTCAAAAGGATATACTGTATTACCTTCATACGATATATTTGATTTTAATTTATTATCATCAATACATTGTTGTATAACTAACCTATCTTCATATTCGTTTCCTGTTAGATTAAGATACTCTATGACTGTTTTTTCTTTTTGAATTACTGCATTGCTTCCATATAATTTAATATTTTTTCCATTCACTTTAACTTCTACATTATTCAATTTTATTCGCTCCTTTCTTTTAAAAAATAGATATTACTGTAAAAAACGCTTAATCAAACATTTCATCAGTAATATCCTTTTGTTCTCTTTCATCTTTTATTATTTTACTCCAAACTTCTGCTGCAAAATCTTCATCTAATTCTTCTTTATGATCTTCTAATCCATCTTTAAGTATTAAGATTCCATTATTATAATTTGAATAACATTCATCTGCATATTGTACTTCAATTAAAGCATTAGGCAGTTCTTTTGATATTTTCTCAAAAATTGGTTCTGGAGTTGCCCAGGCAGTATCAAAAATCATAGTTGTTTCATTGCAAGAAAATTCTGAAACTCCCCACTTTGTTCCCCAATTTTCAATACACCAATCGTACCAAGTGGTACTACCATATTTGATTATATTATTTATGTATGTATCACCTAATTGTTCTAAAGAAGTAATATTTAGTTTTCTTGCTTCTTCATCTGGTATAAATTTTTTAGCCTTTTGATAAATATCTTTAAAATCACCATTAGATTTATAGTGTTTTATCTTGTTCCAATAATTATTGTAAATATAATCTTCCTTTTTGCTTAATGCTTTAATTATTTCATACTGTTTATTTTCATTTTTTTGTAACAAAGCATAATAAATAGCAACATCTGTAATAGAGCCTTCTGTCAACTCTAATGTTTTTGGTATTGGTATTATTTTATTAAAATCTAATATTCCGTTTTCAAAATATTTTTCTTTTATTTTATTCATTGTATCTTTTGATACAGTAACTACATTTCTTACCCAATTTGGCATAAGAAACACCTCCTTTTCTATATTTCATAAGATATATTGTCATTATTCTTTTCTAAAAAACTCATATCAATTCTTTCACCAAATATTTGTAATTCTTTAATATCTTCTTTCGATATTCCATAAGTCCATTTTCCATTTTCATCATACAAATTTTCTTTATTGTCCTCTAAATCAATTTCAATTCCTTCATTCATTTCAAACGATTTGAATAACTCTTTATATGTACTAAAAGAATCAAATTCTTCTGCATATTCTTTATAATTTTCTAATGTTATTTCATTAGATTTTATTTTACTTATGCTTTCATCTTTTATAAGCGCAATAATAATTTTATCTTCATCATTTAAAAGTATTTGATTTGAACTCATAGGAACATACTTCTTACATACCCTTTCATAAATTTGTTCTTGATACTTTTTCATCATATAAGATGGTGGTGTAATTCCTGTTATTTTCATTGCTTGAATAAGATTACAATCTTTTGGCATATATAAATCTCTTTCTATTTTTAATGGTAATTGTAATTCTTCCAATTCTGATAACATTACATACCCCAGTTCTGCCATATCATCATCTCCTAAATGACAATATCCAAACATTTCATAATCTCCATTTTCTAATTTTTCTCCTTCTGTAATTAACCAAGTACCTGTTCCTATTGGATTAAAATATTTTACAATAACCTTTGCATTTCCCCCTAATCCATCTTGACTGCCTATAGGATATTTTTCAAATTCTTTTTCTAGTTCTTTTGTCATCAATTTCATAGTTACATCATCTCCTTTTCCATTTCATTTTTCATAAATTTTTGATAGACAATTTCGTGATATTTAGTTAAAAAATTCTTCGATAGATTCTTTAATCTATTTTGGTATTCCTCAAAATCTTCTAATGATTCTCGAATTGAAAAATTGCTTTTATATTTTGCATCTTGTCTATACATATCAATCTCATCATCTATTGAAAAACTATCTGCTATTTCTTTTAATTGCTTTTTTACATTATCTTTTTCATACAATTCTTGATAATCATCACAAAAATAAAAGGTATGTATCATATCCACTCCACCATTGGTCCAAGTTTCAATTTCCATACCACTAATCATTCCATTTTCATATATAAGATTAACATTGTAGTTAAATGATTCCATTGTTTTTATAATATTATTTAGTATAATTTCCTGTTTTCTAGTAGGAATATACTCTTTTGTGCTTAATGTGTCAATTTCTATCTTATCATCTATTTTCTCTCCAAAAGTCATTCTAGTATTATTGATACACTCGTTATAATCAGTAATTAAAATTTGATTTGGCTTTAATACATAATTTCCATTACTGCATACAACTGTTATATCCTCATCTGACATATTCTTAATGTAGTTACTATCACTTGTATAAATATATTCTCCATTTTCATCTTTGAAAAACTTAAATTGATTTTCAGTTTGAGCATATTCAAAATATTCTCTACCATTTTTGTCAATATATGGAGTTTTTTGTTCATCTGGAGAGTAAGTCATTACTTCATCACCGTATTTGAAATATCTATCATCAAAATCTCTAATCATTGCATCAAATAGTAATGGTTCTTTGAAATCTTTTAACATATCATATATTATTCCACCGTGACAACCTAATCCCATTCCACCATTAAATTCGGTAGATTTTTGAACTTCAAACTTATTGTCTTTATCTTTCGTTATTATAAATACTGTTCCTCTGTGCATTTTTATCCCTCCTATATCTCCATATCAATATTATTTTCAATTTCTTCTTCTGTTTTTTCAAATTCTAATTGTAATTTTGTATGTTCCTCAATAAGTTTCTCTTGTTTTTCTGAATACGGAGATGTTTCCATCTTTCCATCTAAATTACCTGCTTTTCTTTGTTCATTTCTAACTGCTATGCCAGCTAAATATGTTCCAGCAAATGATATATTGGAAAATCTATTATCTTTATTGAAGAAATTTAGAAGTTTTGGATCTTCTTTTGTAATCTCCTTAAACTTTAATGCTATATCTCGCATTTTTTCTAATGCTTCTTCTTGCTTTATTATATAAGGTCTTTGTAAATCCTTTTCTAATCCAGTAATATTTAATTGGTATTGTAAATAGTCAATTATATCTTCCATAGAATATCCTGTATCTTCACATAAATATCCAGATACCCAAATGAATACAATATCATTTCCTAATTTTCCTTCTTTTACTGTTCCAAACATTCCATCTGTAAGAGTATTTAATGAACATTCTGGTTGCCATTCTTCTTGTGATTCAATAATATCTTTTGCTTTATCATTTATTCCCAATGCAACACAAGCTGTATCCATTCCAATTTCTGTTTTACTAATCTTGACTCCTTTTAATGTTTTTATTGTACCTTCATTTTCTAATTGACATACTCTGCTATTTCTATACATACACAAGAAAAATTCTGTACCTTTTATAGTTATTTCTTCAAATTTATCTTCAACTTGATGTATATCTATATCAACTTTCCAATTTTTTTGATTTATATTATTTTTTTCATATCTACACCACACATCTTCTCCATAAGTTGGATCAGATATTACAATATGATTTAATTCTTTAATCTTTCCTTTATATCTCAATTTCTTTTACCTCTCTTTCTTTTAGATTCTCTTGTAAAATTTGATTTACTTTTTCTTGTATTTCTTCTTTAGAATATAGATTCAAATCTATATCATAGTCACCTTGTATTAAATAACCATTTTCTAATAACTGATGATTATATGAATAACTTTCCCCATATTTTTCAAAATCAAAGTAATTTGTAGCACCTAATTTTTCAAGTTCATAATATAGTCCTATTTCTTCTGCCATTGTATATCCCATTTTGACATCTGGAGAACAATTTTCACAATGCTCAATTCCTTCAAAATTATATTGATAATAAGCTATATTATCTGCTTGTAAACAAATATTTATTAATTCATCTATACCATAGTATTCTTCTTCCTCATAAACCAAATGTGCTAAAACAGCTTCCTTTTGAAAATTATCTAATGTACTAAATATTATTGCTAATTCATTTATATCTTTTACACTAGCCCATTGAATTGAACTATATGGAAAAGGTTCTATATTATCAATATCTGCAATTTCATATTCCTCGTGTTCATCATCAACTTTTACTACTTCTTTCAAATATTTATCTATAACTTCTGGAGATTGTGGTAAATCTATCCAATCTCCTGCTATATATCCTTCATTGTAATAAGCAAGATTTTGAGCAAAAATACTAAATACTTTTTGCATAATAATTCCTCCTTTAAAAATTCTTTCACATTTCTTAAAATTTTATTTAAAGTATAAATTTAATTTATTTCAAATTCATCTTCCCATTGAATCGAATTATAAGAAACGCCTTCACCATCTTCATACACATTATGGAATACTTTGGCTTTATCAAAATCTGCCTTTTGTTCATTATAAAGTTCAAGCACTCTTTCCATTCCTAATTCTTTGATATATGGATTGCTATAATGTGATTCTATAAAACTATGCCCATAACATAAGCAACTATTTATCATCTCTCTACAGTCTAGTTCTCTATGTAATCGTTCTTGCTCTTTTGTTAATTTGCAAGGATTTCCATTCTCAAATCGTGGTATTTCATTTTTTATTTTTTCTATTTCTTTTCTTGTCATATTATTTTCACCTCCAATAAAAAAAGAAGCGAATCTCATTTGATTTGCTTCTATCATATTTAATCATATAAAAACTTATATAAAGTTTTTCTTTAACCCTTTTTAAAAGTCAACATTATTTTTTCATTATTAGCATAAAATTGATAAGTAACTAATGAATATCCTTCTTTATCCATTTTATTGCACATTTCATCTATTGATTGTGCTACCATTTCAATATTTCCAACTCTATCAATTATCTTTGTTAAGTACATTTTTCATTCTCCAATCTTATATAGTATCTATTTCTTCTAAATCATCCATCTCTTTAAGTAATCCCTCTTTGCCCTCTATAAACATTTTTTCATCTACACATATTGTTGTAACATTTAATGCTTGAATTTTATTTGTTAAATCTTGTGCTTTTTGTATGTCATAACTTAATTTATAAATTTGACCAACATCTGTAACTACTAAATGAGAAAACTCTCCACTTTCAAATCTTTTTAACATACCATCAAATATTTCTCTATCTTTTAAGAAAGATCCTATTTCTATAAATATCTCATAATTATCAGTTTCTAATACATCTTTGCAGAATTTTATTAGTCTATTCTTCTTTTCTTCGCTCCTTTTGGAATCATTGATGCTATAATGCACAAAAATAGCACATTTTTTTACTTCTCTAAAGTCTAACTTTGGTTGTTCTTCTTTCTTTTCTTTATTTTGCATTATATATTCATACATTTCATTACAAATTGCTCGACTTTCCATTTCTAACATTATACAGTCCTTTAATTGTTTAGGTGTGTCATTATCTTCTGCTATTTTTTGTAAATTATTATCTGATAATAAATCATCAAATTTATCTTCATCTAGTTCTTGAAAATCAATATTTAAATGTTCCTCTAATAAATTACACATCTCCTCACTATAATAATCACTAAATCTCAATAGTTCTACTGCATCTTCACTATGTGCAATTTTTTCAAGTTCCTCATAACTATTAGCTTTTCTCCATACAAAAAATTCTTCTATTTGTCTTTTTATGGAATCTAACATTGCATTTTCTGTAGATTTACTTAAAATATATTCTTCTAAATACTTTTTATCTTTTATAACTAATTGGTAATATCTTTCTAATACATTACTCATATTCTCTCACCTTCTTTATTGTTTTTCTATATATTTCCATTATTTGAAATGATTATAATATAAAAACAGATAATTAGCAACACTAACTATCTGTTCTATAACTTATGATTTTCAACCAACTATTTACTTATAAAATTTATAGTTTCTATATTCATCTAATATAGTGTTAATTTTTTTGCTTACATTATCTATTAATTTTATTGTAATAATTTCATCTTCAAATCGAGCTGTAACAACAAATTTTATTCTTATTAAATCTATATATCCAATTTCGTGATACTTTTCGCTAGCATCAACATAAATCCTTTTGTAGCTTTCAGTCTGTTCCCATCTGCCAAATAATATTTTCCTGTGTTCTACTCTCTTAATTTTTTGAAGTTTCTCCAAAATCTCATCTGCTTCTAAAAATTTCTCTGGTGTTATTTGATAATATAGTATTTCTTCCAAAAATTATTCCCCTCTTTTTTACATTTATTATTTCTATAAAAATAAGTCTTATTATTACATTTTTATTTAATAAGCAAATTGTAATTTGTTGCCCTCTTTATAATTTTGATATCCAATTATTTTATCATCAAATGTTAGAAATGTTTTATCTTTGATATTTTTCTTTTTGTCTTATAACATAATTACTAATATTTTTATCATAATCTGGATATAAATAATTTAAACATTGTGCCACTTCTTTTGATACCATTCTAAAAATTCCCATACATAATTCTAAAGATTTCCACATTTCTGTATATGACCCCATATTATATGTAGCAAGAATTTTCTTCCATAATTCAGGTGAAATATATCGTTCTAAAAATTTATAGTTTTTTCCTAGACTAAAACTATAACCTTGCTCTATTCCAACCTTCCATGAAATCATTCGCAGTAATTCCATACGCACAATATTATTTAAATGGTCGATTGCAAATAAAATTTCCTTTCGACATAATCCTTTCACTACATATGTTACAGTATTCCAAAATTCATTACAGCAATCATCAAAAGAACGTGCTGTCGGATGTTCTATATAATAATCTTCATCTGTAGGTACTGGTATATTAGTAACACGATTATCCTTATCTAATAATAATTTTACTAATTTATCCCAAGTAAAATATTCATCTAAAACTTCTAATGGCAATAATGTCAAATCTATTTTAACTCCGTCCCAAAATAACATAAGATATGAATACCCTTTTTCTTCTTTTGGAAACAATTCCATATCCTCGGGTTTTTGCATAATAAGTCTCTCTCCAAAAACATTAAGCCACTCATCACTATTAATAAAACTCTGCATGTCTGTGACAAAAAAAGTAATATCATAATCTTGAAAATCATCTGGTATAATATTAATATTTGTTCTTGAACCTTCTAAAGTAACCACCCTAATTCTATCATCTGCTTTAGCAAAATTAAGTATAGTATCATATATTTGTTTCTCTGTTCTCATTTTCATATCAACTCACTTTTAAAATTATTATTACTTATATTATAACAGAAAAAAGTAAATTTTCTATTGCCTTAGATTTACCTTAAACATAAAATTATTCTTTAAATTTAACCTTGTATCTATTTTATATTTTTTCCTTTTTGGATTTCCATCAATCCTATAAATGCTATTATTTTTAATATCATAGCTTACAGACCAAATTGTATTAGCATCCTTTCTCTATCATAATCACATCTAAACAGTACAAAAATCTTTTTGATTTCTAAATACTTATCCATATCATCAACTACTTAACAAATTGTAATTTATGATTTACTTATTACTTTTTTCTGTCAACTTTTTTGTTTACACTATTGCTAATAATATAGAAATTTGAAATATAGCTACTGATAAAATTCTTATTTTCCATTTTCAAATTTTAATTTTTTTTGGCGCTTAGCTTCAAATTTCCAATAACCATGATTACGATTTCGATGTTTTTTTTGAATCTTGTTTTGATTGTTTTTCATGTCTTGTTCAGCATTTAATATAATAGCTTTTTTTTCGTTGGAAACAAATTTAAGAAAAACATCATATAGGTACAGCCATCCATCGTATGAGATTTCAGTAAGCGTTGACTCTAATTTAATTTTTAAAAACTTGCAAATGCGTTTTTGTTGCTCATAAGTAAACAATTTTTTTGTTTTATCTTTGAAAGTATTTCCAGATGCTAAAAATATATATGACAGAAAATTTCTATAGTCTATCGCATCCTCAACATCAGCAGATGTTTTTCTTTGAAAGTGAGCAAAACATATTCGTGCATTTGGCACAGGATAAAAATCTGATGGTTTAAACTCATAAATCAATTCAGCGGAAAACCAAGGTTTGTATAAAAGAGACCTCAAACTTTCGTTATAAAAGGGCTGTCCAGAATACCTGAGAAAAGCCTCATACTGCATTATGAAATATATATCTTCAGGAGGATTATCGGCTTCAAATACCTTTTTCACAATATCAGCAGTTATGTTAAATGGAATATTTGCACATACTTTATATGGTTCTTTTACTGATATTTTATATTTTAAAAAATCCATCTCTATTATTTGAACTTTTTTAGATTCTTTATACTTTTCAGATAAAGTTTTCGCTAATTTCGCATCAAACTCTATTGCTATAACTTGCTTGCTTTTTTTTGCAAGTTCAATGGTAATAATTCCTTTTCCAGGACCTATCTCAATTATAATATCGTCGTTACAAATATTACTCTTTGATAACAAAGTCGCTACAAGTTGTTTACTATGTAAATAATTTTGCGAATGTTCTATTCCCATAAATACCTCCTTTACAAATTACTATTAGTCGAGATAATTATACCATAAAGAACTTTATTTAGCAATTAGTATTCATAGTCCATTTCCTCAAATTCGACTTTTAAATTCTTTTCAATATTATCTTTCATCTTTTCAAACATTTCATTATCCTTCTCAATCGCAATACTATTTCTATTTTTATTGTAACAGGCCACAACAAAATTTCCACTTCCTGCATACTGATCCAATAAAGTTTCATAAGGTTTTGAAATATATTCAATTATTTCTTCTATCAATTTTACTGGTTTCTCTGCCTCCATAACCTTATCTCTTGTATTTTTAGGTTGATAATCAAATACAGTTGGTAACATACCATTTGTACCTTTCATATAGTAAACATCAAGATTATTTTCTTGCAGCATATCTCTAACTTCATAAGATGATTTTCCCTTCACATCTAAATTATTTTCTTTTGCTATTGCTAGATTTTTCTTTGCATCTAATTTTAGACTTCTAGGTTCACCATTGCTAAATATCATAACATCTTCAACATTCTTACTTTTTCTTCCAGTATTAGAAACGAAATTACCTTTTTTCCAGGCAACTTTAGCAAAATATTTGAAACCACTTTCTTGTGCCATTTTCTTAATTTCATATAAGTAATCAAAATTAACTTCGGATTCCTCTGGTAAAAATTCAACAAGAAATGCACCATCTTTCAATACTCTCTGCTTTTCCCTAAAATCATTACTTTCATATCTAAATAATTCAAATGTAGCAAATTTTCTGTTGCCTCCAGTCAAAGCCTTTTGCAAATTGTATGGGTGGTCTGTAATAATTCCATCAATGCTTTTATCTTTTATCATACTTAAATCTCTACCATCTCCTTTTATAAGTAAACAAGTATTTTCTATTCCTTCTATTTGGCTTGTTACCTTATAAACTCCTCTTGAAATTTTAGTAAAGATACCTTTTTCTACTCCCTCATAAATACGAGCCCTAATTGATTCGTTATTTACTTGCATATTCTTAATATTTTTGACAAGATTTGTTGCTTCTTGCATTGAAAATTTTTCTTCATCAAAAAAATATTCAAATAGATTCATTTGTATCGTGTTATCCATATTGCACCTTCCTAATATTCAAGTTCTTTATCTTTTTCACTCAAATAGTAATTATCAAATTCTTTATTTAGATATTCTATGACTTGATTATCTGTTAAATTTAAGTTAAACCACCTAACATCTCGGGTTATTTCATTTTCCCACACATCATCTGTTATTCTGATTCCATATTCAAGATATGCCTCTCCATTATTGTAATGAAGTTCCACACATTTTCCATTTTCCATTACTCTAGCAACTGTAAAAGCATTTTCATTATCTAAATCAGATATATTCGTAATTGTTTCTTCTACACTATCTTCTAAATCTTGACTATATATTTTTAATGGTTCATCTAACAACATTTTAGGAGGATCTTTAGAAACAATTTGAATGATATTATCTATTTCTTCATCTGTTAATGCCAAATTTGAAAATACTTCCCATTTGTGTTTTCCTTCTCTGTCTATCCAACTTCTTTCTACAGTTACATACTCTCTATTACCTTTTATTTCAATCTCTACATTATAAACAGTAGTATCATTATAATTTCCAACATATTCAGCAGAAATCACTTTCAAACTAGATTCAATTTGCATTTTTTGTTGTAATTCATAAATTTGTTGTTTTAATCTTTGATTTTCTTCTAATAGTAATCCTTTCTTCATATTACTTATAGATTTTATTTCTCTTTGTTTACTAATTTTTTGTATTTTATCCATACTAATATGGTCTTTTTCAGTAACAATAATATGATCTTGGAGTTTTATATTAAATACTTTTAACATTTCATTCGTTACATTTGTTAAGTGAAAGTCATCCTTACTAGGTTCTAAATTATTTGAAGGATGATTGTGTACTAAAATAACTTTATTACTCGCAGAATAAAGTGCAGTTCTTATAATTTCTTTTGTGTCTATTACCACATTACAAGAAGTTCCAATTCCTAATAAAGTAATATTTCTAACATTATTTCTATTGTCTAATCCAATAAATAAAAGATGTTCTCGAATCCCATTTCTAATTTCTTGAACATCTTTTAACTTTAGAACATCCATAGGAGAACTAACTTTTATATTTTCATCAATATTCTTTTTAGGTTTCTCAATAATATCAACATTCATTACTATCACCTCCGAAATTTAATTATTATAAAAAAAGAAAATGAGTACATAAAAATTACAATACCCATTTTCACTCTAAAATCTTCAAAACATATTGTTATAAACAACATAGTTGCTATAAATAAAATTAATAAAAACATCCTTAATAACTTTTTCAAAATATATCGCCTCTATTGTTTTAGTCTTGCAAATCCATAGAAATGTGAACCATTCCACCAACCATCTTTATATTTTCTAATTCTGACTCCAGATGGATTGCCTCCTGTGTCTATCACCCATTCAGCAGTTTGTCCATTGATTGTTAATTCTCCCATATATATACCAATATGTGTTATGCTTTCAACTCCCTCTGTTGGAAAATTACCATAAGTATTCTTTAAGAATATTAAATCTCCTGCTTGTCTATCCTCAACTGATATTGGAGAACAATGGTATCTATATATTCCTTCTGCTCCTGTGTTTGGAATTTGCTTTATGCCTGTGTGAGCCAAACAATGTATTACCCAAGATGAACAGTCATAATAATCCATACAAGTATCATATTTCAAATTACTATGATCCATCAAATATCTCTTACCTGCATTTTTTAAGAACTCATCATATATTTTTTTAATTTGTTCATCTCCAATATTTACATTTAGATAAGCATAGGTAGATTGAAAATTTGCACTAAATAAATCAAAAAATGAATTAGAATTATATAGTAACTTTATTTGTTCTACTTCACTATCTGTAAATCTAGTTTGATGAGAATCATATTTTACCTTTTTCTTTTTCTTGTAATTGTTTATCACACTAAAATTATTATTACACCAGTCAATATAAGAATTTAGTGATGGATTGGTAACAACCTTTTTAGTTTCTGTAACTGTTACTTTTGTTTTAGTTACTGTTCCATCTCTATTAGGTGTTTCAACCTCTTTTTCATAGGTATATGTCACATCTTCTATTTTTTCATATAAACCTGCATCTTTAAATTTTCCTAACAATTCTTTTTCTGCATTATCAAAAGTCAAATCGCCATTAAGCATTTGCACTATTGAAAGAGGTGCTTTCCAATTTATCATTCCTTTTCCTTCAATAGTTCCATCTACTACCTTTCCAGAATTGTAGAACTCAACAGTAGTTTTATCATATTCACTCTGTGTATTTATCATATATGTTTCATATTCTTTTCTTGTATCTTCACTCATTCCAATACCAAAGAAATTACAAAATGCTGCTATAACAAATATTATAATAAGAATTGGTGCAATTTGAGGTAACATAGATAAAATAAGTTTTACTGCACTTTCTACTAACTTTACTATTAGTTTCATTATTTTAATCATCACATTAGTAGTTTTAGCAATTATCTTTTTACCTATTTTCTTTCCTACCTTTTTAGTATATTTAACAGTCTTTTTAGTTATTTTTTTCGTTACCTTGTTTGCAACCTTTTTTATAGGTTTGGTCATAATTCTACTTGATGTTCCTTTAAAAGCAGTTGTTCCATTTTCATTTAGTCCTGCACTTATATCTATACCTGTCCTAATCATTTTTTGTGTAGAATTGTTTATCATCTTTGTACCTTTTATTATGGTTGAAATTCGTTTTGACCTTTTTAGTTTTTTATTTAATGTAGCATTATAATCAACAATATCAGTATCTTCTTTTGCTACAGTTTGAATCCTATTTGGCTTTATTATTTTTTTATTATCACTCTTATTTGTTTGAAGTTCATTATATTGCTTTACTTTAGTTGATATTTGTTTTTCATTATTTGCATTTTCATCTTTTTCTTGTACTTCATTATCAAATCCAGTTTCAATTCTAGAATTATCAATATCACTTTCAGTTATCTTATTTAATTGCTCTGCATACCATTTATTTATACCTTCTGCACTATCTAAAATAAGATTTTTTCCTTTATTTTTATATTCATTATATTTGTTTAGAGAATTTGCTACTTCTTTATTATTTTCATTTGCCATAATCTACCCTCTGTTCACTTGCATATTTGATGTTTGGTTTAATTCATAAATATATGAATCTTTTGATACTTGATTTCTAAATATAACTTTATCCTCTCCATAGACAATAATACCTTGTCCGTGATGGCGAATCTGTTACATATCTTGCTTCCTCATCACTAATATCAAAAATCTTACAAATTGGTGGTAAATCTAAAGGCTTTTGTTTCAAAATCATAGCAAATTCAGAGTTTGATAATATCTTACAACCATCTTCATTTTTGATTACATCTGCGATATTCTGTGTAATGATGGTCGGAATTGCATTTTCTTTTCTTCCAGTTTTATAGATTTTTGCAATATATTCACTAGAGAACTTATTTGCAAGTAAAATATGAAATTCATCTATAAATATCCAGGTATGTTTGCCTAGTGCTTTATTTCTATGTAGTCTATTTACAATATGGTCTAGTACAACTAGATAGCCTGTGGTTTGTATGCTCGGTGGCAGTTCTGATATATCAAATGTAATAAAACGATTTTTTATTTCTATATTTGTTTTTTGGGCGAAAATATCCATTCCTCCTACAACATATCTTTCAATAATAAGTGCTAAATTTTGTGCCTCCTTTTCTGGTTGTTTTAATAATTCATCATAAAATTTCTTAAAGTCTGGCTCATATTCTTCACTAAAATTATGGAGTTGATATTCTTCATAAATATTATTCGTACAACGATCTATAAGAGTTTTTTGTTCTCCAGATAACCCATTTACAATAGATTCAATAAAAGCAAGTACAAACTCTGACTTTTCCTTTATTCCATCTTTATAATCTTTTGTATATTGCAAAGAACTATCAAATGGATTTATATGTGTATCTGTATTCGTACTTATATTCAATGCTTGTCCTCCAAATGCCTTAATTAGTGGATAATATTCTCCGTTGGGGATCTATTACACAAATCTCATCTTCTGGGTATCGTAATAATACTTGTTCTATTAAGAGTTTTATTGAAAATGATTTTCCTGCTCCGACTTGTTGCTAAAACGCATCCATTTCCATTTAGTAATTTCTTTCTATCACAAAATACTGGATTTTTAGAAACAAGATTTATTCCATAAAAAATAGAATCCTCGTGCATCAAGTCCTTGGTATTGAAAGGAACATTGGTAGCAGTAGATTCCGAAGTTAATGAGCGTTGTATCTGTAGATTATTCCAACCAAATGGAAGGCAATTTTGTAATCCTTCTAATTGTTGCCAATCTAGGTTATACAGAGTAATTAAATATTCATTTCCTATACTCTTTACTAATTTTGTTGCTTTGTTTAATTCTTCAAGAGAATTTGCTTGAATACATATAAGAAAATTATTAGTAAATAACTTTTGTTTTTTCTTTTGAAGTGCATCTCGCAAATCTTGTGCATCACTTATTGCATCTTCTAGTTTTTCATCCAACACAGCCTCATAACTATAATTGTTCTTATTGGCTTTTTTAATTTTTTCTAATCTCTCTGTTTTCATTCCAGAGATTTTTTTATTGACCATTTTTATAACTTTTGCAGGATCTGTAGGTGTAATATTTAATGTAGTAATTATATTATAATTTGTTATTGTTGTTATTCTATTATAAAATCTAGGTGTTACTGATTTTGGCAATTTGCTAACATATAACACACGAATATATTTACTTTCTCCTACTTTTATATAATTCTTTTCTCTAAATGAAACATCTTCTTTTGGAGCAATGACATCATATACACTTAATTTATTATCTATTGCATATTTAATAAAATTATCAATTCCATTTTCTTCTGCAAGTTCATTATGAAATATATTATATAATGTTGCCATTCTTTCCACTATATTTACTCTTGTTATTTTTGATTTTAATTCCTTAAATTTTTCTTCTGTTCTTAATTGATATTGAAGAAATATATCTTGTGCTTCTTTCATATTTTCTGCTTTTGTTGTAATAACTACTTGTCTTTTCTCACATAAAATTTCTTCTTTATCTCCTATTGCTAGCTCTATAAGACTATTAAATTCATTTGCGATTTTAGATTCATTTTCATTTATACAATTTTCATTATATATAAATTTTTGCTTATAATCATTAGTTTTTACTGGTGTTCCAAAACAAACTACTTGTATGTGATCGTTATAATTAAATGAATGTAGAAATTCAACCCATTTTAGAAAGATATTCTCTTGTTCTTCATAGTTTGCCTTTGCAAATGAAATGTCTTGATACTCAAAACAAACTGAAAAATGTGTATCATCTAGTTGGATTATTGAATTTTTTTCATTAAAATCTTTAAAAAATGTATGTATCATTTGAGAAGTAGTTTTAGGTTTTGCTACTTTATGCTTCTGATATTTTTTTATTATTTTTGAAAAGATAGATTCTTTTTCGGATTTCTTTTCATTCTTTTTTTCTTTTACCTTTTTCAATGTTTTCCTCCTTTTACTTGTGAAGGAGATTGGGAATAAAATACCAATCTCCTTCAACTAATTTTTTGAACATTCCTGTGTAGGTTAACTCTCCACAATATGGTTGTTTTTTTACTTTTCTTTTGAATATTGTGTAAAATACTACTCTAGTTTCTAAAATAGGATGTTTGTTATTATAAACTTTCATCCATTTAGCATTATGATTATTTAAGTAATATTCTAATAATGATTTTTCCCATTCACTTAAATTCATTTGCATTACCTCTCTAACAGCTTTAAAAGAGCCTCTTGTTGCTCTTTTGATAGCTTTGATAATTTTTCTGATAATTCATTATTACTTGAAGTATTAGTTTCTTTAATTTCTTCTACTTCATCTATTTTTTCTTGTTTTACTTCTTTTATAGTTTCTATATTTTTAGAGCCTTCTGGATTTATTCCATATTTTTTTCTAGCCTTTTCTAGTATCTTGGCTTGTTTTTGTTCCATTTTTATTCTTTTAATTTCAGACTTTGAACTTGGTGCTTCTTCTTTTGGTAGTGTTTTCTGTTTGTTTTTCTTTTGATGTTGAATCTTATATTCCTCATCAGTCATATAATGAATTGGTTTTGCAAAAAGCATATAATGTCTAAACCAGTAAGGCATAATTTGTTCTGCTGGTAATTCGTGTATTTTCACAAATCCTATAAATCCTAATATTCCTGCTATTGCAATGATAATATAACTTGTTATTTCTTCTCCAATTTTACTTTTTAAGATTAAATAAGTAGGAACAACTGTGGCTATAATCAATATTGCAAATATCCATTGTCTAATATTAAAAAAATATATTTTTTCTTTATAATCCTTTATCTCATCAAAAACTGTAATTTCTATATTATCCATACTTAATGACCTCCCGTTAGCTTCTCTGCAAATTGACTTGCATATTGTATAATTGCTAGATACATCCCATTTAAGAATAGTAATGCAACTATCGTTGATATTGCATTTGTCGAACCAACTGTACTACTTAATCCTGCAAGTCCAATCGAATATATATTTGTTGCCAAATATATAATTACTGCCTCTATTCCAACACTTGCTGCAAAAAGAAAATACTGAATTGCTTTGCCTCTCCCCTCATCATCAGCAGCGAGTGCTATTGGTATTGGCGAGAAAGCAAAACAAAGTATCAATTTTACTACTCGTAAGAATATTTGTGTCAAAATCTGCACTATCGTTGTCATAAATGGAATAAAGAGTATTAAATACAAACCATAAGTCATTATGCTATCAACAAATCCATCTGGAACAGCGTTGATTAAAGTATCTGCTATATTTATTGAAGAATTACTATTACTTATGGCTTGTGTAATATTAACAAAAATGTCATTTGTTATATTCATAATACTTGATAAGAAATCGTATCCATTTTGTATGAAGTATTTAAGCAAAAGAAAAGAAACGAAACTCATTGCAAGTCGTTCCCAACTGATTCTTTCAACTTCCATTGATTTTTTTATCAAGTTGATCATAAAGAAAAGGATTAAAAGGCTCAATGCTATCGGAACAATAACATCATTTACTGTTTTTCCAATAGACCATATATTTATCCCCTTTACATTAGAGAAATTTGTTAGTTTTTCCACTGTACCAATCAAATTTCCACTATCTATGTCAACTCCAAAGACTGTAAATTTGAAACTATATAGAATCCTTATAATTCCATCCAATTACCTTTCCTCCTTTTATAATCCAAATATACCTTTTGATTGTGCGATTGCAACAAGCATAAATCCAGCCATAAGAGTCATAAGTCCTCTACTCTTTCCCTCTGCATCTTCTCTTTGCCATCCCAATGCAAACATTACTCCGACCTACAAGTGCAATCACTCCACCTATTTTGGTTAACCAATCACAAGCAAAGTTTATAAATCCATCAATCGAATCAGTATTTGATGCTGCAAGAACTCTTGATTCTGCAAGAATCATAGTTCCCATTGCAGTTGTTCCAATAACAGTAAATTTTTCTTTTAATTTTCTAAATAAATTTTTTATTTTTCTCATAATTTTTTACCTCCAATTAAAAAGAGATAAATCCCTTTTAATTGGCAAAGTAATCCAATTTCAAGATTTATCTCTTTTTGCTATTTAATTATTTTTTTATTACTAAATCCTCAAATTGGACTACTCCATTTTTCATAAGTGCTTTTATATCATCTTTATCAACCTCTTTTATCTCTGGTTTTTCAATAGGAATTGCAAATGACAATCCAGAATCACATAACATCTTGTAATCTGCATTTTCCCCATATTGCAATTCTTTTTTATGATTATATAGTTTTTGAGCATTGTGTTCTCGTGGCTCATATAATTCTGAATAGTTTGGATGCTCTTTCAAGTTATATAGTTTAGAATAAAAAGCTCCTATACCTGCTAAAAATAATACACAATTACCACTTGGCATCTTTGATAGTTCATCTAGAGTTGCAAGTTCTCTACCGAACTACATCCCAGTTGGTTGAAGTCGAACCTTGTCTTGCATAAGTTCTTCCAGATGACTTCTTGTACCAAGTCTTTTTACCTAGCAAAGCTACTAAATATTCTAATGTTTCTTTACTCATTCCTCCCAAGAATAATGTGCTATCACAACAGTCTAAAACAGATTCCCAACTATCCTTATATTTTTGTTTTAATTGACTTAACGATTGTAAACCTACAGTAATTCCTACATTTAGTCCTCGAAGATATGCAAGTTCTTCAACAAACCTTGGTATTTCTCCGAAGTTGTGACCATTCATCCATATAGATTTCTACTGGTGTTGCTAAACTTCCATTACATAATTTTGCATTTTCATCTATTATTTCAAAAATTTGTGTATAAAAAATACTAGCCAAATAGTTGAAAGTATTATTGCTAGGTTTTGTTATTATGAAATATGCAATTTTACCATTGCCAATATGCCTATTAGATTCACTATTGATTTGTTTTAATAATGGTGAATCATCCTCTAAAGGCATACCTATTCTGTTAAGTTCCATTGTGTCAGTATTAGTCATATTTGCAATTTCTTTAATGTTAAATGAAGCTAATCGTGCAGTAGCGACCATTATAATGGTCGACATCATTTTGGGTGCAGATGCTGCTACTTTAAAATGCTTATATTGTTTTACACCGAATTGCCTCTGGTTCTTCTTTTGCCCAAGCATCAAAAAGTCTATCTAAATTTGAAACACCTGTAGAATCTGGATTTGATAATCTAATTAGATTCAAAATTGTTGTAAAATTTTGATGTGCTTTATCATAATGGCGAAGTGTATAATAAAATAATGCTTGAAGATATATCATTTCAGCCTTTTCCCAAAACGGATCTCCAGAAGTATTTTGTATATTATCACTTTTAGTATTTGCCATTAAGGTATTTATTAGACTCATTACATCATCCTCTTGGATTGGATGTTCTTCATCATAGTGACCAATGTTATTATGATTTTCTTTTATATACATAAGCGGATTGTAGCAGTCTGAACAAGATTTATCATCAAGATTAAGAACTTTTATTGTATATCCCTTTTTCTTCAATGAATAACCACAATCTCGAAGTAGCTCCCCTTTAGGATCAGTTACAATTATTGTGCCATTGCTACTTAAAATATTAGGTTTGAAATAATACCTCGACTTTCCACTTCCAGGCCTACCTATTAAAATAACATGCCTGTTCATTTTGCTTACTTTCATATTTTTTGAAATTAACTCTGTTTGTGTTAAAATCATATTATTCTCAAATTCTTTATCTCTTTTATCTTTTATATCATTTGCAGTTCTCCACTCTGCTGAACCATAAGTATTTTCTTGTAAATTTTTCTTACTTTGCATTTTATAAGTTTCATAAAACATTAAAACAAAAAAAGACACCCCTATAGACACAAGAAAATTATTTCTTGAAAAATCTATAGGAGTGTTTATTTTATATAATTCATTCAAAGCAATAGTAAAATAATCTAAAGACCAATTTCCACCATTACTTGATACAAGAGTTGTTACTCTTAACATATAATAAAATATAATTGCAAAAACTATCACAAATATGACTTTTGAACTCTTTTTATTTCTTTTCACCAGCATATATACATCACCTACCTTATTTAATAATCTAGATTTATAGAATGTTCATCTATAAGTTTATCTGGAGTAATTATATGAATATCCTCTCTACTTTTTATTTCTTCAAGAGTATAATCATACCAAGTCCAGCCAATAGAACCAAAATCATATACTTCTTTGGCACCATTCTTTGTATCTATAACTTTTTTCTCTGCTATATCTGTTTGAATTACTTTACCATTTTCTAATGTTTTACAAATATAGCAATCTGTATATTTATCATAAACAATTTGAAAGTCATTTGTAGAAAAGTTGTTTACGAATAATTCTGCTATACATTTTTCAAAATATGGTCTAGCCCATCCATTCCAACGATTTTCCTTTATATAATACCCTTCATAATATTCACTATTTCCTATATTAAAATATGCCTTTTCGTGTAAATTTTCCATTCTATTCACCTACTTCTTTTTCATCAGTTAAATTGATTTCAATATTTTTATCTTCTGTAATTGTAGGAGAATTAGCGATTTCTTTCTCTAATTTTTCAAAGATATTGTGGTTTTCTAAATCTTCATTTACTACATTTCTTTTTTTTTCCTTTTCTGCTAGGTCCTTTACATCTTGTTTTAAAACAGTCCAAATACATTCATTTTCATTTCTTTTCATAACATAGTTTTTTCCACTTAATTTTGAATATGTTTCTTTTTCTTGCTCTCCTACCTGTGTTTTAAATGATATAATCTCATCTTGTGAATTGATGTTCCATTGTAAATTTTTATTATCTGATCCATAAACTCTAATTTGACCTACATTATTAAATCCAAGTTCTGAATATCTTTCCAAATGTTTATTTTCAAAGTAAATATTAGCAATTTGCTTATCATCTTCTTCATTTTCTATGATTCGCAATCCATACGGAATTTCTACTGCATCTAATTCATCTTGGATATTCATAAAAGCAGAAAATGGAATCGAATGAATACAATAATCTTTCTTAAATTCTTCGATTTCTACTTCACCTATTTCGTGTAAATTAAATTTATTAGATAAGTCTTTTAATTGTTGAGCATTTAATGTCAATCCACCTTCCTCTTTTGCTTTTTCTATTGCATTTTGTGTAACTTCATCAAATAAGTCTTTCGATATTTTTGTTCTGTATTCTATTAAATCTGCTATTCTTTCACCCATATAGCTTTGTTTAGACTTATTAAAATAAATATTATATCTTTTGCTTTGATGACTCTCTACTTGTTTAATTTGCTTTTCTTCATTCATATTAATAAATTTATTGATATGTAATAATTTTGCCACTCTAGGAAAATGTACTTTGAAATTACTCATATTTTTTATTCTTCTAGCATATCTTGTTATTCTTCTTTGTCGAAATAAAGATTTATTTTTACCAAATTCATTATCTTTTGTTGATAGTTTTCTCTCACTTGCAACAACTCTAATTCCATCTTTTTGACATTTCTCCATAACTCTTATAGTTTCATCATAAGATAAATTAGTTATTTTCTCTAACTCTTTGGTTGGTCCATCCTTTTGTACTGCTTTTATTCCTTCAACAAAATGATGATAAATAAATATTGAGAAAGGTTTTAACATATACTTAAATGTATCTTTTATTCCAACTTTAGTTGCTCTCTCTGCTTGTTCATAGACTTGGGCTGCATCACTTTTATTAGTAGCTTGCACTTGGAATCACCTCTTTTTCCATTGAAATTTCATATAGATTAAAATACTTATGATAAAACTCATCTAAAGTTAATCTAGACTTCCATTCTTTTGTTTTTTTATTTTCATCTATTGAATATTCACTCATTCTTGCAGAATTTGAACGTGAACTTAATATCTGTAGTTTATCATCCTCTTTCCTATATAATTGTTTAGGAATAAATATTTGTGTGCCACTATCAATAGGCAAGTAAATACCATTAAAGGTTTCCTTTTCGTTTCCAGATGTTTTTATAAATATAGACATATTGCTATTTCTTGATACTGCATCTTCTGTCTTTTGAACTTCATCCTGTACCTTTGGCTTTGTTTTTTCTACTTCCTTCTGTATTTCTTCTCTTTCTTCTTTAATTACATTTTCTGGAGTTAATCCTAAAATGTTTTTATTGTTATTGAAAACAAGCAAAGTTTTATATTTATTATTATTTACAAACCTACTACTTAAATCAGATTTCATACTTTCTGGATAAGCCAAAGCATATCTTACTGCTTCCATAACATTTTCATTTTTGAATCTATCTATTGCTTGTTCTTTCATTGTTTCAATGTAACTTTTAGGAAACAACTTCGCAAATTGTGTCGAATTATTAGCAACGAATAGTTCTTCATATTCATCTGGACTATTTTCAATTAATTCTCTAATGCTAGAATCAAAACTTTTTGCATATTGTTTTAGTACAATATTTTTCTGTTCTATTGTTAGTTTTATATTGACTACATTCCCATCTGCATCATAACTTTTTACATTATTCAAGAGTTTTTCTAATATAAATGATTTATCTTCCTTAAATTTTATATAATCTTCGGAAGTATAGATATATTCATTCACATATCTCTTAATATCTATTGTGTTTTCGTTATCTTTTAAGTAATTTTCATTATTTAATGTTTTTTCAATAATTTCTTCACTCAATGCGTTAGTTTCAAGATATTTTTGTAAAATTCTATCTTGATGATCTACTGCATATTTTTTTAAATGGTTCATTATAAAATGATAGAAATAGAATCCTTTATATTTTTCTACTCTAGATAACTGTTCAATTTTTTTAGGCATAATAATATTTTCAACCTCCTCACTTGTAAAATTTGTACGGTCTAGCATATATTCTTTAAATCTAGCTACATCTTTTGTATCTTTAATTAAATTATCTTTTTTCATATTTTTATAACTAGCATAGATATTATCAACACTTAACTTTTTATCTCGCAAATACTTATTTTCAAGCAAAAAAATAAAGGCTGATACCTTTGTTTTATAAATATCCTCTTTCTTTACATTAGCTACTTGTAAATCACCAAAATCCTTATATTTATTATCTAATTTTGAAACATCTAATACATTTACTTCTAATCCTTCATTTAATAAATCTGGTATTATTCTAATCATAGCATTTTTCCCAGCTTCATCATTATCAAGAGAAAGAGTAATTTCACATTTCAATTTTTTTAATAATTCAATTTGTTCTTTTGTTAATGCTGTTCCCATTATTCCTACAGTATTAGGAAAGCCTATCGCATTGCTACTAATAACATCCATATATCCTTCAACAACAATCATTTCATAATCTCTAGCAAAAGATTTTGCCTTATGATAATTAAATAATATTTCACTTTTATTGAATAAAGTAGTAGCCATTGTGTTTATATATTTAGGTTTTGAATTACTATCTAATACTCTTGCTCCAAATCCAACTGGATTTCCATATTCATCAAATATTGGAATCATTATTCTTTGACTAAATATATCAATATATTCATTTTTGCTTTCTTTTGCTATACCTACTTTTATCAAATCTTTCATATTATATTTTGATAATAATTCATTTGTAATATTGTTATAACTAGGATTAAATCCTATATGAAAATTATTGATTATTTGTGTTGATAAGTTTCTGCTTTTTAGATATTCTAATGTTCTTTCGCTATCAACATTTTTAGTATTTATATTATTTTCACAAATAGTAATTGCATCTTTTAATATGTTAGATAATACTTGTTTTTTCTTTTGTTCTTCTGTTAGTGGTATGTTACTATTTTGTGGAATAACTATATTTAGATGTTGTATATCTATTGCTTTTTGCATTGCTTCAACTGTAGTTATAGAGTTATGATTAATTTCACTTTCATATTTTTGTATGAATGATATTGCATTTCCTCCAGAACCACAAGCAAAACACTTTGCAATACCTTTATTGATATTTACCATCATAGAAGGATGACTATCGTTATGAAAAGGACAAGTGCATTTGTTTTTATTTACTTTTAATCCATAATATTCAAGCACATTAACTATGCTAGAACTTGATAATATTTCATCATAAACACTCATATATTAATTTCTTCCTTGTTTTCTTCTGGAGCATCTTTTTGTTTATCTTCTAACAAACTTTTCACATAATCATCATCAAATTCTCTTATCATACTTGGATATTCTAAATTTATATTATTATCTTTTTCTCCATCATAGTATTGTTCTTCAATATCATCATAACTTTCACCAATTATCATATATCTATATGAATACTCATTTTCTCCTAAATGGTCTATTCCTTGTACTATTGCATCTACATCTTCATACCCTTCACAACCATCATACCATTTAATGCTATTCCATCCAAAATAAATTTGCTCTTTATCTTCTGCTTTTACTTCTAAACATTCTAATAAATTATATTCTTTTGTATCTAAATCCTTTTCTTCTAAATATTTTTTTACAAATTCTTTTAATACTTCATATCCTTTTTTACTTGTTACAATTCTTATATCAGATCTATATCCCATCTGTGACACCTCCAATTTTTGTATTTTTTTGAAATTTACTCAACTGTTTTATTGTTTCTTCATCTTTGACTCTACAACTTATTTGAGGCATAGGAATTTCTTTTCTTCTGTCCTTTGGTTCTGTATATTGTGATAATTGTATATGTTCATCTTCTATAACACATACTCTATAAGTAACTCTATGTGCCATAACAACTGTTATCAAACTTTGAATGAACTTATATTCTTTTGGATTATCCCATTTAAAAAATGCTATATTTCCATAAAAAGTACAAGTATTACTATTAACTATACTACTGGTCAATTTCTCATTTTGATAATAATCTAGAACTTTCATTAGTATCTTATAGCCTCTTTTTGATAAAATCATTCTTATTTTTATTTTCATCTTCTATTCCTCCATTTCTAGTAAATTCTTTATTTCTCTTTCTAATTGAGAATCCTCTTTGTTACTAATAAACAATAAAAAACAATCCTTCTTTTTAGGATTGAATATTGTAAGGAGAATAGTTGTATGTTTTCTTAATAGTTCAATAAATTCAGCGATTTCTTTTGTTGTATAGTCATCTTTTACTTTGAAACTTATATATTTTATTATATTGAATGATTTTGTATATCTTCCTGCAACTGTATATGCCTCTCGAGTTATCATTGTGTTTTTATCTATTTTTTCAAAATATAAATCATCATATAATAAATAATAACTACCTTCTTTTGCTTTTGATGATACTAAAGTTCTAAAATCTTCAAAGTTGTAAATTATATTACTTTCTATCATAATTTCCTCTTTTCTCACAAATGAAAAAAGAGTGGGAGTTTTACCCACTCAAATTATTTTTCATTGTGTTTTTTTCTTAATACTATAATTCCTCCAACTATTCCTAGTAAAGAAATTGCTGCTAAACTACCTAATAAAATGTAGTTTGTTTCATTGCCTGTTTGGATTTTTGGAAGTAAAGAATTGAAATATTCAAAACTGTATATTCCATCTTTTTCTTCTAGTGATATACCATCTGCAAAAACACCTTTATCGCTAATTTCTATTTTAACAACTTGGTCTGATAATCTATATCCTGTAGGTGCTTTGATTTCTTTAATATAATATGTTCCATAACGAAGTTCATCAAATAATGCAGTACCTTCATATTCATCTGCACCTGCTTCTTTTATAAGTTTAGTACAAGCCTCATCCTCATAAATTCCAAACACAAACTTATTTGATTTGATATGTTCTTTTGTGTCTTTATCTAATTTTTCAACTCTAACAGAGGAAAAAATAGGCATATCTTTCATTTCTATTATTTGAGTGTCCTTGTCTAAAGAAACCTCAAATTCAATAGACTCTGCAATTTCGTATCCATAAGGAGCAGTTTTTTCTATCAATGTGTATTTCTTGCCTTCTTCTAGTCCAATAACTATATGAGATTCTTTGCCAGAAATCCACTCATCAATTACATTTCCTTCTTCATCTGTAACAGTCAATTCAGCTCCTTCAAGCTCTTTACCATTTGTTAAATCTGTTTTCGTTATCTCAACAACTTTATCAATCATAGCTTCGCATTGTGTCGCTTTATCTAATGTTACTGTGAATGTGACATCTGTTGCTTTTACATAGCCTTCTGGAGTAATTTCTTCGTGAAGTGTATATGTTTCATTTTCTACTAGGTTTTTGATGATGTGTGGCTCTTTTCCAGATTCCCATTCATCTACTAATTCATTATTTTTATCAAATACTTGGATTTTGGCTCCTTCTATTTCTTCTCCACCAATATCTGTTTTTGACATATTTACGATTTTATCAATCATCTCCTCGTGTTGTGTGTCTTTTTCTAATGTAACTTCAAATTCGATATTTGTTGCAAGAACATAACCCTCTGGAGCAGTTTCTTCGTGTAAAATATATTTTTCACCTTCAATTAAATTACTAATTTTGTGTGCTTCTTTTCCAGAAATCCATTCATCAACAATATTTCCTTCTTTATCAAGCACTTGCATTTTAGCACCTTCAACTTCTTCTCCTGCAAAATTCTTTTTAGTCATATCAACGATTTTATCAATCATTGTAACTTTTTGAAGTTCTTTTGTATTTTCAATTTTGAACTCTGCATCTGTAGCTCTAACAAAACCATCTGGAGCAATTTCTTCTCTTAATATATATGATTTTCCTACAACTAAACCTTCTACTTTGTGTGTTTTATCTGTAGAAGTCCAAGAATCAATAACATTTCCTTCTTTATCAAGAATTGTTAATTTAGCACCTTCAAGTTCTTTTTCTCCAGTAATATCTGTTTTTGAAAATTCTACAAAAGTAGTATCATTTTCAATTTCTCTTGTTTCTGTATATACTTTAGTTACATCATCTTGTTTGATAAATTCTATATCATAGATTTTATCATTTAAAACTAATCCATCAAGTGTTCTAACTTCTTGAAGTTCATATTTTCCCATAGGTAATTTTTCTACTTTTAAATCTCCATTTTTATCAAGATTATAAGTTTTAACTTCCTGTCCTTTTTTATAAATTGTACTTCCATCTGCCCAATCTTTAATATCTTCTTTAGCAGTAAGTTTAAATTGAATACCACTTAAATCTGATGTGTCAACTAAACTTGTGTCTGCATCTTTTCTTAATGCGATTGATTTGTCTATGATTAGAGTTCCTGTAGGTTGTTCATTTTTAACAATAACTTCTTTAATAAAGTCGCCATCTTGGTCTTTATCGTAATCTCTTACACCTTCAACTTTAAATTGTACTGGTGCATCTAATTGTAAAAATCCCTCTGGAATTTTTATTTCTGTAATCTCATAAGTTCCTACTTCTAATTTAAGAGGTGTTACTACAGAACCTATTGAATCACCTTTGTTGTTATAACTATTGGCTGGTACTACAACATTATCTGCATTTGTAGTAAAAGAATTATATGTTGTACTTCCAATTTTCTGTGTTATTACTTCACCTTTTTTATAAAGGATTTTATTTGTTGCTCTGTCATAAATATCTTTTGTTGCTTTTATTTGGAATGTTGCATTATTTAATGATACAATTTTTCCAGATGTTTTATCTTTCTTAATAAGTTTTATATATGTTTCTAATTGTTCATTATTTACAATTAAATCTTTTACTTTTTGAGCGACATCTTGAATCTCTGATTCATCATCTGTTATTGAAAAAGTAAAGTCTGCTGCACTTTCATAATCTTTTGGAGTTTTTGTTTCTTTTACTATAAATTTTCCATAAGGTAATGGATTTGTAGTATAAGCATCTCCATTTTCGTTTGTTACTATTGCTTCGTATGTTGGTGCTATAACTTGTGCCTCTGCAACTCTTTTACTATCAACTGTAACAGAATTTCCTTCTTCATCAATTCCACCCCAAACTTCTGCATAAGTATATCCTTTATCATAAGCTCTTTGAACTGCATTATTTAATTTTATAGTAAATTCTGCTCCTTCTAGTCCAGGTACTTTTCCAGAATCTACTTTGATACCACTTTTATAAATGTGGATTCTCATTTCTTTAACTTTATCTGTACTATTTGCATTTCCAGTAATTATTTTTGTATATTGATCTTTATATTTTAAATTTACTTCATATTCTTTTTTATCTATTAAATAGCCTATTGGTGCTACTTCTTCTTTTACTAGATATTTTCCAAGTGGTAATTCTGTAACATCTTCACAATCTCCACTTTTATTAGTATTGCGAGTTGCTACTAAATCACCTTTTGAATAGAATTTTTTAGATTTTGCAACGTTATAAATATCTTCATTTGCATATACTTTATAAACTGCATTTTCTAGTGTTGCATCTCCTTGTGCTACAGAACCTGTTTTGCTATCTTTCTTTACTATTGATATTGTTCCTGTAGGTTCTTCGTTTACAACACCCTCAATTTTAATTTCTACAACTGGTGTATTTTGGTCTTTATATACTAAATTTGCAGTATATGTTTTTTCATTTAATAAATAGCCATTTGGTGCTTGTATTTCTTTTACATTATATTTTCCAAGTGGCAAATCATCAATTTGTGCTATACCTGTTCCAGATGCAGTTGTTATTGTTGCAACTTCTTGACCTTTAGTATAGAATGTCTTACTTCCTGCTTTATTGGTAATATTTTCTGCTGCTGTTACTTTAAATACTGCTCCACCAATTTTATCGTTATTTTCACTAACTTTATATAAAATAATCTTTCCAGTTGGCTCATTATTTTTTATCGCTTGTGTTGATGTTTGTGCAGCTTTAATTTCTACATTATATGTGTCTGTGTTTAGTAAATATCCTTCTGGAGCAGATTTTTCCTTTATAGTATAAGTTCCTCTTTTTAAGTTTTCTACTAGGATTCTACCATTTCTAACAGTAACATCTTGATTGTAACCATTTGGACCTGTAATATTAAATACAGAACCATCAATTAAATTATTTTCTGTATCTAATTTTGTTAATTCTAATTTTCCAGTTAAATTTATTTTAAGACTCATTGCCATAGGTACTGGATCATTATAATGTAAAGCATATAATTGATTTTGAATATTATCTGAAAATTCAAAATAAATAGTAGTATCGTGATTTTCTGTTCCTTCTTTTACTAATCCCCAAGATTGCATTGTTGCATCTGATATATTTAAATTTTCTACTGTGCAATCTTCTGATACAGTAATTGTTAATGTATTTTCTCCTCTGTTATGTTGAAATCTTACATTATCTTTTGAATTATCAATACTTCCATAACTTGCTAATACACCATTTGTGTCTGTTAACACTTTAGTTTCTCCTGCTTCAATTTCTACTGTTGTAGCATCAAAAGAAGGTCTTTTTTGCATATTATCAATTTGACTATTGATAGTATTTTTAAAATTTATATATTTATTTTGAACTGATGAATCAATAAATCTTGCAGAACTCTGTCCCAACACTTCCCAAATATATTGTTGTGTCAAAGCATAATCTAATTTTGCAGTTGCTGACATTCCTCCATCTACAAGATAATCTCCATATTTTGAGTACCATCCAAAGTATGCCACTTTGCAAGCTCTCTTAACTGTTTCTGATGAAGGAGTATAGTAATTTCCAGAATGTACTACTCCACTTGTTATATCCTTTCCATGTTGACTACAGAAAACTGTTTTTCCTTCTTTTGTAGATGTATTTACTAATCTTCTAATTATAATACCATATTCTGTATTTGCATTATCTGTTGTAAAAGCATAAGAAGCAAATTGTCCTGCTGCCCAACTTCCACTACCAGATGCTGCAAATACTGGACTTATATTGCTTAATACTGTTATTAAAAGCAACAATACTGCAATTATCCTTTTATTTAAAATAAAATTTTTAATATTTTTCACTTTAAAAATCTCCTTTACTCTTTAATTTTTGTAAAAAAATAAAGAGCCCTATGAATTTTACCTTTTATAGCATTAATTCATAAGACTCTAATAAAAAATTACTCTCATTCCTAAATAAACTCCATCATCATCTTGGATTGGTACACACTCACCACTAAAATCATAAGATTTCAAATATTCTTGTGCTGCTTGTGTTACATTTTCCATATTATATCCTTGTGTAAATAGAAAGTCTTTATTTTTAGGCTTTTCTTTTGTAGTTTTATCTTTATTTTCATTTGATACTGTTGCAGTTTGTGTATTTTCGTTATGACTTTCTTTAGTATCTTGCTTTGCATTTTCCTCTTTTGGAACTGATTTATCATCTTCTTTTGTTGTTTCATCTACTTTATTTTGATTTTCTGCTTTTTCATCAACTGTACTATTTTCAATTTCGGAAGTAGTTTCTTCATCAGTAACATTTTCATTGATGATATTTATTTCATTATCTTTTTGTATAGAATTATCTGTGGGTATAGATTTCTTATATTTAGAATAAGATCCATAAAAGAGAATAGTTGCTATGATAATTACGGAAAAAACAATAATGATGATTTTCTTTTTTCTCGCATCTTTTAAATAAAGTTCTAATATTTTTTTATCCTGCTCATTCATTATTTTTTACCTCTGTTGAATTTGTTAAATCATTAAACTTCTTTTCCAACCTATCATATTCTCTTTTAAGATTTGTATAATTTTTTATTTCAATATCAATATCATCAATTTTCTTTTGTAAATCAGATTGTTCTGTGACCAGTTTTGCTTTGTCCCTTTTCAATCTTTCTAGTTTCCTTAACACTTTTTTTATCATAGTTTCCTCCCATAAAAAAAGAGCCAAGAAATTAATCTTGACTTTTATTAGTTTTGTTTTTATCTGTAATAGAAATTTACAGTCCACTTACCACAATACATACAATCCCATACTTCATATCCAGAAGGACAGTTTTTATAATATGTATCATTATCTATTTGGCTATTCTCCCATTTTTCTCCCCAGTATGCAATTTTTTGATTGTAATATGCAATAGCTTCACTTTTAGAGTTAAACCATTTTCCAGAGTTTCCAATACTCATAGAGTGATTATTGTTATTTGTGCATCTTTCTAATTTTGGTTCTGTTTTACTTTCTTCTGGCTTACTTTGATTATTAGATGCTGTAGAACTAGGTTGTGATGATGCTACTTGTGGTGTAGATGTACTTTGCTTTACAGTTTCTTTCTTTTGTGTATTTGAATTATTATTTGATGAACTGCTCTTTGTTTGAGTAGATGTTTGTGTAGTTGATGTAGTTGGTTGAGTTACATCTGTAGTTTCATTACTTGCTTCAATAACTGTGTTATCCATATTTTCTTCAACTGAATTATTTTGAACTTCATTAACTACTGTATTTGTATCATCTTCAATAGAATTTATTATATTTTCTGGTATAGAACTTACTTGAATAGTATCTTCATTTTGTGCCTGACTGTCATTCCTATAAAAAATAAAATATACACTTGCTAAAACCATAAGAATGACTAATATTAGAATTGTTATTATAAAAAGGATTCTCTTTTTCATAATAGTCCACCTCCTAATATTATAATAACGTCATTTTTAAAATTTGTCAGCACATTTTCCACATTTTTTTCTAAATTTTGATAAGATTTGCAATAATATAGTATCTCTGATCAGTAGGACTTGTTTTTGCATTTATGTATGAACAAGTTGATAACTTAACTATTTTATTGATTTTCTCATCATTTTCAATATAATATTTACTTGCTTTTTTGTAATAATCTATTCTTTCGTTGAAATCTAACTTTTTTATATTATTACTTTCAGTTTCAATTCCAATAGAATAAATACTAAATACTGTTGCTTCATAATTACAACTAGATGTATATATTTTAAATTTAATATGTGAATCAAAGAAATTCTTATTCCAATAATTACTTAAATTTGAAAACATACTTCCATTCCTCATATTATGCCCATACACAATCGTTTCTGCATCTTCAAATGGATTTGTGTTAGTTGTAAATATTGAACCATTACTATTATATTTCTTGTCAAATGAATGTTTTAAATAATAAATGTCCTTATCTTTTAGAATTGGATAATTTATATTTGTACCTTCAATTTCAATCCAAGCCACAATGTCCTCATTTACCGATTTTAGATAATCCCAATCAATATATTTCTCTCGTGTTTTTTCATTTATTTCTATGGATTCCTCAATCAAGTTGTCTGTAGATTCATTGTTTTCTTTCAATTCTCCCATATCTTTTAATACAGAATACATACATAAAGCAAAGATTATCATAGATATAGAAATTATAACTATTGCTAATATTTTCTTACATCTCATAATCTTTATCCTTTTCATTTTGTAACTTATGTTGTGTTTGTATCACTAATTCATCATAAGTATTATCTTCTTCAAACCATAATGAAACTGATTGTTCCATATAGCGTCCATCTAAATATCTTTCGTATGAAGTTTCATCTTCATCAATACAGTAATCTTTCATATCTAATTCTTCTTGTTGTTCTTTTAGACTTTCTAATTGTTTTTTATAAAACTCTAGTGCTTTTTCTTTATCAAAGAATGTTGTTATCTTTACTGTATGATCAGATTCATCAATGTCAATACTTGTAAATATTATTCTATAAATTTTCATAGAATTTCTCTCCTTCCTTTTAGTATTTTGATATTTTTTACTTATGGATATGGCATAAGTATCACCTCCTTAACTTTAAATTAAATTTCTATTTCACTATTATCTGGCATAAAAAAAGAAGGTGTTTCTAGTTCCTTCGTTAATTCATTTTCTATACTTTTATAATAATAGTTAATAAAATTTTCAATTTGATTTGTTGTTCCTTTATATTCATTTTCTCGATTTTTACATTCATTATAAAGTTGTATCAATTTATCTCTACTTACTTTATTTGTTAAGTGGAATAATCTGTTTTTTACAATTAGTGCAATACTATATGTTAGTTCTTTAATTTTTTGTAAATTATCTTTAGCCATATATGATATGGATTCTTTAGAATAAAACATTTCATATCTTTTTAATGCTACAATTATTTCACTATATTCTACATCTGAAAATTCTTCTGGAACTTCATTTTCTTTATCTATTATATAATTAAATAATCTATCTATCTTATCATTATTTATATTATTATTACTTATATTATTATATTGTCCTTTTTGTGACATACCCTCTGTCTTATTTGTGATAGAGGGGTATGTTTTATTTATGACATAGGGTACATCATTTGGATAAATTCTCCTTTGTATAACCTCTCCCTTATCATTTTTGATAATATCTAAACAAACAAATCCTAGTTCTCTTAAATGAGAAACCCAAATTGAAACTGTATGAGGTTGTACTTTTAGTAAATTTGCTAAATATTTATTTGATGCAAAGCAATATCCTTCTTTATTTGATAATACTGTTATAAGTGCATATAGCAATTTTTCATTTGCTTTAATCTTTTCATTAAATAAAACTGTTGATGGAATGATTGCATAATATCCAATCTTATTTTCTTCATTCATTCCATAAATCACTCCTTTTGCCTATAATAATCATTGCATATAAAAAAAGCGATACACTAGCACCAATAAATAGACCTAATATAAACTGCCACATTTTATTCCACCTCCATTTTTGCATTAAAAAAAGAGCCTCCATATCAAATCTAAATTTGATACTTCTGGCTCAATTTATTTATTATTCTTTTTCTTCTAAATCTAATTCTATATCATAAACTTCATAATCTTTATCAATTACTTTTGTTTCTAAATTTTCAATGAATAGAGTAGCTTTAAAATCTTTTATTGATTTCTCTATAGCATCTTTTAATTCTTCACTTGCTCCTATTGATAATTTCTTTATAGGAGTTTTTAATGATACATTGTTATTTGTTTTTGCTCCTCTAGCTTGACTTATAATTTCTATCATTTGATTTCCTAATTCTATTTCCTTGTTAAAATCATAATCCAAAGGTTTTATTTCTGTAGTGTGAATAGAAGGATGGCTATGATATAGTTCTTGGAAAATTTCTTCTGTTATGAATGGGAAGAATATACTAAAGTCTTGTAATAACTTATATAATAATGTATATACTGTTTTTTGCCCACTATATCTTGGTATATCTCCAAATTCTTCTGGTCTATATAATCTATGTTTTACAATTTCTATATAGTTATCACAGAACTCCCAGAAAAACTTTTCTAATATATTCAAAGCTAATCCAACTTCATATTCTTCTAAATAGTCAATAAATTGTTTTTCCATTTCTTGAAAGCGACCTAATATCCATTTATCAACATATTCAAAATCTTTAAATTCTTTATCTTCATAATCTGTTAAGTGCATTTCGATAAATTTAGAAACATTCCAAATTTTATTTACTAATTTCTTTCCACGAAGTAATGTTTCTTCACTAAACACAATATCTGTTCCTAATCTACCTGTTCCTGCCCAATATCTAATTACATCAGCAGAATATTGTTTTATTAAATCCATTGGTTCGTGTTTGCTATTACCTTTACTCTTACTTATTTTTTCACCTTTGTTAGCCATAACAAAACCAGAAATCATTACATTATCCCAAGGTCTTTGTCCGAAATGATAAAAGCTCTTAACGATTGTATAGAAATCCCAAGTTCTAATAATTTCACTTGCATTTGTTCTTAAACTCATAGGTTTTAAAATATCTTCATAATTTTCTTTTTCTCCATATTTCATATTGATAAGTGGAGTTACAGAAGATGTTGCCCAAGTGTCCATTACATCTGTTTCTGCTTCAAATTCTTTGCAGCCACATTTAGGACATTTATCAACTTTTGGTAAATCTACTAATGGATTAACTGGTAAATCTTCAACATTTGCAAATATAGGTTCACCACATTCTTTACAATACCATACTGGGAATGGAACTCCGAAATATCTTTGTCTTGATATGCACCAATCCCAAGCAACATTATTTACCCATTCATCATATCTAGAGTGCATATATGATGGATGCCATTTAATTTCATTTCCTATTCTAATGAAATCTTCTTTGTGATTCATTATATCAATAAACCATTGTTTCATTACTGAATATTCAACTTCTTTTCCACATCTTTCGTGTGTTTGAACTTCGTGTTCTAGTTCTTCTATTTTTACTATATATCCCCCAGCTTGCAAATCTTCGATTATTTGTTTTCTTGCCTCTTTTATTTTTAATCCACCATAGTTTGGAACTGAATCAATTATTCTTCCATTGTCTGTGAAAATATATTTTAATGGTAAATTATATTTTTTCCACCATTCAATATCTGTTTGATCTCCAAAAGTACAACACATAACAACTCCTGTACCTTTGTCTATAGCAACTTTTTCATCTCCCATTATAGGAACTTCTACATCTATAACTGGAATATGAGCAGTTTTTCCTATTAGATGATTATGTTTCTCATCTTCTGGATTAACAAATACACATACAATGGCTGGTAATAATTCTGGTCTAGTTGTAGCAATAGTAAATTCTTCATTATCTTCAACAGTTCTAAAATTAACATAGTTAAAAGTTGTTTTTATTGTTTTTGTTTCTAATTCTGCTTGTGCTATTGATGTTAAACATTCATTACACCATAATGCTGGACTTTCTTTATGATAACAATGTCCTTTTTCTTTTAAATCTAAAAATGATGCTTGGCTTATTTTTATAGTAGAAGGACTAACTGTTTTATAATGTATATCCCAATCTGTACTTACTCCCATTTTACTAAATAACTCTTGGAAGTTAGCTTCATATTTATCAGTAGTTTCATAGCATAATTTTGAAAATTCTTCTCTACCAATTTCGTGAGCTCTTTTACCTTGTTCTTTTTCTACTAATCTTTCACTAGGTAATCCATTATCATCAAACCCAAATGGATAAAAAATGTTATATCCTCTTAATCTTTTATATCTAGCCAACATTTCCGTTTGAGTATATGAGAATATATGTCCTATATGTATTTTTCCATTAACAGTTGGTGGTGGTGTATCTATTGAATATACTTCTTTGTCATTTCTTTTAAATTCATAAATTTTATTATCTTTCCAGTAGTCTAGCCACTTCTTTTCTTTTTCCTCTGCATTATATTTTTTATCTAACATACTACTAACTCCCTTCTATTCTCATTAAAATAATTAGTTATCAATTCCACAAACCTCTTTAATTTCAAATGTTTCAAGATTTGTGTACCAAATGGTGTAACATTAACACAACCTGTTCCAAATTCCATTTCAACAAAATCATCTGCTATAATTGGAATTTCTTTATTCATTATAGGAAGTATACATGTTTTCCCTACTAAATTTTTATATCTTTCATCATCTGGATGTACTGCAACTGCAGTATCTCCAAGCATTGTTTCTGGTCTTGTTGTGGCAACTTCTATATATTCATTATTTGTTCCTGTTATTTTATATCTTATATGCCATAAATGAGATGATTCTTCTTTATATTCAACTTCTGCATCAGAAATTGAAGTATTACAACTTGTACACCAGTTAACCATCCTTTTTCCTTTATAAATTAACCCTTTTTCATAAAGTTTTACAAATTGTTCTAATACTGCATCTGACATTCCTTCATCTAAAGTAAATCTATTTCTATCCCAATCACACGAACATCCTAGTTTTCTTTGTTGCTTTTGAATAATTCCACCATATTCTTTTGTCCAATCCCATGCTTCATCTAAAAATTTTTCTCTTCCTAATTCAGCTTTTGATTTTCCTTCTGTTTTTAATTTTTGAACAACTTTCATTTCTGTAGAAATAGATGCATGGTCAGAACCTGGAAGCCATAATGTTCTATACCCTCTCATTCTTTTATATCTTATTAGAACATCTTGTATTGTATCATCTAATGCATGTCCCATGTGTAATTTTCCAGTTACATTTGGTGGGGGCATCATTATGCAATAAGGTTCTTTTGTTTTATTTTCTGATGGCTTAAAATAACCTTTTTTCTCCCATTCTTCATATAATCTGTCTTCAAAATCTTTTGGATTAAATTTGTCTGCTAGTTTGTGTTTTTCATTCATATTTTACCTCCTATAAATTATTTCAAAAATCAAAAACACCCTTATACGAAACTCGTATAAGGGCGAATATATACCGCGGTACCACCTTAATTATTTACAATCTTGTAAATATCTCTAAAAGTTTTTAACGTGACTTAAACGGATATACTTACTTATTTTCAGCATACCAACTCCAAAGCTACCTTCTGACAATTTTTACTATAAGAAGCTCTCAGCCTATGACTTCTTTTCTCTTAAATAGCGTTATTGCCATACTCCTCTTCTTCAATGTTATTAAAATTTTATTAATGTTTATATATTAACATAATTTTTTCTATAAATCAATACCTGAATTTATTATTTAGTATCAACATATGAATATATGTGATTAACTGTTTCTTCAATTACTTCTAATGGATAAAAAAATAATTTATAATTTTTTCTAATTAGTTCTTTATTTAATCCAATTCCAACTGCAGGAGCTTCAAATACATTCCCACATTTATATCTAAAATAAAGCATATTATTATTTATTTTAACTTCAAATAAATATTTATTTACTTTCATGATATCTACATATTTTTCAATTAAATCTGAAGTAAAAATTTCCATTGCTTTTACTCTATCATCTGTTATACAATCATAATATTTTTCAAATTCAGAAGAATCAACTTCAAGTCTTTTTTTACTATATTTTCTGGTAAAATTATCTCCTAATATTGTTATTTCTATTGACGGATTTTTCTCTAATTTTACAGCTCCATAATATCCTCTAAAAGTTTGAGTTTTGTCTGTTTTACTTTCTCCATATCCATCAACATATTCATTTACAATATAAGTCGTAATTTCAGAGGCATTTATATAAGCTCCATTTTCTAATTGACCATATATTCTATCTTCTGAATAGTATTCATCAAAAGTCGTATCAAAATTAGAGATTCTATAATCATATGATGATACTCCATTTTGAGGATCAAATTCAAGATTTTTATTGTACTTTTTTATAAGTCCATTAATCACACAATTTTTATATTTTTTACTATATTTTTTTCTTCCTGTACTAAAAGTCAAAATAGAAAACAGTACAGAAACAGATATTGAAATTGTTAATAAAGATTTTTCACTAACAAAAATTAAAATTAATAAATTTAAAACAATTAATATTAATAAAACAATACCTACACTTAAGTTTATTCTCTTTTTTACTTGTTTTAAATCCATTATACATTCTTCATATATTTCATTATATATTTCTTCAAAATCTTTTCTCACTATTACTTCACTTTCTATATAATTATAATGTTTTTGTTTTTAAAATTTTAGCTTTTATTATTTTATAAATCTATATTTACATTTTTCTTTTTATATTCTTCTATTTCAAATAATTCTTCTTCTTTAAATCCAAAGCACATAGCTATAAGATTTCCTGGCAATGTTGATATTGCAATATTATATAAAGTTACATCTCCATTATATACTCTTCTTGCCGCCTGTAATCTACTTTCCATTTTTTCTATACTTTTTTGTAGTGCAGAAAACTGCTCGCTTGCTTTTAAATTAGGATTATTTTCACCAATAGCTAATAAATTATTAACTTGTGTATTTAATTCAGATGCTTTTTTTAAATTTTTATTTTTTTGATTAGAATATTCTGCACGCAATTTAGCAATATTACTATAAACGCTTTCTTCATATTTAGCATATCCCTTTACACATTCAACTAAATTTGGAATCAAATCAAATCTTTGATTTAAATACACTTCAATGGATGATTTTGATTGCTTAATTTTATTTTTTAATATTACAAATTTGTTAAATTCTATTATAACAAACAGAACAATTAATAGAACTATTATACCTACAAATATCATTTTTCACTCCTATTAAGATTAATTCATTTGAACTGTTCCAATAATTGAATTAATATCTTCTATATTATGCTTTTTCATGTATTTTTCTATACCTTCAATTGTTTTTATACTAACTTCTGGATCCACAAAATTTCCTGCACCAATAGATACTGCAGTTGCACCTGCAAGCATATATTCAATTGCATCATCACCATTCATTATTCCACCCATTCCTAATATTGGAATATTAATAGCTTGTGCCATCTGATACACCATTCTAACACCTACAGATCTTATACCTGGTCCAGAATATCCACCTGTATTATTAGCCAAAACTGGTTTTCTTTTATCTATATCTATTTTCATTCCAAGTAATGTATTTATTCCAGAAACTCCATCTGCACCTGCATCTTCTGCAGCTTTAGCTGGCAAAGTTATATCTGTTACATTTGGTGTTAATTTTACTATTAATGGTTTATCTGTTAATACTTTTCTTACTTGAGAAGTAACTTCTTTTACACCTTCATATGTTGTTCCGAATGCTAAGCATCCTGCTTTAACATTTGGACAAGATAAATTAAGTTCTACTCCATCTATATCTAAAGTATTTAAAACTCTACACACATCTACATACTCATCAATAGTATGTCCTATGGCATTTACTATTATTTTTGTATCAAAGTTTCTAAGCCAAGGTAAATCAAATTGTGCAAAATATTCAATTCCAGGATTTTGAAGTCCTATACTATTTAACATTCCTCCTGGTACTTCACAAATTCTTGGTGCTCCATTTCCTGTCCATGGTTTTAAAGCAGTTCCCTTTGTAATAATTGCACCTAATTTATTTAGGTCAATAAATTGAGAATATTCTCTTCCATATCCAAAAGTTCCTGATGCTACAGTTACTGGATTTTTCATTTTAATTCCACATAAATTAACTTCTGTATTCATATATTTTCTCCTTACATTATTTATTTGTGCAAAGTTTTATATAATTTTCAAAATTCTACATCTTTTGCATTAAATACTGGCCCTTCTTTACAAACATGCCCAAAGCGAGGTTCTTCACCTGATATTACTTTTACTGCACATCCTAAACATGCTCCAATTCCACATCCCATTCTTTCTTCTAAAGAAATTTGACATGGAATATTATTATCAATTGCATATTGTCTAATTGCTCTAAGCATTGGTAATGGTCCGCAAGCAAAAATCATATCTACTTTATTTTCTTCAATGTCTTTTTTCATAAAATCTATTGCAAAACCTTTTTCTTTATAACTTCCATCATCTGTTGTTACAACTAATTTATTTAATCCAATTTCTTCAAATTCTTTTTCACATGTAACTAGAGATTTATCTCTAAATCCTAAATATACATTTAAATTAGCTTTACCTTTTAATTGTTTTGTTAATTCATATAATGGATAAATTCCAATTCCACCACCTATTATTGCAACATTATTATATTCTTGTACTTTATAAGTTCCATAGCCTAATGGTCCCATTATATCAATTTTTTTACCAACTTCGATTTTAGATAATAATTCAGTTCCTCTACCTTTAACTTGAAAAATAAATTCAACTTCTCCTGTATTTTTATTAATATTATAAATACTTATAGGTCTTCTTAAAAAGGGTTCTCCTGTTTCAGAAACTTTAATTTCTAGAAATTGACCTGCTTTTGCTTCAGTTGCAATTTCCTGTGATTTTACAGTATACTTATAAATTCCACTCACAAGTTCAGTTTTCGCTAATAATTCAGCTAATACTTTTTTTGGCATAATTTTACTCCTTTATTTCATTTTTTTAATCTTAATTACTTTTATTTATATATTAATTTATTGTAGTTTTTATCTATTAGTTCAATATGTAGCTTTATATACTATTTTGATATATAAATATTATAATTAATTTTATTTCACAAAATTATAATTTGAATTAATTCTCTAGTCTAAGAATTAGTGATTGCTTTCATTAATTCGTCTCTCATACGAATTGCTTCTGCTCTAGTTGCTTTTGCATAATCTTCTTCTGCAAATTTATCTTTCCACAATTCTGATTTATAAGCACGCATTAAACTTCTTGAAGCATTAACAATTCCTCCTAATCCATCTTTAAATCCTAAAGCAATATCTTCTGCTTTTCCGCCTTGTGCCCCATAACCTGGTATTAAGAAATATGATTTTGGCATAATTTCTCTTAATTCTTTTATTTGAACTGGATAAGTAGCTCCAACAACTGAAGAAACTGAACTATATCCATATTCTCCTATTAATTCTTCTCCCCATGTATTTACAAGTTCTGCAACTTTTTCATAAATAGTTCTGCCATCTTCTAATTTTAAATCTTGTAATTCTCCTGAAGATTTATTTGATGTTTTTACTAATATAAAAATACCTTTATTGTATTTTTTACAATCTTCTATAAATGGTTTTATTCCATCAATTCCAAGATAAGGATTTACAGTTACAAAATCTATATCATAAAAACTTTTTTCATTTTCTCCAATTAATGTTTTTCCTAAATATGCATTTGAATAACCTGCAGCTGTTGTTCCTATATCTCCTCTTTTTATATCTGCAATTACAATCATTCCTTTTTCTTTAGCATATTTACATGTTTCTCTAAAGCATTTCATACCATCTAAGCCAAACATTTCATAAAAAGCAATTTGTGGTTTTACTGCTGGAACAATATCGTAAGTTGCATCTATTAGTGCTTTATTATATTCTAAAATTCCTTCACAAACACTTTTAACATCAGTTCCATATTTAGCTTTTATACATTCTGGCAACATTTCATATCTTGGATCTAATCCCATTACTGTTGGGTTTCCAGTTTCTTTTATTTTATCTATTAATAGATCTATTGCATTTTTCATTTTATCTTTAAACTCCTTTCCATTTGTTCAATTCTATAATGTTTTAAATGTCTATTTATGTTCTAAACTAGTCATTAACTTCTTTCATACACAACTTTTCCATTTACTATTGTATATCTTACTTGTCCTTTTAATTTCTTGTTTATCCATGGTGTATTTTTTGATTTTGATACAATATTTTCTTTTAAGAATACGTATTCTCTATTTGGATCAAATATTGTTAAATCTGCAACTTTACCTTCTGCTATTTCTCCTCTATCTATTCCTAACAATTTAGCTGGATTATATGACATAACTCTAACCATATCTAGATAAGAAATATGTCCTGGCTCTACTAAATTTGTTACTGTTGCACCTAATGCTGTTTCAAAACCAATTATTCCATTTGGAGCTGTAGCTAATCCTCTTGCTTTTTCTTCTTCTGCATGTGGTGCATGATCTGTAATAATTGCATCTATTGTTCCATCTTTTATTCCTTCAATTATTGCTAATCTATCTTTTTCTTCTCTTAAAGGGGGATTCATTTTTGCATTTACACCAGATTCCAAAACTTCTTCTACTGTAAAAGTATAATAGTGTGGACATGTTTCACATGTTACATTTACACCTCTTTGTTTAGCACTTCTTATCATATCTACAGATGTTTTTGTACTAATGTGGCAAATATGAGTATGTAGTTTATTTGTTTCTGCTATAACAATATCTCTTGAAGCCATTATTTCTTCAGCTTCTGGTAAAACACCTTTAACCCCTAATTGATCTGCAATAGCTCCTGCATTAATTGCTCCTGCTGATACAGATTTTTCTTCACAATGTTCTGAAATAAAACTTCCTAATGCATTAGCTTCTATCATAGCTTCTCTAATTGTAGCTGCATTTTCTACTGGCATTCCATCATCTGAAAAAGCAATAGCTCCAGCTTCTAGTTGAGCTTTGAAATCTACTAATTCTTCACCTTTTTCTCCTTTAGTTACACTAGAAAATGGTAATACATTACAAAGATTAACTTCCTTTGCTCTCTTAATAATTTGTTCTAAAACTACAGCATTGTCTGGTGTTGGGTTAGTATTTGGCATAGGACAAATTGTTGTAAATCCACCAGAAACAGCACTTCTTGCCCCAGTTTCTATAGTCTCTTTATGTTCTCCACCTGGTTCTCTTAAATGACAGTGAATGTCAATCATTCCTGGCATAATAATATAACCTGTACAATCAATTATTCTATCAGCTTGTATATCAATTTTTTCAGCTATTTGTTTTATTTTATCATTTTCTATAAGAATATCTAATTTACTATTTATTTTACTTGCATAATCAACTACTGTTCCATTTTTTAATAAAATATCCATATTTACCTCCACTTTAATTTTTTTCATTCTATCATTTAACAATATTTTTTTCAATATGTTGCAAATTAAAACTTAATAAGTATTTTAAAACAAAAGAGTCACTTTTAAAATTTTAGCCGATGGCTTTACATTATAGAAATTAAGAGGCTCTTTTCTATAATATAAAGTCGTATATTATAAATATATTGCAAATTAATTTGTAATACTATTTAAATTTTCTAATTTTGACTTTTTTATCAATATGTTATATAATTATATTATTAAAAAATACAAAATATAAGATTTTTAGGAGGAACTTCATGAACAAATTACGGACATTAAGCAGAGAAAATAAGTTTGCAACTCTTTTAACTGCATTCATAGTACTTGCGGGAATAATTTATGGAATTTGTTGGGGATTCCGGCACATTTCATGGTATGGCTCTTTTGTACAATCAACAATAGCATATTTTTTCATTTGTGCGGTTTCGGGACTTATGTATTTTCTATTTTATATAGGAGGTATGCTCCTTATTATTTGGGGAATTTTAGAACTTATAAAAAAAATATTTTAATCATCATTGGCATTTGCCAGCTCTGTTTTCAAATCTTTAAAAGGGGGAAAGTAATTAATTCCCCCTTTTTTCTTTTATTATTAAATGTTTGTTTTTTATGTAAATAATGTTGTAATGTATATGATATCATTATTATTAGATTAACAGGAGGAAAACTATGAACATTAAAATTAAAAAAGAAAACAAAGCAAGTAGTGTATACACCTTTGATTTCACAGCTAAAAAGGCTCGAAGAACTCAGCAGATCACCTGATTAAAAAGAAAGTTTAAAAGCATAGATATCGGAGAATTACTCTTTGTATCTCTTACTTTCGCAACAATTATAGGCATGATTGTTGGATTGCTTACAGGTGCTAGTATTGTTTATCTTATCTTTGTACTTGTTATGGGTGTCACATTAATTGTACTTTTTATATCAGACTTAGGGGCTAAGTAGCCCTTTTTTATTGACTTTTATTTTTATTTACTATATCATAGAATATAGTAAATTATTGGAGGTAAAATAATATGAGTAAATTAATGTCATTACTTTTCGAAACACATGCATTCAAAGTTGCAGAAGAAAATAATCCATTTTGGTATACATCTGGAAAAATTGGACCTTACTTTATAAACGCAGATTATCTTTATGGAAGTGAACAAGATTCAAAAAACTTATTGGAATTTATTGATAATGAATTAGAAAATGAAAATAAAAATGATATTCCAGAACATATATTTAAAAAAGTTCTAAACCATTATAAATCAAATGAAATCTACAAATATGTAATTGATGAAATGAAATCATATATAGAAAATAATATAAATGTTGATGAAATAGACTACATTTCTGGTGGTGAAAGAAGAGATTGGTATTTTTCAAATATAATGGCATATCTTTTAAATAAACCTCATGTAACTATATATAAAGATTTAACAACAATTGAAAGTACACCAGATTTTTCAGAATCAAAACCTGTTTCAGAAATTAACGGAAAAAAATTTTTACATTTAGCAGATCTTTTAAACCAATCTGCAAGTTTTACTAGAGCATGGATTCCTGCAATCAAAAATTTAGGTTCTAATATTATATGGAGTATATTTGCTGTTGATAGAATGCAAGGTGGAACTGAAACACTTACAAAAGATGGTGTTCAAGTTTTATCATTATTACAAATAGATAATACTTTATTTACTACTGCAAAAGAACTTGGTATTATAAATAATGAACAGTTAGAAATGCTAAAAAGCTTTAAAGAAGATCCTGATGGTTCTATGAAACAATTTTTAATTGATCATCCAGAATTTATTGAAAATGCAAAGAAATCTGATAATCCTAGAACTGTTAAAAGAGTAACTGCTTTAATTGAACAAAATATATATGGATTAAATTAGTAAGAAATTAGAATATATAAATTAAATAATTATAGAAAATATAATAATTTTTTATACTATTATAGTGTAAAAAAATAGACTATAAATGAAGTGTTATAAAACCCCCTTGATTAAATTCAAGGGGGTTTTCATATTTCATTAACTATACTTCTGGTTTCATAATAAGTTCGCCAATTTCTTCTTGCTCTCCATATTTATCTACAAAGTATATCATATATTTGTCTTCGATTTTCTTTATTTTAAAAACTTTAGTTCCATTACTATTTGAACCATTTTCATTAATTACTTGAGTTGCAATATCACTATTTAAAGAATCTGCATTTATATAATATTCATCTACAACTAGTCTATCGTCTATATCTTTTAATTGCTCAATATAATTATTTTCGATAAGATAATTTATTACTATATCTGAATTATATATCTCGTCTATTTTTTGATTATTTTCTTGTGCTGTTTTATAGTCTTTAACATATTTTTCTTTTACTATTAAATTAAGTTTTTCAACTATTTCTGTTTTATTATATTCTACATCGTTTTCTTTGAAATCATTAACAACATGTTGAATTTTATAAAATGCAAATCCTAAAATTATTGCTAATATTACTATTATAAAAATTAATGCTATTGATGATAGCCCGTTTTCTCTTCTCATAGAAAAAAATTGTCTCCTTTATTTTTCTTAAGATGCATTATACAATTTTTTTTTATAAATTTCAATATTTTAAATACATAAATTGTAATTTATCGAGCAGAATTTTTGTATTCTTTATAATGATATAGGATATTATAATTTTTGTTCAGTATTAGAAAAATTATATTTTATAAAAGAACGCTCCCAGGGATTTATACTTTTTATTCGCTTAGTGCTTCCCACCGATGTTGTAACAGCTAAAGCTTAACAACATTCGGCGTTCTCCACAGAACACTTCCCTATAAAATATATAAAATCCCTTCGAGCTACTCTGATATAATAGATTGACAAAATAAATTTATTAATATTACTCTTGCAATAATACAATATGAAAAATTTAAAA
>CASKJV010000004.1 GCA_949388605.1 uncultured Clostridia bacterium
TAGCCCTATGGGCGTTAAAGTAAAAAACCCCCGGCTTAGCCGGGGGATATTTATTTGTTATAATTATAATTAAGATGAAAGCAAAAGAGGAGAATTAATTGGATATAATAATTATTTAGGATATGTATACGATAAAGAAATTCGTTTTACAAAAATTCATAGGATAAAAAAACGAGAAAATTCGTCCTATAACATTTGCAGACAAATTTTAACCTCCAATAGAAATAATATCAAGAGTAAATGAACTCGTTATCACTGGCTCTTTACATTATTTCTATTGGAGATTTTATAGTAATTAAGCAAATGTAAGGATAAATATATTTGCAAATATTATTCATTTTATTGATAAATTGCTATTTTTATGATAAATATAAAGATAGAATATATAAAAACAAGAATACAAATTTATTGTATTAATAAAGGAGTACTATATGTATAAATTAGTCGCTATTGATATAGATGGAACTTTAGTAAATGATAATAAAGAACTTACACAAAAAACAATAAATGCTATAAAAGAAGCAAAAGAAAATGATGTGAAAATTGTACTTTCAAGTGCAAGGGCTTTTGTAAAAATAAGAGACTATTTAAAGGAATTGAATTTAATAGAAGAAAATCAATATACAATAACTTTTAATGGAGCAGTTGTAGTAGAAAACAAGAGCGAAAAGGTATTGTTTTCAAATGAATTTACAAGTGAAGAAATTTATGAATTAATTGATATATCAAGGAAACTGTATACAAATATTTTTTTGTATACAATGAATAGTGCATATGCAGAAGAAGTACCATCAATAATAAAAGATAGTAAAAACTTTAAAAATACAAAAATTGAAAATGTAAAATTTAGTGATATAAACTTTAGAAATAATGCCATCTATAAAATTCTCTTTATAGATGATTATGATAAAATATTAAAATTAAGAAAACAATTACCACAAAGATTATTTCAAAAGTATGAAATAACAAGTAGTATACCAGAATGCATTGAATTTGTTAATAAAGGAATTACAAAGTCAAATGCTTTAAATTTTATTTGTGAAAAATGTAATGTTAATAATACCGAAGTTATTGCTATAGGAGATGGTGATAATGATTTACAAATGATTAATTTTGCAGGATTAGGAGTTGCAATGGGAAATGCAACAACTTATTTAAAAGAACAATCAGATTATGTAACATTATCCAATAATGAAGATGGAGTTGCAAAAGTAATAGAAGAGTTTATATTGTAATTTAAGATATATTGCAGAAATAGAAAAATCTACAAGGGATAATGATTCTGTTGTAAAAGAGAGATTAATATAACTAAAAGAAGAATTATTGAAATTTAAACAAACTAATAATCTAAAAACTAAAATTGCTTTTATATAATTCTAACTATTGAAAATATTGAAGATATAAAACTTTTAGTAAGTACAATATTAGATTATATTATCAGCTGTATTTAAGGTAGCATTATTACAATTAAGTCCAACTGATTTAATAGAAAATAATATGTTAAAAGGTACTGAATACTGTAAAAAAGCAAAATGAAAAACTTCTTGAAGGGTTTCAATTAAGGCCTGCAATCTTAAATTCAAATAGAGGAAGCGAACCGATAATAGATGAATGTAGTGAAATTGAAAGATAATTTTTATTGATTTGTGATATAAATTAAGTATAGTAAAGACTGGAGAAATAATGGAATTTAGAAAAGTAAAAATAGAAGACTTTGAAAAATTAAAAAAGTTGTTTCCAAATAATGAAGAAATGTGGATTAAGTATAAAAAGAAGAGATTACAACAACTTCAAAAACAAGAAATAGATGTATTTGTAATTGAAGATAACAAAGATTTTATTGGAGAATTAACTGTTAATTATAAAAGCCATCAATTAGAAAAAGAAACAATTCCAAATAGAAGAGTATATTTAGAAGCATTTAGAGTAGATAAAAAATATCAAGGACAAGGGTTAGGTCAAAAATTAATAAATCATTGTATATATTATTTAACAAATATAGGATATACAGAATTTACAATAGGGGTAGAAGAGGATAATGAAGTAGCAAAACATATATATTTTAAGCTAGGATTTACAAATGCAATAGATAAAGGACATGGAGATGAGTTTGATCCATCTGAATATACTTTATATTTAAAAGATATAAATAGTATTAATACGAGATCATACATAGGGAAAATAATTACAGTAAAGATAGATAGAAAAATGGGTTCAATGCATCCAAAACATGGATTTATATATCCTATTAATTATGGATATGTACCAAATACAATAAGTGGAGATGGAGAAGAACTAGATTGCTATGTATTGGGAATTTCTGAACCAATAGAACGTTTTACAGGAAAATGTATAGCAGTAATACATAGATTAAATGATAATGATGATAAATTAGTTTTAGTACCAGAAGACAAAAAATACACAAATGATGAAATTCGAGTTTTAACAGAATTTCAAGAAAGATTTTTTGAAAGTATAATTCTTAACTAACATTAAGAATGTAGTAGGAGGAGAAAAATGCTTAATAGTAAAGGATTTGACCTATGGGCAGATAATTATGATGAAACAGTAGGAATATCAGATAATGATAATACATATCCATTTGCAGGATATAAGAAAATTTTAAATGAAATATATAATTGTGTATTAGAAAGTTCTTCGAAAAATATATTAGATATTGGTTTTGGAACAGGAACATTAACTACAAAATTATATGAACAAGGATGCAATATATATGGACAAGATTTTTCAGATAAAATGGTAGAACTAGCAAAAAATAAAATGCCTAATAGTCAATTATTTAAAGGAGATTTTTCAAAAGATTTGGTAAAAGAATTGAAACAGCAAAAATATGATGCAATTATTGCAACATATTCTTTACACCATTTGACAGATAGAGATAAGATTCAGTTTATAAAGAATCTTATTGGATTATTAAATGAAAATGCAGTAATTTATATTGGAGATGTCGCGTTTAATACAAGAAGAGATTTAGAAAAATGTAAAGAACAATGTAAAGAACAATGTGGAGAACATTGGGATAACGAAGAAATATATTTTGTATATGATGAAATAAAAAGAGAATTTCCGAATAGTGAATTTATAAAATATTCTGAATGTGCAGGAATTATTAAAATTTGGTAGGGAGAAATAATAAATGAAAGATAATAATGATGAGTTTATATATAAATATGAAAATAATATAGATAAAAAACAATTAGTACAATTATTCGAGTCTGTTGGTTGGAAAACAGCAGAATATCCAAATAGATTATATAATGCTATAAAAAATAGTGAATATGTAATGACAGTATGGAATGGTGAAAATTTAATAGGATTAATATCTGCAATTACAGATGGATATATAAATGTCTTTATTACATATTTACTTGTAAATCCAGAGTATCAAAAAATGGGATTAGGAAAAATAATGATGAATGACTTTATGAAAAAATTTGAAGGTTTTGGAAGAAGAATTTTAACAACAGAATTAGACAAAGAAGGATATTATAAAAAGTTTGGATTTAATATAGATGGAATTGCTATGTTTAATAAAGATTGGAAAGAAGATATAGAAGGATAAAAAGGGCTATCATTGCCCACCAGTTCAAGCAATTTACAGAAATACAGTTTATATAAATAAAGCAGTTAGTGATGAGGTGGTTTTCGAAATGATAGACCATTCTTATGACGAAGTAATAAAAAGTTTTTCTAAAAAGATACAAAAACAATTACTAGAAAATTAGTAAAAAGAAAGGAAATGCATATGTTATCAAATAAATTAAATATAGGAGACACAATAGGAATTATATCGCCATCATCACCAATAACACAAGAGTTAAAAGAACAATTTAATAATGGACTACAAGTATTTGAAAATATGGGGTTTAAAGTTAAGCTAAGTAAAAATGTATATGCAAATACACTAGGTTATTCAGCCACAGTAAGTGAAAAAGTAGAGGATATAAATGAAATGTTTGCCAATACAGAAGTAAAAGCAATAATATGTTCACAAGGGGGGCAAAACTCTAATGCAATTCTTCCATACATAAATTATGAAATAATAAAAAATAATCCCAAAATAATAATGGGAATTAGTGATTCGACAGCTATATTAAATGCTATTTATACAAAAACAGGTATTATAACATATCACCAAAATGATGTTGTTTGGGGATTAGGCAGAGAAGTATCAGAAAAAGAAGTTAATGATTTTAAATTAAGGCTAGTAGATGGGAAATATGGCAAAGTAGAACATTTTACAAAATGGAGATGTTTAAGAGAGGGAATAATAGAAGGTATTTTAGTTGGTGGTAACTTATCAACTCTTGTTAAATTATTGGAAACAGAATACTGTCCAGAATTTAACAATAAGATACTATTTTTAGAAGAATATGCAGATGAATCTCCATTAGATGAAATAGATAGTAAAATAAATATACTAAAACAACATAAAGTATTTGAAAAAATAAAAGGTTTATGGATAGGATATTATGAAAAAGATACAGAAATAGCAAAATTTGAAGATGTTATAATGAATAATTTAAAAGAATATGAATTTCCAATATTAAAATGTAACGACTTTGGACATAACTGTGAAAATGTAGTTATTCCAATTGGTGCAAAAGTAAAATTAGATGCTACAAATTGTGAAGTTGAAATTTTATAAAAAATATTGAACTTTAGAAAAGGGAAAAAATTATGATAAAAGCAATATTATTTGATTCAGGTAGAGTATTAAACATGTCTTCAACAGGACACTGGTTTATACCACCAAATTTCTATAAATATGTTAACAAAGAGGAATTTTTATCAATAGATAAAGATTACTCTTAAAAACATCTAAATAAAATTAACCAAAGTGAAAATTACCGATTACTTAACTATCTGATATCCATATGGAATGAGTGGGAATACTGTAGTTAAAATAAGATAGGTGATACTTGATTGTGATAAGGTTTCAAAGATTGTAACTTATGTGAAATACTGTGCAGAAAATGGTATTAAAGTTTCAATTATGAAACGAGTAATCGTATTATTAAAAAAATGTAAGAAATTTGATGCTTAAGGAGGTAATTTATTTATGAATGACAAAAATATAACAATAGTTCTAGATGGTCAAGCGGGTAGTTGTGGAAAAGGTAAAATTTGTGGTTACTTATCTAAAAATGATTGTTTTTGTATATCTACAAATAACTGGTCTAGTAATGCAGGTCATAGCTATGTAAATGATAATGGAGAAAAAATTGTAGTTAGTCATTTACCCATGGCAATGTTAAATCCAAATTGTAAATTAGTTCTAAATGCAGGTTGTATCATTACTCCAGAGATATTATTTGAAGAAATAAGAACATATAAGGATATAATAGGAAATAGAAAAATATATATCAACCCAAGAGCAATGATTATTTTAGAAAAACATCGTGAGGAAGAAAAGAGAGTAATTAGAAGTGGTTCAACATTTAAAGGTTGTAGTGTTGCACAAGCTGAAAAAATTATAAGAAAACCAGGTGTCATTTTAGCAAAAGACTATTTAAGAAATCTTCCAAGTGATTTAAAAGATGTTATTGAAATAGTAGATACTGCAAAAATGATAAATGAATGTAGTCAAAGCGTTTTAATAGAAGGTGCTCAAGGGCAAGATTTAGATATAAATTATGGACTTGATTATCCTAATATCACAAGTAGAATGTGTAGTGCAAGTCAGTTAATTGCTGATGCAGGTTGTAGTCCATTTAAAGTAAAAGATATTTATATGATTATAAGACCATATCCTATAAGAATAAGTAATAAAACTAATATTGGGGAAGAAATTTATAGTGGTGATTATGCTGGAAGTACTGAAATTACTTGGGAAGAAGTAAAAAAAAGATGTGGATGTGATATTGATTTAAGAGAATATACAACTGTAACTAAAAAAGTTAGAAGAGTTTTTGAAATGAATTGGGATAGATTAAAATATAATGTTATGATTAACCATCCAACCCAAATAGTTTTAAATTTTGCACAATATATTGACTGGAAAGCATATAAATGTAAAGATTATAATTTGCTTCCAGGAAAAGTGATTGAATTTATAAACAAAATTGAAAAAGAAACAAATACACCAGTTACGATTATAGGAACTGGCGAATGCGAAAGTGATATCATTGATTTAAGAAAATTCAAACGAAATAAATGATTAATTATAAAATCTTATATACAATTTTAATGTACTTCATAAAATCAAGTCAAAGTAAATGAATATGCTGTTGCACAACCTTGACTTAATTTTAAAAGCACATTGCTGGAGAAGTTAATATAGGACATATAGTAAAACAAGTAGAAATTTATATGGAAAAATCATTTTCAGAGGAAGAAATATTATGAGAATAGCAATTATTTCAGATATACATGGGAATTTAGAGGCATTAAAAGCAACATTAAAGGATATAGAAAAAAGAAAAATAGATAAAATTATATGTTTAGGAGACATAATAGCTAAAGGAGTACATCCTAAAGAATGTATAGAATTGGTAAGAAAAAAATGTGAAATTGTATTACAAGGAAATTGTGATTTATATTTTTCAATAGAACATAATAATATTAATAAAATGCCAGAAGAAGAACAAAAAAGAATAAAATGGAATCAATCATTAATAAGTAAAGAAGATAAAGAATATTTATTAAATTTACCATTTTGCTATGAATTTTATATGAGTGGAAGTTTAGTAAGATTATTCCATGCAACACCGTTTATTAATAATAAAGCAATATTAAATGTAGATAGTATTGAAACTAAATACAAAATGTTTTTACCAACTATAAATACAGTATCACAAAATATTGCAGATGTTGTGATATATGGTCATATACATCATTCATATATGGATAAAATATACAATAAGACTATAATAAATGTAGGAAGTGTAGGAAATCCATTTGATGTTATAAGAAATAAAGACAAAGACAGTAATGTGTTAGAAACAACAAAAAGTAATTATTTAATAATAGAAGGAGAATATGGAAGTAAAGAATATTTATCAGAAATTTCTTTTCAGTTTATTAAAGTACCATATAATATTGATAAGGAATTAAAAGACGAAAGTTTAAATATAGAAAAAGAAAATTACAGATTTGAATTAAAAGAAGGTATGTATAGAGATATGAATAAAATAAATGATAATTTTAGAAGATTAGGAATAGATGTAGAAAAGAGAATGCAAGGTAAAACAGATATAGAGATTCTTAAAGATAATAAACTTGTAGTATATGATCATAGCGAAGCATCGGCTTGTGCTCCAGAAAATACAAAAGTAGCATTTGAAAAAGAAATAGAACCATTTAATGATAATGTAATTTATGAAACAGAAAATTTTGTTGTTGCTGTTCCAAAAGTTCCACATATACCGAGAACAGATGGAGGTCATCTATGGATAAGAGCTAAGAAAAAATATTTTAGTAGTAGAATTGAACTTGAGCCAAAATTAGCTATTGAAGTAATTAGATTAACAATGTTATTAGGTGAAGCAATGGAAAAAGGAATGAAAAATAGAGGAATAAATATTGAAAGAATTAATTATCAAGAAAACGGAAACTGGGCATACCAAAAAGGAATGAATCCGGAATTTCATATTCACTTATATGGTAGAACCAAAGATTCAACCACTCAAATTTGGGGAGAAGCATTAGTGTTTCCTAATAAATCTACAGGGTTTTATGATGAATTTGAAAGATTTAATAATGAAGATATAGAAGAAATAAAAAGACAAATTAATTTATTAGGTAAAGAAGATAAATATAATTTTGTAAATTGGAAGTTATAAATCTATTAAAACCTCTATATACTGATAATATTATTTATAAAATCAAGTCAAAGTAAATGAATATGCTGTTCTGTCGCAGAAGTATAGGTGATGAATAATGAACTATATCCATTTTAAAAATAATTTAGAAAAGAGGAATGTATGGAAAAAGTTGTATTAATAACTGGAAGCAGTAAAGGTATTGGAAAGGCTACAGCTGTAGAATTTGCCAAAATGGGAAGATACAAAGTAGTAATAAATTATTTGACAGATAAAGAAAATGCAGAAAAATTATCAAACTACTTAAAAGAAGAATATAAAATAGAAACATTAGTAATTAAAGCAGATGTATCAAAGGAAGAAGAAGTCAAAAATATGATACACGAGATTATAAATAAATTTGGAAAAATAGATGTACTTGTAAATAATGCAGGAATAGCAATAGATAAAGAATTTGAAGATAGAACAATAGAAGATTGGAAAAGAACATTAGAGGTAAATACAATAGGAACTTTTCTTGTATCTAAATATGTAAGTGAAAATATGATGAAAAACAAAAATGGAAAAATAATAAATGTATCTTCTACAAATGGAATAAATACATTTTTTCCGTCAAGTATAGATTATGATGCATCAAAAGCAGCAATTATAAACTTAACATACAATTTAGCAATACAATTTGCACCATATATTAATGTAAATGCAGTAGCACCAGGTTGGGTAAATACAGAAATGAATAAAGAACTACCAAAAGATTTAATACAAGAAGAAACAGAAAAAATATATAAAAAGAGATTTGCAGAACCAGAAGAAATAGCGAAAGTAATTTGTTTTCTAGCATCAGAAGATGCAGAATATATTAATGGTACAGTAATAAAAGTAGATGGAGGAATGTAAAATTATTGTTATGAAAGAATTAATAATTAATAGTATAGATTTATGGACAGAACAACACAAAAATCATTATGAATGCTTTAATGGTGCTTTTGTAGATGGATTTGAAAACAATAAAATTCCATTTGATGAATATAAGATCGTAAAAAATTGTAACTGCATTATAACAATTAATAGATATGATATTAATATAAGTAATAAACACAATGCTATTATATTTTATAAAAATAGCAAACCTACTAGATTAATGGTTATAAATAAAGAAACTGAACTTGAAAAGTGTATAAATGTAGCATTAAGTCAATATTTTGAAGATTCTATATTAAAAAAAATATATGATAAATTGAATATAAAATCATCAATAGTAGATTTGAAAGAAGAACCTATATATAATGAAACAGATATAACAAAAGAAATAGATGTTGGTTCTTGTGATAGATGGAAACTTTTGTATAATATGTTAAAAGGTAGTTACACAGAAAGTAATACTAAATATGGGAATTTTGAAAGTGACCAATATGAGTTTGTTCCAAATTTATATATAAAATATAAATTAAATACAGATAAAGAAAATTTTATAATAGAACATAAATGTGCTTTCATAAATATTACAAAAACTAGACTAATTCCAATACAAGAGAATTCATTATTAACTAAATAAATTTTATGAGTAATCCAAAAGAATATAAAGAAAAAATTTTTTAATGAATATCAACTATGAGTACTTTAATTGCTAAAAGATATAAAGAATTGGATTTAGAATTAATACAAATAAATGGAAAATTAAATTTATAAGATTTTGATTATAAAATGTAATAAAAGAGGAAACAAAAATGATAGATGAAAAAATTGAAGAATATAAGAAAAAAATATTGGTTAGTGATTATGATCAAACATTTTATTTAAATGATGAAGATATTGAAAAAAATAAAATTGCTGTTGAAAAGTTTAGAAGTAAAGGAAATATTTTTATTATTGCCACTGGAAATTGCTATTATGACATAAAGAAAAAAGGTAATAAATATAATATTAAATATGATTATTTGATTATAAATCATGGTGGATCAATATTAAATGAAAAAGACGAAATTATATATAATTTTCCTATAGAAAATACAATAATTAACGAAATAAGAAAAGAATTGGAAATATATATTCCTAATATAAAAGCTCATCTGGAAAAAAGTACATATGGAACATCAACAAATAAATATTTTTGTAGCAAACAAAAATTAAGTAGATTAGATTTTAATAATAAGGATTTAACAAAAGTAAATATAAAATTAGATTCTACAGAAATGGCTGATAAAATAAAAGGTATAATTAATAATAAATATTCAAATTTTGTTAATTGCTATAAAGTATCAAAAAACGTAATAGAAATAATATCAAAACAAATTGATAAATCTAAAGCAATAAAATTACTAGCTAATTATTATAATCTAGATAGTAAAGCAATTTATACAATAGGTGATGGATATAGTGATATAGAAATGGTTAAAAATTTCATGGGATATACTATGAAAAATTCAGTAGAGGAATTAAAACATGTAGCTAAAAAAGAATTCGAAAGTGTATCAGAACTTATAAAAGAGATAATGTAGGTGAAAGATATGTCATTAGATGTATCTATATGTGTTTTATTTTTATTATGTGTAGAATAAATTGTAATAACTAGGAGCAACAAATGAAAGAATATTTTTATAAAAAAGAATATAAGTATATATATTTAGAATGGTTTTCATATAGTTTTGCATATACTTTAATAGAAACATATGGAACAGTTATGTTATATAAAAATGGTGTGCCTATTTGGTTAATTTTGTTAATATATGGATTACGTTTTGGAATAACAGGATTTATAACACCTTTATTTATGAGTATATCTAGTAAATTCGGAATAGCAAAATGCAATTTAATATCAAATTTTTTTGGTATTATAAGTTCATGTATTATAATGAATAGTAATGATATAAAACAAACATTAATTTTGTTTATAATTGTTATGGGATTGAATGGATTATCAAATCCATCTACAGATGCTTTATCTAGTCAGTATGTAGATAGAGAGCATAAAGGAAGATTTAATAGCTTTTTTAAAATATCTAAAATATTAGGACAAGCTATGGGAAGTGGACTAGTTACATGGGGAGTAATAACAAATAATAATATTATTTTATTTACAATAATTATTATATTATTTTTAATGCAATACGTTTTTATAAGAAAGATAGATTATAAGCCACAAAATAAAGCAAATGCTTTTAAATCATCAATGAAATATATATTAAAAAGTAATAGTAGATATAAATTAATATATGCATTAAGAACTAGTCATATAATAGAAAGACAATTTGTACCATTATATGTATATATAGTATTAAAAGATTTTACTTTATTTTCTTCAATAATAATCATTTCATTATTATTGCAAATAATTACTATAACTTTAATAGGAAAATATTCAGATAAAAATATAGTAAAATCTAATAATTTAGTAACAATTATTAAATTAATTATAACAGCAATATTTTTATTTGCAAAAAATAAAATAACGATATCACTTAATAAAACAGCAAGCGATAATTTGGAAAAGGTATATGAAACTTCTATAGAAACTTCTATACAAAATATTATAAAAGAATCAAAAGAAAATAATGAGTTATTATCAACAGTAGGACAAATGAGCTTATGTTTTACAGAAGTAATTGTTTTTAGTATATTAGCACTTTTAAGTAAGTTTATTGGAGAAAGAATATTTGTTGTTATATTTATATTATCAATGATGTCTACAGTTTTTATAAATATTAATATAAAGAAAACTAATAAAAAATGTAATAATTAGGTAGTAAATTTAGAAAAGATTGTAAGAAAGTCCACAATATACAAAAGCCGAATGGTAGCATGGAAGAAGTAATGAAAATAGGAATGTTTAATTCAGGAATTTTTTTCAACTATATTACAAAGAAATGATATAAAATGTATTGCTTGTGGACTAAGTATAAATTAAGATAATATTTTGGAGGTAATATTATATGGAATTAGTAAAATATGATAATATAGAGAACTTTGTGAATGAAAATATGAATTTAATATTAGAAAAAGAATGGCTTAATTGCCTAATGGTAGGTAATTGTTTAGATGGAATGAAAGAAAAACCAAATGATTGGTTATTAGCCAAAGTGACAGAAAATAGTAAAACAGAATTAATAATTTTATATAGAAAACCTTGGAAATTATTATTATATTCACCAACAAATAATAAATCAGATGAATTATTTGAATTTACAGCTAAAGAAATATATAAAATAGATGCAAATTTGCTTGGAGTAAATTCTGAAAAGGAAATAGGAAACAAATTTGCAGAATATTATTGTGAAATATCAAATTTAAATTTTAAAACTCATAAACCACTTAGAATATTGTTATTAACAAATATAGAAAAAGCTAATTTAAATGAAGAGTTAATTTTTAGAAAAGCAAGTATTAGTGATAAACCTATACTTACGAAGTTTATTAAAACTTTTTATGATGATATAGGGGATAAAAGATATACAAATAAAGAAATAGAAGAAAAATTTGATTCATATATAAAAAAAGAATATTATGTAATCGAAGATAATGGAAAAATAGTTTCTCAGACAATATTTACAAGAGATTTAAAAAAAGGAAAATGTATAAGTTTTGTTTATACACCTGAAAAAGAGAGAGGAAAAGGATATGCGTACAATTTAATTTATAGAGTTTCTAAAAAGGCTTTAGATGAAGGCGCAGAATATTGCGTACTATATACAGATGATGGAAATCCTATAAGTAATCATGTGTATGAGAAAATAGGCTATAAAAGAATGGTTGATTGTGAAGACATAGAATTTTATAAATAGAATAAATAAATATATTAAATTTAATTTAGTTAAGTAAATATTTATAAAAATATATTATATTAAAATATGAAAAAGGAGAAAGTTGAGTGGATGAATATAAAAAGTATTTAGATTTTGCAATTGAAATAGCTAACGAAGCAGGAAAAATAATGAGATATTATTTTTCTAAAAAAGATATATCATCTTATAAGGGAGATAAAACAATAGTAACTCTAGCTGATAAAGAGATAAATTCATATTTAATAAAAAGAGTAAAAGAAGAATTTCCAACACATTGTGTTGATGGAGAAGAAGAACAATTTGGAGAAAGTAAATATATATGGGTTTGTGATCCAATTGATGGAACAGCAATGTATGCAAGACATATACCAGTAGCAGTTTTTTCGCTTGCATTAGTAATAGATGGAGTTTCTACTGTAGGATTGATTTATGATCCATTTACTGATAATATGTATACAGCAATTAAAGAAAAAGGAGCATATCAAAATAGTAAACAGATTAGTGTTAATGACTATGCTTTAGAAGATGTAAGAAGTGTAGCACATTATGATGCATGGGCAAATGCTGACTATGATATATCAAGTGTAGTTCAAGAACTAAGAAGAAAAACGTATTTTATAAGTTTAGGAAGTATTATTAGAGCGTCTATGTGTGTTGCAAGTGGAGAGTTTATATTAGCAATATTTCCAGGAACAACACACAAAAATTGTGATATAGCAGCTGTTAAACTAATAGTAGAAGAAGCAGGAGGAAAAGTAACTAACTTATTTGGAAATGAACAAAGATATGATACAAGTATAAATGGCGCTATAATAAGTAATAATAAAGTCCATAATGAAGTAATAGATATAATAAAAAAATATTTAAAAGATAAACAATTACAAGGAGATAAAAAATATGTTTAATGTAAATCATGTTGCAATAAGTGTAACAGATATTGATAAAAGTATAGAATTTTATAAAAAGTTTGGATTTGAAGAATTTAAGAAATGGAAAGCAGAAGATGAAAGTATTAAAATTAATATGCTAAAACTAAATAATATAGTTTTAGAAATATTTTGCTATAAAGAATATATAAAATTGCCAGAAACAGCAAAAACAACAGCAACAGATTTACCAATATTAGGAACAAAACATTTGGCACTAGGTGTAGATAACATTGAAACTGCTAAGAAATTTGTATTACAAAATAATATTTGTTCAAATGTGGATATAAAGACAGGTAGATTAGGAAAAGAATATTTCTTTATTAATGATCCAGATGGAATATTAGTAGAAATAATTGAAAATGATTAAGGAGTGTAGAATATATGTTTAATAAAATTGTAATAGTAGAGCCTGTTTTAATAACAGAAGAAGGCGTAGAAGAATTAAAGGGATTTTGTAAAGAACTTATATATCATACTACAGATACTATTAATGATGAAGACACTATTAGTAGAATAGGAGATGCTGATTGTATATTAGTATCATATAAAACTGTAATAAATAGCAATATAATAAATAATTGTAAAAATTTAAAATATATTTCAATGTGCTGTTCTTTTTATGGAAAGCAATATGCAAAAGTAGATATAGATACTTTAATAGAAAAAGGAATTTCTTTTTCATATTTGAAAGGGCATGGAGATAATGGAGTTGTTGAATTTACACTTTCTGGAGTAATTAGTTTATTACATGGATTTGGAAAAAAGAGATGGAAAGAAGAGCAATTAGATTTAACAGATATAAAAATAGGTATATTAGGATTGGGAGATATAGGAACTAAAATTGCAAGAACTTTTCAATTATTAGGTTCTGATGTTTATTATTATAGTAGAACTAGAAAAGAACACGAAGAAGAAAATGGAATTAAATATTTAGAATTAAAAGAATTATTATCTACAGTAGATATTATTTCTATTAATCTTAATAGAAATGTATGCCTTATAGGAGATGATAATTTAAATATATATGGAGATGGAAAAATAATTGTAAATACTTCGATTGGATATTGCTATGAAATAGAAACACTTAAAAAATGGCTACAAAATAAAAATAATTATTATATATGCGATAAACCAACAATTAATGATGATATAAAAGAAATTTTAAACTATGAAAATGTAATATATACAGATATAATTACTGGTGATACAGAACAATGTTATAATAGAGCTACAAAGCAAATCATTAGCAATATAAATAAATATTTCAATGAACATATTTAAAGTAAATATAAGAATAATGCTAATATATAAATAAAATCAAATAATTGGTTAGACGTAAAAAAATAATTGATATTTAAAACAATCAAAATCCACAAGTTTTACTGGAAAGGTAAAATTGTGGATTTTGATTATTTTTATATTACAACATTTTATTTTAAAAAAGAAAATTTAATTAGTAGCATATAGAGAATAATAAAAATATAAATAAAATAACAATATAATTATAGCAAATTACATAATATACAAACAAATATGAATTAGTGCAAATAAAATTCAAAAAACTATTGACAGTTGAATATATATTCATATATACTTTATATAAAGTTGAATGAATACTCAATTAAAAATTGAACATAAAAGAAGGAGGTAATAAATGTCAAAAAATGAATTTATATGTGATTGTAATATAATTCATAAAGAAGTAGTAGAAGAAACAATTAAAAATATGCCAGAAGCAGATACATTTAACAAACTTGCAGATTTTTTTAAAATTATTGGAGACACAACTAGAACAAAAATATTATTTGCTTTAGATCAAAATGAAATGTGTGTATGTGATATTGCAAATGTTTTAGGAATGAGTAAGTCATCCATATCACATCAATTAGGAACTTTAAGAAGAAGTGGAATTGTTAAATGCAGAAAATCTGGGAAAGAAGTTTTCTATATGCTAGATGATAATCATGTGAAAGAAGTATTTGAGGTTGGTATTGAACATATAGAACATAAAAATAATTAAAAATGTGGAGGCAAAAATATGAAAAGTAAATTTAAAATAAAAGGGTTAGATTGTGCAAATTGCGCAGCAGAACTTGAAAGAGCAATACAAAAAATAGAAGGAATAGAAAGTGCAAATATAAGTTTTATGACAGAGAGAATGATAATCGAATATAATGAAACAAGAAAAGAAGAAATAATGGAAAAAGTAAAAAAAGTTATAAAAAGAGAAGAACCAGATGTGACAATAGAAGAAATTTAATAACACAAATAACAATTATTTTATACAAACTAATAAGTTATATAGAGTAACTACGAGTCATTTAAATATATTTAAGAATACTAAAAGTGGATTATGTATTATAACAAGATTGTATATTTTAGGAAAGAAGATGATTAATCATGAAGAAAAAAGGAATTAAAATTATAATAGCTGGTATATTATTTTTTATTGCACTTATCATAAATTTTAATAATGAATGGGTAAATAATGCAATTTATATTATATCTTATATTATTGTTGGACTAGAAATTGTAAAAAAAGCAATTAGAAATATAACTAGAGGTAAAGTGTTTGATGAAAACTTCTTAATGACAGTTGCAACTATTGGAGCTTTTGGAGTAGGAGAATTTCCAGAAGCTGTTGCTGTTATGTTGTTTTATCAAGTAGGAGAATTATTTCAAAGTTATGCTGTAGATAAATCAAGAAAATCAATTTCAAATTTAATGGATATTAGACCAGATTTTGCAAATGTAGAAAGAAATGGTAAACTTGAAAAAATTGATCCAGATGAGGTAAAAGTTGGAGAAGTAATAGTTGTTAAACCAGGAGAAAAAATACCATTAGATGGATATATAGAATATGGAGCATCAAGTATTGATACCAAAGCTTTAACAGGAGAATCATTACCACGAGAGATTGCAAAGGGAGATGAAGTGTTAAGTGGTTCAATAAACTTAAATTCTGTTATAAAAATTAAAGTAACAAAAGAATATGAAGAATCTACTGTAAGCAAAATTTTAGAATTAGTAGAAAATGCAAGTAGTAAAAAATCAAAATCAGAAAATTTTATAACAAAATTCGCTAGATATTATACCCCAGCTGTTGTTATTATCGCAGTAATTTTAGCAATATTGCCACCAATTATAATAAAAGATGCTACATTTTCAGAATGGTCATATAGAGCATTATCATTTTTAGTTGTGTCTTGTCCTTGTGCATTAGTTATTTCTATTCCGTTAAGCTTTTTTGGAGGAATTGGTGGTGCTTCCAAAATGGGAATTTTAATAAAGGGAAGTAATTATTTAGAACAATTAGCTAATACAGAAATAATTGTATTTGATAAAACAGGAACTTTAACAGAAGGTGTTTTTGAAGTACAAAAAGTTCATGCAATAGATATAAGTAATGAAGAATTACTAAAAATTACAGCATATGCTGAAAATTACTCAAATCATCCAATTTCTTTATCAGTAAAAAAGGCTTATAATAAGGAAATAGATGAAAAACAAATTTTAAAAACAGAAGAAGTATCAGGATGTGGAGTTATTGCTACAATTGGAAAACAAGAGGTATTAGTAGGAAATGAAAAACTAATGAAAGAAAAAAACATTAATTTTACAAAATGTAATGATATTGGAACTGTCTTATATGTAGCAATAGAAGGGAAATATGCAGGATATATATTAATAGCAGATAAAATAAAAGAAGATTCAATAAAAGCGATAAAAGAATTAAAGAAAAATAGTATAAAACAAACAGTAATGCTGACTGGAGATAGAAAAAATGTTGGAGAAAGTGTAGCTAAAGAAATAGGATTAGATAAAGTTTATACAGAATTATTACCAGCTGGAAAAGTCGAAAAAGTGGAAAAAATGTTAAAACAAACGACTGAAAAAGGTAAACTTGTATTTGTAGGAGATGGAATAAATGATGCACCAGTTTTAGCAATTTCAGATATAGGTATAGCAATGGGAGGTTTAGGAGCTGATAGCGCAATTGAAGCTGCAGATATTGTGCTTATGACTGATGAACCATCTAAAATAGTGAGTGCTATTCATTTATCAAAAAGAACTATGAGAATTGTAAAAGAAAATATAGTGTTTGCTATTTTCATAAAAGTACTTGTTTTAATTTTAAGTGCATTTGGATTATCTACTATGTGGGAAGCTGTATTTGCTGATGTTGGAGTTTCTATAATTGCTATAATAAATGCTCTAAGAGTATTAAAAGTAAAAGAATAAATAAAAATATATAAATTAATTTTATATTAGATAAAGAAAAAAGCACTTTGGTTTCCCAAAGTGCTTTTTATTAGCTTTGACGAATTAAAAAGTATATGGCATCAATATGAAAGGTCGCATATCGAATAAACCATTTTTTCAAGTTTTGTGGCACAATTTTTAAGAACTTCAATCTTCATGAATTCTTTTGTTGCCAGATTAAGAAGCGTTTCCTCATCAAAAGCTAATTTTGCTTCTGCAAGAGTGATATTATCACTAATTGCTTTTGTCAAAATAATAGAAAGAACTGATTTAATGAAAAATTGATTTTTTAAATCTTCCGACATGTCATTGATAATTTTGTTTAATTCTTCTCTTCCGGAAAGATCTGTTTCAAAATCTTCAAATTTTTCCTTACAGCACTTAAGAATAGCTGCAGTAATTGGATCGATGACTGATGCCTGCAAAATATCTGTAAGAGATTCAACTGTAGAAAGTTTTTCTGCCAAAGTAAGTATACCCAAATGTTCCAAGGTATCAGATAATTTTGGTGAAACATTAGAAAGTGGTACCTCATATCTATTTTGAGTATTTTCCTCCGGTATTGTCTTTGCAATGTCAGAGAAAATACTAAGAGCAGAAGAGACAAGCTCATCAACAGTTGTTTCAAACATCATATTACTCAAATGCATTAATTCGATCATTTCGAATTGCATATCCAGCTGACAGCAAAAATCCTTCATCTTTTGATATGAAGATTGGATAGCGGTTTCAAAAGTGACATTTTCTTCAATCATGGTTGAGATGGGGATTGGTGCCAATAATAAATTACACCAATATGGTTTGTAGTTCTCAACTTCATTTTTCTGCTTTTCGGTTAATGATCCAGCATACCGACTAAAAATCTTGTTAAAATATTTTTGAAGATTTGGGGTATCTTTCTCAAAATTTCCAATTGCTACAAGTGCGTTTACAGGTACGATAACACTTAAATCTTCTCCTACTGAAATTGACATAATTATTCCTCCAAATTATTTTTTTGTTCTTCTTGTAAAATTCCAGGATGTTACATTAGGAATAATAAGAAGTATTTATGTTTACCTTATTAGTATAACATAATTTACATAAAAAGTAAATGCCTGAGGATGGTAGGAAAATAACAATAAAATTATTATATTAGTAAAATATAGATTTATTGATTTTTAATATTTATAATGATAAAATATTAGAAAATCAGATAATAAGTAAATAAAATTTATATGGAGTAATAAAAATGAAAATTGGAATAGATATAGATAATGTAATATCGAAGTTTAATGAAGCTTTATTAGAAGAGTATATAAAACATGATAAAGAATTAAGAAATACAGGAATTATTAATCCAAAAGCTGATTATATAAGAAAAGGAATGTTTGATTGGACAGAAGAAGAAGAAAACGACTTTTATTATAATAATATAGAAAGAATAGCAACAAATTTAAAACCTATTAATAATTCTTCATATTATATACAAAAATTAAAAAATGATGGAAATGAAATATATATTATAACAGGTAGAAATAATGGAGAATATAAAGAACCATTAAAATTAACAAAAGATTGGTTAAATAATTATAATATTGTTTATGATCGATTAATACTTACTAATGCATATAATAAACATGAAAAAACAGAAGTATGTATAGAAAATAATATTGATATAATGATTGAAGACAGTTCATCTATGTGCTTAGATTTAATAAAAAATGGAATTAAAGTATATACAATGAATACACCATATAATCAAAAAGAAACATCTTTTGATAGAGTATCAAATTGGAAAGAAATATATTTGAAAATTTCAAAAAAAAGTGAGGAATAATAATATGAATAAGATAAATGTAATTTTAGATACAGACACATATAACGAATGTGATGACCAATTCGCACTTGCTTATTTATTAAAAAGTCAAGATAAATTTAATGTTGAGGCAATTACAATAGCACCTTTTCAAAATCATTGGATTCCTTCAGATGATAGTGGAATTGAACTTAGCTATGAGGAAGCAAAAAAAGTATGTGAGTTATCAGGAATAAAAAGTGATAATTTAATTTTTAAAGGGGCTACAGACTATATAAAAAATGGTTATAGCAAAAGAAATGATGCCGTAAATAAAATTATTGAGATTGCTTTAAAAAATGAAAAAACATATATATTAGGAATTGGTGCCATAACTAATATTGCTTTAGCTATATCATATGAACCCCAAATTATAGATAAAATTGAAGTTATATGGCTTGGAGGTCATACTTTATTAAATAAAAATAATTTAAATGAGGCAAATTTTAAAGATGTAGAAGCAGTAAAAATGGTATTTGAATCAAATGTCAAATTAACAGTTGTACCATGTAGAGGAGTAGCATCAAATTTATATACAAGTATTTATGAATTAGATAAATACATAAAAGGAAAAAATGAATTATGTGATTATTTATACAAAACATTTGAAACAGTAGTTAGTAAAAGAGAAATTCTTCCTAGATGGCGTCTTTGGGATGTTGCTGTAATTGCTTATATGGTAAATAAAGAATGGTTTGAAATTTTTGAAACTAATTGTCCAGATATAAATGAAGACACTTCTTATGTAGTAAATACAAATAATAGAAAAATAACTATGATTAATTATTTTGATGCTTGTGAAATATATAAAGACTTATTTGAAAAATTAACAAGATATAGTAATTAAGAGCAAATTCATATAATATAAAAAGCTAGCAAACATTTCTAAGGAAATGTTTGCTAGCTTTTTGATTAAGTAGAAAAGTACATTAGATACTATTTCTATTTTAGAAAGTTCACTTAATTTGAAGAATATACGATAATTGGCATTGATTTATCAATATTATCATAAATTTCTTTTGCTGCAGATTTTGGCAGATTAATACAACCGTGAGAACCATTGGTTAAGTAAATATTTCCTCCAAAAGCACTTCTCCAAGTTGCATCATGTAGACCAATTCCGCCATTAAATGGCATCCAATAAGTCACAGGAGATGCATAACCCCTTCCTCTTAAAGTAACATTAAGTGCTTTATAGCTTAAGAAGAAATATCCTCTAGGGGTATCATGAGTTGAAGCATTACCAGTTACGCAATCTGTATCTACTACACACTGACCATTTTTGTAAAGCCAAACATGTTGCCTGGTTTTATCTATTTCAACATAATTATCACCAATTGAAATATTATATATGGGAGTGTGAGTATGAGAACTACAGCTTCCTAATTCTGATTTAATAAGTTCTATCTCTGCTTCTTCATTAATAGAGAGATTTTTTGCAGGAACTCTAACTGTGCCAGCATTTGTTGACTCAAAATCAAAATAAACAGTAGAATTTGCACTTTTTTCTGAAAGTAATTGTACAAAAGATGGAATATTGGAGTCAATATCAATTGTATAATTTCCATTACTATCTTTAACTAACCAATCTTTCATTACTGATTTGTCCAGAGTTAATGAACAATCATCATTAATATTAAAAGTAATGGAAGTTTTTAAAATACAATTAATATCATCAACACTTGATATTAAGGCATGTGAGGTTATTTCCGGCTCTGAATCCATAATAAGAGAAAAATCAATTATTGTAAGACCAGCTTTTAAATTCTCTAATGCTAATTTGTAAGCTTTGTCGAATTCTATGTAATTTCCCATAACTTCAGGAACAATAGTTAACAAATTTTCTGCGTTCAAAGCCATATAAGCATTTTGGGGATGTTTCATCTTGCTTATATCAAATTCAGACATAGATTTCATAACACTTTTTAATTTGTTTTCATCTAATGTGAATTCAGTTGTTATAAAGTTTTTTTCTTTATTGCCATGCTTTTGATTATATAAAAATTGTTCTAATTCTTTTGTAGAATCAATCTTCAAATCAAAAGTACTATTGGGATATTTACAATTGTGATTAGTAAAATTAAAAGTGATAGTTCTTTCTTTTAACTGCTGGTTTAATTTTTCATATGCGGATTCGACAGTGCTCCAGGAACAGTCTACACCATTAATAGTAGTTCCTTTGCTAAAATGTGTCTCGTTAAACTGCCAAAGTGCCCAGGTAGCACCTAAGAGTGCTATGGATACTAAAAAACAGAATAGTGAATTCCGTACCCATTTTTTCTGCCGATTATTCTGTTTTGATGGAGTAGCAGTTGTCTGTTTCGTTGTGTTAAATTTTTCTGTTTTTTTCATAAGCTTATTAAGCTCCTTTCTTTTTTTATAATATTTACTTAGTAAAAGTAAGCAAAAATTATTATAACACAGTTTACATAAAAAGTCAAAAATATATAATTATAAAAATCAAAATTGTTAATAATAATATTAACTGTGCTAATTCAAATTTTTAATGATTTTAATTTACATTTTTATAAATAAATGATATAAAAAAATAGTAAAAAATAAATAAAAGGAAGGATAAAAATTATTATGAAAATAACAAAATTTCCAGAATCATGTTTATTAATTGAAACAAAAGATAAGAAAATTTTAGTAGATCCAGGAATATTAAAATATAAAGAAGAATATTTTAATATTTGGAGTGAAAGCGATATTATTTTAATAACACATAAACATTCAGATCATTGCAATGTGGAAGTATTAGAAAAATTAGGTAAAAATATAAAAATATACTCAAGTAGTGAAGTAAAAAATACTTATCCAACATTAAATATAAATATTGTTAAAGAAAAAGAAATTATTAATGTAGAAAATGAAATAAATATAGAAGTAGTACATGCTGAACATGGATATATACCACCAATGAAAGCAGGAGGAAAAGTTATTGAAAATATAGGCTATATAATAGATGATAAAGAAACAAGAGTATATATAACAAGTGATACTATATGTTTCCAAAATGAATACAAATGTGATATTCTATGTGTTCCAGTATCAGATTATGGAGTTGTAATGGGAGCTTTTGAAGCAGCATTATTAGCAAAAGAAACAGAGGCAAAGTTAGTTATCCCATTACATGCAGATAATCCAAAATATCCTGTAGATTTTGAATTTGTAAAGAAAATGTTTGAAGAAAATGAAGTTGATTACGAAATATTAGAAAATGATGAATGTATAGAAATAGATTAATTAAACTTACATTCTAATAATCTATTATTAGAAAATAAAAATAGATTGTTTAGGAGATAGAAATGAAGCTTTTAAAAACAATAATATCTAGTTTAAAACACACAAAGTTGTTAATAGTAGTATTTTTTTTATTAAGTATAATACTAAATTATTTAACAACATATATACCAGTAATAATACAATATTTTATAGATACATTGTTAAACCAAAAAATTAGTAATAGTCTAATTGAAAATTTTATTAACATATTCAATAACAAATTATCGTTTATTCCAATAATATGTATATTATTGATATTAGTTCAAGGTATGGCTATTTTAGCAATGTATATTAGAACTATAGTAGAAAATAAAATAGTACAAGAATTTCAATTTGAACTAAAGTTAAAATTATTTAATCATATACAAAATTTAACTTATCAAGATTTTTATCAAAACTCGCTTGCAGATTTAGTGCAAAATATGGCAGATGATGTAAATAATATAGTAAGTTTTATTGAAAAGCAATTTACATATATATTAGATGTTGTTTTAATAATTATTTTTGCAATTGTTCAACTTTCAAGTTTAGATTTCAGATTATCAAGTGTTATGATTATTTCTGTTTTTGCTATAATAGTACTATCAATTTGGTACTTTAGAAAATCTAAACCAATAATAGAAAATAGACTAAAAATACAAAAAGAAATGTATACAAATTTAAATGATAACTATTCTAATTTAAAATTTATGAAAATTAACAATTTAGAAGAAAAGGAAGAAGAACGTTTTAATAAAACTAATATAAAAAATTATGAAGCAAATAAAAGTAAAGTAGTACTTGATACTTTGTATAAAATGTTAATAAATTATATTGTAAAACTTCAAATTCCAATTATTTTTATTCTAAGTGGAATATTATATTTTAAAGGATATATTACAATTGGTAGTATATATGTAACAATAAACTATTCTAATAAAGTAACAAGATCATTTATAGATTTAACTGAAATATTAGAAATATTTAATGTATGTGTTGCTTCTTATAAAAGACTAAATAGTTTATTAAATTTAACTTTAGAAGATACTAAATTAAGAAATAATAATATAAAAATAGAAAATACAACAATAATTTTTAAAAATGCTAATATTATTGTTAATGGAAAAACAATTTTAAAGAATTTAAATTTTTCAATTAACCCAAAAGAAAAGCTAATGATTGTAGGAAGTACAGGAAGTGGAAAGTCTATTTTATTAAAAACTTTGGTTGGTTTTTATGATTATGAAGGTAGTATAACAATTGGTGGATATGAAATTAGAGATTTAAATAAGAAAAATATACGAGAAAATATTTGTTTACTATTACAAGATTCATATTTGTTTTCAAGAACAATAGCAGAAAATATTAAAATATTAGTACCATATATGCCATATCAAGACATGGTTAATATTTCAACATTTTTTTCTTTACATGAAGATATTATGAAATTTAATGATAAATATAATAGTGAAATTGGTAAAAGTGGTATTACATTATCAAAAGGACAAAAACAAAGATTAGTTTTAATAAGAGCATATACTAAACCTAAGCCAATAATGATTTTTGATGATTCTTTTAGTGCAATTGACAGAATAAATAAAACTCAAATATTAAATAATTTAATGAATTTAGAAGATGAAAGTACTAAAATTTTTATTACTCATGATATGGAACTTGCACCCAAATTTGAAAAAATAATTTATATAAATAATGGACAAGTAGTATGTGGAGTACATGAAAAATTATTAAAAAATGAAAATTATAAAAAATTATATAACTTAAATCAAAATAAAGTAGGTGAAGAATATGTTTAATATAAAAAAAATTAAAGATATGTTTAACTTTACAACTAATCAAAAACTAACTATTAAAATTGGAATAGATATAATTATACACTCTTTACCTTATGCAATATTTTATCAATATGTATTATCAAAAGTAATAGACAAGTATATACCAGATAAAAACTTATATGGAGTTTTTATACTTTCTTCAATTTTGATATTTATAATTACTGTATTTTTTGTATTTGATAAAAAACATGAAACACAAAGAAAATGTTGTTATTATGACAATGATAAACAGATAAAAGAAAAAATTTTTAGTGCAATACAACATGCAAGTATAAGTGATTTGGATAGAATAAATGTAGGTGAATTATTTCAAATAACAACTAGTCAAAGTTTTCAAGCCTCACAAATGTTTGTATGGAATGGTTTGGGAATATTTGCTGTTAGATTAAAAAGCATTATAGTTATATCAATTATAATGATGTTTATAAATTGGAAAATTTCATTAGTTGTTATAGGAATATTTATATTATCTTATATAATATTATTGCCTTTTTATAATAAAAACATGAAGGCTTATAAAAAATTACAAAGTACAATAATCAATTTACAAGGTAAGATTAATGAATATATTGATAGTTTTCAAACAACAAAAACTCTTAGATTAGAAGAAATCAATATTAATGAAATAAAAATAATGTTAGAAAAAAGCAAAAAGGAATTACTTAAATCTAGTAAAATATTAGGATTACATACAGCTTTATTTTCTTTGTTAACTTTTTTTTCCACAATAGTTACTTTAATTATTGGGGGAAATCAAATAATATTAGGAATTGGAGTAGGTTCAACTATTATATTAATAGTTGACTATATAAATGATATAAATAATCATATGAAAAGTTTATTAGAACATGTTCATGGTATTATTAATAAATATAATTGTTTTATAAATATTTTAACTATTGTAGACATTAATAAAGAGATTGATGAAGGAACATTAGAATTAGATAATATAAAATCAATAGAATTTAGAAATATAAAATTGAGTTATGATGGTATAAATACAATATTAGATAATATAAACTTAAAAATAGATAAACCAATAACTGTTGCAATTGTAGGAAAAAGTGGAGCTGGAAAAACTTCTTTTATTAACTTGATACCAAGATTTTATAATCTAACAGAAGGACAAATTTTAATAAATGGAATAGATTATACACAATATAAATTGAGTGAATTAAGAAAAAATATTTCGTATGTATTTCAAAATCCAGTAATTTTAAATATGTCTATAAAAGACAATTTAATTTATGGAAATAATAATGTAAAAATAGAAGATGTTATAAGAGTTTGTAAAAGTATAGGATTAAATGAAAAAATTGAAACTCTTGATGATGGTTATGAAACAATAATAAATGCTGAAACAGATATATTATCTTATGGAGAAAAACAACTGTTAAGTTTTGCTAGAGCAATTTTAAAAGATGGAAGTATTGTAATATTAGATGAAGTAACATCTAATTTGGATTTAGAATTTGAGCAAAATGTTATGGAAGCTAATAAAGTAATTCTTAAAAATAAAATTTCTTTTGTAATCGCACATAGAATAAATACAATTAAAGATTCAGATTTAATTGTATTTATAGATAATAAAAAAATTGTAGAAATGGGAACTCATGAAGAACTAATGAAAAAACACGGATATTATTACAATTTATATATGAGTAAAGAAAAAAGTGTAGCATTAATAAATTAGAAGAAGGGATAAATAAATGGAAAAATTAATTTTTTTAGGCACAGGAAATGGAATAACATTAGATTTATATAATACATGTTTTGTAATACAAAAAAATAATCAAAATTTTTTAATAGATACAGGTGGAAGTGTAGAGATATTAAGAAGATTAAAAAATGTAAATATAGAATTAAATGATATTAAAAATATTTTTATTTCTCATAATCATACAGACCATATATTAGGTCTTATATGGATGTTTAAGAAAATGGGAGTAAATGCAATAGCAGGGAAAATTCAAGAAAAAATAAATATTTATTGTAATGATGTTGTTTATGAATCAATTGTTGAAATTGCCAAAAGAATATTACCAAAAAAAATAGCAAATGGTGTTTTTGAAGTTGTAGATTTTCATGTTTTAAATGATGGAGAAAACTTAACAATAAATGGAATAAATTACAAATTTTTTGATATAAATGCAAAAGGAACAAAACAATTTGGATTTGAATGTATTATAAATAATAAAAGGATTGAATTTTTGGGAGATGAAACTATAAATCCAAAATTATATGAAAAAGTTAGAAATGCAGATTTTGTAATGCATGAAGCATTTTGTTTAGATTCAGAAGCACATATTTTTCATCCTTATGAAAAAAATCATTCTACAGTAAAAACTGCAAGTGAAATTATGAATGAATTAAATGTTAAAAATTTAATTTTATATCATACAGAAGAAACTCATGGAGAAAAAAGAAAAGAATTATACCTTAAAGAAGCAGAAAAATATTTTAATGGAAAGACTTATGTGCCAAATGATTTAGAAAATATTCAACTTTAGCAAAAAGATATTTAAAATAAAAGTTTGTGTACTTCATAAGAATTTAAAGTAAATAGATATTTTATTATAAATTAAATTTATTATTATTTAAGATGTAAAAGGAGGTTATAAAATGCCCAAATTTGTAGTAATAATAGGCCCACAGGCAGTAGGAAAAATGACTGTAGGACAGGAATTATCAAAATTAATAGGATATAAATTATTGTATAATCATATGACAATAGAAATGGTAAGATTAATTTTTGATTATGATAAATCAGCTTATGGTAGAATGAATCAACTAATTAGATATGAAATTTTTAAGGAATTCTCAAAAAGTAATGAAAAAGGTATAATCTTTACTGGTTGTTTTGATTTTGGAAAAGATTTTGAAGAAGAAAAAGAAGAAACAGATAAGTGGATGGAATTATTTGAAGAATCATATGTAATAGAGCTAGAAACAACTTTAGAAGAAAGATTAAAAAGAAATAAAACTGCTAATAGATTAGAACATAAAGTTTCTAAAAGAGATTTAGAATGGAGTGAAAATGAATTATTAAAATCTTTAGAAAAACATAGACTTAATTCGGTAGAAGGAGAAGGGGAAAAAATATTTAAAAACTATATGAAAATTAATAATACTAATATTTCAGCAGAAGAAGTTGCTAAAATGATAAAAGAAAAATTTAATTTATAGGAGATAAAAAATGGAAGAACTTTTTGATGTTTTAAATGAAAAAGGACAATATACAGGAAAAATAGAAACTAGAAAAAAATGTCATAAAGAGGGATTATGGCATAAAGCTGTTGTTGTTTTTATAATAAATTCAAAAGGGCAAGTATTATTACAAAAAAGAAGTGCTAATAAGAGAATGTGGCCTAATATGTGGGATGTAACAGCTGGAGGACATGTGTTGGCTGGCGAATTTGGCTTTCAAGCTATTATTAGAGAAACAAAAGAAGAATTGGGAATAGAATTAAATAAAGAAGAAATAACTTTTATTGGCTCAACAATTTCAACTAATTATAAGGGAGATATTATAAGTAATCATTTTAATGAATGTTATATAGTAAATAAAAATATTGATGAAACTAAACTAAAATTACAAATTGAAGAAGTTTCAGAAGTAAAATGGATAAATAGAAATGAAATTATTGAAAAAATTAATGATAATTATAATGGAATAACTGATAAAGAAGGATGCTGGGAATATTTAATTAAATATTATGAATGGTTAGAAAACCAAAAATAGAAATGTAAAGAACCTCTTGTTGAAGAGGTCTTTTTTTTACTAAGTTTTTTCTTACTATTCGATATATTAAATAATTCATAAAAAATTTTAAATAATTAAAAAATTTTGAGTGACGCGCAGTTTGGGAGTTTGATTTGTCTTTGCTAATATTTAAATAACAATAATAATATTTTAATATACTTATAGTACTTTTAATCTTAAACGACCAGTAAGGAACGGTGAATTTTTTGAATTATTTAAAATTTATATCACAGTTTAAATATTATTATAAAGAAGTTTAATATATTTTTATTTGTAACTCTTAGCGTCGCACATTCTGTACCCAAAATAATAACTGTGAATTGTAACTATACAATAAAATATTTAAACTTTTTATGTAAATACTATAGAAAAATTATGGAAACTATGATAAAATAGCAAGAAAATTAATTAAAAGAAGGTTAATTATGAATATTTTATTAATAAATCCAAATAATATACCATTTTCAGAACCTCAATTATTAATAGAACCAATAGATATTATAAGTTTAGCAACATATTTGAAAGAAGTAAAAAACAAAGTCAAATTTTTAGATATGGATTGTAAAAAATTAAATTGTAATGATTTAATTGAGTATATTAATAACAGTTTTATGCCAGATATAGCAATAATTTCATACGACTATCATATACCACTACATACAGAAAAAGCTTTAAAAAATATTGCTAATATATGTAATAAATTAAAGGAATATAATATTAAAATAATTATGATAGGAAAAATAGTAACTTATAATCCTCAAATAATAAATACTATAAATTTTGACATCGGAATTATAGGAGAAGTTGAAAACACAATTGTAAATATTTTAAATGCAGAAATGAAAAATCTAGAAAAAGTAAATGGAATTGTTTTCAAAAAAAATAATGAAGTTATAATTAATTCTCCTAATAAAGAAAAATATAATTTAGATAAATTACCAATTCCAGATAGAGAATTTGTAAGAGTTGAAGATTATATAGATATAAGGAGTATGTTAACTAGTAGAGGATGTATAAATCAATGTAGCTTTTGTCCAACTTATAATTACTGGGGAGTATGGAGAAGCAAGAGTGCAGAAAATGTTGTAAAAGAAATAGAATATTTAATAAAAAATTATAATAGTAAAAAAATAATATTTTTAGATGATAATGCAACAGTAAATAAAAATAGAATGAAAGAAATAAGTAAAATTATTTTAGAAAAGAAAATAAATATAAAATTAGGATGTCTTGCAAGTATAAATACTTATGATAAAGAAACTTTTGAATTAATGTATAAAGCAGGATTTAGATGGCTTCACTTTGGAATAGAATCTGGAAGCCAAAAAGTAATAGAAAATAATAATAAAAGTTTTAATATAGAATATGCAAAAAAAGTTATAAAAGAAGTAAAACAAATGGGATATAGAGTTAGAACAAGTTTTATATTCGATTTACCTACAACTAAGAGAGAGGATATGAAAAAAACAATAGAATTTATATTAGAAACAGAGCCAGATGAAATAAGAGGACACTTCTTATCATTAAGATTAGGAACAACAATATATAATAATTTATCAAAACAAGGAGAGCTCCCTACTCAATATATACATAGTGATAAACCATTATTAGAAAATGAAGAATATACAAATATGGAATTATTACAAGATGTAGATTGTTTAGTAAATAAATTAATTAGTAGAGATTATAAAATAGTACGAGATGTAAAAGAGTGGGAAAATTTAGAAAATTTAAGAAATCAAGAAGGTAAAATTAAATTCCTATCTTTTTGTCCTTCAAGATATGGAATTGATTGGGAGAAATAAATGAAAAAAGTAATAGGAATAACAGGATCAATTGGAAGTGGAAAAAGTTATGCAGTAAACATGTTTAAAAATATATGTAAAAAAAATAAAATAGATGCTGTTTTTATTAATGTAGATGATGTAAGAAGAAATATTTTAAAACAGGAAAATATAGATAGAGATGATCTTAATCGTAAGATATACAATAATGAAAAGGAAATGGAAAAGTATAAACAATTTATAAATCCTAAAATAAGAGAATATCTAATTAAACAAATAAATGTAAATAATTGTTTTATATTTATTGAATGGGCATTGCTTATAGAAGATGAGTTTGAAGATATAGTAGATAGTATTATAATGATTGATTGTAAGCGAGAAATTCAAATTGAAAGACTAGAAAAAGGTGATTTAGGAAAAGAAGAAGTTATAAAAAGAATAAATTTGCAATTAACAAATAATCAAAAGAAAGAGAAAATAAAGAATATAAACAAAGAAACTTTTATTATTGATACCACTAATAATCCCGAAAGTGATGTATATGAAGAGGTTTTTTATATAATAGAAAAGGCTTACTCAAATTTGGCAAAAATATAAAAGCATTTTTAATTTTATATCAATAAAGTATTATTATAAATTTTAAAGGAGTATAAAAAAATTATGAATAGATATCCATTTTGCCTATTTAGAATACCAGAAAATGGTGGTAGAGTTTTATGGGAAATAACTAATACTTGTAATTATAATTGTAGTTATTGCATATTTAGTAGTGAAACTAAAAAATATGAAGATGAATTAACAACTAATGAAGTAAAACAAGTAATAAAAGCTTTAAAAGAAAATAATTTTACATATATAAAATTTACTGGTGGAGAACCATTTACTAGAAAAGATATGATAGAAATATTAGAGTATGCCTCTAATTTGGAATTTGATATGGATATATCAACAAATGCTTCTCTAATTACAAAGGAAATAGCAATAGCATTAAAAAAGATTAAATTTGCAATGGTTCATGTTAGTTTAGATGGTTATAGTAAAGAATTGCATGAATATGTAAGAGGAAAAAATACCTTTGAACCAACTTTAAGAGGAATAAAATATTTAACTGAAAATAATATTTATACAAGAATTGGAACTGTAATATATAAACAAAATGAAGATAAATTAGAAGAAATTATAAAACTTGTATTAAATTTAAATTGTAATGAAATTATATTTTCTTTTATGGAAGCAGATGGTAGATTAGATGGAGATCAAACAATTATTTCTAAAAGAAAAATAGAAGATGTAAAAAAAGAAATTGAAAACTTAGCTATGAAATATAAAAATCAAATTAAAGTAAAATATAGTTTTTCAGAAAATAAAGTATGTAAATCAGAAGAAACTTGTCCAGCTGTAAATAAATTTTTATATATTAGTAATTTAGGCGAAGTTTCACCATGTAGCTGGGTAACCTCAAAATATCCAGAATATAAATCAAATATCAATTTAAAAAATAACAAATTTACAGAAATTATAAAATCAGAACCAATACAAAATTATTTAAAATATCTAAAAGATCATAATATAAAAGGGTGTCCAGTAAATAGGAGAGATGTATGATTATAAAATATATAAATAAACAAGAAAAACAAATAAATTTGAAATCTTTAGATACAGAAAATTTTAGCAGTATATCACAAATTTACTCTTTTACAACAGAAAATATTAGTGGATATTTTAAATGTATAGATTTTGAAAATAAAAATATATTAACAGTTGCAGGTTCTGGAGATCATATTATAAATGCAATTTATTGTGGAGCCAAAAAAGTTGTTGGTTTTGATATAAATTATTTAGCATTAATTTTTACAGAATTAAAATTAGTTGCATTAGAAAATTTAGAATATGAAGAATTTTTAAATTATTTTTTAATAAACGAAAAAAGCGATATTAATAAAAATAGAAATGCTTTAAACTATGAAATATATGTAAACAAATTAGAAAAAGATTTATCTCATAAAGCAAAAGAATGTATGGAATTATTATATAAAGATTTTGATAATGATGGATATGCTTTAAGAAATTCAAATATTTTTAATAATAAATATGATAATAATTCTTTAAAGATTAATTCAAATTTATATTTAAAAAGTGAATTTGAATTCAAAAAAGCAAAAGAAAAAATCAAAGATAAGGAGATAATTCTAATAAATTCTAGTTACCAAAATATAAGGCTAAAAGAGTTGTCAAACTCCAATACCTATGATATAATCCTAATGTCAAATATTAGTGATTATATAAAAAATATATATAATGTAAAAACAAATTATTTAGAAAAATATATTGTGGATATTATATATAATTTTAAAAAATCAAATACTAAAATTGTTTGTGCATATTTATATAATATTGGACAAGATAATTATAGGAGTGAAGTTGACAACCCTCTACTAAGGAAAAAAATATTTAACAATCTAAATATTACATATACTGAAGAGAGTTTTACCAGTGTAATAAAAAACTGCGTAGACAGTATAATTATAATTTAACACAAAAAGGAGGGGATTTTATGTCAGAATCAAGAAATGGAGGAGAATCAAGATACTCATCATCAAGTTATAACAGTTATAGTAGCTTTAGTAGTGAATCAAGAGGAACAGAATCAAGAACACCAACTTATAGTGCTCCTAAATATGAAAGAATTACTCCTAAAGTTACATCAAATAGTTTAGATAAAAATAAAATTGTAAATCCAGTAATCAATAAAAATAAAAGTACTGATATTGGAGTTATGAGAAGTCAAATAATTGATGAATTGTATCAAGAGTTTTTTACAGAGATTAGAGATGAAGTAAGACAAGAAATGCAAGATACTAAAGGAGAAATTGTTAGAGAAGTAGCAGAAGAGTTAAAAACAAAATTAAAAACAGATTTAAGAAAACAATTAATTGAAGGTAAAAACATAGGGGAAAATAAAGATGGTAGGTAATAACGAATTAGCACAATTACATACAAATCAAAGATTGTTTATAATGGAAATGCAATCCAGAGGAATTGATGTTGAGATTATCTACAAGGAAATGGAACTTATAAAAGCAGAGTATGGAAAGCATATAGAATGGATTTTAGACAGAGATTCTTCTATTACTCCATACTCTGTTTCTATTATCTGTGGTGATAAATATATAACAAAGAAAATTCTTGAAAGAGTAGAAATTAGTGTTCCAAGTGGAGAAAAGTTTTATCCAGAGGAAGCGAAAATTGCTATATTTTATGCAAGAAAGATAGGATTTCCAGTTGTTATAAAACCTGTATTTGGATCTCATGGAGACAATATTTATATGGATATACAAAATGAGGAAGAATTAAAAAATATTATAAATAATGTTTTTGTAAATAATATAAAAAAACCTTTTATAATAGAAAAACAATTTGATGGAAAAGAATATAGAGTATTTTTAACGAAAAATGGAGATTACGCTGTGTTACATAGAGATCCAGCTTCTGTAATCGGAGATGGAAAACATACAATATCAGAATTAATAGAAATAGAAAATGAAAATAGAAAAGCAAGAACCAATTCTTTATGTCCAATTGCAGTTGATGAAATAACAGAAATTTATATGAACAAAAACAATATTTCTATGGATGATATACCAGAAAATAATAAGAAAGTATATTTAAGACATAATTCAAATGTTGCAAAAGGAGGATTATGCATAGATTATACCGATAAAATTCATAGTTCTGTTATAGAAAACTGTAAAAAGATTTTAAATACATTTTCAGGTTTATCTTATGTAGGAATAGATTATATGAGCAAAAATATTGAAGTAAATCAAACACCAGAAATGTATAATATTGTTGAAGTAAATACAGTACCAGGAATACATATGCATATGAAACCAAGTCATGGAAAGCCAAGAAATATTGCCAAATATATGGTTGATATGATATTTCCTGAAACAATGGAGGAAAATAAAAATGACTAAATTAAATTTATCTGAAAAATCTAAAAATTATTATGAAGAAAATGATATATATGAAATATTTAGTATTGCAGAAGATTATCCAAATAAGATATATAAAGCTTTATTACCTGAAATAAAAAATAAAATAGTACTAGACTTAGGTTGTGGAACAGGAAAATTTATGAGTAAATTTCATAAAGATACAACTAAATATTATGGACTTGATTTATCTGAACAACAGCTAAATATTGCAAAAGAAAAAGTAAAAGATGATAATGTGGAATTTATATGTTGTAGTGCAGAAAATATTCCTCTAGAGGATAACTCAATAGATTCCATTATTTCCACTTGGGTTTTAGGAACAATTCTAGAAGAGGATAGAAGAACTAAAGTTTTTAACGAAATGAGAAGAGTACTAAAAGAAAATGGAAGTATTTATTTAGTTGAAAACGATATTGGAGGAGAATTCGAAGAAATTAGAAATAGATATCCTGATATAAGTAGAACTAAAAAATACAATAATTCATTAGAAAATAATGGATTTAAATGCTATAATAAATTTGAAACATATTTTAAATTTGATAGTAAAGAACAAGCTCAAAAAATATTCTCAAATATATGGGGAACTGAAATAGGAAAAAAAGTTTCAAAGGAAATAATAAAACAAAATATAGTTATTTACAAGACAATGAAAAAATTATAATATAAAGATTGAAAATAACTTCTATTATGATTATAATATATTATAAATTATTTAATAAATAACAATTTAATATTTTAACAAAATACTGGAATGTTATTGAACTTAAAGAGAAGATAACAGTTAGATAGAAAAAAGTTTTATGAGAATTTATTTTGAAAAATAACGTTTATAAATAGTGAGGAAAAAAGCTTTGAAAAAGAAAAATAAAGAAAAATTGCAATTAAAAAGAGAGCAGGAAAGAATAAAAAGGCAGGAAGAACAAAGAATAAAAAATTCACAAATTATAAGACAAATATCAGCGGAACAAATAAACAATTTAAAGCAATTTAATATAAGTACTTTTTCAGATAATGAAATAAGTAAAGAGAAAATGCTTGAGACATTAGAGGAACTTCTTAATATTATAGTAAAATCAAGTTATTTAGATGAAGTTACAAGAATGACAAGAATGAATGTTTCTAACGAATGGTTTGATAGAGATGTAGACAAAGACTTTATTAGTGAAATATTAGGAAAAGAGTTAGAAAATGCTAAAAATGCCCCTACTGAAAGTATTGCTTTAAAAATTTGTTATTGGTCAAATAGAATAGCACATCATCTTGAAAAAGAAGTTTTTGGTAAAGAAACTAGTGTAAAAATGAATGGACTATATTCAAAGTATTTTTTAAATCCAAAATATACTTATGATGCTTTACTTACTAGAGAACGTTTAAAGGAAGGTAAATATAGTGAAGGTAATCCAATTTTAAAAGAAATATTACGAAAAGAAATAGGAAAATTTGAAGAAATTGAAACAATTAGTCAATTAAATGATGTATTTTTAGGTATTAATATTAGAAATGAATTATGGACTATAAAGCAACAAATGATAAAATTAATACTTTTAAGTATATCTAAAAATAAAAATTCATCTATAAAAGTAACTTCTGTGAATGAAAAGAAAGAATGTTCAATAGGAGGGAATGAATCACTTAGACTAATAATTCGTGAAATTAATGGTATTGCGCCTGTAGTTATGCATTGTAATAAAGAAAAAATTAATGAATACTTAAAATCGAAAGATCTTTCACTAATACCAGAAGAAACAGATAAAAATTTAATAAGATTTGCTAGAAGAGGAAAAATTGGAATACATTTTGTATTAGACAAAGAAGGTTGCGATATTTTAGACTATGAAGCAGGTGAACGAATAACAGCCAAAAGATTAAATAATATTTTGTATAGAGGTGAAACAGAAGATGAACGATAAAAAAATTTATGAATTAATTAAAAATAAGGACTTGAAAAAGGCTTTAGATGAAATGGAACAACAATTGAAAAAAGTATTAATTAATAAATTAAATAAAAGTGAAGAAAAAAGTTTTAATAGCACAACTAATATTATGGACGTAATAGAATACTGTATAAAAACGAAACCAGAATATTATGATATATTAACATATTTAAGAAATATACTTTTTTTCGAGGACAAAACAGACTTAGAAAAAATATATGAATTAGCATATATTTATGATAATTTAAATCAATAAACTTTTTGTACTTTTCTTTACACTTCACAGTTATACAGAGGAAAAATAAGCAACTTAAATATATTAAAAAAATTGAGAATGTAAAGAGTGCTTCTTTTTCTCTATAAATTAAAAAATAAAATAGGAGAATTAAAATGGAAGAACAATTAGAATTATGGAATAATTTAAAAGAAACTAATAGTTTAAGAGAAGTTCAAAAGTATGTTAATAATATAAATGAAATTAGAGGTTTCAATTCACAAGAGATTACAAAAACTATGTTACTATTAACAGAAGAGATTGGAGAATTGGCTAAAGCTATAAGGAAAGATGCTACTGACATTGCAATAGATGTAAATAAAAAATATAACTATGATACAATCGAAGGAGAAGTATCAGATGTTTTTTATGTATTATCTTGTATATGTAATAAACTAAATATTGATATTTTTGATTGTCTAAAAGAAAAAGAGAAAAAGAATATTTCAAGAGTTTGGAAAAAGTAAAAATAAGATGATAAAAAATATTATAAAATAGGTGACTTATGTAAAAGTCATCTATTTTTTTCACTCTAAAGTCACAATTAACATAAAATATATTAATGCTGATTTAGAGGAGGAATATTATGAGTAAAATATTAGAAATAAAAGATATAAGTAAAATATATCAAGGAAAAGAAAGTGAAATATTGGCATTAAGTAATATCAATTTTCAAATAGAAGAAGGAGAATTTGTAAGTATAATTGGTCCAAGTGGATGTGGTAAATCTACACTACTTTCAATAATTGCAGGACTAGAAGAAAAAACAACAGGTAACATATACATAGAGCAAGAAAAAGTAACTGGTATTTCAGAGAAGATAGGTTATATGTTACAACGTGATTGTTTATTAGAGTGGAAAACAATATTAGATAATACATTATTTGGACTAGAAATAAAAAAGCAGTTAAATAAAGATACCAAAGCTTATGCAAAAAGTTTACTAAAAAAATATGATTTATATGAATTTAAAGATAAATACCCAACAGAACTTTCTGGTGGAATGAGACAAAGAGTTGCATTAATTAGAACTCTTGCTACAAATCCAAAAATACTTTTATTAGATGAAGCTTTTTCGGCTTTAGATTATCAAACTAGAATAATGGTAACACATGATATATATGATATTCTAAGAAAAGAAAATATTACAGCATTAATGGTAACACATGATATTTCAGAAGCTATAAGTATGTCTGATAGAGTTATAGTTTTAAGCAAAAGACCTGGAACAATAAAAAATATTCATGAAATAAAATTTAATTTAGAAAATAGAACTCCAATAAACTGTAGAGAACAAATTGAATTTACTGGATACTTTAATACTCTATGGAAGGAGTTGGGAGTTGATGGATAAAAAAGTAATTTCAAAAGAAAGAAAATTATATTTAAGAAATATTAAAAAAAATAAATTTATGGTTTTATTTACACAAATATTTATTTTAGTGTTATTTTTAGGAATATGGGAGATACTTGCCAATAAAGGAATTATTGATAGTTTTATAACTAGTCAACCTAGTAGAATATTAAAAACATTTATGAATTTATCTTCAAATGATTTAATAAGACATATATTAGTTACATCATACGAAACTATGATAGGATTTTTAATAGGTACAACATTAGGTGTCCTTATAGCTATAATATTATGGTGGTCAGAGTTTTTATCAAAAGTATTTGATCCATATTTAGTAGTCTTAAATAGTTTGCCTAAAGTTGCACTTCGGACCTATTATTATAATTTGGGTTGGTGCAGGTACTTCTGCAGTTATAACTATGGGAGTAATTATTTCACTTATAGTTACTGTATTAGAAAATCTTAATGGATTTTTAAAAACAGATAAAGAAATAATAAAAATGGCCAAAACTTTTAAAGCAAATAGATTTCAAATCTTAACAAAAATAGTATTGCCTGCTAATATTAGCACATTTATAAATTCTTTAAAAGTAAATATAGGTTTATCGTTAGTTGGAGTAATTTCAGGAGAATTCTTAGTGTCGAAAGCAGGACTTGGATATTTAATTGTATATGGAGGTCAAGTTTTTAAACTTGATTTAGTTATGACAAGTGTAATAATACTTGGAATAGTTGCAGGCATTATGTATGGAGGAGTTTTATTACTTGAAAAATTTATATTAAAAAGTAGAACAAGTTAAAAATCTCACATTTTATGTTTAATATTAATAAGATATATAAGAACTAACAATTACATTAAGCAATTTTTAAAGATTGTAATAGAAAAAATTAGAAAATTCAAAATGCAACACATAAAATTATTTTGTTATTACTAATTAATATTATTAAAAATTGTAATATGCAAAAAATATGTATGTGTAAAGAAAGGAGTTTTTGTGAGAAAAAAAGTATTACTTATTTTAATTGTAGTAACAATAATTGTTATTGCTGGAATTATTGTTGCAATTAATAATTCAGATTCTACTGATACTAATATAGAAACAATAAATGTTAGTGAAGTAACTAGATCTGTATTTTACTCACCACAATATGTAGCAATTCAAAAAGGATTTTTTGAAAAATATGGAATAAAAGTTGAACTTACAACTGCTCAAGGAACAGATGCAGTTATGACTTCAGTGCTTTCTAATCAAGTACAAATAGGTTTTGCAGGTCCAGAGGCATCAATATATGTGTATAATGAAGGCAAAGAAGATCATACACAAGTATTTGCTCAATTAACAAAAAGAGATGGTTCTTTTTTAGTATCAAAAACAAATACTAACAATTTTAGTTGGGAAGATTTGAAAGGGAAAACCATAATACCAGGGCGAAAAGGTGGAGTTCCATATATGACTTTAGAGTACGTTTTAAAACAAAATGGAATAAATCCACAAACTGATTTAGTATTAGACGATAGTATAAAATTTGATTTAATGGCAGGAGCATTTGCCTCAGGAGATGCTGATTATGTAACTTTATTTGAACCAACAGCTTCAATGACAGAATTACAAGAAAAAGGATATGTGGTTGCTTCTGTTGGTGAAACATCAGGAGAAATACCATATACAGCATATTTCGCCAAAAAAAGCTATATAGAACAAAATGAAGAAACTATTCAAGGATTTACAAATGCTATTTATGAAGGTCAGCAATGGGTGAAAGAACATACATCTAAAGAAATTGCAGAGAGTGTTCAGAGCTTTTTCCCAGATACAGAATTAGATATGCTTGAAACAGCAATACAAAGTTATAAAGATATAGATGCTTGGAATGATACACCAATATTAACAAAAGAAAGCTTTGAAAGATTAGAAGATGTAATGTATGAAGCAGGAGAATTAGAAAATAAAGTACCATATGAAACTTTAATAAATAATATTTATGCAGAAAAAGCCATAAAATAGTAAAAAACAAAAAACGTGGACATTGCAAAAGATAAAACTTATTGTAAATGTCTACGTTTTTTATGTTATAGAATATAGGGAATTGCTTCGCAATTTCTATAATATAAAGCCTTTGGCGAAATTTAATATAAAAGTGCAATGCACTTTCTAATATAATAGAACAAAAGAGTTACTTTTAAAGTTCTATATTATAAAAAGAACAATATATTTAGCGAACTAATTCTTTCCCACTGGTGTCAATAACACCTATAATATTATCACGTGAAAATGGCATATATCCATTTTGATCAAATTCATCAGCAAGTATATTATATTTTGGTTCAATAATAATATCGAAATTGCTGTCTAAATAACCAAATAACTTATCGGAGTTTTGAAACATATACCATCCATAAGAATTTTGATTATTAATTGCTAAGAAAGTGGTTGCATCAATTTCTTTTCTGGATACTCCATTAAAAATAATATGGTTTCTGTCGTAAGCAGTACAGAAAAATGAATCTTTACCAATATTTTGTATTGATTTATATTTAGGTGGTAAAATCAATTCCAAAAATTCATTTAGAAGTCCGAATTTGTGATTTACTAATTTTTCATTGTCATTAATTTCATATTCGTCAACTTTAAAATAACCATTGTGGCGAGTTATTTCACTATATTGTAGATTTGGAACTTCTTTTAATTCTTTATCTAAAATTACATACATTGATGAAGGAGGATAGTTATGGTTAAGAGCAATTCTATATCCATTAATATCTTCTCTTTCAATGACTGTATAAGGAGTGTGTAAAGAAACGTTATATCTGGTATCTAACATACATATAGTTGTAGCATTTTTCATTATCGCTAATGCATATCCATTTTTAAATTCAGTAATATACCGAATGTTGCCTTCTGGATACATAGTATAAGGTTCAAAAGTTGTGGGTAATAAGATAGGTTGCTCTTTGTGAAAAATGTTTTTTAAGAATTTCATATTGTTCTTCCTTTCTTAATTTAAAAAATAATTTTTATTATAAAGTAACAATGATATTTTACAGTACTTTACATAAAATGTCAATGAATTTGATATATATAATTGTGAAGATTATGTATTATTTAAATTCTAATTAAAAGTAATATTCATGAGACATATTAATGTTACAGTATAATAAAGTAAGATATTATAAAATTAATATTAAAAGCCAGGTAGTAATTTGCAAATAAATAATTGAAAAAGTTGCAATATTATGTAAAGCATGGTATAATATTTAAGATTTAATTTATCTATCCTGTTTAAGTATGCAGGGGAAAACATATATGTAAGTAACATCGCAATCAAAAAATAATATTTATTTACAGGAGGTATTTTATGATGTCATTACTTTTTTTTGTTGCTGTATTGGTAAGTTTAGTAGGTTATTTTATAGCTTTACAAGGATTACAGGTTTCATGGAAAAGAACTTTACCAAATTCATACAAATTAGTTTTTTGTGTAGTTTGGGGAATTGAGGCTATTTGTGATTTTCCAATATTACTAATGGCACGTGCTGAAAATGATAATAATTTAATAGTAATATTAGCAATAGTTTTAGTTGTAATGATGCTATTCAAACTACTATTTGTACCAGCTATGACACAAAAAAGAGATGAAGCCCAAAGTGAAATAAGTTTTAAAAATGCATTATTATATGGATTTGCCAGTAAAGAACAAAAAAAGTATCGGAAATTAACTTCAAAAGAATTTGCAGATCAGAACCATATTGATTATATCCCAATAGTTACAGGAAATATAATCGAAAGAAATGATGTAGAACGCTTCATTGCAATAGAAAATAAATATATTAAATTTTATCCTTTTAATGATGGAGATAAATATTCTCATAAAAAGGAATGGTTTGGCAGATTTGAAAGAAATGGTGAAGTGTATTATGCAAAAATAATGGATACTAAGAAAGCATTTAATAATATTACAAACCTGAAAGAAATTCTTATGCAGATGATTCAGATCTATTTTGATAATATGGCTAAAGATATTTTTATAGATCCATATGAATTTGCATTAATGCTTGAAGATCAACCCAAAGAAGAGTATCGTGGTCGTGCAAAGTTAGTTATTACAGCAGATACACTCAAGAACAGAATCATTGAAGTTGATGAAAAAGAAAATGCAAAGAAATATTATATTAACAGATTTTTAGATTGTTTTCTTGGCTGGAACTTCGGAAAAATTATCAATAATGATGTTGAACTACAATTGAGAATTAATCAGTTAAATGATTATGCAATTTTAAAAGGAATGAGAAGTTCATTTCAAACATATGGTATAAACTTAGTGTTTAATGAAGATGTTCAGGAGTATAAATTGAAGTCCTAACATATATTGTAACACGTAAATGATGTCATATATGAGGTGGGAAATTTTCCCACCTCAAAAAAATTAATTTACGAAAATAAAATTTGATAATACAAATATAAAAATCACTTGAAAAAATTTTACAATAAATTTAAATAATATAAAGCAAAACTTAAAAAAATAAATTCAGAACTCTCTAATTATTGAAATTAGAGAGTTTTTTATTTAGTAGGAAAGTACTCCACATTTCCTACTAAATAAAAGCTTCGCTAATTTTGCACACGATTTTGTATAACAAAATCGGTACTTCGAACAAATACGTGGACGATTTAGTAAATTTTTGTATTTTGTAATTATCATATCGTCCACTTTTGTTCTACAATAAAAATAAAAAAATAGAGATACTTATTAACAAATTATTAAAAAGTACTTGACAAAACGATAACTTTTTAATAAAATGTTAATAAGTCAAAGGGAAATGAGAAAAATTAGAAAAAGAGGTATATAAAATGGATAAAAAAAATGATATAAGTTTAGGAAAATCTGTGTATGCAAATTTAGCATTAAGCACTGACTTATTAATATTTTCAGTTTCTAAAGGAAGTGCTAAAACATGTAGAAACTTATCGGAAAAATATTTTAGTATATTGTTAATAAAAAGAGATAAAGAACCATTTAAAAATAAATGGTGTCTTCCAGGAGGTTTTGTAAAAAAAGAAGAGACAATAGATATGGCTGCAGATAGAATATTAGCAAAAGAAACTAATCTACATAACATTTACAAAGAGCAATTATACACATTTGGAGAAACTAATAGAGACCCAAGAATGAGAGTAATAAGTACAGCATATATGGCTTTAATAAATAAAGAAAATCTAACAGAAAATTTAAGTGATATAGCAAGTTGGTTTAATATTCATATAAAAGAAAAAGAAAATATTGTAGAAGTTATTTTAGAAAATGAAGAAGATGAAATTAAATATGTGTTAAAAAAACAATTAATAAATAAAACAACAAATCAATATAAGTATGAAATAGTTGAAAATAAAAATATAGGATTTGACCATTCAATAATAATAATGACAGGAATATCAAGAATGAAAAATAAGATTCAAGATACAGATATTATTTTTAATATGATGCCAGAATATTTTACTTTAGGTGAATTACAACAAATATATGAAGTAATATTAGATAGAAAATTACTAGATCCAGCATTTAGAAGAATAATAGCCAATAAAGTTGAAAAAACAGATAAGCTTGTAAAGACTGGTGGACATAGACCATCAGTATTATATAAATACAAGAACTAGGATTTTATAGAGCATTGCAATATTTTTTCGAAAGTTTTCTATAATTAGAATTGCAGAGTAATTTACTATTATAGAAATAAAATTTGTATGCTCTAATATTATCCAAATTTTAAAGAAAAGGGGTTTTTATTATGAACGAAAAAGAAAGTATAATCAAAGGAATGAACAATTACATAAGAAGAATTGAAAGATGTGAAAAAACTTATGAAGAAATATTAGATAGTATACCAGAATATTACAATGAAAAAATTTACAAGATAACAGATAGAAATCTATTTAGCAAAACTATATTAAATTTTGTAACTGCATTAAATCAAGAAAATGCAGAAGGAGATTTGATGAAAATATATGATGTTGCAGTTCATATGAAAACAAAAGCATTAATTATTGCCAATAAAGGTGCGACATTATATTCATTAACTGAAAAATATGAAACACCACATTTAGTAAGACATATAGGACTTTGCGTATATATGCCAGGAATAGGGATGGAATATGCAAATGCAGGAATAGTTGGAAATATATATGATAAAGGTATTGTTTTAAGAACTGAATCTGCTTGTACACCATCATTCTTATTTGGATCACAAAGATGTAACTGTCATTATCAATGGAAAAATATAAGAGAATTATCTGCTACATTTAATAAAATAAAAACACCTGATATCGAAAATGGAGATGATTTTGAAAGATGGGTTCAAGAACAATATAAATATGATAATGGAAAACACATTTATCAAAATGAAGGAAAACTAGGATTTGTAATGTTGCATATTGATTCTCAAAATGGAATGGGAAGTGGATATACAGAAAATGAATTTGTTTTCAATTTAGCAGAAAGAGCATCAATAAGACATAGAGGTGAGTATACTTCAGAACAAACATATAAAACAACTATGTATGGAGGATTTACAACTATTGGTTTAAAAGGAGATCCAAGAAGTGAAAACAATAATGTTGGATATAAAATAACACCAGTAATATTAGATTATTTAGGATCAAATAAAAAAGTAATTATGCTTACAAATAATCCTTTAAAAATTATGCAAATGGAAAATTTTGGGTATGAAATAATAAGAGTAAAATCAATAGGTGCAGTAAACGTTGCAGGAAGTACAGAAGCAACTCAAAGAGGAACAGAATTTAATCATATGGATATTAATGGAGAACTAACATCATTTAAAGAAGATTATGACAGAATTAAAGAAGAAATTAATGAAATCATAAGTAAAGATTTTTTCAAAAAATAATTAAAATTAGTATAAATTTAAATTAATAAAAATGACATAGAAATACGATAACAAAAATGATGATTATGTTCAATTTGGAAAGGAAAGTATATGAAAATAAAATATATATGTTTTGAAGTATCCAGTATATGTAATATGGATTGCAAATTTTGTTTTGCAAATTGGAGAGAGAACCGAAAGCAATTACCATTAGAAAAAGTACTAGAAATAATAGATAAACTAAAAGAATATGGAGTTGAAGCAATTAACTTAACTGGTGGAGATCCACTTCTAAGAAAAGATATTACAAAAATTTGTAAACACTGTAAAGAACTTGATATTATGCCAATAATATCAACAACAGGAATTGAATTACTAAAAGATAAAGAAGTTTTAAATTATATTGATTCAATTAATTTACCATTAGATTCATTTGAGCAAGAAATACATAATAAAATGAGACCTTGCTCTATCAAAAATCACCATGGATTAGTATTAGAACTAATAGAATACATTCGAAAAAATTATCCCAATATTAAAATAAAAATAAATACAATGGTTAGTAAACTAAATAAAGATGAGGTTATAAATATAGGAAAACTAATAGAAGGAAAAGTATATAGTTGGAAATTAGGTAAATTCTTTAGTAGCGGATATGGAAAAAATTTTGAAGATATGTTTGAAATATCTGTAGAGGACTTTGAAAAAGTAGTTAAAAACTGTAAGGAAAAGTATGAAAAAATTAACATTGTTGATCAAGAATTTATACCAGAAGAAGATGAGATATACAATATATTTATTGATTGTTATGGTCGTGTAAATGTTCATACAGATGCTGGAATTAAAAGTTATGAAAATATAGTCGATTTAGAAAAAATGGGAGTTAAGAAAAATGTTGATAAAGTTTGTAATTTAAAAAAAGAATATTTAGAAAAGGTTTACAAATAAAATATTGAATTGTTTTTATGAATTTAAAAATTGAAAATTTAATTTTTAAGTTATTAACTATTAGTATTTAATGAATGAAAATTCCGCCTTGAAAGTAATTTGAACTTAGAAATTGTTAATATATAAAATGAGGGATGTTCACGTTGCCTTTGATATATGGGCAAGAAGTGAAAGAGGCGCATTTTAAATATTTACAATTTCTGTGAAAATTAGCTTGAACTAGGAATTGTAATGAAATAAATACTAATAGTTAATAAATAAAATAGAAAAATTTTTAAGAAAGGATATGTTTATGAAAGTTAAAATTTGTGGAATAAGTAATGAAATTGATGCACTTACAGCAATAAAATTAGGAGCAGATGCAATAGGATTTGTAATGGGAGGAAAAGTATTACCAGTAGAGGTTGAGCCATACGCTCAATGGGTTAGAGAAACTATTAAGAAATTTCCAGAAGGAGTAGATAGTTTTTTAGTAACACATCTTTTTGATGCAGATGATATTTTAGATTTATCAAATTATATAAAAAGTACAGGAATTCAAATTTCAGAAGATATAGATATAGAACAAGTAAAAAAAATAAGACAAAATACAAATAAAAAAATTATAAAAACAGTTGTTACAACAGATCCAAAAGCTATTGAAAAACAGAAATTATATGAACCATACTGTGATTATTTTCTATTAGATTCGAGAGACAGTGGATATACAGGAGGAACAGGAAAAGAAAATAATTGGGAAATGTGCAGAAAATTAATAGAGATGACTAAAAAACCTGTTTTTATTGCAGGAGGATTAAATCCTGATAATGTTAGTGGAGCTATAGAAGAAACAAAACCTTATGGAGTAGATGTTTCAACAGGAATTAGTTGTTATAGTGAAAGTTATTTAAGAAAAGATAGAAAAGACGCTAAAAAAATTGAAAAATTTATAAAAATTGCAAAGGAGTACTAAATGCAAGAATTATTTGGAAAAGTAGATAATTTAGAAATGTTTATACATCCTAAATTTAATGAAAAATTTAAATTTATGAACAATGAAGAAAGTATAGTTTTAGCAGAAGATATATTAGATAGATTCATAAAATCTGGATATGAGCAAATTGTAGTAATTGAAAGCGGAACATCACCATTAATTTCGATAATAAAATGTTTAAAAAAATATAAAACTTCAAATTTAAAATTAATGCAAATAAAAATTCCAAGAGATTTAGATTTTAATTTATATAAGTGGTTTGAAGCATATTTATCTAAAGAAGAATTAGATACAATTATTCAAATTAATAATGAAAATGTATTAAGAAGAAAAATTTTAAAGGAAAAATGTAATAGTTTTTGTTTACAAAACTTTGTTGGAACAGATAAATTTACTATATATGACAGTATAAAAGACAATAAAATTTATACTAAAGAAAATGTAGAATTCCATCAAATACTAAAAGGAACTAAACTATATGAAATATTTACAAAACCATTTTTACTTTTTGATGAATATATAAATGCAGGAACAATAATTAGAAACTTTAATGGAATTGTAAGATTGTTTACTAATAATCCAGATTTTAAATTATCAGCATATTGTATGTTTTTAGATAATTTTGAAAAATATGGAAAAATTGCATTTACTTTATATAATAATAGCACAGAATTAGAAGCATATAGAAATGGTGCATATCCATTTGAAAATAGGATAGATTTGATAGGATATTATTACTTTATTTCAGAAGATAATTTTGAAAAAGTGTATTTAAAAGATTTAGAAAAAGAAGTAAATAAAGAAATTGTAAATAAATCTGATTATTATGAAACTTCAAGAAATACAAAAGTACATAAGTTTGATAATGACAACATAAGTAATAAATTGTATGTTAAGGAATTTTATAATATTTTAACAAATTTAATTACTAAAAATAATCTTTTGGAAGAACTAAAACAAAGTTTAGAAGAAAATCAAGTAAAAAACTATGTTACGCATAATGATATTATAAGGTATTTATTAAAATATATAGATGAAAAAATATATGGAAAAAATAAGATTGCAGATTTTTTAGATCAAGTATTTGAATTATATGCACCTTCTTGGTCTCCAATGCCAGTAATATTTCATTTAGATTATTGGAATGGATTTGCTAAAATTCAAAAAGATATAGAAAATGTAGCATGTGAAGTATTAGAAAAATATAAAAAATATAGATTATATATATTAAAAGAAATAATAGAGTCACTTCAGAAAAATAACAAAGTTTGGAAAGAAAATATAAATAAATTTTTGGAAAGTTAGTATTTTAGATACAACTTTGAAAGGATGATATAAATGAAAATAATAGATATTTCAATGGAATTAAATGAAAAAACTGTAGTATGGGTAGATGATGAACCACCTAAATTAATACCAATAGCTAGAAAGCCAGAAGCTCCAATAAACTTTACATGGTTAGATTTTGGAGCACATGCAGGAACACATATAGATGCACCATATTATTTGTTTAATGAAAAATGGAAAAGTGATGAAGTACCATTTGAAGTATTAATTGGAAATTGCCAAGTTATTGATTTAACAGATGTAGATGATTATATAGAAGTAAAAGATTTAAAAAAACATAATATAACAGAAGATAGAATTTTGCTTAAAACTAAAAACTCATATGATAATATGGAAAAATATAATCCAAAGCATGTAGCTCTATCTAATGAATCAGCGTGTTATTTAAGAGATTTAGGAATTAAATTAATTGGATATGATTATCAAAGTTTTGAAAGAAATGGCAGTGTAGACATTCACAGAATATTTATGGAGAAAAATATTGTGGCATTAGATAATTTAAGACTAAAGGAAACCGAAGAAAAAATTTATAAAATGATTTGTTTACCTATTAAAGTTACAGGCATTGATGCAGCACCTTCAAGAGCAATATTAATAGATGAATAATAGCAAAGTTATATAAAATTTATAAAGAGTAGAGGCTTAGGTAATTTTTATTTTTTGCAGATTACATATTGTCTCTACTGTCCGAAGTTGATGAGTTTATAGGTAAACCTTGAAATAAAAACCTAAATATATTATATAAGGAAGTTGTATGGATTATAAAGAATTTGTAAAAAGTTATAAAGACTTTCCAAAGAAAGATGTATTATTTTGGGATTTTACATATTTATTAAAAAATGTAACTGCAAGAAAGTGTGCCATAAATGAAATAAAAGAGTTCTTAAAAAATAAAAATATAGATAAGATTGTAGCTATTGAATCAAAGGGATTTACAATAGGATCTATATTAGCTTATGATTTAGAACTTCCATTAGTATTAATTAGAAAACCAAATTTAATTCCAGGAAAATTTTATTCAGAAGAATTTGTAAAAGAATATGGAACAGCAGAATATCAAATAAAAGATGACGCAATAGAAAAAAATGAAAAGATAGTTATTGTTTATGATATTATGGCAGGAAGTGGTGCAAGTAAGGCAGCAATTAATTTAGTAGAAAAAAGTGGTGGAATAGTAGATGGACTAGTATATATTACAGAATTAGAATATTTAAAAGGTAGAGAAGATTTAAAAAATTATGATATTTTTTCATTAGTAAAGATACCTGAAAAGGGGATTTCTTAGAGGTACAATCATAAAAATCATGCAGAAAAAAATGGAAAACAAAAATATTAATTAAGAAGGAAAGAAAAAATGATAAAATATATAAGTTTAGATTTGCAAGGAACTTTATCAGACAGTAAATTTTCAGATTATTTTTGGATAGAGTTTATACCACAAAAATACTCAGAAAAAAATAAAATTTCAATTCAATCAGCCAAAGAAATTTTAAAACAGAAATTTAAAGAATATGGTGTTTACAATATTTTATATTATGATGATAAATATTGGTCAGAATATTTAAAATTTGATACTAAGAAAGAACTAGATAAATTTGAAATAAGACCAAGTATAAACAAAAAAATGTATTCTTATTTACAAAATTTGAATTTACCTAAAATAATAGTATCAACAACTACAGAATTATTTATAAATTATGAATTAGAAGAAAAGGTAAAAGAATTTGAGAAGATTTATTCTTGTGTAGATTATTTTAAAATTGGTGGGAAAACAAAAGAAGTTTACGAAAACATTGCAAAAGAACTAAATGTAAAACCAAGTGAAATATTGCATATTGGAGATAATTATTGTATGGACATAGAAAACGCCAAAAAAGCTGGAGTAAATGTAATATTGTATGATGACAATGTTGACAGTTTAATATATAATATTGAAAAATATTTGTAGTAATTTTAATATTAACTATTAGTATATTGATAAGTGAAAATTCCGCCTTGAAAGTAATTTGAACTTAGAAATTGTTAATATGTAAAATGAGGGATGTTCACGTTGCCTTTGATATATGGGCAAGAAGTGAAAGAGGCGCATTTTAAATATTTACAATTTCTGTGAAAATTAGCTTGAACTAGGAATTGTAATGAATCAATATACTAATAGTTAATAAATAAACATATAAAAATATTAACATATAAAAATATTAAAATAGAAAATTTTAAAAAGATTTATAAAAAAGGAGAATACAATTATGGAACATGAGCAAATTGATGAATATAATAAATTAGGGGAAAAAATAGGAGTAGTAGATAAAGAAATAGCACATAGAGACGGATTATGGCATAAAGCAGTACATGTATGGATTGTAAATGACAATAATGAAATATTATTACAATATAGATGTGCAGAAAAAAGTTTATATCCAAACTTATGGGATTGTTCTTTTGCAGGTCATATAGGAGTAGGAGAAAGTTCGATTGAAGGATTAATTCGTGAAGGAAAAGAAGAATTAGGAATAGAAGTAGATTTAGAAAAATTAGAATTTGTTATGACAACTGTTGAAAATGTTGTATATGAAAAAATAATAAGTAATGAATTTGATGATGTATATATATTAAGACAGAATATAGATATAAATGAAATAAAATTTCAAAAAGAAGAAGTAAGTGACGCTAAATATGTTTCTTTAGAAAAGTTCTTTGAGTTCATCGAAAAAGGAGATATAGTTCCTCATAAGATAGAATATATGGTATTAAAAGAAATTTTATTAAAAGATAGAAAAAATAAATAATAGCAGACAATAAGAATAAACAATAACAACAAATAAAATGTAATAAATAAAATGTAATAAATAAAAAACAATAAATAAAAAACAATAAATAAAAAACAATAAATAATAAATAATAATATTCATTTAATAATATTATTATATAGAATACTATTATTGTAAATAGAGAAAACGGGTTAGCACTGCTAACCCGTTTTATAATACAAAATGTTATTGTTTAATCTTCATCAGTATACAACCAGCAGGAATATCCTGCATCAGAAGGCATTCTCCAGTCTCCGCGTGGAGATACACTTATGCTACCAACTTTAGGTCCGTTTGGTACAGTGTCACGCTTAAACTGATTATTGAAAAACCTCTTTGCAAAATTGTTGTAATGATTTATTAATTCAGCTTTTAAATACTTATTTTTAAAAGCTACTTGTGCTAAGAAGATCATCTTCTTAGGCTCAACCCGATTTCTAATAAAATAATAGGTAAAGAAATCGTTTAATTCGTAAGGCCCTACAGCACTTTCTGTTTTCTGCACTATTTTTTTGCCATCTGTTGGTAAAAGTTCTGGACTAATTGGAGTATCTATGATATCCAAAAGAACTTCTTGAAGTTCTTTTTGTGTGCCACCAAATCTTGCATACCATTCAATAAGGTATTTTACCAAAGTCTTTGGAATTGAACAGTTTACATTGTACATGCTCATATGGTCACCATTAAAGGTGCACCATCCAAGGATTGATTCTGACAAATCTCCAGTTCCAACCAGAATACCGCCTTTTTTGTTTGCCAAATTCATAAGAATGTTGGTACGTTCACGTGCCTGTACATTTTCGTAGGTAACATCGTGTACTGCAGGATCGTGTTTAATGTCTTTAAAATGCTGCAAGCATACGTCTTTAATCGGAATTACCTCTAAGGTTGTTCCTAACTGTTCACAGAGTTTTAAAGAATTGTTGTAAGTTCTGTCTGTAGTACCAAATCCCGGCATGGTTATACCAAGAATTCCTTTAGTGTCTAATACCAACATTTTGAATGCCTCATAGCATACCAGAAGCGCGAGAGTAGAATCTAATCCGCCAGATACACCAATAGTTACTTTTTTACATCCGATGTGAGATAAGCGCTTTGCCAATCCTATAGACTGAATCTTCAGAATTTCTTTACAAACTTTTCCGCCAGCTTTATCCATGATGTTTGGAATAAATGGATGCGGATTGATATATCTTCTTAGATCACTTGGTGTATAAATACACTGAGCATCATCTACAACATAATTTAATAAAGAATTGGGATAAATAGCAGAATCAACATTTACAACTGTAAAATCAGAAGAATTGATGAGTGATTTACTATCTGCAAATGTTTTGAGTCTATCTCTTTCATTTGTCAAATAATCAACATCGACATCAACGACTGCCATTTGATCTTTGAACTGAAAACGCTCAAGAGAAGCAAGTGCTTTTCCGTTTTCGTAAACATATCCACTGCCTCCAAAAACGAGATCAGCTGTGGATTCTGCTGTAGCTGAAGCAGAAGTATAAAGATAAGCAGATACAGTTTTTGCACTTTGAATCTTAATCAAATCTCTGCGGAAATCATCTTTCCCAACCACTTCATTACTTGCAGAAAGATTTGCAATAATGTTTGCACCTGCAAGTGTCAATTCTGAACTTGGTGAAATTGGAGCCCATAAGTCTTCGCAGATTTCTACTCCTAAGCGATATCCCAAACATGAAGACGAAAAGATGAGATTTCCAAAAGGAACTTTTTTTCCAAAAAGATTGATTTCTTTACAATTGAAATCAACATATGGCGAAAAGAATCTTCTTTCCTCGTATTCATTGTAATTGGGAATATATCTTTTGGGAACAACTCCCAAAATCAAGCCATTTTTAATTGCAACTGCGCAATTATATTTTACATCATTTATCTGCAAAGGCGCTCCTACTAAAACTAAAAGAGATGATTTTTTTAAAGTATAAACCACTATCTCTTTGAGATATCGAAGTGCTTTCTCCATAAGATTAGATGTTACAAAAAGATCTTTACAGGTATAACTTGTAAGACAGAGTTCAGGTAGTACAAGAATTTTTACATTCTGCCGCTCAGCCTGGTCAATCAGTTCTTTAATTTTTTTTGCGTTGCTTGCGGGATCGCCAATTTTACCGTCAAAGTTTGCGATTGCAGTTCTTACGAATCCATAATTTTCCATTGAGTTTTTCCTCCTAAAAAATAATTTAATTGCTGATTGATTAGTACAATAACATTTTGATTTTGTTTTGAGATGATTAAAAGTAAAAAATAATCTCATAAACAAAAAGTTACATAATAATTATAACACCCTTTCAATATTATGTCAATTTCGTCTGGTATCGTAGGTTTAATAAATAATGATAGTAAGCAAAAGAAGTAAAATGGTAAAAGTAAAGATTAAATAAATGTAAAAACAGGTTGATAAAATATAGAAATAATATAAATTAAATTTGAAAATTTATATTTAATATATTAAATAATAAAAATATAGATAAAATATAAAAATTGAACTGGAAAATTACATAAAAAAATAGCTATTTTGAAACAAATTTACATAAAACTTGATATTTTTATTTAAATCTGTTATACTATTACAGACAAAACTTTTAATAGTTACCTTAATACAAAAGTATTTTATAGGTAATACTTCCAATATATTAAAAAATATATGGTGGGAAAAAAGTTTTTGGCAGGATAATGCTAAAATTCATAAGGAGGTTTTGAAACATGAAAAATTCAAAAAACAACATTATGTCCACAGTATCACATGGTAAGGTAGATTTTGCTGCGCTTGATGCACTTGCAAAAGCGGAGAAGGCGGTACCTGCAGAAAATGATAAGAAAATGGTCTTATTGGTAGGTGTCGATTTTCAGTATTGCTTCAAAGACGGAGTTGGATCTTTAGGCGTACCGGGTTTTGCTGAAGATGTTGAACGTACAAAGAACTGGTTGTACAACAACTTTAACAGTGTTACAAGGGTTATGCTTACAGGAGACGAACATACAAAGGAGCAAATCTTTTTCCCAAGCTGGTGGCGCGATAAAGCTGGAAAAGAGCCTGCTCCATATACAGTTATCACTCCTGATGATGTAGTAAATGGAAAATGGGTGCCGGTTAAAGATAAACAGGTGTTTATCAAAGAACGTGGCGGAATGGTTGCCTATTGTGAAGAATATGTTCGTAGACTGGGCGGTAATACAATTTGGCCATATCATGCAACTGAGGAAGATTTGGATGCTGATATTGATGCTGGACTTTTAGCTATGGTTTACTTTCATGGTAAATGCCGTAAGAATGAACCGCTTATTATTAAAAAAGGACAGGATCCATGGTCAGAAATGTTCAGCTTTGTTAAGCCGGAATGGTCATTAGATGAAGCGTTAAACAAAACGGCAATTAATGAAATGAAGAAATACAATATTGTCATTTTTACGGGCGAAGCTGCTTCTCACTGTGCTGGTAAGTCTGTTTTACACACAGCAGAGATTTTTGCTGAAATCCCGAAAAAGGAAAGACCACATATTGTGGTATTTAAGGACTGCATGTCTCCAATATCTGGATTTGAAGCTCAGACTCAGGAGTTGTATGAAGAACTTCAGAAAAAGTATGGTGTGATTGTAACCGATTCTACCAGCTTTGTACTGTAATTGATTTTCAAGTAACAAAACCAAAAGCAAAAAAGCAATGCTTTCAAGCATTGCTTTTTGCTTTTTCATATAATAGGAAATTCCTTTGGAATTCCTATTATAGAAGCCATTCGAGAAAATAATGCACACAAATTTATTTCATAAATTTGGCGCACGAACATTTCTTAGCTGTAGAATTTTAATTCGTACAGATAAGTTATACAGAGTAAAGACGAGCCACTTAAACTATTTAAAATGTTTGAGTACTTTAAAAGTGTTTATTTTGTTCTTTTTAAAGATATATTATCATTTTAATAATTGAAATTATAATTATATTATTATAAAATTAAATTAGATAATACAATTTTTGTATATTAAGGAGAAAGGATTAATCAATTAAATATATTAATATTTTTAATTGATTATATGAAATAAAAATGATTGTTGCTATTGAAGGTATGGATGGGGTTGGAAAAACAACTATTGCTAAAAATATTGAAAAAAATTTAAATTTTAAATATATAAAAGAACCATTAAAAGAATTATTTGAACTTGATAATAATCATATAGAAAGGATTTCTAAAAAGATATTTGAAACTTCAAATTCAAAATTAATAGCTTGGTATTTATCTTTGGGAGATATTTATGCATTAGATAAATATAAAAATACTAATATTGTAATGGATAGACATATACTTTTAAATTATTTTTGGAATGGAAATACAGATAGTGAAGAAATTTTTAATACAGAAATAAATTTATTTGGAAAACCAGATCTAACAATAATTTTATATGCAAGTCCAGAAATTAGAATGAAAAGAATTGCAAAAAGAAATCCAAATGATCCAGATTTATTAAAAAATAATATGAAAAAAGATGGCTATGATAAATTATTTAACTTTGTAGAAAGATATAAATACAATTATGTGGTAGTAAATACGGAAGGAATATCAATTGAAGAAGTTCAAAATATATGTAAGACTGTAATAGAAAAGATGTTATAAAAGCTTGAATGTTTACATAAAATAGTGTATAATAGTAAAAGCGGAAAGTAGAAAATTTTAAACAGAATAGATATTAAAATTATATTAATTTTAGAATGAGGAAATATTAATTAATGATAAATTTGGAAGAAAATAAATTATATTTTTATTTAAATAAAAATAAGTTAATAGAAAATTTTAATAATTATAATAGATTAGGAAATGTATATTATCCTTTAAAAACGAATTCAAATGAAATTATAATAAAAGAATTAAAAAGTCTTGATAATAGCAATTTCTTAATTAGTTCAATTTATCATTTTGAATTACTAAAAAAGCTAGATGTGAATACTTGTAAAATTGGTTGTATGAATGTATGTTTAGAAAATGAAACTGTAAAGTATTTATATAATTCAGGAGTAAGATTTTTTACTTTTGATAATTATAGTTCACTAGTCGAGTTTTCAAAATATGCAAATTTAAAAAATGTAAAAATCCTTATTAGATTATCAACAACAGAAATATTCTCAAATAAATTTACTCATTTAGGAGCAAATTTAAAAGAAACATTAAAAATGATTTCTTATTTAGAGGATAAAAGTAATCAATATGGGATTTCTTTTTATATTCAAAAAGATTTAAAATCAGAAGAAAAAATAATAAATAAAATTTTTAATTACATAAAAGAAAATTTAAGTGACTTAGGTGTGAGTTTTGTTAATATTGGTGGTGTAGAAGAAAATATTGCAGATTATGAAAATATATTACAAAATTTTAAAGAAGAATTTAAAATAGATAATATAAATTTGGAAATTGGTAGATATTTAGTAGAAGATACTATTAGTATGAAAACTAGAATTATTAGAGAAAAATTAGTTAATAATACAAAAACTATCATAATGAAAAACGGAATCTATAGTGGATTTTTTGATTTGATTTTATATAATAGAAAATTTGATATATATTTATTAGTAAAAAATAAAGAAATAAAACTCAATTATGAAAAAGAAAGTCCAGAAGATTATGAATTTGTTTTATGTGGAGGAGCTGGAGATAGTGCAGATAAAATTGGACTAATGTATATTAATTCAGAATATAAAGATTATTTACAAGTTGGTGCTGAACTTTGTATAAAAAATGTAGGAGCTTATTTTGAAGAATTTTTCATGAAATATAGTAGTGATTTAGAGAAAATTTTTATATAATATGAAATTCCTACTATGTAATTGGCTCAAGAAAATTGCGTATTTTTTAGTAATAGAATTCTAATTAGTACAGATAACTTATAGAGAGAATTTCTCAGTCTTTTACAAAACTTTAGTATATGCATATAAACAGTATTAATAATTAAAAAATAAATTGTTTTAGAAAGGAAATATAAAATTAATTATGAAATTTAAAATGTTTAGTGTAGTAGTTGGAACCGAAGCGTGTATTGCTAGTTGTCCATTTTGTGTATCAGGTGTAAAGCCAAATAAGGAAAATTTACAAGAAATAAATATAAATTGGAGAAATTTAAAAATAGCTGGGAATTTAGCCAATAGAAGTGATATAGATACTGTAATGTTAACAAGTAGAGGAGAACCAACATTATTTCCAAATCAAATAACTGAATATTTAAAACATTTAAAAGAATTTAGATTTCCTTTTGTAGAATTACAATCAAATTGCATTCCAATTGCACTTAATAAAGAAAAATATGAAAATTATTTAAAAGAATGGTATAATGAAGGATTAACTACTATAACAATATCTGTAGTTAGTCACATACCAGAAGTTAACAAAAAAGTATATATGCCACAAAATAAGTCTTACATAGATTTACCAGACTTAATAAAATATTTGCATGGATTTGGATTTTCACTTAGACTTACTTGTGTATGTTGCAAAGATATGATGGATACACCAGAAAAGGTAGATGAATTTATCAAATTTGCAAAACAAAATAAAGTTGAACAAGTAACTTTAAGACCTGTGAATGATGAGTTTAGAAGACAATCTGCTACAGATTGGATAAAGGAAAATAGACTAACAGATAATGAAAAGGAAAAAATAAAAGAATATTTAGAAAATAATGGAACTAAATTATTGGAATTAGAAAGAATAGGAACTATATATGATGTGAATGGACAAAATGTTTGTATAAGTTTACCATTAAATAAAAATACAAGAGATACATCTCCAGAAAATGCTAGAAACCTAATATTCTTTCAAGATGGACATATAAGATATGAATGGGAAATGGAAGGTGGAATATTACTATGAAAGTATATAATGAGCAATCAGATAAATTAATGAGTGATAATCTAAAAGAAATTCTTAATAATATAAGAAATACTAGAAACTTTGATGTTAAAGACTATATTAATAAAAAAGCTAATTTATTAAATGAATATATGAAAAAATGTAATTTGAAAGCTTGTGTTATAGCTATAAGTGGTGGAATTGATTCTGCAGTTGTACTTGGAATTGTTAAAAAAGCTTCCGAAAAAGAAAATTCTCCAATAGAAAAAATTATACCAATGTTATTACCTATAACAAAATCGATTGGTGTAACTAATCAACAAGAAGCAACCCAAAGAGGAATTGAATTATGCGAAACTTTAAATTTAAAGCCATATATAGTTGATTTAACTTCAATAAATAATGAAATAAGAAAAAATTTAGAACCAGTTCTTGAAATTAAAGGAGAAGCTTGGGCAATAGGGCAATTAGGACCTTATAGTAGAACACCAATCTTATATTATACAACTAGCTTATTAAATCAAGCAGGTTTTGGAGCAATTATTTGTGGAACAACAAATAAAGATGAAGGTGCATATTTAGGGTATGTTGGTAAAGCTTCAGATGGACTAGTAGATGTACAATTAATATCAGATATACATAAATCAGAAGTATATCAAGTGGCCAAAGAATTAGATATTCCAAAAAGCATTATAGGAGTTATTCCAAGTGGAGATATGTATGATAGCAGATCAGACGAAACTGTTTTTGGAGCATCATATGATTTTGTAGAATTATATTTAAATTATTTAAATATGGATAATATGGAAAAAGAAAAATTAATAAATAGTTTAGATGAAGAAAGCAAAAAGCAATTTGAATTTTATGGCAATAATTTAGAAAATTTGCATAGATATAATAGTCATAAATATATTTCAAAATCACCAGCTGTACATTTAGATTTATATGATAGCAGTGTAAAAGGCGGATGGGATAGCTATTATGAAATAATAAACAAATATATGGAAAAGTAAATATAAATAACAGTTGAACAATTATGTAACCTATGATATAATGAAACATATGTAACTAGAAAACAGCATCGTGCATTTGCACAAAGGAGGTACCTTATGGGAATATTTTTTGTAGTATTTGAAGTAATTTGCATTATGGTAAGTTGGCTTTTTGCAAAAAGAATAGTAAAAGAACGTTGGTTAGGAGCCAAACGGATGCTTTGGGCTGAAGATGAAACAATGGATATTAATGAAATGCGACAAATTGCGGAATGTATCTTCAATGACGAAAAAGCAAATGTTAAAAACTGTTCTGTAACAAGAAAATTTGAAGATGAAATAATTACAGAAGTAATTGTTGAAACAGAAAGAAAAAAATTTAGTTATAAAGGAAAAAACGATGAAACAATCATAAATAAGGCTTGGACAGAAGATTGGGCAATACTATACTTTTCCTTGAAGACGTGGGCAGTTATACATGTTTTTACATTCCTTATAATAACTGTTATGTTGTTAATTTTCTAAGAAACAATGAATTACAACAATAAAACTTATATGGAGGTGCAATATGAAATATATTGTAATAGAAGTAATTCTTTTAATATCTTGTTTTTTTTATGTAAAAATGTTAATGTTTGTAGCAAAGAAATTATTTGGAGAAGCAGAAAATGAAAATACTGATAATCTTTTAGAAGAACGGAATATATCAGTACAAAAAGCAGAAGCAATTCTTACAATAATAGTGTGGGGAACTTCAAATTTATTTATGCTTCCAATTGTATTGTGTTTATTCTGATATAATGAAAGCTTTGTAAATTATTTCATTTTACATCAAATGGGGAAATTTTAATAATTTCCCCATTTTTGGAAAGTAAAAGCTAAAATGTAAAATCTAAAAAATTATTAAATTGCAATAAAATTTTATAAAAATTTGCATAATCAAAAATATAAAAAGAATTAGAAAATATTAATCAAATTAATATATATTATAAATTAATTGGTTTATAGGTAATCCAATTATTATTTAATAGAAAATGCAGAACAGATTTATACTTAAGTAAAAACCTAAATATATAATGTAAGGAAAATTATGAAAAATAATAAATATCTTTGGGAAATATTAAATTTAGATAAAAATTTTAAATGTTCAGAAGTAGATATTGCTTACAGTAAAATAGAAAATAAAACAGAAGAAGTAAAACGTGCATGGAAAATATTAAGAGATGAATATTATAGCGAAGTATATAAAAAGTATTTGGATATAGATACAGTTATAAAAGCCGGATTTATTTTAGATAATTTGGAACTTGAAGAAATGGACTATTATAATCTTGATTTTTTAACAACTCCTGTTAGTAAAATTATTAAAAATATAGATAAAAGTAACCCAAAAAATCCTGTAGTTTTACTTACAACAGGTGGATTTGATCCAATTCATGATGGTCATTTATATATGATGGAATTTGCTAAAAAGACTTTAGAAAAGAATGGATATGATGTGGTAGGAGGATATTTTTCACCATCACATGAAAGTTATGTTAGTACAAAACCATATTATAAAATAAATACTTATGAAAGAGTTAGTTTATGTCAGGAAGTTATAAAAGACAGTAATTGGCTTATGATTGACCCTTGGGAATCAATGTACTGTAAAATTTATATAAATTTTACAGATATAATTCAAAGACTTGAATCATATCTGAATAAACACATAAGTGATAAAATAAAAGTAGCATATGTGTTTGGTGGTGATAATAGCGAATTTATGTATTGCTTTGAAAATAAAGGTATTGGTGTATGTGTTGAAAGAGAAGGTTATAGCAAAATATTTAATGAAATGAAAAGTAAGATTAAAGGCAGAAATAACTTTTTTATAAATAATAAATCAATTGTTTCCACTTATTCTTCAAGAAATATAAGAAGACAATCTTACAATTTAATAGAAAAAGATTATGAAGGCGATTATGTTATACGTGATGAAGGCTTGATTTCAGTAAACAATTATAAAAAATTTGTTCAACAAAATATGTTGGAAAATGCTAGAATAGATTTTTTAGAAAAATTGAAGAATTTATTTTCGGAAAGTTTTGATAATCAGCTAAATATAAAAACAATAGATATGAAAGAACAGTTAGAAATTGCCCAAAATATATTAGAAAGTAAAAATACAATAAGTTTAGACACATATTATAAGGGCAAATATAACATAGAAACTAGTAGATTATTTGATATAAGTGATATACAAAAAAATTATATAAAACTTATAGGAAGAATAGGATGCTTTTCTATAGAAGAACAAATAGAAAAAATCAAAGAGGGAAAATATATATTAGTTGATGATGATAGTGCAACTGGAAAAACAATAAGGGATGTTGTAAATTTATTACCAAGTAAAATAAATATAGAACAAATATATTTATTGGCAAATATTTTTAATAAAAATATTTTTGATATAGTGGATTTAAGAGATTTTATAATAGGAGCAAATTCAGGAGGATTAGTAGTTAGATTACCTAATAAAGATGTTGCAAGAGCACCATATATGCTTCCATATGTATCTTTAAAAAGTAGAGCAACTATATGTTGCAATAAAGAAATGGAAATGTCTTTAAATTTATGGAAAATTAATAAAGAATTTTATAAAAAAATAGGTGGTAAAATTTGTTTAGAACAAGCAGATTATGGATTTAAAAAATTAATGAATTATATTGGTTTTGATGACAATACGTTATTAACAGATATTTGTGATTGGCACATAGAAAAATTAAAACAAAATATATAAAATTAATATGTAAAGTTTCTAAAATATAAAAAGTAACAAAAGAAATAGTAAAATTAGGAGGAAAAATGGCTGAAGAAATAAAAATTATAGAATATCAAGAGAAATATAAAAATGAAATAATAGAATTTTTAATAGAAGTTGCAATTGGTGAATTTGGATTTCATGAATGGGAGAAATATTTTAAAGAGAAATCATTTGCTCCATATGAAAATAATGAAGGAAAATTTCTAATAGCATTAGATAAAGATAATAAAATTATTGGTACTTGTGGTGCTTTAAAACAAAGTGAAGATTGCATTAAATTAAATTCTTTTTACATTTCATCAGAATATAGAAAAAGTGGAATAGGAAAGAAATTATATAATCTTATATATGATTACATAGTTGAAAATGAATATAAAGAAATTATATTATGTACTTATGAAAAATTTGATATAGCAGTTAAATTTTATGAAAAAAGAGGTTTCAAAAAATACAAAATAGAGCATGAAGATGAAATGTGGTATAGAAAAGAATTATATTCAGAAAATACTACAGTGTTAATATAAAAAGAAAAAAATATAATATTTAACTTGGAAAAGTAAATCAATATTATAATAGGTAGTACTTGATAAAAAAACTAAATATGTAAGGAGTATATAATATATTTTTGGTAGTGAATATATTATAAATTAGAAAATGGACGAAGAGATTATTAAAAAATTTTTATCTATAGAAGATATAAGTAATAATATAACTTGTGGAAAATATTCGGCACAAAAAGAAAGTTTTTTTGAAGATATAGAAAAATGGCAAGTAGGAAAAGTAAAAAATAAAGGTGAAATAATTCCATTACAATTTACTTTTGAAATAACAAATAAATGCAATTGTAATTGTAAAGATTGTGGTATGGCAGCAAATAGTATAAAAACTGGTAAAACTAAAATGACTGAAAAAGAGGTTTTAAAATTAGTAGATAATTTATATGAAAATGGAATTCCAGCATTTGCAATTACTGGTGGAGAACCTTTTTTAGAATTTGACAATATTTGTAAAATGATTAAATATTCAGAAAATAAGTTAGACGTTAGTAAAATAATTTCTAATGGTTTTTGGGGAAATAATGTAGAATACTATTTTAAAAAACTTGAAGAGGCAAAATTGTTTACCAATAAATTCTTTGTTCCAACAATACAAATATCAATAGGAGAGCAAACTATTCCTTTAGAAGACATTTGTAACATTATAAATTATGTTGCTGAACACTATACAAGAAAAGAATTAAATTTTGGAATTATACATACAAGACTAAATGATTTAGAAGAATCTCAATTATCTAAATTATATAGTATATATTTAAAGAAATTTGGAGAATTTCCTAAAGATAGAATACATTTGACAGATTCATATTACGTAAATTCTAATTATACAGAAGAAAAATTAGAAATAAAAAAGCAAACAATATATGATTTGATTGAAGAATGTGATAATAGATTTGAAAAAGAAATAGGAAAGTTTGTCAGTCCCAAAATATTTATGAAATGTAATGGAGATTGTTATCCTTGCGAAGTATTTAATACTCATAAAGCTGTATTTTTAGGAAACTATTTTGAAGATGGAATAGATAAAATCTTAGAAAATATGAATAATAATAAATATGTGAAGTTTATTAAAAAATATGGTACACCAGTTTTTAGAGAAGTAATTCCTAAAAAAGTACTAGAAGAAAATTATTCTGAAACTCCTTGTATGGCTTGTGAATTCTGTATTAAATTTTGTGAAAAAAATAATTTGATAGATTAATAGAAAAAAATTTGCAAAGAAGAGATAAGTAATTAATTTTGTACACAATTTTACTTTTTATTATAAACCATTGAAATAGAAAAGATACAATTTTAAAATTATCAAATATTTCAAAATTATATAAAAAAGGAAAGGTATATAATTGTAATGGAAAAAATTAAAGAATATTTAAATAAAGAATATTTATCTGCTGAAGATGTATTTACTGCTAAAGAGAAATATAATGTGGTATATATAAATCAAGAGCTATATGAAGAAATTTTTAATGAAAAATATGAATGGGAAAAGGCTTCTAAAAAAATATCTAATATGTTTTCTATTACTTTAGATGAAAGTAATTCCAATGGAAAAAAAATAGGACAAGGATATTCAGATAAACAAATAGACCCTTTTGGAATTGCTCTAAGTAATAATTTAGGCTCAGGAAGGGCTTTTTTCTATGGAACTAATTTCAATATAAAAGGTGATAAAACTAAATTAGCAACTTCACCAAAATCAATATATAGTAATGGAAAGTATGCATTATCAGCAGCTATAAAAGAAACAGTAATAAGTAATATTTTATCAAAAGATTTTTGTATACATACTTTTCAATCATTAGCAATACTCGAAAAAAAGGAAAAATATAATTTTTTAGAAGAATATTTGGATGAAAATGATTTAATTAGTGAAAGGGAATATTATTTACCTTGCGCAATAGAAATTAGATATTATAAAGAAAGAGAATTATATCGTATAAGTAATAGTATTATAAATAAAGATGTATATACAAAAGAAAAGATAAGAGAATTATCTCAAAAACTTGCTAAAATAGAAGCAAATAAATTTGCAGACAGATTTTTACATGGTTCATGGTCTTCTGGAAATATAACACCAGAAGGAAATTTAATTGATTTTGATACTTCTACTTTTGTAAAGTCAAGATTTCCACAGTATTCAAATACTTTTAAGTATAAATCAAACTTTTTTGGATATGAATTAGAAGGACAAAAATTAATGATAAATTCTATTATAGATAATTTACAAATAGAAAATGCTAAAGAATTCAAAAAAGAATTATGTTGCACAATGAATGCTATTTATAATGAGAATTTAAAAAATAGATTTTGTGATTTAATTGGATTAGATTATAATACGCATTATCAAATGCTTTCAGAAGATATAGATTATTTATTTGAAAAATTTAATGTATTATCTAGAAAATTTATTCCTAATTATTTATCAACTAATATAGCAGAAGGTTCAGATAATATAACGTTTTTATTTGACTTTTCAATGTTTTTTCAAAAATATTTAATCAAAAAAGATACAGAAAATTATAATATATTTTTAGGTATACAATTGCTAATAAATAATACAGAAAAAATTATATATGATAAAATTGGATTTATAAAAGAAAAGATAGATGAATATTTTGAAGATGAATTAGTTAAAAATCGAGATAAAGATTTATATTTAATAGAAGCTATGAAATTTATAGAAAGATATGATAAATTATTTGAAAATATTAGAAATGAAATTAATATAGAAAAAGTAAAGTTAAAACAATATATAATAAATTCAGAAAGAAATTATATTACAGGAAATAGTTATATATATGGAGAATTATCAGATATATATGAGAATAATAAAATAGACAATAGAACTTTAAATAAAATTATAAATGTTTTAATTAATTCTAATAAAAAAAATAATTATGAAAATAGAAAAGAAATTTCAATAGGACTACAGTTATATGAGAATTATTTATATTATTGGAATGTTAGTGAAGAATACTATTATTTAGTTTTAGAACCATTTTCAAATTTAAAAATAGATTTTGCAAAACTAGTTTTAAATGATAAAGAAATAATGCTAAGTCATAGTAAAAATGGAAATGGTAAAATCATGATTAGTGATAAAATTTATTTTGAAAATTTGGAAGACTTTCTTAGTTCAGATGTAGTAATAAAAATTAATGGGAAATAAATTATAAAAGTTAAAGAATGTATTAACATAATGTATGTTGTACATTCTTTTGTTTTTAGGAAGCTATCTATGTTTGAAGTAATATAAGTAATCCTTTTGTAAATTTACCTGTCAGATATATTTAGTTAATTTTATATTTAACTTTAATACTATCATAAAAAGTAGCATAGATACTATAGATTACATAAAACAGTTGACATTTTCCCTTATTTTTGTTAAAATAAAATAGATGAATTTAATTAAAAAGGAGAGTTATTTATGGGATCAAGTAGTTATAATAGTTCTGATAGATTAAGAGGAAGTTCTACAAGAAGAAGTAGATTAGATAAAAAAACACCTTTAGAAAATGTTATTAAAGAATTAGGAGAATTTGAAAATGATAGAATAAAGCTTGCAGAAGCAAAAAAGGTGTTAGAAAAAGCAGAATATGATTTGGATGAAGCACAAGCAGAATTAGAAGAAAGTGAAAAAAAAGTAAGAGAACAATTGGATAAATTAGATCCTGAAACACAAAATACTTTAAAAAGAATGCTTTTCTCATTAGATGAAAAAGATAGTAAATTAAGAGATGACAGATAATAGATTATTATATATAATGAGTAAAAAGAAAGAGTATTATATTTTTTATAATGCTCTTTTTTTATTTAGTAGGAAAGTGCTCTGCACATCCTACTAAATAAAAGATTCGATAATTTTTGTACACGATTTTGTACAACTATATAATTTTATTTTAAGTCTACATAATTCTATGGATTATAGTTGACATTTTTAAGAAAATTTGATAAAATGTCTCAAACAAATTAAAAGGATAGGAGGACTTTTTATGGGATCATCTAGTTATGTTAGAAAAAGTTATAGTGGAAAAGGAAGTTCAAGCTATTCTACATCAAGCTATACTCCTAGTAAAAAAATATCATATGATAGTAAAACACCAATGGAAGATATGCTTAATTTATTAGAAGATGTTGAACAAAACAGAAGAAATGTTAATGAAAGAAAAAATGATGTAACAGTTGCACACAACAATTTAGTAAAAGCAGAAGAAAACCTACAAAGAAGTGAAAGAAAAGTAATGATGCAATTGGAGCAATTAGATCCAGAAACCAGAGAAATATTAAAAAGAATGATGAATGGATTAAATGATAGAAACTTTATTCATTAAAATAATATACAATAGATAAAATAGAAAAAGTGCTTTACTTTTATTAAAAAGTAGGGCACTTTTGTTCTATAATAGGAATGATAATGATGTAGAGATAAGTTATACAGAGCAAAGACGAGGCACATAACTTTTATTCTATAATAGAAATTGCTCTGCACTTTCTATTATAGAAAACTTTCGGGAAATATTAATATAGAATTGGAAAAAAAATATATTTGTATTATAATAAAGAAAAATATTAATTGTGAGGAATAATATGAGTGAAAAAATTGCAGATGATGAATGGGAATGGTATATAGGAAAAATATTTGCTAGACTTATAGAAAAAGTACATAATGGAAAGTTAGAAACTGTAGTGGAAATTGCTCCTGGTTATAGATATAAAATTGCATATGCTTTAAAAGAATTTAATTTTAAAGGTACTATATATGTAGTTGATACTAATATAGATGTTTTAGACTATATAAAAGAAAAATATAAAGAATTTCTACCACAATCTAATATAATTTGTGTAAATAAAACTTTCGAAAATTGTTTTGAAGATATACCAAATGAGTTTGATTTATTATTATCAAATCATAGTATAGATGATATGATAATTGCAGAATACATGGAAAAAACATATACAAATAATTTAGGCAATGATAACTTTAAAAATATTTTATCTAATGCTTGGTTGAATCTTGGAAAAGATAAAAATATGATATCTGAAATTACAAATCATGTATATTCATCATTTAAAAAATTCTTTAATGAGAAGAAAATTGAAACAATTATAATGAGTCAATATAAAAGTAATCTGTACTTTAAAGATAAATTTACAGAAATGGATGAAATAACAGAAAATTGTTTTAATAAAATAAAACAATTAATTCAAATGGATAATGAAAATATAAATAAGATTTTAAAGTTCTATCCTTTTGGTGAAGACGATGAAAGATATAATGGAAGGTATTTATTAGATAATACTCAAAATGCTAAGAATTGGATAGTTGGAAAAACTGAAATTTAGGAAAGAATCTTAAATTTCAGTTTTCCTGTTTTTACTTTTTATAAGTAACATGAATTAAAGTAAAATAGAATAATTTCATATCAGTGTCCCAGAAAATGCAAAAATAGTGTCTTTTGGGACACTTTTTATTTAGTAGAAAAGTCCTTTGGATTTCCTACTAAATAAAGGCTTAAATCAACATTTGCATACAAATTTATTTCATAAATTAAGGAGTATTGGAGTTGCAACAAATAAATATTAATTTTTAAAAATACTTATTATATTTTTTATAAAAAGTATTGACAAAGATTATTATAGTATGTATAATTCAATTGTAGCTACTTAATATATAAAATATAATAAGTGAGAAAGAGGTGTTTTTATGAAATTAAAAACAGGGAACTTAAATAATATAGAAAGAAAATTTATACCAGTAAGAAAAAGTAATTTAGAAAAATACATTAAGGGATTAACAAAAGTAGAAAGTTATAAAATAACACAATTTTATAATAGTAATTACAAATATAGAAAATTTGAAGATTCGGTAGATACTAAATATACTCGTAGTCAAAAAAAAGGAGATATTACATGTGTCGAAGAAATAGAAGAAAATGAATTTCTAAAAAATATGGTAGAGCAAGTTATTATTAAAAATAAATCAAAATATATATTTGGAGAATACATAATAGAAATTGATAATTTTTCCAAGCCAGTCCAATTCACAATGATTGAAGTATCAACAAATACTGGAAGATTAGAAGATTATATTCCTGAAAAAACATTTGTAGAAGTAACAAATAATCCAATATATGCAAATAAAAATATTGCAAAAGGAAGTATTAAAAGAACAAATGTAATTATTGAAGGAACAGATGCAGTAGGAAAAACAACAGCAATAGAAAAACTTCTAGCGGATGGAATTGTATGTCAAGATAGATGTGAGGAAGTAATATCCAAAAATATGTTGTTTGATATAAGTAATGAAGAAAGAAGTCAAAAAATATATAAAGAATATTTTTCTAAACCTAATAGTAATACAATAATATTTTTAGTTAACTTTGATGAAGATGAATTAATGAGAAGAGTAAAAGCAAGAGGAGAAATATCAGAATTTGATTTAGAAGCATACAAATATGGATTACTATACAAAGAAACTTATGATTATATGTGTTCACAATATGAAATTGGGAATAAATTAATGTTAGTAGATTGCACAGGATTAAATATTGAAAATCAGTATGAAAAAGTTAAAAACGTAATTTTAATGACCAATTAGGGACGTAATTAAATGGTCATTTATGACCAAAATGAAACATATGTTAAAGAAACATATGTAGAAAAATGGACAAAAACTAATGTCCCCAAATTGGTTAATGATAGGAGGTAAAATTATGAAAACAGCTTTAATAACTGGATGCAACAGAGGACTTGGAGAAGGAATAAGAAATGTTTTATTAGAAAGTGGATATAGAGTAATAGGTTTAAATAGAACAGTTAGTAATTGCAAAATAGATAATTATTTGGAAATAAAATGCGACATTTCATCATATAAAAATGTAGAAAAAATAAGTAATCAAATTGATGAAAAAATTGATTTAATAGTAATTAATGCAGGAATTAGAAGATTCAACAAAATGGAAAACATGAAAAAAGAAGATTGGGAGGCATCTGTAAATACAAACTTGAATGGAGCATTTTATGTTTTAAACAAATTTATTGAGAATGTAAAAAAAGCCAAAGGAGATATTGTTATTGTTGGATCTCATTCTGAGAAATATACTTTTGAAGAAGGTTCAGCATATTGTTCTACAAAACTTGCTTTAAAAGGTATGGCAGAATGTTTAAGAGAAGAACTAAGATATGATGATATAAGAGTTATGTATTTATCTATTCGGAAGTATAAAAAACAGAGATCATAACATAGATGAAGAATGGAAATTAATGCCAGAAGAAATTGGTGAAGCAATAGAATGTCTTATAAAATTACCTAAAAAAGTTTATATGCCATATATAGATATGAGACCATTAAAGCCTTTAAAAGATGAAAAGAAAGGAATTGAGAAATTACAATATGTTTAATGTAGAATGTAATTATCAAACAAATATAAATAAAGAAAATGAATTTATTGCAAATATAAAACAAAAAGAGAAAACATGTATAAAAACAATTAATGCTTATGGAGATAAGTTTAAAGATTTAAACGAGTTAATAACATTGATTTACAGTAAAGATGGAAAAACACATCATCATCCATTAACTGGTCCAATAAATGTAGAAAATGCTAAACCAGGAGATGTCTTAAAAGTACATATTTATAAAATTGAAATCGAAGAAATGGCACAAAGCTTATCTAAAACAGCAGGAATTGATCCTCTAGAAAATGCAGATATAGCAGATAGAATTCCAATAATATCAGAAAGAATTTCAAAAAATGAAATTGATTATAGCAATGGAATTAAGTTAGAATATAAGCCCATGATTGGAATGATAGCAACAACACCAAAAAAAGAAAATATAAAAACAGGTCATGCAAAACGTATTAATGGAGGAAATTTAGATATTCCATTTATTACAGAAGGTGTGGATATTTACATTCCTGTTGAAATAGAAGGAGCTGGATTATACTTAGGAGATGTTCATGGATTGCAAGGGTATGGTGAACTAAGTGGAATTGCAATGGAAGCTTCCAGTCAAGTAATTTTAGATGTAGAAGTATTAAAGCCAAGAAAAAAACTAGAAAATATTTTAGTTATAGGAAAAGAACCATTTTCTGGAAAAGAGTGTATTGGAATAGTTGGAGTTGGAAAAAAAATGAAAGTAGAAGATTCTGTCTATGATGCTTTTCAGGGAGGAATTAATATATTACAAGAACTAATACCAACAATGTCTAAAAACATGATTAAATCGCTTTTAACTTTAATTGGAAATAGTTTTAATGGGCAGGCATTTTCAAAAACTTCAGAATCAACAAGTATTATTGTAATAAGTAAAGAAAATATTGAAAGAGTAACTCGTAATTCATACGAAAACCTTTCAAATGAATTACAAGAAATTATGTTTCAATAAAAATTAAATAGAGGATCACGAGTAATGCAGATAGAAACCAATGTTTTTCTCGTTGTCGTAGCTTCGAAGATTTTTGAAAAAAATCGTTGAAGTACGGATCACGAGCGAAGCGGGTAGAAACCAATGTCTTTCTCGTTGTCGTAGCTTCGAGGATTTTTGAAAAAAAATCGTTGAAGTACGGATCACGAGCGAAGCGAGTGAAGGAGGAACCAAATGAATAATAAACCAATCATAAAATTAGGAGCAGTAAAAGGAAAATTAATACCAATTCTTCAAGAATATTTAAAAGAGCTTGAAATAGCACCAATAAAAAATTTAAGAAAACTAGTTCATACCTTCGAAAAAGAAAATTACATATTAGAAGTAACGCTTCTTAGATGGCAAGATATAAAAAAATATTGTCATGAATTTGATATGATAATATATGGAAGTGACCAATGGCTAGAAAGCGGTCATAAATCAATGATTTCACTTAGATATTTTAAGCAAGAAAATTGTAGAATTAGTCTACTTGTAAAAAAAGAATTAGAAAATATGCCGTTTAGTTATTTTAAAGAAAGAAAAGTTGCAACCAGCTATGTAAATTTAGCTAAAGAATATTTAGGAATAAAAGAAGAAAATATTCTTGAAATATCTGGAAGTGTTGAAGCTGCTGTAACTTTAGATTGGGCTGATAGTATATTTGACATTGTTGAAACAGGAAAAAGTGCTGAAGAAAATGGGTTAATTGAATATAAAACTTTTGTGAAATTTGGTGCTATTTTAGCTACTAAGAAAGCTGAAAAAATACAATTATTTGAGAGCTTAGGTCTAATAAAAAAACAAAATAAAGGTATGAGAATTGCATTTGATGGATTAGACGGTTCAGGAAAATCTACACTTGCAAAACATTTAGTTCAAAATCCAATAATTAATACAAATTCTACAGTTTTAATTTGTCCATATTCTGGAAAGATTGGAAAACAAGCAAAATCTTTGTGGAATGCTGGAAAATATTTTGAATGGGCTACTATTATTGGAAAAAATCACTGGAGAGCGCCTGAATATGTAAATAGTGTTTATGATAGATCAATATTAACATTTATTACAGATTTAATTAATCAAAAATATACAGATGAAAAAATAATAGAAGCAATAGAAACTTGGGGACCACTACCAGAAGTAATATTTTTATGTGATTTATCACCAGAACTAGCTTTAGAAAGAAGTGATAAAAGAGTAGAAGAATTACAAGATCAATTTGATGAATTAGCTTCATTAAAAAAGTATTATGAATTATATCAAAAAGCAGTAGAATTTGTCGAAAATAAAAAAATAGTAAGAGTTATTAAATTAGATTCACGTAAACCTGTAGAAGAATTGATAAAAGATGTGGAAATTAATTTGAAATAAAATTAAACTTTTAATAAATTAGAATACTTTATCTATAAATTTAATAACATAAAAAATCTAATCAAGTAGTATTAAAAGTGTTAGATTAACTGGTTATAAATTGTTTATAAAAGTAAAATTTAAGAAAAGGAAAGTGATTAATATGGAAAAATATTTTGTAGATGGAAAGAAACCTGAAATTGAGGGGAAATCAAAGAAAATTTATAAGTTAGATAAAAATACATTTTTTATGTGTTTTAAACCACATTTAAGATCAATAACATCAAAAAGAGAAGAAAATATTGAAGGAACTGATAAAGAAAGACTTATTGCTAATATGTATTTTATGAATTTATTGGAAAGTAAAGGAATAAAAACTCAGATTAAGTCAAATAAAATTGAAAATATTGATGGTGTAGATGGAATAAAAGTAAAGAAAATAAAAACAATTCCAATTGAATTTATTTGTAGATATTATGCAAGTGGAAGTATTGTAAGATTATATCCAAGTCTTGTAAAAGAAGGACAAAAATTTAAAACACCACTTTATAAGTTTGATTTAAAGCAAGATATAAAAGTTTCAGGAGTAGATGACCCAACATTAAATGAGAATTATATTGTAGGATTAGAACTTTTAACAGAAGAACAATTTATAAAAGCAAAAGCAATTTTAGCTGAAGTTGGAGAAATAATAAGAGAAGATTTAGAAAGTAAAAAGATAAAATTAGTAGATATGAAAATGGAATTAGGTTTTGATGAATTTGGAAATATTGTTGTAATAGATGAAATTTCACAAGATTGTATAAGAGCAAACGATATTAATACAGGTAAATCTCTTACCAAAGATGCTTTTAGACAATTAAAAAGTGACAAAGAAGTTTTGGAAATTTATAAAGAATTTAATAGAAGAGTTGTTAAAAATTAATTATGTATAAGTAAGGAATTATGTTATTATGGAAGAAAAATTATATGGTATATATGAATATATTCGTGATGAGAGCAAAATAACTTCAAGTGTATCAAATACTAAGAAAATCATATTAAAATTAATGATAAATGATAATAAAACAATAGAGTATTGTAATACAAAAGCTTTAGAAGAAAGACAAGAAGTAGAGGAAGCGAAAATAGGAAAACATTTTCATAAAGGAATGAGTAAAAGAGAAATATTAGTTAATGAAATTTCTCAATATATGTATTGGTTAATTATTATGGACGTATCAAGAAAAATAAAATATGAAGATACTAAAGTATTTAAAAAAATAGAAGAAATTATTGATTTTATTGATATTTCTAAAATTGAAGAATGTCAAAATATAACAATTGGAGAAATTATTAATCACGATCTAGATAATATGAGTCAAAAAGAATATTTAAAATATGTTATAAAAAATAACTAAAATAAATATGAGGAGGAATTGTAAAATGATAATACCTTCAATAGATATAATGAATGGAAAAGTAGTTCAGTTAAAACAAGGAAAAGAAAAGGTATATGAAAATGATGATATAAACAAAGTAATAGAACAATATAGCATATTTCCAGAAATAAATGTAATAGATTTAGATTCTGCCATGGGAAAAGGAAGTAATAAAGAATTAATCAAAGAAATATGTAAACAAATAGATTGTAATATTGGTGGAGGAATTAGAACTCTAAATATAGCACAAGAATATATAGAAGCAGGTGCAAAAAGTATTATAGTTGGAACAAAAGCTAATAAAGAATTTTTAAGTAAATTACCAAAAGAAAAAGTGGTGGTTGCCTTAGATGTTAAAGATGGAAAAATTGCAATTAATGGATGGCAAAAATTAGAAGAAGAAAATATTTATCAAAAAATGATAGAATTAGAAGACTATTGCAGAAAATATTTAGTTACAAATGTAAATGTAGAAGGTTTAAATGAAGGAACTAATTTAGAATTTTTTGAAAGTTTACTAGGAAAAACTAAAAATGACATTATGGTAGCAGGTGGAATTACAACAATTGATGAAATAAAACATATTCATAAATTAGGCTTAGATCAAGTTTTAGGAATGGCTATAACTTCTGGAAAATTGAATATAATAGATTGCTATATTGAAATTATGGATTTTGAAAAACAACAAGGGTTAATCCCAACAATAGTTCAAGATGTTCATACAAAAGAAGTTTTAATGTTAGCATACTCTAATAAAGAAAGTTTGAAGAAAACTTATGAATTAAAATTAGCTACATATTATAGTAGATCTAGAAAATCATTATGGATTAAAGGTCAAAAAAGTGGAAATATACAAGAAATCAAAAAAGTATATTTAGACTGTGACTCAGATACATTATTATTTTTAGTATCACAGAAAGGAGTAGCATGTCATAGAAATAAAAGAACATGCTTTGAAGTATAGATATGCCAGGATATATAATACATTTAGCAATATCAAAAAAGCAAATTGAATTAAGCAATATACAAAATAAAGAAGAATTTATACGAGGAACAATTGCTCCAGATTTATTAAAAAAAGCAGGGATAGATTCTCATTATGGATATAGTAGTAACCCAAATTTAAAAAAATTTTTAGAAAACAATTCTTTAAAATCTGATTATAATAAAGGATATTTTTTACATTTAGCAACAGATTATCTATTTTATAATAAATTTTTAGAAAAATGGTCTCCCCAAATATATGAGGATTATAATGTTTTAAATAAAATATTAGTAGATAAATATAAAATACAAATTCCAAAAGAGGTTGAAAAGGATATTAAATTTGAAGAGAAAAGCTTAACAATTTTAAATTTAGATGATATAATTTCTTTTATAGAGAATGTAGGAAAAATACCAATAAATCAAATGTATCGAAAATATATGGGAGAAATAAATTATGAAAGTGAAAAGTAATGTAATAATATTTAGTACAGACAACAAAGAAAGAACAGATGTAAGAAGACTTAAAGAAAAGAAATTACAAATTGCATTAGATAATCAAAATAACTTGCCAGAGTTTGAAGTTAATAATAAAGAAGACGTAAAAATAATGGTATGTAATCGCTTAAAAGAAATGTTTGGAACTACAAAATTCTATATAGAGCAATTATATACTTGGGGAAATACACAATATTATGATGAAAATACAGAATTAATTGTATCTTATTTAGTTATAGTAAATAAAGAGCATATAAAAAATGAATTTTTACCAGTTGATTTTTATGATATAACAATTGAAGATTTAGAAGATGTTAGAAGAATACAAAAAGTAACTTTAGAAAGTGAAAATAAAACAATAGAATATGAAATAGAAACATTGGTAAAAAAAGAAAGAAATAATGTCGAATATATTAATAAATTGGTAGGTAAATCAGAAATTTCAGAGCTAACTTCAATTATTATTCATACAGGTATTAAAAGATTAAGAAACAGAATTGAAAATACTAATATTGCATTTAGTTTTTTATTAGAAGAATTTACTATTTCAGAACTTCAACAAGTTTATGAGATAATATTAGACAAAAGATTAGTAGCAGCAAATTTTAGAAAGAAAATAGATCCAATGATAAAGAAAACAGAAAAAGTAGTTAAAGAATCTGCTTTTAGACCATCTAATAAGTATATTTTTAATGAGGATTTTTTAGAATATTGGGTATAATCAATTATGGTTATCTACATCATTATCCTAAAATATTTAAATATATGCACATTAATGACATTTTATAGTATTAATGTACATTCCAAATTGTCAAAAAAAGGAGAAAAAATGAAAGAAGAAATTATAATCGCTTCAGGAAATAAAGGAAAAATAAAAGAAGCACAAGAAATTTTAAGTGAATATAAAGTAATTCCTATAAAAGAAATAGGAGTTGATATAGATGTGGAAGAAGATAAAGAAACTTTTGAAGAAAATGCTATAAAGAAAGCATCTGAAATATCAAAATATTTGAATGGGAAAAGATGTATTTCAGATGATTCTGGAATTGAAATTGAATATCTTAATGGATTTCCAGGAGTGTTTACAAAGAGATGGCATTCAGGAACTGATAGAGATAGAAATTTAGAAATTATAAAAAAATTAGAAGGTATTCCTAAAGAAAAAAGAAAAATTAAATGGATAAGTGCGATTGCTTTAGCTGAAGGAGATAAGATTATTACTGCAGTAGCATATATTGAAGGATATGTTGCTGAAAATGTAAGAGGAGAAAACGGTTTTGGATTTGATGAAATATTCGAATTAGAAAATGGAAAAACTCTTGCTGAATTATCAAGTGAAGAAAAAAATGAACTAAGTGCTAGAAAAATGGCATTAGAAATATTAAGAGATAAGTTGAAATAAATATATTTAGTATAAAAACAAACTATTTAAATCTGTTTAAAATGTTTAGAAATTATAAAAGTGCTTATTTTTTGATAAATAAAAGTAATTTTAATAAATACTAAGATTGTTGTTTTTGGTTAAACTAAAATTGGAGGAATTTTTATATGTTTAAACCAAACGCAATTTATTATGAAAAGGATGTAGAAAATTACAAATTAGGTAAAGAACTTTTAGAAAAATATAATGATATTCCCAAAGTTATAATCGATAGTCATAATAATATAGAAGAAATGAGGAAAAAGCAAAATTCTGAATTTCCATATATGAAAAGAAATTTGATTATAGGAGTTAGAAAAACGCATAAATTTGTCGAAAATCATAAGGTATCTGATTATTTAGTACCATATACTTCATCTGGTTGTACAGCTATGTGTTTGTATTGTTACTTAGTATGTAATTATAATAAATGTGCATATTTAAGAATTTTTGTTAATAGAGAACAAATGCTAGATAAAATATTTAAAACTGCAAATAAATCTGATAAAGAATTAACTTTTGAGATAGGAAGCAATAGTGATTTAATTTTGGAAAATCTAATAACAGGTAATTTAGAATGGACAATTAAAGAATTTAGTAAAACAAATAAAGGTTATTTAACTTTTCCAACAAAATTTGATATGGTTGATTCAATATGTAATATTAAACATAATGGTAGAATTATCGTAAGAATGAGTGTAAATCCAGAAAAAATTATTAATCAAATTGAAATAGGAACTTCGAAATTAGCAGATAGAGTAAAAGCAATTAATAAATTAAAAATTGCAGGATATAAAATAGGAATATTAATAGCGCCAGTAATTATGATAGATAACTGGAAAGAAGAATATGAAAATTTAATTAAATATTTACATGAAACTTTATCTTTAGAAGTAAAACAAGAAGTATTTTTTGAAGTTATTTTTATGACTTATAGCTATGTTCATAGAATGATTAATCAAGAGGCATTTCCTAATGCAATAAATTTATATAACAAAGAATTAATGACTGGTAGAGGTAGAGGCAAGTATATGTATAAATCTGCAATTAAACAAGAAGGAGAAGAATTTTTTAGAAAAACTTTAAATAAATATTTCCCAAATAATAAAATTATTTATATAGTGTAATATAAATAATAATTATAAAGAAAGTAAGTCTTTTATATAACAAAGGAGAGTAATAGCTATGTCAAAAAAATTAGTAACAATTGGCGGAGGAAAAATTTTAGGCTGGAATTTTGATACAAAAGATTCAAATCAAAATTTATACGAAACTGAAAATATAGATAGGGAAATTGTTAAACTATCAGAAAAAGAACATCCTAAATTATTATTTATTGGAACTGCTTCTAGAGAAAATCCTATATACTTTAATGCAATAAGAAACATTTTTCAAAATTTAGGTTGTGAAGTAGACTATTTACAAATCATAAATAATAATAATACTGAAAAAATAAAAGAAAAAGTATTAAATTCTGATATTATATATATTGGTGGTGGAAATACAAGATTTATGCTACAAGAATGGGAACAAGTAAATTTGAAAGATATTTTATTTGAAGCATATAATAATGGTATTGTTATATCTGGATTTAGTGCTGGTGCTTATTGTTGGTTTAAATATAATTATGAGTTAATAGAAGGTTTTAATGCTATAAATGCAGTTGTATGTGTACATTATAATGAAAAAAACGATAATAAGAAAAAACAATTTTTTGAAGTATTAAAAAATAAAAACATGATAGGAATTGCACTAGATAATGGTGTTGCATTAGAAATAATAGATAATAATATTAAAATATTAAAAAGCCTTAAAAATGCAAATGCATATAGAATAAAATATGTGAATGGAAAAGTAGAAACAGAGATTTTGAATGAAGATAATATTTATGAAATATAATTATAAAGTGTTGGAAAATATTTCCAGCACTTTATTTTTATAATAGAAAAAAATGATACCATTAAAGTGATATTACAACCATATCAGATTTACATAAAACTTGCAAAAGAATATTATTTATTGTATAATTATAATAGCATTTTTTAGCTAAAGTATCTCAAATTCTGTATAGAATGAGATGACGTTTTCTTTAGCTTAACATGTAACTATTAACATTTATGGAAAATGGAGGGTAAAAAATGAAAACTCAAAACAAACGGAAAAGCTTAAATTCAAGGAATATTGCTATTAGCTGTATGAAAGTTTTTACAGCAGTACTGATGATAATATCAATACTGGGATTGCCTATTACTACAGTTAATGCGGAGAATTCATACGAATTTGAAGTTACCAATGCAACTAATGATTTCTATGTCAATGATTTTGCAGGGCTGTTTACAAAACAACAGAAAGCAGACATGATGGAAAAAGCGGTGGCTCTGGATAAGGAATATGGGGGAATTCAGGTTGTTGTTACAACAGTTGAATCTTTTGCTGACTGTGCTGTCGATGAAAAAAATCATGGTGCTTTTGAGACATCATATGCAATGTATAAACAGTATGGAATAGGCAAAGACGATATGGGTATCTTAATCTTGTTTTCTGTTGGAGACAGAGAGATTTATATGCAAACAGGACATGAAATGCAGATCTATATCACTGATTCCACAGCTGGCGCGCTACAGGATGACTATGGAATGGAGTATTTTAGAAATGATCAGTTTGCTGAAGGGCTTATTTCCTTACAGGAAGCTACAATTTCTGAAATTAAGTCTAGAGTTTCACAGGATTGGAATGCTCCTGTAAAAGATACTATATCTGAGAAACAAACAGAAAATAATACAACCAAGAAAAGTGCTGGAATTGGTGCATGGTTGTATGTAATTCTTGTAGCTATTGTTGCAATGATTATTGGTCTTATTGTTTCTATTAAGAGTTTATTTACAGCAAAATCCAAAGCAAATGCTCAGAAAGAAAAATTTTATAAAGAACTTAAGGATAAGGAGGCTTTGTATGAGCAGAAAATTGCTTCTATCAGAAATAGTGCAGAGATAAATGCACAGCAAACAATTGATGCACATACTAAAACTTGGAAAGATACTCTTGAAAGAAAAAGTGCTAATATTACGAGTTTGGAAAAAGAAGTTTCTGATTTCAAGGAAAAATTGAGGGAAACTAAAGGAAGACTTGAAGAATACGAAGACAAGTATGCGAGAATCAAAAAACTGTATCCTGATATAGATTTTGATAAAGAAGTTCATGAGATGATCGAGAACGAGTTTAAGGCATCTGCTTTGGAATTAGACGATAAGATTGCACAGTATGTAAACCTGCCTGCTGATAAAGACAATGTTGATGTCTTTAACGAAGCAATTCGTGTTTATAACACTGCAGTTTCTGATGTCCAGAAATATGTGACAACAGATATTCAAAAACTTCAAAGCTTATATGAAGAAAGTGTTTCTCTGAAAAGAGAATATGAAAGAGCAGAAAAGGAAAAACGCGATCGTGCAGCTGCAAAAAAAGCGTTTGATAGCATTAGTTCAATTTGCTGTAACATTAGATGTGGTAACCATGATAACTATGAAACTTTAAATCGTGCTTATAGAATTTATGCAGATCTTACCTCAGACGAAAAAAGATATTTTCCTAATATGGAACAGATCCATACTTTAGAATCTCTTCGCAGAAGTGCTGAAGCTGATTTAAATGATTTCAATAAAGCTCGTAATGCAGAAAATGAAGTTCACAGAATTGTTAACTCAATTTATACTGCAGATGAAGATGACAGAGATAAGCTTGAAAGAGCAATGAGACATTATCGTAATCTCAGTAATTCACAGCAAAAGTATTTCAGTAATGAATTATTGAGAAAACTAAAACATTGTATTGATGAAGCAGAATCAGACCATCGCAGAAAAGAAGCAGCGCGACGTAGAAGAAAAGAAGAAGAAGAACGGCGTAGAAGAGAGGAAGAAGCACGGCGTAGGAGTATGATGAATAGCAGGAGCTCCTACAGTAGTTTTGGAGGTCATGGAGGTAGACCTTCTGGTGGCGGAGCTGGAAGAAGTTTCTAAGAAGTGAAAAAATAATAATCAAAAAACAATTTTAAGGAGGACATTTAGAATGAATTATTATGTTAATGAGAACAAAGATGAAAATGGTAAAAAATCAAGTATTATTGTGTTTGCATGCATTGGTACATTTATTGTTGCTTTGGGAATTGTAGTATACATGCTCATATTCAGCTATAACAGCTTTGTTGATGCAAGAGCTGATGTAGAAAAAGCACAGACAGATGTGGAAACAATGATGCAACGGCGTTTAGAATTGATTCCAGATCTTGTAGAAGTAGTAAAATCTTATACTAAGCATGAGGAAAAAATCTTTGAAGATATTTCTAATGCAGAAAATATGCTTATTACTGCTATAGCAGATGACGAAAATCCGGATGCAATAAGTAATGCTAATACAAATGTTTCTATGAAGGTAAATGAAATGATTTCTATTGTGAAAAAAGATTATCCGGAAATTGTTTCTGGACCTCAATATACGAGTTTAATGGATCAGCTTGAAGGATCTGTTACTCGAATTGCTGTTGCAAGAGAGAAATACAATGATGTAGTAAGTATATATAATAGAAAGATTGAGAAAGCTCCGGGATGTATTTTAGCTGATATGTTTGGCTTTGAACGGGCAGAAGAATTTAAGGCAGATAAAGAAGCTGAAAGAACAAATCTTGTAGATATGAGTTTTGATTAAATCTGTATGAATGTGGAAATTTAATATTGTTTTGAGTAAAATCCCTTGGGTAACTATTGTTGCCCAAGGGATTCCTTTTGGTTTTATAATAGGAAATTGCTTTGTAATTCCTATTATAGAAAGGCTTAGCCTAATGTTGATAAAATAAGTTTAATGTGATATAAAATATAGAAAAGTATAGATTTGAAAATTTAAAGATTAATAAGTGAGGGAAAATGAAAAAGTATAATATTGTAATTGTTTATAATAAAGAAGAGTCAAAAATTCTTATGTGTAAAAGAATGAAAGAACCCTATAAAGGAATGTTTAATTTAGTTGGTGGGAAAGTTGAAAAAGGTGAAACTAAGCTACAATCCGCCTATAGAGAACTTCAAGAAGAAACTGGAATAACAAATAAAGATATTAAGTTAGCACATCTTATGAATTTTCAATATATTGTAAATGATATGGAATTAGAAGTATTTGTAGGAAAATTAGACAAAAATATAGATTTAATAGAAGAAATAAATAAACTATATTGGATAAATTTAAATGAGAACTTTTTTGATGTTAATAAATTTGCAGGAGAAGGAAATATAGGACATATGTTGCATCAGGTGCAAATATACAAAAACAAATTATTTTCATAACAGCTATAATAACTTATCTACACAAATGAAAATTTTAAAACCAAGAAATGTTTTTAGAACTAATTTTATAAAAAAAGAGTGTTAACATTTTATACATTGTCAACACTCTTTATTATATTGTAGGAAATTGTTCAGCAGTATATATAATATAAAGCATAAATTTCTTATACGATATAAAGCTATTTGTAAAATAATAGAACTTATTTTGCTATAAATTTTTGTTTGGTCATAGTAATTTTGTTCTGTTCAACTTCTTCTGTTTTATACCAACCTTTTTCTTTCATTAAATTGTATATTTTATTTTGAATATCTAGTGATTCATTTAGAGCACACTTGAATGCATCATGTACTTCTTTTGTTGATGACTCAATAGTTCCATGAAGATATAAATCGCAAACACCTTTAATGATAAGCAATTCTTTTTCCATTAAATCTCTATCTTCCATAAGGACCTCCTTATAATAAATTTAAAAATTTGTTAAATATTTCATTGTGTTTTTGCTCTAATTCACCAATATATTGTGAAAGAGAAGCATCAGTTAATTGAGTAGATGTTTTTTTACTACATGATTTCATAAAACATTCATGTCCTAAAGCATCTTCAATATATAAAAGTTCTTTACTTGTCAAATTTATCACCTCTTTAAAAATATGCTTTCCAAAATTTATAAATATATACAAGAAATTTAATTTATATTTTGATAAAATAGAAATGAGTTACACAGATGATGTTATAGGAATATTCTAAAAAATCAAACTATTTGACAAAATTTTTAAAAACAAAATTAAAAAACTTGAAAATTATATATTAAAAAAGTCGAATTAAGTATTACGATTTCGCTTGATTTTAATATTCTTTTAAATTACAATAGAACAGCGGTTGTTTTTTGCAACCCAAATTTATAATTGAATTCTTTATAAATACTCAAATATTTTCAGGGGGAAGTATGAAATTTTTATTAATAATGAATAATTTAAAAAATGTAATAATAATAGGAATAGGTGTTTTAATACTAATATGTTTTATAATTAAATATATCAAATTACAAAAAACTATAAAATTTCAAAATTCAAAGATTGAAAACTTAGAAGTAAAAAATAAGATATTATCTGTAGAAGATGATACGATTAGATGCTTCAAACATGATTTCTTTAATTTTGTACAAGCATTAGATGGATATGTACAAACTAATGATATAAATGGAATAGAAAAAATGAATGATGAAATATTAAAAGAATGTGAAGAATTGAAAAATCTAGAAGTACTTAATTCTAAACTTGTAAATGATCCTGGAGTATATAGTATTTTGACCAAAAAGTATTTTTTAGCAAAAAAAGAAAACATTGCAATGAATATTGAAATTTTAATGGATATATCTGAAATAAAAATTTCAAGTTATCAACTTTGTAAAATTTTATCTATATTATTAGATAATGCTATCGAAGCAGCTAAAGAGTGTGATGAAAAAGTTGTTAATGTTAGATTTTTGAAAGATCATAGAAATAATAAAGGAATTATTGTGATAGAAAATAGTTATAAAAAAGTAAATATTAATTTAGATAAAATTTTTGAAAAAGGATATAGTACTAAACTTGATAAAGAAGATCATGGCTTAGGATTATGGAATGTTAGAAGAATTTTAAATACTACAGAGAACTTAAATTTATTTACTAAAATGGATAAATTGTTTTCTCAACAATTAGAAATTTATAATTGAATTTTGTTCTTTTTTATGATAAGATTTGGGGGTAGAAAGGTAAAAAAGTAAAGGAAGATATAATAATGAAAATATTGTTTGCAACAACAAATCCAGCTAAAATAAAAAAATATTCGGATAAATTAAAAGAAAAAAATATTGAATTATTAACAATTAAAGATATTGATGTTAAATTAAATATAATAGAAAATGGTAAAGATTGTATAGAAAATGCATACATAAAAGCAAAAGCATATTATGATGCTACTGGAATTACAACTATAGGTATGGATAATAGCTTATTTATTGAAGAACTAACAGATGACGAACAGCCAGGTACACATGTTAGAAGAGTAAATGGAAAAGAACTTAATGATGAAGAAATGATTGAATATTATACAAATTTAGTAAAAGAAAATGGGGGAAAACTTACTGCTAAATGGGTATATGGGATGGTTATATATGATGGGAAGGAAAATAAAGAATATACTTGGAGTAAAAGTGATTTTTATTTTATTGATACTCCTTCACCAAAAAGAAATATAGGATATCCACTAGATTCAATTGCTATAATACCAGAATTTAATAAATATTTAGTTGAATTAACAGAAGAAGAAAAAAACAATAATATTAGAAAAGATTCTACTATGGACAATAAAGTTGTTAATTTTATTGTTGATAGTATATTGAACTAACACAAAGTATCTTTGATTTCCTTCACAAAAAATTCACAATTATTTAATATAAATTTAATAAATTATATATAAAATGGTTTTAGAATTTAACAAAAGAAAGGATGATTGAATGATAGAAGATGAAGACGATTATTTAATAAAAATAGAAAATAATTTAGTTAATAAAGAAAAAATAAATGTAAAAGACGTTACTTTTAAAAAAGTAATGTTTCTATATAATTCGGCTTTGAAAGAAATAAAAACAAAAATAGAAATACTACAAGAAGAATTAAGATTATTTCATGACTACGAACCAATAGAATATATTACAACAAGAATAAAAAAGCCAGAAAACATAATAGAAAAAATGGAAAGAAAAAACTATAATTTAACTTATGAAAATATGTTTAATAAAATAAATGATATTGCTGGAATAAGAATAGTTTGCAATTTTAAAAAAGATGTATATAAATTAGTTGAAATTATAGAAGATTTTCAAGATGTTAGAATTTTAAATAAAAAAGATTTTATGAAAAAACCTAAAAAATCTGGATATATGAGTTATCATATTATTACAGAGGTTCCTGTAACATTATCTAATGGAACAATGTTTGTAAAAGTAGAAATTCAACTTCGTACTTTAGGCATGGATTTTTGGGCTAGTATAGAACATAAATTGAAATACAAAAATCCTAAAATTATAAAAAGCGACTCAAAAAACCTTATTAAGTATGCTAATATAATAAATAACATTGATGATAATATGCTTACTATATCAAATAGGTTAGAAAAAGAAAAAAATAAGAGAAATATAATGATAGAAGCAGCAGATTCTAAAAAAGATATAAATCCTAATAAATTTGATTTTAAATTATAACATATAAAAGAAGTCAATTAAATATTTTAAGGTATTTAATTGACTTGTTACTTTTCTATAATAAGAAGCTATACAGAAGAAAGACGAGCCTTAAAATGTTTGAAGTGGCTCTTTTGTTCTTATAATACTACAAAAAATAAACCTTATTGGAAACAATAAGGTTTATTTTTGTAGTATTTAGTCTACTATGCATGACATATTAGATGATTCATTTGAATAATTAAATAATGTGCTACCAAAAGTAAAATGGAGGATATTATTCAAGTTACATAAAAGAAAGGAAAATAGTTGAAAAAAAATTTGAATTCTGGTATAATATAGAATTAACAAGTTGAATACATATATAAAGAGAGGAGATTATTATAATAATGAAAAATTTAAAATATTTTGATAGATTCTATATAGATAAAGAGAAAGATATTGTTGTGGAATTATATGAAAATGAAAATGTAGACGAGATTACATATATTATAAGAACTCCAAATCATAAAAGTGGAAACCTAATTACAAATTTAGCACAAATTTGTGATTTAGAAACTATAAAAGATGAAAATGATTTAAAGATAATAAAAAATACTATATCAGCTTCTATTAATGGAGAAAATGAAGAAGTATATATTTTTAGATTAGCAGGAATGAAAATTGCAAATATTTATAAAAATAGAATAGAAGTAAAAGCAAAAATGCCTGCTATAATAAAAACTTTAATGTCTCAAACTAAAAAATATAGCTTAGATATAAAAAAATCTATAGTGAAATCTTATATATTTAAAAAGTCAAAATTTAGAACAGATTTACATACACACATGAATGCCAATTTAACACCAGATGTATTAATAGCTTTAGGAATTGTTTATCAGATTAAATATCCTTTATATTACATAAAAAAATTAAATTTAAATATAACAGAAATTCAAAAACAAAAAATTTATAAAGATAGAAAAAAAGTTGAAAAACAATTTGAAAATTCTGAATTAACAGGAAAAAAATTAATTAGAAAAATTGATGATAATACTTTTATAAATTTTGCTGATTTAATTTTAAATAATATAGAAAATGCTGAAGAAAATATAAGAAAAATTAGAACAAGTTTAGCTTTATTAAAAGATGGGCAATCAGTATTTACAAACTTAGAAAAAGTTTATGTTTATAGATATGTATTTTGTAAAGCTAAATTTTCAGAAAGCAAAATAAAACTTTCAAAAACAAAAATAGAAAAGATTCCAGAAACAGATATAATTAGCTATATTAAAAAAATGTTAGAAGATAAGAAGCCAGGAAGCATATATGAAAATAATACTTTAAGACAAGATAAATATTTATGGATTGCTAGAGAATATCAAAAACAAGGTATAAAATATGCAGAAATTGCAGATACAGATTTAGTAAAAAAAGGAGATCCTGCAATAAAAGTCTTAGAAGATGTTCATGAAATAATGCCAAAAATAGAAAGTGAAACAGGAGTAAAATTAAGACTTTTAGTTGGAATAAGAAGAATTCCAGTAACAGCTATAAAAAATCAAACATTAGACGTAAATTTAAGAGAAAGCATAGATGTATTAAAAGCAATTGCGAAAAGTCCATATGTAGTTGGAAGTGATTTTGTTGGCGAAGAAATAAACGATATTTCTGAATTTAAACCTGTAATAAATGAATTAGTTCAATATGTAGTAAATGAAGACAAAGAATTTACAATTAGAATTCATGCAGGAGAAAATGATTGCTTAAGAGATAATGTTGCAAAATCTATAAAATGTATAAAAGACTCTTTAAAAGAAGGGCAAAAAATGCCTAAATTCAGATTAGGTCATGGTTTATATACTGCTGATTTAAATTCAGAAGAAGGCAAAAGGCTAATGAAAGAAATGGTAGAAACTGGAGCTGTTTTAGAATTTCAATTAACTTCTAATGTTAGATTAAATAATTTGAATGAGCTATCAAAACATCCATTAAAAACATATATTCAAAATGGAGTAAAATGTGTTCAAGGAACAGATGGATGTGGATTTTATGGTACAGATACAATAGATGAACAATTAGCTTTACGCAATTTAGTAGGTTTAACAGATAATGATTTTGAGACAATGAGAAAAGTAGAAGATGAAATTATACATAATAGCGAGAAATATTTTAAAGAGAAATCTAAAAAATTTGAAAAATTTCTAAATGGAAGAACTTTAAGAGAAGCAATTTTAGAATTAGAAGAAAAATATATAGAATCTGGTAAAAAATGCGAAATAGAAATGAGAATTAATGATAAATTAAATTCAGAAATTGAATTAAAAGACAAAATAAGAAAATTACCAGAAGATAAAATTCCAATAGTAATAGCTGGAGGAAGTTTTAATTCTAAAGATAGAGAAACAGAATTAAATGAAGAAGGAAAAGAAACTATCAGAAAATTAATGGAACAATTAAATAGCGAAAAAGTTTGTTTTGTTGTTGGACACAAGATGAAAGGATTTGAAAAAGCAATTATAGATATTGCTAAAGAATTAAATAAAGAATTTGAGATAGATGCTATTGTTCCAAAACAAGTTTCAGCTGATATAAAAAATGATTTATTAAAACAAAATATAAATGGAATTAGAATCTCTACAGAAAGTGAAGAAATGGGAATATATAAAAGCTTTAATTATGAAATTTTTGAAAGAAGGAATTCTATAGTACTTGCTTTTGATGGAAATTCACCAGTATCAAATTTAGTTCAAGAAGCCAAAAATGGTAAAGGAAAAGCAAAAATTTATGTTAATTCTGATGTTGAAGCTTTGAAAGCAAAAGCCAACTCACTTAGTGGATATGTAAAAGAATTTAAAATTAATGATAATTTAGCAGAAACAATATTAACAGATTATCCAGAATTAGCCAATGATAATAAATTAGCATGAATTGAAAATTAAAGTAAATAAAATGGTATACAAAAGCTTGACAAAGTTATTAATAGGTTGTATACTATTTAGGTAACTTTGAAATAAAATTAATTTTGACATATATACAAAAGTCACTAAAGGAGGGAATTTAAATGGCACAACCAAAAAGAAGATGGTCAAAAGCAAGAACAGGTTCAAAAAGAGCAAATTGGAAAATAGAAGCAGAAAACTTATCAACATGCTCACATTGCCATCAACCAGTTAGACCACATACAGTATGTTCAAACTGTGGTTATTATGATGGAAAAGAAATTATCGCAAAAAAAGCTGAATAGTTAAAATCAAATTTGAAAAAGACATATTGCATATGTCTTTTTTTGTTTGTGTTAATATTTAAACTATTTAAAATTTATATAGAGACATTTCTCATAAACTTAATAGTAGATTGCAGATTATAACTTTTCTCTATATTAACATGAATATTTTGACAATACTTGTATTTTATTATAAAATAATCAAGTAAAAAATGATAATTAGTATTTATAGGAGTAATCATATGGAAAAAAGAATTGATAAGGAAAATTATTATTTAGATATAGCAGAAACAGTAGCTTCTAGAGCTACATGTTTAAGAAAAAAATATGGTTCAGTAATAGTTAATCATGATCAAATTATCTCTACAGGCTATTGTGGAGCTCCAAGAGGAAGAGTAAATTGTTGTGATTTAGGATATTGTACTAAAAAGAAATTACTTCCAGAACAAAGACATGGTGGATATGATGCGTGTAGGTCTGTACACAGTGAACAAAATGCTATCATAACTGCTTCAAGAGAAGAGATGATAGGTTCAACTTTGTATTTAGTAGGATATAGAACAGAAAATCATGATTATGAAAAAGGCGCTGCACCATGTTTGATGTGTAGAAAGCTAATTATTAATGCAGGAATTGAAAAAGTTTTTGTAAGAGTAAATAAGGCTGAATATCATATTTTTAATGTTAAAGATTGGATAGAAAATGATGAGTTTTTAGAAGGAAGATTAGAATACTAAAATTAAATAAAGAAGGATAATTAAGTTGAAAGAAAAATTTTTAAAAAATAAAAAAACTATTAATTATATAATATTAATAATTGTAGGATGCATTTTATGCATACCATTATTAAATTCACAAATAGATGTTTATTCTGATGATGGGATTCAACATATTGCAAGAGCGTTTGGTACATGGACTAGTATTAAGCAAAATGGAGTGCTTCCAAATGTGATTAACTCATTTACTAATAATTTTGGATATTCTTGGAATTTATTTTATGGATCATTGTCAACATATGTAATTATTTTTATAAATTTAATATTTAATAATTTTATAATATCATATAAGTTATGTGCGTTTTTAGCACTAGTATTATCTGGATTTTTTATGTATAAATTTATGAATGCTTATACTGAAAATGATAATGTAGCATTACTTTCGAGTATTTTATATATGACTTTTCCATATCATTTAACAGATCTTTATACTAGAAATGCTTTAGGAGAATATGCTTCATTTATGTTTATACCACTAGTATTTTATGGATTGTATAATTTGTTTTACACTTCAGATAAACAGTACTATTTAGCAATTCGGAGCAATTGGATTAATACTAACACATAATCTTTCAACAATTCTTGTAGCTTTTTTTGCTTTACTATATTTAGGATTAAATATTGAAAAATTAAAAACTAATCATGTGAAAAAAGGATTAATAATTAATATAATTTTTATTGTTGCTATAACTAGTTTTTATTGGATTCCTTTATTGGAAACAAAATTTAGTGCAGACTATCAAGTGTATGAACCTGGAATGATGGCCACAAATGAAAGTACAGCTAAACATGGATTAAAAATCTCTCAGTTTTTTGTAACTATGAATGATGGTTCTTATACTTTTGAATTAGGAATTCATTTTATAATAATTTTAGCGTTTTCGATAATGGCATTTAAAAATATAAAAGAAGAATTAAAAGAAACTTATGGCTTTTTCTTAATTTCAGGAATAATTTCTTTATGGATGTCTAGTAAATACTTTCCTTGGAGATTTCTTCCTCAAGAAATGTGTGTAATTCAATTTCCATGGAGATGTCTAATGATGTCTGGATTTTTCTTTAGTTGTGTATGTGCTTTAAATATATATACATTAGTAAAAAAATTTAATAGTAAAGATGTTGCAATAATTTCAATTATTTCAATTTTATATACTGTAGCTTTATTTGGAATGATACCATATAACAAAGATATGAAAAATATAGAAGAATTGGATTTGGGAAATGTTTCTGGTAAAGAACATGAGACTATAGCTGGAATGGGTAAAGGGGAATATTTACCAGTAAATAGTTATAAAAATAGATTTTATATAGCAACTAGAGAAGATAATATTTATACTTTAGAGGGTAAAGCATTAATCGAAAATGAAGTGAAAAATGGAAGTAATTATAATGCTAATATTAAAACTTATGATGCAGAATATACAATATTAGAGCTACCATATATTTACTATCCAGGATATGAAGTTAGATTAGATGGAATGATTGCTCAATCTTTTGAAACAGAAAATGGTTTTTTAGGAACTATAATGGGAAAAGAAGATGAAGCAGATTTAGAAGTAAATTATACAGGAACAAAAGCTATGTTTATTTCAAATATAATTTCTGTTATTTCAGGAATTACATTTTTACTTTATGTTTGGAAAAAACATTAAATTGTTGAAAAATAGGTAAGAATGTTATATAATATACAAATATTAAAACTACAACTTGTTACTGTAAAAGTTACAAGAAAAGATATATAAATTAAATTAATAAAGAGTTAAAATATGTTCAAGAAAATATATTTTTAAAGTTGAAATACAACACAATAAATTATTTATTAATTTATGAAAGGAGAAAAGATGGCTAAGCCAATAGTTGCTATAATTGGAAAACCAAATGTAGGAAAATCAAGGTTTTTTAACTATGTTGTTGGACAAAGAATTTCAATTGTAGAAGATACTCCAGGAGTTACTAGAGATAGAGTTTATGCAGATACTTCTTGGAGAGATAGAGAATTTACATTAATAGATACAGGAGGTATAGAGCCTGAATCACAAGATATTATAATTTCTCAAATGAGAGAACAAGCCAATATTGCAATAAGCATTGCAGATGTTATTTTATTTATGACAGATATTAGACAGGGAGTTACATCTGCAGATTCTGAAATTGCAATGATGTTAAAAAAATCACAAAAAGAAGTTATTTTAGTATGTAATAAATCAGATAATTATGGAGAACCACCAGCAGAAATTTATGAATTTTATAATTTGGGAATAGGAGATCCACATCCAATATCTGCTGCAAATGCTATAGGAATAGGTGATTTGTTAGATGAAATATATAATAAATTACCACCAAAATCAGATGAAGAATTTAATAATGATAGAATAAAAGTTGCTATTATAGGAAAGCCAAATGTAGGAAAATCATCTCTTTTGAATAAGATTTTAGGAGAAGATAGAAGTATTGTTAGTAATATTGCAGGTACAACAAGAGATGCTATAGATTCAGAGTTTGAAAATGAATATGGAAAATATACTTTTATAGATACTGCAGGTATTAGAAAAAAAGCTAAAGTAAATGAATCTATAGAAAAATTTAGTGTAATGAGAACTCTTTTTGCAATTGAAAGAGCTGATGTATGTTTAGTTTTAATAGATGCAAATGAAGGAGTTACAGATCAAGATGCTAAAATTTTAGGTGAAGCTCATGAAGCAGGAAAAGGTATAATTATAGTTGTAAATAAATGGGATGATATAGAAAAAGAAAATGGTACTTTAGAAAAATATAGAAAAGAAGTTTATAACAATCTTTCTTATGCACAATATGCACCAATTCTATTTGTTTCAGCTAAAACTGGTCAAAGAGTAAATAAAATTTTCGAAAAAGTAAATCATGTGGCAGAAGAAAATAGCAAAAGAATTTCAACTTCAGTTATAAATGAAGTTATAAATGAAGCAATTGCTGTAGTTCAACCACCTACAGATAAAGGAAAGAGATTAAAAATTTTATATGGTACACAAGCTTGTACTAATCCACCAACTTTTGTTATATTCTGTAATAATAAATCTTTATTCCATTTTTCTTATCAAAGATATTTAATAAATTGTTTTAGAAATAATTTTGGATTTGAGGGAACACCAGTCAGATTAATAATTAGAGAAAAAGGCGATAAAGAATAAACTTAAAATTAAATTACAAATAAACATTAACAAAGTTATATGTAAATAAAAATTACTTTATTTACACAATTTATACAAAAGGAGGAATTATTATGGTAGCATACATAATAATAGCTATTATTGCATATGCAATAGGTAGTATCAATTTTTCTGTTTTAGTTAGTAAAAAAATAGCAGGATTTGATGTTAGAGAAAAAGGAAGTGGAAATGCAGGTTCAACAAATGTTTTAAGAACAGTTGGAAAAAGAGCAGCAGTTATAACATTAATTGCCGATATTTTGAAAGGAATTGTTGCAATTTTAATAGCTTGGATAGTAGGAAAATTTGTAAAAGAAGTTAGTTCAGCAATTCTAGTAGAAATAGCAGCACTAGCTGTTGTTATTGGACATACTTTTCCAATATTTTTTGAATTTAAAGGTGGAAAAGGTGTAGCAACAAGTTTAGGAATAGTTCTTATAATAAATTGGAAAATAGGATTAATTTGTTTAGTATTTGCTTTAGCAATAATGGCAATTACACGAATGGTATCTTTAGGATCAATAACAGCATCTGTATTGTTTGCTGTATTAACATTGTTTATTAGAGATTCTTACATAGTAGAATTTGAATTTAGTTATATAATATTTGGAATTTTACTAGCAGCTTTTGTTATATTTAACCATAGAAGTAATTTGAAAAGAATTATTTCAGGAGAAGAAAACAAATTAAGTTTTAATAAAAAAAATGATGATAGTAAAATTGAAAAAAGTTAATATATTAATTCAAAAGAGGATACAGTTTTGAAAATTTTAAAAAAACATATTAGTTTAATAATATTAATAATCATAATAGTGTTATCATGTGTATTAAAGCAAGAGCTTATAAAAACAATACCTATATTAGCAAATGCTGGAGCTGTAGAAGATGATGAACTTATGATTGAACATGCAAAAACAATATTAAGTGGAAATTGGTTAGGTAATTATAAATATAATACAATTTATAAAAACGTATTTTTTTCCATATTTTTAGCACTAGCTAAAACTGTAAATATTTCTTATATAAATGCAGTAACATTACTATATTCTATAGCATGTGTAATATTTATGATAGCAATAAGCAAATTAATAAAAAGTAAAGTATCTTTTGTAATACTATTTGAATTCCTATTATGGAATCCAGTAATGTATTCACAATCTGTTCTTCAAAGAGTTTACAGAAATTCAATTATACCAGCATTGGCACTAATTGTTGTTGGAAGTTATATTGCTATGTTTTTAAATAGAGAATCTAAAACTAGATATATTGCAATATGGTCATTTATTGCATCTATTGCATTTAGTAGTTTTTATTATACAAGAGAAGACTCAATGTGGTTAATTCCATTTATAATATTTATTATATCTTCAACAATTATTTTTTATATTCTTAAACTTATTAATAAAAAGAACATAAAAGAAGACTTAATAAATATAGTAGTAAAAGTTTTATTTTTACTACTTCCTATTATTGTAACAATACTTTTAGGAAATTGGATAGCGGTTAAAAATCAACAATATTATGGAGAAAAAATAGTTAATACACAATCAAACAGTAAACTTTCGGAATTAACAAATTTAATTTATTCAATTAAACCCAATATAGAGATAGAAAGAGTTTCTAATACTAGAGAAAAAATTAATAGAATGGCAGAAGTTTCTCCATCTTTAGCTATTATAAAACCAAACTTAGATAAAATGATGGATATATATGCAGGGGGAGAAAATGAAGAAGTTATTAATGGATTATTTACTTGGGCTTTAATAACTGCTGTTTCTAACTCTGGATATGATACATTACAAAAAGAAAATGAATTATATACAAATATTATTAATGAATTAAATATGGCATTAGATAATAAATTATTAGAAAAACAAAATACAATGCCATTTTTAGGATGTGAAGCATTAAAAAAAGAAGAATATGTACAATGGTTTAATACTACAATAAGAGCAGTAAAATATATAAGTAATTATAATAATGTAAATTTAATAAATACAAAACCTAGTTTATACTATCCAGGTTTATATGAATATATGTCATATTTTAAAGAAATAACTGGAAATAGAGTAATACTAGAAGATAATGCGACAGATCCTGATGGAAACAAAATGCTGGAGTTAATTGGTCAAGAAGAATATATAAAATCTGTTGAAAACAAAATAAAAGTTTTTGCTATTATAAGAAAAATTTATATACCGCTTGCCCAAATTTTGGAACTAAGTGGAATTATTTCGTATATTGTATTAACAATTACTATAATAATTGAAATATTTAATAAGAAATATAATAGTATTCCATTATGGATTATAGAGTCAGCAATTTTAGGAGCAATTCTCACCTTGATTATTGGAGTTTCATATGTAGAAATTACACAAACAAATGCAATTGTAACTTTATATTTATCAGGTGCATTTCCTTTATTTATTGCTTTCTCGTTTATTTCTATTTATAATATATTTATAAAATTTTGTCGAAAAACCTACTTTGAAAAATAATTTTATGAAAATACAAAGAACAAAAGTCGACAATATAAAATTAAAAAAGGAGAATATTAAATGAAAAAAATTGCAATAATAGGAAGTGGAAGCTGGGGAACTGCATTAGGAGTATGTTTAGCTAGAAATGGAAATGAAGTAAAAATATGGTCATTTAGTGAAGAAGAAAAAAGAAGTATTAATGAAGAAAGAAAATGTATTTTTTTACCAAAGGCTAATATACCAGATAATATAATATGTTCAAGTGACTTTAATGAAGTATTAGAAGGTGCTGAAATAATTTTACATGTAACTCCTTCAAAATTTGTTAGAAGTACATTAAAACAATATAAAGATTTAGTAAAAAAAGATCAATTATTTATAATGTGTTCAAAAGGATTTGAAGCAGAAACTAATTTAACTTTAGATAAAGTTATTGAGGAAGAGCTACCAGATGTGCGTTATGGAATATTATCAGGGCCAAGTCATGCTGAAGAAGTTTCTATAGGAATACCAACCGCATTAGTTATTGCTTCAAAAGATGAAGAATTAAAAGAAAAAGTAATAGAAGTATTTAAAAGTAATATAATAAGAATGTATACATCAAAAGATATAAAAGGAGTTGAACTTGGTGGTGCATTAAAAAATATTATTGCTTTTTGTGCAGGTATTGGAGTGGGATTAGAATTAGGAGATAACACTTTTGCAGCTTTATTAACAAGAGGATTAGTAGAAATTGCAAGATTAGGAACTGCTATGGGAGGAGAAGAAAAAACTTTTTATGGTTTAACAGGTTTAGGTGATTTAATAGTAACTTGTGGAAGTGAACATAGTAGAAATAGAAGTGCTGGAGTTATGATAGGAAAAGGATTTTCTATAGAAGAAACTAGAAAAGAAATTGGAATGACAATTGAAAGTGTAGATAATATTGATGTAGCATATGAATTATCAAAAATATATAATGTAGAAATGCCTATAGTGCATGCAGTTTATGATGTTTTATATAATGGATTGGATCCAAGAGTAGCAGTTAATAATTTAATGACAAGAGATTTAAAAGAAGAATAAAAAATAAGGAGGAATTAAAATGGATTTTTTAAACAAATTAGGTAAAAAAGCAAGTGAGGCTTATCATGCAACAAAGGAAAAAGCAAGTGATATTTCAGAAGAAATAAAATTAAAATCAAAAGTAAATTCTTTAGAAGAAAAAGTTTATGAACTTTATGCAGAAATTGGTGAGATTGTATATCAAGAAGTTAAAGCTGGAAAAGATGTATCAAAAGATGAAATAACTATTAAATGTGAAGAAATTTCTAGAAAAAAAGATGAGATAGCTAAATTAAAAGCAGAAATTTTAGCTGTAAAAAAAATAAAAAAATGTGAAAGCTGTGGTGTAGAATTAGATATAACAGCAGAATTTTGTTCAAAATGTGGTAAAGAACAACCCAAAATAGAAAAAGTTGAAATAAAAGAAAATGTAGAAGCTACAACAAAAGAAGCAGAAGTTATAGAAGTAAATAATGTTGAAGAAGATTCTTCTAAAGATAAAGAAGAAAATAATGATTAATAAAAAGGTTGTTTAAGTTATGAAATTGGTGGTTCAAAGAGTAAATAAAGCTCAAGTAGAAGTTGATGGAAAAATTGTTGGAAAGATAAATAAAGGTTTTATGGTACTATGTGGAATTACACATGATGATACTGAAAAACAAGCAGATATTTTAGCAAGAAAATTATGCAATTTAAGAGTTTTTGAAGATGAAAATGAAAAAATGAATCTTTCTCTTAAAGATGTAAAAGGTGAACTTTTAATTATTTCTCAATTTACCTTATATGCAGATACAATAAGTAGTGGTAATAGACCTAGTTTTAGTGCTGCTGCTAGACCAGAAAAAGCAGAACCACTATATGAATATTTTTTGAAAAAATGTGAAGAAAATGAAATTCATGTTGAAAAAGGTATATTTGGCGCAAATATGCAAGTTTCTTTAGTAAATGACGGACCTGTAACAATTATTTTAGAAAAATAATTTAATATGGATATCTTTCATAAATATATTTAATTAATTTATTTATATTATCATCAGACACACATATATATACATCTTCATCAAGAGAAATCCATAGTTTTATTTCATATTTTTGCTTATTATCAATATAGCATGAAATTATATCTATGATTTCAACTGGATTTTCATATTCAATTTTACAAATCAAGTTATTTTTTAAATTTAAATTCTTAGAATAATATTGTTCTAAGAATTTTTTTATTTCACCATCTTTTTCGCTATATAAATTTATTGTTGTCTTCATAAAAAATCCTTTCAAAAATCGATAATTTAGGAAATTATTAATGTATATAATATTAACAAGAAAAATATAGATTTTGTGTAATACAATCTAATATTAATACAAATAATAATTGTAAAGATTAATAATATTATTTGAAAAAAAATAATATTTATTCTGCATTTTATGTATAAAATCTAGAAATAGATTGATAATACTATTGGAGGAAGTTTATGGTAAAAAAATATATTTTTTGTTTTATAATTTTGATAATAATGTTATTTTCATTTGCAGGATGTTCAGGAATTGATGGAGAAATGAAAAGCGTTAGTGTTGAAAAAAAGTCTAGTAGCGAAATTGAATATTTAGAAAATGAAATTTTTACAATTATTAATAAATTTTCGAAAAATGAATATGAAAAAGATAATGGAATAGATTGGAAAGATGTAAATAAAGATGCTCAAAAGATAGGAAAAGTTTTAGATACAGTAATGTTAGATTTTGGAGAAGCTAAAGTTTCTAATGATGAATTAAATAATTTAAGAAATGAAATAAATAATTTATTAATTTATACTACAAATGAAGATGTAAATAATTTATTTAAAAGTGCAAGCAATTTATACTCTGTACTTCCAGAATATTATTCCAGATTTTCAGAAGATAATAATAAAAAACTTGTAATGGATTTGAAATCTCTAATATTAAAAAGCTACACAAGTGCATATTTTTTAGATTGGGGGACAGCAAAATCAAATGCATTATTAGCTGAAAATAAATATAAAGAAATGTCTGATAATTTGGAATATATGAAAGAAAACTCTTATAATTTAAATAAAGTTTATATTTTAGTAGAAGAGTTTAAAAATGCAGTTGATTTAGAAGAATTGGAACTAGCAAAAATAAAATACATTAATTTTATAGAGAAAATTTAAAAAATAATAATAAAATTGGAATTGCGGAGAAATTTCATATTATAGAACAAAAGTGGACGATATGATAATAAAAAATAAGCGATATAAAAATATATCGCTTATTTAAATTTAATTATTATTATTTTCATTATCATATTCTATTAATTTTTGAATAATTTGAACAGCATTAGAAGCCGCACCTTTTCTAATATTATCAGCTACACACCAAAAGTTAATTCCAGATTTAACACTAAAATCTCTTCTAATTCTTCCAACAAAAGTCTCATCATGTCCAGTAGCATTTAAGGCTAGAGGGTAAATATTACTATCTGGATCATCTTGAACTATAATTCCAGTAGCATTTATTAAAAGTTCTTTTAATTCTTTTAAATCAAAGTCTTTTTCGAATTCAACATTTATAGATTCGCTGTGAGAATTTATAACTGGTACACGTACTGTTGTTGCAGTTATTTTTAAATCTGGTTTTTTCAAAATTTTTCTTGTTTCATTTATCATTTTTTCTTCTTCCTTAGTATAACCATTATCTAAGAAAGAATCTATGTGAGGTAAACAATTATTAACTATAGGATAAGGAAATTTTTTAGGCTCCTCATCATGTAAACCTCTTTCTAAATCATTAACACCCTCTTGACCAGCACCAGATACAGCTTGGTATGTAGAGTAGATAATTCTTTTTATAGTGTATTTATCATCTAAAACTTTTAAAGGAATAACTGCTTGAATTGTTGAACAATTAGGGTTGGCAATAATTCCATTATTATTTTTTATTTCTTCTGGATTAACTTCTGGAACAACTAAAGGAACATCTTTATTCATTCTAAAAGCACTGCTATTATCTACTACAATACATCCTTTTTCTGCTGCAATTGGGGCAAAATAGTTTGAAGCATCACTTCCAGCAGAAAATATAGCAAAATCAAATCCTTCATCAAAAGAAGTACTTTTTAATTCTTGCACCAAATATTGTTTTCCTTTGAAAAAGAAATCTGTTCCAGCTGATTTTCTAGTTGCAAAAAAAGAGCATTGTGAAATTGGTAAATCATATTCTTGGATTACTTCAATAACTTTTCTACCAACAATTCCCGTTGCTCCGACAATAGCTAATTTATATTCTTTCATAATAAACCTCCTCATATTTTCTTTAAGGAATATGTATTATTATATTCTAAAAAAATAAATTTGTACATAGGGAATTACAAAAAATACTGTTATAATAATACACATCAAGCAAAATTTTTAAATTAATTAAAGTTTTGTATTTAATATATAAGAGTAGAACCAAGAAATTAAATATATTTTATTCATAATAAGTATATGTTTTAATATATTCAGAAAGAGCTTTTTTAAATTCGGAAAAATTATCAAATGTATTTGTATAGTACTCATAATATATTTGTCTTAGATCACTATCTGAAATATAGTCATTAATATTAAATTCTTCATTAGAAGAACTTGTATTATTAGAATCGATATGAGTGTTAATTTCAGTAAGATTTTCATTAATTCTATTTATAGTATTATGTTTTTTATAAGAATTATATTGAAATATTGTTACTAAAAAAATAGCTAAATAGGCTAATAATACAATAAAAACAGTTACTATACTAACCTTTAGTTTGTTAACGAAAATATCATTTGTATATTGCGAATTGTTATTATAAGAATTAGTGTAATTATTTTGAATGTTACGACTAGTATAATGTGATGACGTTTTTGAAGTATAATTATTACTATAACTATTATCATCGTAATTATAATTGGAAGTAGTGTATTTAGGGGGAGTATAGTTATAAGTATTTATATCATCTGGCGGATTTAATTCTAAATCGTATTTGGCTCTTTTATTACTATCAGACAAAATGTCATAAGCTACATTTATTTCTTGAGTCTTTTTTTCAGCAAAAGTTTTATCACCTTGATATAAATCTGGGTGATATTTTTTTACTAAAGTTTTATAATTACTTTTAATTTCTTCATAAGATGCAGTTTTACTTACACCTAAGATTTCATAATAATTCATTATTTCTCCACATGTTTGATAAAATTTATATAAAATTATATATAATAAATTATAAATATAATTTGTTCAAAAAGCAATATAAAAGTGCTTGTTAGAAACATATGAATTGTAGCATATATAAGTTATAGCTATAAAAAAAGCTGGTTGCGTGAGTTTAGTTTGGCTTTTTACAATTATTATAATGTTTATTTTTGATTTTATAATAGGAAATTTTTATTATAAATAATTAATAAATTATAAGAACAATTCAGTTTAATATATATTATTAATAAATTAGAAAATATTATTAAAAAATAAGTCAAAATCTTGAAAATAGAGTCGAAATAGTATAAAATGTAAAAGTTATTAGGAGGAATGGAAGTGCAAGAAAATCAAGAGAAATTTATAGATTTAATTAATAAAAAAATATCAGGTAAAAATCTAAAATATTCTATTTTAACAATGGGATGCCAATTAAATGAAAACGATTCAGAGAAAATAGCTGGTATGTTAGAAAAAATGGGATATTCTGAAATAAGTGATTATAAAAATGCAGATTTAGTTATATTCAATACTTGCTGTGTTAGAGAAAATGCTGAAGAAAGATTATTCGGGAAAATTGGTGAAATAAAGAAATTAAAAGAATCTAGAGATACTATTTTGGCAATTGGTGGTTGCATGATGCAAGAAAAAGGAATGCTTCAAAAAATAAAAAAAAGCTATTCATTTGTTGATGTTATTTTTGGAACTCATACAATGCAAAATTTGCCAGAAGATATTTATAAAAGCTTAATAAATAAAGAAAAAGTTAAAGATGTTATAGATATAGATGGAGAAATTTATGAAGGTCTACCTATAAAAAGAAATGATAAATTCAAAGCCTCTGTTACTATTATGTATGGTTGCAATAATTTCTGTACATATTGTATTGTGCCATATGTTAGAGGTAGAGAAAGAAGTAGAAAACCAGAGAAGATTTTAGAAGAAGTAAAACAATTAGCAGAAGAAGGATATAAAGAAATAACTTTACTTGGTCAAAATGTAAATTCTTATGTTGGAAATGGTGAAATTAAAAATTTTGCAGATCTTTTGAATGAAGTTTGTAGAATTGATGGAATAGAAAGAATTAGATTTATTTCTCCACACCCTAAAGATTTTACAGATGATGTAATAGATGCAATTGCAAATAATGAAAAAATTTGTAAAATAATTCATCTTCCACTTCAATCAGGAAATTCTAAAGTATTAAAATCAATGAACAGAAAGTATACTAAAGAGCAATATTTAAATTTAGTTAATAAAATGCAAGAAAAAATACCAGGTGTAGTGCTTTCAACAGATATAATAGTTGGATTTCCAGAAGAAACAGATGAAGAATTTGAAGATACATTAGATGTTGTAAGAAAGGTTAATTTTGAACAAATATTTATGTTTATATATTCTATTAGAGAAGGAACTGTTGCATCTGAAATGGAACAAATTCCAGAAGATAAAAAACATGAAAGATTTGAAAAATTAAAAAAATTATACGAATCAAGAGTTGATGAAAATAACGAAAAATACTTAAATACAGTTCAAAAACTTTTAATTGAAGGAACAAGTAAAAATAATCATGAAATGTTTGAAGGAAGAACAGACACAAACAAAGTTGTTATTTTTAAACCAAATGAAGAAAATCAAATTGGAGATATTGTATCAGTTAAAATTACAGAAGCTCATAAATGGTATTTAAAAGGAGAAATTGTTAAATAGATGAAAAAAGAAAAATTAAAAGAATATTTAGAAAGTATACAATTTGATGAAGGGAATATACAGGAAATACTTGAATTTGTTGATAATGAAAAAGACGTAAAATCATTATATGAAAAAATAGAATTTTTAAATAAAATAGGTGTAACTAAAGAAGGAATTGATATTATTTTATCAGATAATCCATTATTTTTGACAACAGATTTAGAAACAGTAAAACGTAGTGTTAATTTTTTGAAAAATATTAAATTAGAAAATGTAGAAAAAATAGTTGAAATTAATTCAGAACTATTAAGTACATCAGATAAAGTTATGAGTGAAAATTACAAATTGTTAAAAGTACTAATGTCAGAAAGAGAAATTTTAAATTTATTAAAAATAGATAGTGAAATATTATCTTTTAATACAGATTATTTAGAAAAAAGATTTGAGTTTTTTATTAAAAATGGGTTAAAAGACAAAATAAAAACTATTATTTTAAATAAAATAGAAGCTTTTGAAGACGAAGAAGATGAAATAGATTTAGAAGAATTAAAAAATATGTAAGTCAAAATTAATAGAGTATGATGAAAGGGAGTATAAGATATGGCAGAAGAATATTCACCTATGATGCAAAGTTATTTAGCTACAAAGGAACAATATAAAGATTGTATTTTATTTTATAGATTAGGAGATTTCTATGAAATGTTTTTTGATGATGCTATTGTTGCATCAAGAGAACTAGAAATAACTTTAACAGGAAAAGCATGCGGATTAGAAGAAAAAGCTCCAATGTGTGGTGTACCACACCATGCAGTAGAAATGTATATGTCAAGATTAATTGCAAAAGGTTACAAAGTAGCAATATGTGAGCAACTTGAAGATCCTAAGAAAACAAAAGGAATTGTAAAAAGAGATGTTATAAGAGTAGTTACTCCAGGTACAGTAATTGAAAATAATATGTTAGAAGAAAAGAAAAATAATTATATTATGAGCATTGCAAAAAAAGGAATGTATTATGGAATTGCAATTTGCGATATTAGTACAGGAGATTTTTATACAACTCAAATTAAATTGCCAGAAAATAATTTTGAAAAGCTATTAGATGAATATGCAAGATATTCACCTGCAGAACTTGTTGTAAATACTAGTATGGGAAATTCTGAAAAAGAATTAAGCATTATGAAAGATAGAAATAATACATTTGTTACAATAAGAGATGATGAAATCTTTTCTAATGATTCTAAAACACTGTTAAATTTATATACTATAGTTGATAGTTTTGATAAACCAAAAGAAGAATTCAAAGATGAAGATTTAATAGTAGCAAGTATAAATGGTTTAATAAATTATTTTACAGAAACTCAAAAAGCAAGATTAGAACATATAAACAGAATTCAAGTGTATGAAGTAAAAAAATATATGGCTTTAGATTTAAATAGCAGAAGAAGTCTAGAATTAACCGAAAGAATGAGAGATAAATCTAAAAAAGGCACTCTTATTTGGGTACTTGACAAAACATCTACTTCAATGGGAGGAAGACTTTTAAGACGTTGGATAAATGATCCATTACTAGATGTAAATGAAATTAATGAAAGACTAGAATCAGTTAAAGAACTAAAAGACAATATAATGCTTAGAGGAGATATTATAGAAATTTTAAAAAAAGTATATGATATAGAAAGATTAGCTGGCAAGATTTCTTATGGAAATGCTAATGCCAGAGATATGATATCTTTAAGAAATTCTTTAAGCAACTTACCAGAATTAAAACAAGTTTTGTCTATGACAAATTCAAAATTATTACAAAAATTGTATAATAAACTTGATGAATTAAAAGATATACATGAATTAATAGAAAAATCAATAGTTGACGAACCACCAATTAGTATTAAGGAAGGTGGAATTATAAAAAAAGGATATAATGAACTTATTGATGAATATAGATCTGCAAGTACAGAAGGTAAAAATTGGATAGTAGCATTAGAAGCTAGAGAAAAAGAAAGAACTGGAATTAAAAATTTAAAAATTGGATATACAAAAGTTTTTGGGTATTACTTAGAAATCACAAGATCTTTTTTAGATCAAGTTCCAGAAGATTATATTAGAAAACAAACTTTAACTGGTGCTGAAAGATTTATAACTGATGAACTAAAATCAATAGAAGATAAAATTTTAGGTTCACAAGAAAAGGTTGTTAGTTTAGAATATGAAGAATTTGCAAAAATAAGAAGTCAAATTGCTCAAAACATAGAAAGACTTCAAAATTCAGCTAGTAGTATAGCTAATGTTGATGTTTTAACAAGTTTAGCAATTGTGGCAGAAGATAATAATTATATTTGCCCAATAGTAAATGATGGAGATACTATAGATATAAAAGAGGGACGTCATCCTGTTGTAGAAAAAATGATAGATAGTGGTACTTTTGTTTACAATGATTCTTATTTAGATTGTGATAAAACAAGAGTAGCAATAATAACAGGGCCAAATATGGCTGGTAAATCTACATATATGAGACAAGTTGCAATTATTACATTAATGGCGCAAATTGGAAGTTTTGTTCCAGCAAGTGAAGCAACAATTGGAATAGTAGATAAAATATTTACTAGAGTAGGAGCATCAGATGATTTAAGTAGTGGACAAAGTACATTTATGGTAGAAATGAATGAAGTTGCAAATATTTTAAAAGAAGCAACACCAAAGAGTTTAGTAATATTAGATGAAATAGGAAGAGGAACATCTACATATGATGGACTTTCAATTGCATGGGCAGTAGCAGAATACATAGCTGATAAAGAAAAAATAGGTTGTAAAACATTATTTGCAACACATTATCATGAATTATTAGAATTAGAAGAAAAAGTTGAAGGAATAAAAAATTATCAAGTTGAAGTAAAAGAAAAAGGTGAAGACATAATTTTCCTAAGAAAAATTATTGAAGGTGGAACAGATGAAAGTTATGGTATTCATGTTGCAAAACTTGCAGGAGTACCTAAAACAGCAGTAACAAGAGCAAATAAAATACTACGTTCTTTAGAAAAGGGCGGAGTAAAAATAAAAGAAGAAAAAGAATCAGCAAAACAAGTAGAAGGGCAATTTGATTTGTTTAACTTAAAACTTGCAGATATATCACATGAACTAGATAAAATTAATATAAATGAACTCACACCAATAGATGCGTTAAACACATTAGTAAAATTAAAAGAAATGATAAAATGACCAATTGGGGACGTTAGTTTTTGGACATTTTTGACCATTTTTATACGTATGTTTAGTTAACTTGTTTGATGATATATATTTTAATAAAATTTAGGTGAAATAAAAAATTTACTTTATAAAAGAAATAATAAAAAATAACTTTATATATAAAAAGTCCATAATATTTTAATATTATGGACTTCTTGTATATTTTCGATTAAGTATAAGTCGATTAAATAGATAATAAGAATTATACAGTTAATTATATAATTTATGATATTATTAAGAACTGTTATGATAAGGAATTTTATGATTGATAAAAAAATAATATATATAATTGAAAACTGAAATGCTGAGTATAGTTAATATTGAAATCTTAATATATATATAATATTAATTAAACATACGTATAAAAATGGTCAAAAATGTCCAAAAACTAACGTCCCCAATTGGTCATTTTTTTAAAATTCTTGCATATAATGTATTTAGAATATATTGTGTGTAAGGAGTTTTTTATGTGTGGTTTTGCGGGAATAGTAAATTTTAATAAAGATATTTCTAATGAATTTTCAATTATTAGAAATATGTCTGAAATATTGTCTAAAAGAGGACCTGATGAGGATGGATTGTATTTTTCTAGACATGCTAATTTAGCTCATAGGAGATTATCTATTATTGATATAGATAATGGAAAACAACCAATGAGATATTCTATTGATGGCAGTACATATACAATTGTATATAATGGTCAACTATATAATTGTGATGAATTGAAAAAAGTTTTAGTAGAAAATGGGTTTAAATTTAAAGGACATTCAGATACAGAAGTGTTATTAAAAGCATATATTTTTTATGGAAAAGATGTATGTAAACATTTAAATGGTATTTTTGCTTTTGCAATTTGGAATGATAAAAAAGAAGAATTATTTGTTGCAAGAGATCATTTTGGAATAAAACCATTTTATTATTTTATAAAAGAAGATAATTTTATATTTGCTTCTGAAATTAAGGCTATATTAGAACATCCTCTTTGTAAACCTATATTAGATAAACAGGGAATTCATGAACTTTTTGGAATTGGACCAAGTCATACACCAGGCATAAGTCCATTTAAAGGAATTCTTGAATTAGAACCAGCTCATTTTATAGTATATAACAAAGAATCTTTTAGAAAAGAAGAATATTGGAAATTAGAAACTAAAGAACATACAGACGATTTAGAGCAAACTTGTGAAAAAATAAGATATTTACTTAAAGATTCTGTTGAAAGACAATTAACTTCAGATGTACCAATTGGAACATTACTTTCTGGTGGCTTAGATTCTAGTATAATTTCAAAATATGCTAAAGATTATTATAAAAGAGAATATGGCGAGAAATTAAAGACTTTTTCAGTTGATTATGTTGATCAAGAAAAGAACTTTGTGAAAAATGATTTTCAACCAAATACAGATAATTATTATATAGATTTAATGGTTAATTTCTTAGGAACAGAACATAAAAAGATTATTTTAGATACTCCAGAATTGTTTGGAAGTTTAGATGATGCAATGATTGCAAGAGACTTTCCAGGAATGGCTGATGTAGATTCTTCATATTTGTTATTCTTTAAGAATTTAAAAAAGGATATTACAGTAACACTTTCTGGAGAGTGTTCAGATGAGATTTTTGGAGGATATCCATGGTATTTTAGAGAAGATGCTTTGAATAGTAATACATTTCCATGGTCTATTGCAATTGACGAAAGACAAAATCTATTAAATAAAGATATTGCACATGAAATTGATTTAAGAAACTATATTGAAAAAAGGTATAATGATTCAATTTCAAAAGTTGAATTTTTAGAAAATGATACAGAAGATAATAAAACACATAGAAAATTAATTTATTTAACTTCAAATTGGTTTATGCAAACACTTTTAGATAGAACAGATAGGATGTGTATGTTTAATGGCTTTGAAGTAAGAGTACCTTTCTGCGATTATAGAATTGTTGAATATGCTTGGAATATACCATGGGAAATGAAAGCATATAAGGGAAGAGAAAAAGGGTTATTAAGATATGCTTTTGAAGGAATTCTTCCAGAAGAAGTAGTTTATAGAAAGAAGAGTCCATATCCAAAAACTCATAATCCAAATTATATGAAAATAGTAAAAAAAGAATTGTCTAAAATCATGGAAGATAAATCGGCTCCAATAAATGAATTATTAAATAGAGAGTATATTTTAGAAATTATAGAAACAGAAGGAAAAGCGTTTACAAGACCTTGGTTTGGTCAATTAATGACTGGGCCACAATTAATGGCTTATTTAATTCAGGTAAATCAATGGCTAAAAAGATATAATCCTAAAATTGAAATATAAAAGACAAAGAGGCTCTTTAAAGAGCCTCTTTGTCGCATTCAGAGATACCATATGTAACTCCTTAATCTTCAATTTCACCAGGCAGTAGACCATATTTTTTAGAACCTAATTCTTCTTCGAAATTGTTTCCACAATTATTGCAATGGCAGACTAATTTTACATCTACAGAGCTTAAAGATGGATAGGGCATGCCTAAAGAACCAGCATCTTGTACTCTCCGAAAACGATGATTATAATAAGTTTCTTTTGATGTTACATCTGTTGAGTTACATTTATCACATGTAACAATAATTTTAGTATTTACCATAGTTGTTTCCTCCTTGTTTATAGTTGTTGAATAAGGTTACTATAAAAATACCAAATATCATCTAATGTTTTTGCATTTTAGATTCTTTATCATAGAAATTCAATTGATAATTTTCACTCTCCATTCATTGTGTAAAATTCTTAATAGTGAGCCTATTAAAATGTTATAGATTGCTGAAATAGGAGAATATAAAAAATATATATAATATATTAACATATAATATATTAACATAAAAAAGGTGAAAAAGCAAGGACATGATTTACTAGTTAAATATTATTGTAAAGAAATGTTATATATTTTGTTAAATAATAGCAGTCTGAGAATTATAATAAATCAAGTGAAATAAGGCTATTTTTTTACTTAATATATGTTGCTTTTTTATATATTTAATGATATAAAATAATATGTATAAAATTTATAATCAGGAGGAATTATGGGCTTTTTTGATAAATTAAAACAAGGCTTAGGAAAAACCAAGAATTCAATTGATGAAAAAATTAATAATGTATTTAGTGTTTTTAGAAAAGTAGATGAAGAATTATTAGAAGAATTAGAAGAAGTTTTGGTTATGTCAGACATAGGAATGGAAACTTCTGTAAAAATTATTGATGAATTAAGAATTAAAATAAAAAAAGAAAAAATTGAAGATGAAGAAGCTGTAAAAAAAGCTTTGAAAGAAATAATGGCAAATATATTAAATATTGCTGAACCAAAGCTTAACTTAGAAACTAAACCATCAGTTATTTTAGTGGTTGGAGTTAATGGAGTAGGAAAAACTACATCAATAGGAAAAATTGCAAATAATTTAGTAAAAGATGGAAAAAGGGTAGTAATAGCAGCAGCAGATACTTTTAGAGCAGCTGCAGTAGAACAACTTGAAATTTGGAGCCAAAGATCAGGTAGTCAAATAGTAAAAAAAGATGAAGGTGCAGATCCAGCGTCAGTAGTTTTTGAAGCTATTAAAAAAACAAAAGAATCAAATAGTGATGTATTAATTGTAGATACAGCTGGAAGATTGCACAATAAAAAATATTTAATGGACGAGTTATTTAAAATAAAAAGAGTAATAGAAAAAGAAATGCCAGATGCTAGTAAAGAGGTTTTATTAGTTTTAGATGCAGAAACTGGTCAAAATGCAATTTCTCAAGTTAAAGCATTTAAAGAAACAACAGATATTACAGGTATTGTATTAACAAAACTTGACGGAACAGCAAAAGGTGGAGTTGTTTTAGGAATTGTTTCTGAAAATCAAATACCAGTAAAATTTATAGGTATTGGAGAGCAAATAGATGATATGCAAATTTTTAATGCAGAAGAATTTTTAGATGCAATTATTTAAAATGTTGAAAATGCATATTATAAAAATGCATAATACAAAATTTTAAATGTGCCTCTTTTGTTCGTAGAATTCTTAGAAAGGAAATGAAAATGGAAAAAAAAGAAGATAATTCAAAAAAATCAAAAGCTGAAATTAATAAAAAAACAAAAGAAATAGTGAAAAAATCAAATAAAACTAGAAAAATTATAGTGTTATTTGTAATTGTACTTTTTGCTATAATTACAGGAATATCTTTAAGAGCAGAATATTTAAATTATTTGGAAATTGGTGAAGAGTATATATCTGTACTTTATCAAAAAATAAAAAATAAGTATATAGTTATAGGTGTTGCTTTTGCAATAACATATGTATATATATATGTTTTAAATAAATTTATAATTAAAGGATTAAATAAATTTTTTAATGAAGAAAAAAAGGAAATGCCAAAACTTCCAAACAAAAGCTTGAGCTTAATAGTTGGATTAGTGAGTGGAATTATTGCATCAGGAGCTCTTGCAGACAAATTAGCTATTTTTAATAATGCAGGATTTTTTGGGAATACAGACCCAATATTTGCTATAGATATTGGCTATTATATATTTACACTTCCATTTATTCAAACATTGTTACTATTTTTGATAGGATTTTTTATAATAACCCTTGCATATGTAGCATTATATTTTGTAATTGTATTAAATACTCATTTTGATGGAGTTGATGGAGAAACATTAAAAAAGAATACATTTGTTAAATTAGAGTTATTTATTGTGGTATTACTTGCTATAGTATTTTGCATATATGTGTTTATAAGTGCGCAAAATATTTTGACTGGAAGTATGGTTCAAATAGGAAATGAAGAAAATACCAGTTTGGTTGGTGCTGGAAAAATTGATATAACTATTAAAGTATGGGGATATAGAATATTAAGTGTTATTATTGCAATAGCAGTAATTAGACTATTAATTTATGCAAGAAAAGGAAATTTTAAACAAGGGATAATTTCAGTATTAATAGTTCCAGCATATTTCTTAGTTTTATTTATAATTATGATTGGATTCCAATTTGCTTATGTTGGAAGAAATGAATTAGATTCAGAAAAAGAATATATTGCTTATAACATAAATAATACAAAAAAAGCATATGGAATTGATATAGAACAACAAAATATTGATAACTACCAATCTATAACTTTAGAACAAATAGAAAATAATGAAAATGTTATTAATAATATTCCATTAATAACAGAAGATGTAACATTAACAACTGTTGCTGAACATCAAGAAAATAGTGTTTATTATGATTACAAAAATACATTTTTATCTCTTTATAAAATTAATGGAAATAAAGAATTAGTTTATATTACTCCAAGAGAAATACTAACAGATAAAACTATTAGTTATAATAACAAATCTTTAAAATATACACATGGATATTCAGTAGTAGTAAACTCAGCAACAGATACAGATGAAGCTGGATATTCAAAATATATTCTGTCTGATTTTACAAATCAAGAAATTTTAAATATTAAACAACCTAGAATTTATTTTGGATTAGAAACAAATAGCACAATAAAAACAAATACTTCTTTTGGAAAAGAGTATGATTATCCAATTACAGCATCTAAATACGAAGAAAATATTTATGATGGTGAAGCTGGATTAAATTTAGGATTTTTAGATAGAGCAATTTTAGGAATTAGTGAGAAAAATTTCAGACTAGCTTTTTCAACTGACACAACAAATGATACAAAAATTATTTCAAATAGAAATATTATAGAAAGAGCAAAAAAGATTTTACCAGATATTTTATATGATGAAAATCCATATTTAGTTATAACAGAAGAAGGAAAACTTGTATGGGTATTAGATGGATATACAAGATCTTGTAGTTATCCATATTCTCAAATATCAACTATAGATATAAAAGGATATAAAGAAAGAATAAATTATATTAGAAACTCTGTAAAAGTATTAATAGACGCTTATGATGGAACTACAACTTTTTATATTACAGATAAAACAGATCCTATAATAATGACATATAGAAATATGTATCCAGATTTATTTAAAGATAATGAATTACCAGAAGATATAAAAGAACATTTGGTATATCCTAAATTTTTATATAACATTCAATCAGAAATGATAAATATGTATCACGATATTAGTGAAGATACTTTATATAGAGCAGATGATATTTGGCAAATAACAACAAAATCAAATCCAACTAATTCAAAAATGAGTGGAGTTCAAATGGAACCATATTATACTATGTTAAAAACTATAGATAATAATAAAGAAACACTTGGATTAGTATTAACATATAATAAGTTTGAAAAACAAAATATTACTTCATATTTAGTTGGTAGTGTAGAAAATGGAAAATCAGAACTTTCTTTATATAAATTTAGTTCAGAAAGTAATGTTGTTGGTATAACACAGCTTAATAATCAAATAGAGCAAGATGAAAGGATTTCTAAAGAATTAGAAACAATTAATACTAGTGGTACAAAACTTGTAAAAGATATGATAATTGTTCCAATAAATAAATCTTTATTATATGTTGAGCCAGTATATCAAGTAATGCTTAATGAAAGTGAAATACCAGTGTTAAGAAAAGTTATTGTTGCATCAGGAAATACAGTAGCTATTGGAGATACTTTGGCAGATGCTATAAATAATTTATTTAATGATGCATATGCAGTAGATTTAGAGTTTGTAAATGTTGATGATATAAATGCTTTAATTGATTCTGTTATTAAAGCTAACAATAATTTAAATGAATCATTAGAATCTAATAACTTTGAAATGATAGGTAAAGATGTTTCTAGCCTTCAAGCTTTAATAAATCAATTAGAAACAGCTAGAAAAAATGAATTAGAAGAAGAAAAAGAAAATAATACAAATACTGTATTAGAAAATACTGTAAAAGACCAAAACACTGTTAATCAAAATGTATTAAATCAAGTTAATAATTAAAATGTAAAATTTATATAATAGGAAATTTTATATTTCCTATTATATAAAACTAAATTTGATTCACAAAATTTAAACATTAAGCTTATAATGAAACATGTTCTATAATAGTAAATTGCAGTGCAATTCCTATTATATAATTATAGAAATAAATTTGGTCAAAATATATTCTACATAGAGTATATTAATGGTAATTTTGAAAGGGAAAAAATATGAATTTAGCAAATAAATTAACTATTTTTAGAATGATTTTAGTTCCTATTTTTGTAATAGTAGGATATTTAGGAACATTAGGAATAATTTCAGGAGAATTTTTAGAAATACCACTTTTTTTATGGATTATGAATATAGTTTTTATAATTGCTTCCATAACAGATAAATTAGATGGATATATAGCTCGTTCAAGAAATCAAGTTACAACTTTTGGTAAATTTTTAGATCCATTAGCGGATAAAATTTTAGTGTTATCTGCTCTTGTAATGCTAGTTGAATTTGGTAAAATTCCTGCTTGGATTCCAGTAATTGTTTTATCTAGAGAATTTATTGTAAGCGGTTATAGATTATTAGCTGTAGAAAAAGGTGGAAAAGTTATTGCCGCATCAATTTGGGGAAAATTAAAAACTGTTACTCAAATGATTGCTATAATTTTAATGTTTGTAGATAAATACAATTTCTTTGATTTTGTGAGAAGTACAACAAATGAAGTACAAGCATTAAGTAGTAGTTTTCAAATATATATGTCTCAAGGGGATATAATTTTAAATATAATAACTTCAATTATTATGCTAATTTCTGTAATTGCTACAATTGTTTCAGGTTATGATTATTTAAAAAATGGAAAAGATCTGTTTAAAGAATAAGTTATTAGGCAAAATAGAATAAAAGTTTAGTAATTAAAAGAGGAAAACTGATGAATAAGAAAGAAGCTCAAAAAAGAATAAAGGAACTTAAAGAAATTACTGCATATCATGCAAAAAGATATTATGATGATGATAATCCAGAAATTAGTGACTTTGAATATGATATGTTAATGTTAGAACTTAAAAATTTAGAAAAAGAACATCCAGATTTAATAACAGTAGATTCATTAACACAACATGTTGGAGGAACTGTAAAAGAAGGATTTGAAAAAGTTGAACATGAAGTCCCATTACAAAGCTTACAAGATATATTTGATTTTGAAGAATTATATGCTTTTGATGAAAGAGTGCAGAAGGTAATAGAAAATAATATAGAAAATAATAATCAAATACAATTTGAAATGCCCAATACGGAAAATTCTATAGAAAATAAAGTCAAATATGTAGTTGAAACCAAAATAGATGGTTTATCTGTTGCTTTAGAATACAAAAATGGAATTTTTGTAAGAGGAGCAACTCGTGGAAATGGACTAGTTGGTGAAGATATAACAGAAAATTTGAAAACTATAAAAAATATACCTAAGAAATTAAAAGAACCAATAGATATTATAGTTAGAGGTGAAGTTTTCATTGGCAAAAATGAATTTGAAAAAATGAATCAAGAAAGAGAAGAAAATGAAGAATCATTATTTGCTAATGCTAGAAATGCTGCAGCTGGTTCTCTTAGGCAATTAGATTCAAAAATTGCAGGTTCAAGACCACTAGATATATATATATTTAATGTTCAAAAATCAGATACTGTAAAATTTACTTCACATTTAGAATCATTAGATTATTTAGAAAAAATAGGTTTTAATGTTAATCCAGTAAAAATTTTATGTAATAATATTTCAGAAACTATTGAAGAAATTAATAAAATAGGAGATAATAGAGAAAAATTAGATTTTGGAATAGACGGAGCAGTTATAAAAGTTGACAATTTAAATTTTAGAGACATTTTAGGAACAAATTATAAAACACCTAAATGGGCAATTGCTTATAAATATCCGCCAGAACAAAAAGAAACATTGCTTAAAGATATAACATTTCAAGTTGGAAGAACAGGTGCCATTACACCAATGGCAATTTTAGAACCAGTAAAAGTTGCAGGTTCAACAATATCTAAAACTACTCTTCATAATGAAGATTTCATTAAAGAGAAAGATTTAAAAATTGGTGATACAGTTATAATACAAAAAGCTGGAGATGTAATTCCTGAGGTTGTAAGAGTAGTTAAAGAAAAAAGAACAGGAACAGAAAAACAAATCTCTATGCCTAATAAATGTCCAGTTTGTGGAGCTGATGCTATAAGAGAAGAAGGAGAATCTGCAGTTAGATGTATTGGTATTGAATGTCCAGCTAAGCAATATAGAAATATAATTCATTTTGCGTCACGTGATGCCATGAATATAAAAGGGCTTGGAGACAGCATAATAGAAGAATTACTAAATAGAAAATTAATTTTTAATATAGCTGACTTATATTCTTTAAGTTTAGAAGATATTGCTTCATTAAAGAAAAATGGGCAAAAATTTGCGCAAAATTTAATAGACAGTATAAATGAAAGTAAAAATAATGATTTATATAGACTAATAAATGGGCTAGGAATAAGACATATAGGTAGTAAAGCTGCTAAACAGCTTGCAAAAAGATATCATACTATGGAGGAATTACAAAAAGCATCATTAGAAAGTTTAATACTAATTGATGATATGGGAGAAATAATGGCTGAAAGCGTTTTTGATTTTTTTGCACAAGAACAAACAAAAGATTTAATAGAAAAATTGAAAAAGGCTGGATTAAACATGAATTCTCAAGAAATTTCTAATAATGATGAAAGATTTAAAGATATGATTTTTGTATTAACTGGAGGTCTAGAAAGTTATTCTAGAAAAGAAGCAGAAGAAATAATTGAAAACTTTGGAGGAAAAACTTCTTCTTCTGTATCCAAAAAAACTACTTATGTTTTAGCAGGAGAAGATGGAGGAAGTAAACTTACAAAAGCTCAATCACTTGGAATAAAAATAATAAATGAACAAGAATTTATTAGTATGATAAAATAGAAACATTATTAAATATAAAAATTTTTAGTAATTATATGAATAAGTTTAATCAATAAAGTAAATATTTACATTTTGTAAATTACAATATAAAATTTAAATACAATTTTTAATTATAGTAAAATTTCGAATTTCCTATAATATAAAGTAATGTAATAATAATTTATATTAAATAAAAAAACAAAGGAAAGAGGTAAAAAATGGAAGAACAAAAAACAAAGGAAAAGTATGGATTTTATGACACAATCATAAGCTGGTCTTTAATAATTTGGGCAGTAGCCTCAATTGGATTTATGATTTATTTTACAGGAATAAATCAAGTAACATTTGCTATTATGACAGTTGGACAAATGTTTTTAGTAATGGGAATTATATTATTAAACAGAAAGAAAGTATCAGGAATATTAGTTACATTAACAGGTATGAGTTGTATTATAATTCCAGCAGTCAATACTTGGGGATTTTTATTTACAGATAATATGAAAGAAGGAAATGGAATTTTCCCTGTATTATTATCAACAGCAGTTACTGTAATTGGATTAGGTATGATGATAGCACCAGGTATCTTAGAAGATATTGCAAAAGCAAAATGTAAGAAAACAGTTGTTGCAGAATGTGTAGATTTTGATGAAAACAAATTACAAGATAACACAGTTGCTTATGCACCTATTTATCAATATGAATATAACGGAAAATTATATACAAAATGTACTGGAAGATACAAAAAAACTGGATTACCAGATATAGGAAATAAAATAGATTTAAAAATAAATGAATATAAACCAACTGAAGTTTATATTGAAGCAACAAAACCTTCAAAAATGATTATATATATATTAGGGGCAAGTTTATTTGTTTCTGGATTAGGTATGATTTTAACTATGTTAGGAATGTAAATGATTAAGAGAGGATGCTAAAATTGGACGAAAAATATACATTTGAGATGTTTTGGGAAGATTTAGATAATGGTTACAAAATATATTATAAGTATTTAGAATGCAAATATTTGATGTATAAATTAGCAAAAAATTGTTATAAAAACGAATTAATTGAAGCACCAGAAAAATGCCCACATCAAAAAAATGCAATATATACATTAAAAAGAGTAAAAGAAATTTTTCCATATATGGAAGAACTTGAATATGATACAGGGCTGAATTAGTACAAAGTTTTATCAATAGAAAATTTTAATGTTATATAAAATAATATTTGGGGGATTAACTTAAAATAATGGAAGAAAACATATTAAATCCAAATTTAATAGATGAAGAAGATTATTCTGAAGTCTCTTTAAGACCAAAAAAATTAAGCGAATATATAGGTCAAACTAAAGTTAAAGAGAGTATGAGAGTATATATTGAAGCTGCCAAAAAAAGAAATGAAGCTCTTGATCATGTACTTTTGTATGGACCTCCAGGACTTGGAAAAACAACTCTTTCTAATATTATTGCAAATGAACTTGAAAGCAACATAAAAATAACTTCAGGTCCTGCAATTGAAAGACCAGGAGATTTAGCAGCCTTACTTACAAATTTATCAGAAAATGATGTTTTATTTATTGATGAAATACATAGAATGAATAAAAATATAGAAGAAATATTATATCCAGCCTTAGAAGACTATTGTTTAGATATAATTATTGGAAAAGGGCCTACAGCTAAGTCAATAAGACTTGATTTACCTAAATTTACTTTAGTAGGTGCTACAACTAGAGTTGGTTCTTTATCTACTCCATTAAGAGATAGATTTGGTATTGTAGCTAAATTAGAGTTATATTCAGTAAAAGAATTAACAACAATTATTGAAAGATCTAGCGAGCTTATGAATGTAAAAATAGAAAAAGAAGCAGCCATTGAACTTGCAAAGCGCTCTAGAGGAACACCTAGAATTGCAAATAGATTATTAAAAAGAATTAGAGATTATGCAATGGTGTTAGGTGATGGAATATTAACACTAGATATTACAAGACTTGCACTCGAAAAATTAGATATTGACGACTTAGGATTAGATAATACAGATAGAAAAATATTAGAGACTATTATTTATAAATATGGTGGCAAAGCAGTTGGTGTTGAAACTTTAGCTGCAACATTAAATGAAGAGCCAGAAACTCTTGAAGATGTTTATGAACCATATTTAATGCAAATAGGTTTTTTAGCAAGAACACCTAGAGGAAGAGTTGTGACTGCAACTGGATATGAACATTTAGGAATAGAGTATAACTTATAAAAAGTATTGCATTTTTGATTTAACAGAAAATTAAATTATAATAAAAATATAACAATAAATATAAATAAAATTTAAAATAAATATTTATTTTAATGGAAGGAAATAAATGAAGAAAGTTATAATTATAGGTGCTGGTCCAGCTGGTTTGACTGCTGGATATCAATTAGTAAAAGATAAAAATGAAGAATATGAAGTTATTATTTTAGAAGAGTCTAATGATATTGGAGGAATCTCTAAAACTGTTAAATATAATGGAAACAGAATGGATATAGGAGGACATAGATTTTTTTCTAAAGATCAAGAAGTTATGGATTTTTGGGAAGAATTAATGCCTATTCAAGGAGTGAATTCTTTTGATGATGAAAAATTAGGAAGAGAAAAGCCATTAAAAGAAGGAGGGCCAAATCCAGAAAAAGAAGACAAAGTAATGCTTGTAAGAACTAGAGTATCAAGAATTTATTATTTAAAGAAATTTTTTGATTATCCAATAAGTTTAAAATTACAAACTTTTACAAACATGGGAATTATACGTACTATAAAAGCAGGATTTAGTTATTTAAAAACAATATTTGTAAAGAAAAAAGAGGTTTCTTTAGAAAATTTTTATATTAATCGATTTGGAAAAGTATTATATAGTATGTTTTTTGAAAAATATACTGAAAAACTTTGGGGAAGACACCCAAAAGAAATTTCAGCAGAATGGGGAGCACAAAGAGTAAAAGGTGTTTCAATAACAGCAGTTATAAAAGATGCTCTTTCAAAAATTTTTAAATCAAAGAAAAAAAGAGAAGAAGTAGAAACATCTTTAATAGAACAATTTTGGTATCCTAAATATGGACCAGGTCAATTATGGGAAACTTTAGCCGAAAAATTTGAAGAAAATGGTGGAAAAATATTAAAAGGATATTCAGTAAAAAAATTAAAAATAGATGATACTACAATTAAAAGTGTAGTATGCGAAGTAAATGGTGTAGAAGTAATATTAGAGGGAGATATATTTATTTCTACAATGCCAGTTAAAGATTTAGTAGAAGGCTTTACAGGTATTGATATACCAAAAGAGATGAAAGAAATTGCATCTGGATTACCTTATGTTGATTTCCAAACAGTTGGAGTTTTAGTAAATAAAATGAAATTGGAAAATAAAACAAAAATGAAAACTTTAGGAAATGTTGTACCAGATTGTTGGATTTATGTACAAGAACCTGAAGTAAAAATGTTAAGACTTCAAATATTTAATAACTGGTCACCTTATCTAGTAAAAGATGCCGAAAATACAGTTTGGATAGGGTTAGAATATACTTGCCAAGAAGATGATAAATATTGGAATATGGAAGATAAAGAATTTTCAGAATTTGCTATTTCAGAACTTGCGAGTATGAATATTATTGATAAAGAAGATGTTTTAGATTATCATAGAGAAAAAATAAAAAAAGCATATCCTGCTTATTTTGATACTTATGAGCATATGGATAAACTTATTGAATATTTAAATAAATTTAATAATTTATACTGTATTGGTAGAAATGGACAACATAGATATAATAATATGGATCATTCTATGGCTACAGCATTTGAAGCAGTAAAAAATATCAAAAAAGGAGTTACAACAAAGGATAATATTTGGAATGTAAATACAGAGCAAGAATATCATGAAACAAAAACAAAATAGACTTGTTGTATTAAATTTATATATGAAAAAACATTTTTCAAAATTATTAATTAACTTAATAATTGCACTATTTTTAGAAGTAATTGTTTTTAACATTACTTCTTATCGTGTTTTATTAGGAAATTTCGAAAAAAAGGAATTTACTAATTTAGAATTTGTACAATATGATGATGAAAAAGTAATATTAAAAATAGATAATTTGGATATTGAAGTTGGAACTGTTAAACTTAATTTTGACAAAAATTTAACAGAAGTAAGTGAATATAGAATAGGTTTTTCTGATGAGACAAGCTCTAGATTTAGAAATTTGAATTCTAAACAATATATTCCAAATAATGAAAAATCTAAATATATGCCAGTATATTTATCTGGAAAAGTAAATGGAATACTTATAACAGTAAATTCAGAAATTTATGATAATCAAGAATTAACTAAAGTTACAATAAATGAGAAAATTCCTTTTGAATTTAATATAGCTAGATTTTTGATTATTGTAGGAATATTACTATTTATATATTTATTAAAAAATGAGAAATGTATTAATGAAGAATATTCTAATAGAAATTTTAAACAAGAAATTGTATTATTAGGTGTTTTGGCAATTTTTTTTGTGATATTAGGTTTTATAAATCAAAATTCTATAGAACCAGATAATTTAAAAATATATAATAAAAAATTTGTTAATGCTATTTATAAAGGACAATTATATTTAGATGATAAACCATCAGAGAAATTTTTAAATTTAGTAAATCCCTATGATGATTTAGAAAGAAGTACTTTACAAAGAGGAAAAGACTATTTATGGGATACTGCATATTATAATGGCAAATTTTATGTTTATTTTGGTATATTACCACTATTAGTTTTTTTCTTACCATATTATGCAATCACTAAAAGTTATTTAGATATATCTATTGTTGTATTTATATTATCTATTTTTATATTAATTTTGATAAAAGAGATCTTATTAAAAATTGTAAAAAGATATTTTCCAAAAATATCTTTTAAGTTTGTGCTATTTTCGCTAATAATAATTTGTTCAGGAAGTTTAGTTTTATATGCAAATGGAATGTCAAGAATATATGAATTAGCAATTATATCTGGATTATATTGTGTATTACAAGGGATTTATTTTATATTAAAGTCAATAGAAACTGATGAAAAAAAATATTTTAATATATTTTTAGGTGCACTATTTTTAAGTTTATCAGTTGCATGTAGACCAACAGACTTATTTGCATCCATTTTAATAGTGCCATATTTAATAAAATTATTATTAGAAAATTTAAAAATATTTAAAAATAAAAAAATGCCACTAATAAAATTAGTTTTAGCAGTTGCAATTCCATATGTAACAGTTGGAATATTACTAATGTGCTATAATTATGCTAGATTTGAAAATCCATTAGAATTCGGAGCAAAATATCAATTAACAATTGTAAATATGATGTCTTTAAAAAATAGAATATTTGCTGTACCTACAGGAATAGTAGCAAATTTATTTAGTATACCAAATTTTATACCAGATTTTCCTTTTTTTACAAATCATAATAAATTACTTGAATTTTATGGATATTATTATATAGAAAATATGATAGGTGGATTGTTTATTATTGCACCAATTTGTTTTATGAATTTTTTAGTGTTTAAGGTAAACAAAAAAATGGAAAATAAAGAACTAAAAATAATTATAAATTCTTTAATTATAGTAGGAACTTTAACTGCAATATTAAGCATTATGATGGCAGGAAGCAATCAAAGATACTTAATTGACTATGCTTGGATGCTTATTTTGTCTGGAATTTTAATATTTTTAGTATTATACAATAATTTAAAAACTAACGAAGCCAAAAATATATTAAAAAAAATATTTGGAATTATTACTGTATTTATGTTTTTGATTGGTGTTTTATGTGGAATAGTGTCTGAAAAAGAAAATATGAAAAATTATTTTCCAGAAACTTATTATAAAACCAAATATACCATATGTTTTTGGGAATAAATTTAGAAAATCAATATTATTTGATATCTTTAAAATGAGATTTTAATTTATACAGATTTATACATAAATTTAAATCTTATTTTAGTTAAATATATAATTTTAAAAAATTATTATAGTAATATAAGAATAGAGGTTAAAGATGAAACTATTATTACATACTTGTTGTGCACCTTGTAGTGTATATTGTATAGACTCTTTAAGAAAAGAGGGAATAGAACCAGTTTCATATTGGTTCAATCCAAATATTCATCCATATATAGAATATAAAACAAGAAGAGATACATTAATAGAATATTCTAAAATGATAAACTTAAATCTAATTATTAATGAAAATTATGGATTAAAAGAATTTTGTAAACAAGTAATAGATGATTTAGATAATAGATGTGTGAATTACTGTTATAGAGTACGTTTAGAACAAACTGCAAAATATGCAAAAGAGAATGGTTTCGATTGTTTTACAAGTACACTTTTTGTGAGTCCTTATCAAAAGCATGATGAATTAAAAAAAGTTTGTGAAGAAATGGCTCAAAAATATGATATAGAGTTTTTATATAGAGATTTTAGACCAGGATTTAGAGAAGGTCAAAATAAAGCTAGAGAATTAGGATTATACATGCAAAAATATTGTGGCTGTGTTTTTTCTGAGGAAGAACGTTATGCTAATAAAATAACTAAAGACAAAGAAAAATTTTCTAAATAAATTACATTAAAAGTATTTGCTGAATGGTATAAAGATAATAAATAGAAGTATACAGTTAGATTAAAATGCAAAAAGTTCAAGAATAATTATTTATATGATTAAAATATATGATAATAAAAATAATGAATCTAGTATTATAGGATTGGAGGAATAATGGGAGTATTTGATAAAATAGATTTTAATAATTTGCCAGAAGGATTTGAAGAAAGTAGTGTAAGAGAAGAAATTATAAAACCACTTTTAGATTGTCTTGGATATTCAGCTTTTGATGAAAAAAGGCGTATTATTAGAGAAACTAAATTAAAACATCCTTTTACAAGATTTGGTGCTAAAAGTACTAGAATAACTGAACAACCTGATTATATTATTCAAGTAAATGGTAAAAATGCATTTACTATTGAAGCAAAATCACCAAATCAAAATATTTGTAAAGGAAAACATGTTCAACAAGCATATAGTTATGCTATTAATATAGAAGTAAAAATAAAACGCTTTGTATTATGTAATGGTAAAGAAATAATTATTTTTGATGTAGATGAAAATGAACCTCTATTATATTTTAAATTTGCTGATGCATTAGAAAAAGATTGGGAACGATTATATGAACTTTTAAGCCCAGATGCATTTATTAATCCAAGTATTTTTAATTATAAAAGAGATTTCGGATTATTGTGCATAGAAAATGGAATGAAACCAAATGAATTACAAATATTTTTTAATTGTCGAGTTTTAGATATATTTAGAATAGATGATAATTTATTTACTATTAATTCTATAATAATAGAAAATAACGAAGAATTTCTAGCGTCTTTCGATTTCGACATTTCTTTATTTGAAGAATTTATGGAACAAGTACCAACTAATTTGAAAGATATCGTAAAAAAATCCATACGAATGGCACCATTTAAATATTTAACAACTAGTGAAGATGAATCTTTTAAAATAAATTTTAAAGCATATTTAACAGAATATGTAATAAAAAATGGTAATGAAGATTATTTACCATTTAAAATAGTTGAGTTTATTGATAATAAGTAATAATCTTTTGAAGATATACAAGTATATAATAATATTAGTGAAAAAAGACATGTTAGTATAGAAGTAAAAGAATCAATAATAAAAAGTGTTAAATAAATTAAAAAATATATTTTTTATAATTAATAATAGAAATTATGTATTCAAGAGGAGCAATAATGAAAACAAAAGAAGATCAAAAAATGAGAAAAAGAAATATGAAACTATTTCCTACATATAAAAAATTAGGATGGGATTATCTATTTTATTATGCAATAGATTTTATGTTTTTAACACAAATAAAACATATTAGTCCAGCAGATGTAGTATTAGCCAGTTCTTTTAAATCAATATTTGGAATATTTTTGCAAATACCAGCCAATATAATTGTAGAATTTTTAGGAAGAAAAAATAGTATTGTACTGGGAAATATTTTAAATTGTATTTATATGATAATATTTATGGCTACTGGAAATATATATGATTTAATTTTAGCAAAATTTGTATCATGTTTAGCTGTTTCAATAAAAGATATATCAGAACCAGGATTATTAAATTCTTCAATTCCTCCTTCAAAATATAAAGGAAGCATATTTTCAAAAATAAATTCAAAAGGTGCTTCTGGATATTACATATTAAGTTCAATAACAAAAATAATTGGAGGATTTCTATTTGAAGTAAATGGATATTTACCACTAATATGTTCTTTAGTTGTACTAATTATTGTTACTATAATGTCAACTTTATATATTGAACCAATAAAAAAACGAAAAGAACAAAAAAATGAAATTACTATAAAAAAACAATTAAAAGATATAGAAGAGGGATTTAAATTTATAATAAAATCGGAACGATTAAAAGCATTAATACTATCAGCTTCATTAATAGGTAGTATTATAACTATATTAGTAAATTATCGTACAAACCTTTTACAAGTTATAGGTGTTCCAGCATACTTAATAGCAATTATTTCAGCAGTATTAAGTTTTTCAAGTTCATATGGGTCAAAAATGCAAAGTCAATTAAATGATAAGTTTAAAAACAAAACAATTCTTGTAATGGGATTAATGCTATCGATTACTACAATTATAGCGGGTGTGTTAAGTCTAAAAGCAAAAGAATTTCCAATTTTAATAGTAATTGTGGTTATAGCATATATAATAGGAAAATTTGCTCATGGAGCTTTTTTCACAATTATGGATAGATATTTAAGAAATTTTACTAATAAAGATATAGATACAAAAATTTTTGCAGTAAAAAATTTATTTGTAAATGTAATATCTGCAATATCTGGAATAATAGCATCTTTTATGTTAAATAAAATGACAATTCAATATTGTATGATAATAGTTGGAATAGCATTTACAATATTGTATATATTAATGGCAAAATATATGAGAAAAAGAGTGGGTTTAAAGCCAGAAGAATATTCAAAACAAGAAAGAAAATATGATGAATTATACTAAAAAATATATAAAGAAGGCAGAAAACTTTGTTTTTAAATAAAAATAATATACATAATTTTTCAAAATAAATGTATCATTAATATTGTAGCATTATATTTATTAAATTTAAGATAATTTAATTATTATAGGTTTAAAATAGATATGTCACATGTAAATTGAAAATAAAATATTGAAAG